>NZ_OZ243970.1:3175500-3892500 GCF_965214665.1 Neolewinella sp. | reverse complement strand
AGCTCGCCCGTTCCGACGCAGATTGCAGTTCACTCGCTTTCCCCCGCACCCGCGTCACCCCGCCCACCCCATCCAGCACAGCATTGACGTGCGCATAAAAGGCATCACTCAGGATCACCTTATACGCATACGGGCGGAGGTCGCAGGTGCAACCCGTTTCAAAGTTGTGCAAGCTCACCCGCTGCCACCGCTTATACACCAGCTCCTCAAACGGCCCCGTGCCCCGCTCCCAGAAGGACCAGGTACGGTCGTGCCCCGTCTTACGCCCCTCGGCATCCACCAGCAGCACCCGCTGCCCCGCCAGCTTCCCGGCTCGCTGCAAATGGTACAGCAGGCTCAGCCCCGCCAGTCCCCCCCCGATCACCGCGATGTCGTAATCGATGCTCACAGCACCAAGTTAAGCACCCCGAAAAAGAACAACTGCGCCCCGAGGTACACCAGCAACAGCGGACTCCGAAACCGTATCCCCAACACCTGCAACGGCAGCGAGATCGCCAGCGCCACCACTGCCCACATCACATAGTTCCTGAACGGTATCGTCCCCCCACCCCACTGCCAGTAATCCAGCTTCACCGCCACCGGCTCGATCGCCACGTCATACAGCGCGATCAACACACTAGCCACCACCGCCACCCCGAATGACCGCCAGGTCATTCCCCCTCTGTGACCTCCCTCCAACGCCACCCCCCTCTGTGAAAACTCTGTGAATCCCTCTGTGTAGCCCGCAGGGCGCTCTGTGGTGAACCCTCCAACACCAGACCACACCCGCAGCGCCACCTCATTACACCCCAAAGTCAACACACACCAATTCAAAGCAATCACAAAAGGCACCCCCAACCACTGCCACCGCATCGTAGCCCCGTACGCATACTCCCCAAACAAAGCCCCCGTAGCCACCCCCACCGCCTCTGCCGCAAACGTAAAACAGTACGCCACCACCAGCCAGACTAGCAACCATCGGTCCCGATTCCGCCGGTAGATCGCGTAGAGCAGTAGCCCATTCAATACCAGGAGCAGCCCGTCAGTCGTGTAGCGTGTGATGGGAAGTACCGCCGGCAGCGTATGTGCCAGGGTTCCACTTGCAAAAGCAAAAACCATGAACCACACTAAACCCCGCTCCAATTTCGACTGCACCTGCACCTGACTTACATCTGGGGCCCCTCCCCCAGCTGACGTAGCCCTCATAACAAATTGAACCGGTGCTTGACGGCAGAGCTAGCCAGCAGGTACACCTTACGGCTGTCGGCCACACGAATGCGCGACTTGGTCACGTCGTGGGCCGGGGAATTACGGATCTTCTGGAACAGCTTGGTGTAGTAGCGGTAGGCCAGGTATACCCCGAAGCGGGCACTGGTAGGCAGCTGTAGAATGCCCGTATAGGCGAAATCAAAATCGGCCTTAATGTCCGCCTCGATGGCTGCCTTGCTGACGTTGTCGAACTGCTCGTAGTCTACTCCGGGGAAGTAGACGCGGCCCCGGTCGTGGTAGTCGGAGCGGATGTCGCGCAGGAAGTTGATCTTCTGGAAGGCCGAGCCGAGCGCCTGGGCGGGGGGTTTAAGGCGCTCGTACTCCTCCTCGTCGCCGTCCACGAATACTCTAAGACACATCAAACCCACCACCTCGGCCGAGCCGTAGATGTACTCCTTATATAAGGACGGGTTATAGCGGGTATTGTCGAGGTCCATCTCCATGCTGTCCAGGAAGGGGTCGATGAGGTCACGGCCGATCTGGTAGCGGTGGGCCACCTCCTGGAAGGCCTGTAGGATGGGGTTAAGGCTGATGCCGTGCTCCAGGGCGTGGTAGGTATCCTCACGAAAGCGTTGGAAGAGCATCTGCTTGTCCTGGTGGTGGAAGGTATCGACGATCTCGTCGGCGAAGCGCACAAAACCGTATATGCCGTAGATCGGGGCCCGCAGCGGCCGTTCGAACACCCGGATGCCCATGCTGAAGCTCGTGCTGTAGCGGCGGGTGACTAGGCTGGCGCACTCCCGGCAGACTTGTTTGTAGAGGCTAAGCATGAACGGGCAGGGCGCGTTTGATGTCGCGGGCGGCTACCTCCCCGCTGATGATGCTGGGGGGCATACCCGGCCCCGGCGTCGTCAGCTGACCGGCGTACCACAAGTTACGGAGCTTTTTACTGCGGAGCTTGGGCTTGAGGAAGGCCGTCTGCCGCAGGGTGTTAGCCAGTCCGTAAGCGTTGCCACGGTAGGCGTTGTAGTCTTCCCGGAACTCCCGATGGGCGTAGCCGCGGCGGTATACTACGTGCGGACGAATATCAAATCCAATGCGTCGGGCCAGCCGCTCGCACATCAGGTTCCAGTAGTGCTCGCGCCGCTCTGCGTTGTCGTCGAGGTCAGAGGCCAGGGGCAGGAGGAAGAACATATTCTCGCAACCTGCCGGGGCCACGCTAGGATCGGTCACCGAGGGGGCGCAGACGTAAAAGAGCGGATCTTCCGGCCAGACTGGCTCCTCGTAGATATCGTGGGCGTGACGGTTAAAGTCGGCATCGAAGAAGAGCGTATGGTGGTGCAGCCCGGGCACCCTGCGGTCCAGTCCGATGTAGAACAGCAGGCTGGAGGGGGCCATGGTGCGCCCCTGCCAGTAGTCGGCGGAGTACATCCGGTCTCGGGGAGCCAGCAGCTCCTGCTCGAAGTGGTGGTAGTCGGCGGCACAGACCAGGATATCGGTGGGATATACCGTGCCGTCCGCGGTGGTGACAGACTGAACCTCTCCGTTGGCCGTCGTCACCTTTTCCACCGCGCTACCCGAGACAATCTCTACCCCCTGCCCCCGGGCTACGGCGGCCATTCCCGCAATGATCTTATGCATCCCCCCCAGCGGATACCAGGTGCCGAGCTTGAGATCGGCGTAGTTCATCAGGCTATACAGCGCTGGGGTATTGGCTGGAGTGGCCCCGAGGAAAAGCACCGGAAACTCCAGCAGTTGGATTAGCTGCGGGTGCTTGAACAGCCGGCGCACATAGGTAGCCATGTCGGTCAGCATCTGTAGCTTGAACACTGACTTGAAGACCCGCACATCGGCAAAGTCCAGGATGCTGTGTCCGGGCTTCTGCACGAACTCGTTGATGCCCACCCGGTACTTGTACTCGGCCTCGTCCAAAAACTTCTGCAGATTAGCCGAGCTACCGGGTTCTAGCTCTTCAAAAAGCGCAAAGAGCTCCTGCGTAGTGGCGGGCACCTCGATGCGGTCCTCCACGCCAAAGACCACCTCGTAGCTCGGATCGAGCCGCACCAGCTCGTAGTGCTCCGCAGCCCTACTCCCGAAGTCAGTGAAGAATTGCTCGAACACCTCCGGCATCCAGTACCAGCTCGGTCCCATATCGAAGGTGTAGCCCTCGACCTCGAACTGCCGGGCACGCCCCCCCAACCCCTCGTTCTTTTCCAGGATACGTACCCGGTAACCGTCGCGGGCCAGGTAGGCTGCGGCGGACAGCCCGGCGAATCCGGCGCCGACGATGGTGACTTGTGTGTTCAAGCGAGCTGGTGCAATCTAGTGAGGGGGTAACGCCGTTTAGCGCTTCCGGTTTATCGGTTAAACGCGCTCATGGTGTTAGCCAGCCCGTGGGCGCAGAAGCTCAGGCAAGCCTCACTGGCGTCCTTTAGCACGGCCGGTAGCTCGTCGCGCTCCTCCGCATTCCACTCACTTAGTACGTAGTCGGCCTGCTGCCCGGGGTGGAAGTCCTTGCCGATACCCACCCGCAGCCGGGCGTAGTTGTTGCCGCCGGTGAGCCGGTCAATGTCCTTCAGGCCGTTGTGGCCGGCATCGCTGCCCTTGCCCCGCAGCCGCAGTCTGCCGAAGTCAAGGTGTAGATCGTCCATCACCACCAGCAGGTTTTCCTTCGGCACGTTCTCGGCCTGCAGCCAGTAGCGCACGGCCTTGCCGCTCAGGTTCATGTAGGTGTTGGGCTTGAGGAGGGTGATTTGTTTGCCGCGGTGCTTGATGCGGGCCAGGTCGCCGTGGGTCACGCTTTCCCACTCGTCACTGAGTTGCTCGACCACGCGAAAGCCTACGTTGTGGCGGGTATCGGCGTACTTGGGGCCGGGGTTGCCTAGGCCTGCGATTAGGAATTTCATAGGCCGAATCTAGGGCGAGACATCGGATGAGCCCTGCGGAGAGGGTAAGACATCGAAGGGCGAGACATCGGATGAGCCCTGCGGGACGCATCCGATGACCGCCCGTTACCTTCGCGCCCCGTGACGTTCGACCTTCAGTATACCGATACCCAAAGTGACGCCCGCGCCGGCATGCTCGCTACCGACCACGGCACGATCGAGACGCCGATCTTCATGCCCGTCGGCACCCTGGGCACGGTCAAGGGGGTGCACCAGCGGGAATTAAAAGAGCAGGTCAGGGCCCAGATTATCCTCGGTAATACCTACCACCTCTACCTGCGCCCCGGCATGGAGGTGATGGAGGCGGCCGGCGGCCTGCACAACTTCATGCAGTGGGACGGGCCCATCCTCACCGACAGCGGCGGCTACCAGGTCTACAGCCTTGCCCACCGCCGCAAGATCACCGAGGAGGGAGCCACCTTTGCCAGTCACATCGACGGCAGCAGGCACTTGTTCAGCCCTGAGAGTAGTCTCGGCATCCAGCGCTCCATCGGGGCCGACATCGTGATGGCATTCGATGAGTGCCCCCCCTACCCCTCCACCCGGGAGTATACGCAGACGAGTATGCACCTCACCCACCGCTGGCTGGAGCGTTGTGTGACCTTTATGCAGGAGTCGAAGCCGCTGTATGGCCACACCCAGACGCTCTTGCCCATCGTGCAGGGAGGCAGCTTCGACGACCTCCGTACCCAGTCTTGTGAGTTCATCGCCGGTCAGGATCAGCCAGGAAATGCGATTGGTGGGCTTTCCGTCGGCGAGCCCATCCCCGACATGTACCGTATCGCCAAGCTCTGCTGCGATATCCTCCCCAAGGCCAAGCCCCGCTACCTCATGGGCGTCGGCACCCCCGCTAATCTCCTGGAGTGCATCGGTCGTGGCGTAGACATGTTCGACTGCGTACTGCCGAGTCGCAACGCCCGCCACGGCATGCTCTACACCCGCCGGGGCATCCTCAATATTCGCAATGCGCGGTGGAAGAATGATCATTCGCCCATCGATGCGGATGCAGATGCGGCGCCTACTTCGCGGGTGCATTCTAAGGCCTACCTCTGCCACCTGTTTCGCACCAACGAGTTGCTCGGTCCGCAACTGGCTAGTTTGCATAATCTGGCCTTCTACCTGGCCCTGGTGCGGGAGGCGCGGCGGCGGATTTTGGATGATTCATTTGCGGCGTGGAAAGAAGCTATGGTCCCTGCTCTTGAGCAAAGATTGTAGACCGGCGCTGTCGCGACCGGGTAGAGCCCTCGCTGGCGCGTTCGGACGTAGACCCGCTAAAGCGGGGTAGACCCTTCGGGGTAGACCCGTCTCGCAGGCACGACATGCGGCAGCTCTACCCGCGCAGCGGTCTACCCCCGAACGCGCCAGCGAGGGGTCTACCCCGGCAAAGCCGGGTCTAACCCCTTCCATCTATCTTTGGCCAAACCAACCCCCTCTTATGGCCCTCACCTACCGCCGCATCATGCTCAAACTGTCCGGAGAAACCCTCATGGGCAATCAGCAGTATGGCATCGACCCCCTCATGCTCACCTACTACACCAAGCAGATCAAGGAGCTGATCGACATCGGCGTAGAGGTAGCCGTGGTAATCGGCGGCGGCAACATCTTTCGGGGGCTATCGGCGGCGGAGTCGGGCGTAGAGCGTACTCAGGGCGACTACATGGGCATGCTGGCCACGGTCATCAATGGCATGGCGTTACAGAGCATGATGGAGACCCACGGGGTATACACCCGCCTGATCTCGGCCATCGAGATGGCCGCCATCGCCGAGCCCTACATCCGCCGCCGGGCCATCCGCCACCTAGAAAAGGGACGCGTGGTCATCTTCTCGGGCGGCACCGGGAACCCCTACTTCACCACCGACTCGGCCGCCGCCCTGCGCGCCAACGAGATCGGCGCCGAGATAATCCTCAAGGGCACCCGCGTCGACGGTATCTACACGGCCGATCCCGAAAAGGACCCCACGGCCACTAAGTACGACTGCATCACCTTCCGGGAGGCGCTCACCAAAAACCTGCGCGTCATGGACCAGGCCGCCTTCGCCCTCTGCGCCGAAAACAACCTACCCATCATCGTTTTCGACATCAACGAGCCTACCAACCTACGCAAGATCGTCTTCGGCGAACCCGTCGGCACCCTCGTCAATCATGACTGCGGCCCCGACGCTCATACTCCAGCATAGCCCGCCCGAGCTTACCGAAAAACGGCATGCCCACCTCGTCGGTCTCGTACACCCCGTCGTTGTAAATACGGTTGGCATTGGTGTGAATGGTACCCACCAGGATGAATTCGACCTCCCCATCCGTAATGTAGGCCGCATCCGTCAGGTAGCCGTAGGCCCAGCCCACCTTGTTGAGGATGCGCACGCTATCGGGGATCACGGTCTCCTCCGGCTCATCGCCGTAGATCCAGAACTTTACGTAGTTATCCGGCTTGTCGTAGCGCGGTGACACGCTCTCGCGGGGGCGCTGCGACATGGCCTCCCGCAGCAGGGTGTAGTCCGAGTCGGTTAGTTGAAAGGGAGTCTCCACCGCCTCCGGCAGCACGATCCGCACTAGTATATCGTGCAGGTTGCGTATGCTCAGGTAGTTGTTACGGCTGAAGTCAAAGGGCTCATGGATCAGGCTATCGCCCTGCAGGTAACCCAGTCCCCGCTGTTGCCCCTTCACGGCGGGCAGTGGATCGTAGTAGGTATCGTGCCGTTCCCCCACCTGGTACAGCGTCTCGTACCCCGCGGCAAAGCGCACGGGATTGAGGTAAGCGTCCGTAGTGTCGTCGAAGTCCGGCACGCCCACCCGGTGTTGGATCCTTGCACCTGCGACCCCGGCAGCTTGTAACGCTTTGTTGATGTAGGTGGGCCCCAGCCACTCGAAGAGGCGGTTGTAGGCGTCGTTGTCGCTGGTCAGGAAAATTTTGCGGATGTAGTGAGCTACGCTGGGCAGACCCGTTTGGCTACTCGTGTCGCTGCTTACGGCAGTTTGGGGCGTCCCGATAGCTATCGGGACTGGTGCAGTTCCTATTCCAGTGTACATCGGAGTTTCCGGCCCCATACCCACTACGCCGAGCTCATTGAGCTTCTGCAGGGCGAGCGCAGCAACCGGCATCTTGACGGAGCTGGCGGGGTAGAAATACTGGGTGCTGTCGCCCCCCCAGCGGTAGGTATGCAGGCGGACCGAACCGTCGGGCTGCCGGTCGATTTGGGAGTAGAGCACCTGCACCTCGAAGCTATCGCGCTGGTCGACCCAGGGGGCGAATTCGGCGCGGTGCTGCTCAATGACGTCAGCCAGAGGATTTTGCTGGGCGGCAACTGAAAAAGGGAGCAGTAGCGTAAGGTAGCAGAGCGTGCGCATCATGCCCGTAAATGTAGCCAAAACAACGAGCGCCTCCGGAACAAGTCCGGAGGCGCTCGCCGATCACGCGCAGTGGGGGATTTATTCCAGCAAGAGGCGCTGGGTGAACTGGATGCTGCCGCTATCGTCGTACACCCTGACGAGGTGAACGCCGGTGGCCGAGCCGGACGGTAGCGTGAGGTCGAAGCGGTTAGCGCCGAGGAAGGCATCCTGGCGCTGCTGAAGCACGGTGCGGCCGGCAATGTCGGTGACGGTGACGTTGAGCTGGGGGACGGCCGTGGCCAGATTTACTTCCATCGTGAAGGCCCCCCGGGTGGGGTTCGGGAACAGGCTGAGGATGCCCGTCTGGTCGAGGGCCGTAGTGGGCGCGGTACTCAGGCCGCCAAGCATCTGCGAGCCGGTCGAGTTGTACACCAACCGGACGTCGTCGAGGAAGACGGCCACGCCCGTGGTGCCGTTGAAGAGGAAGAAGCGACGGTACCAGCCGAAGTTGCCGAGCTGCGCCTTGGTGAAGGAGAACTTCTTCCAGGTAGTGGTGATGGCGGCGTTGGTGGTGCTACCGCGGTTTTCGTAGGTATCATCGTAGGAGCCGCTGACCTGGAAGGTGGCGCTGCCGCTGTAGGTGCGGGCCCAAAATTCTAGCCGCACCAGGTTATCGGACGACAGGCCGCTGGGGTGGCGGAAGGAGATTGCGCCGCCTGCATTGAAGTCGTATTTGAAGCTGTAGCTACCGTTCTTCTTGATGCCACCGTCGCGCACCGTGCTAGTACCTCCCCAGGACCAGTCAGCCCAGGTATTATTGAGGTTATCGGTGTAGATGTTGTGGTTGGTGGTGGGAGAGGAGGTGGGCGGAGGGGTGGTACCGCCGCAGACGGAGGGTTGGGTGGCGTTCACGCTACGGAAGTGAGTCCGGTTCCACTGACCCTCGGGGCGGAGCTGAGCGGTAGTCCAGCCGCCGTTAGCGGGGGCGCCGGGCTGGAGGCTGGAGCAGGTTTCGTTTTTGCTCGATAGGCTCCACTTGGCGTAGGAGATGCCGCGGGCATCCATCCAGGCTTCCCAGGTGTCCCACTCGCCGGGGTAAACGGCTCCGTTGGCGGAGGCATCGGTACGGCCGCACTCGGTCATGAATAGGGCGTAGCCACGGCCCAGCGCGACATCCCCCTTAGCGCGTAGGTCGGCCTTGTGGGTACCGACGTAGGCGTGAATGGTATAGGCCACGTTGCCGACGGGGCGGCCCTTGCTGTCGGTAGTCAGCGGGCTTTCGGTGGCAATGTCGACGCGCTGGGAATAGAAGGGGGTGCCGACGACGATGAGTCCGTTGGGGTCGTTGTCGCGAATCACGGAAATCACCTCGCGGGCGTACGTCTTGATCCGGCTCCAGGTAGCCCGCGCGGAGGCGTCGTCACCACCGCCAATGGGCTCGTTCCAGATTTCGTAGATGATATTAGGTTTTCCCTTGTAGCGGGCGGAAAGCTGGCTAAACAGAGTCTTCGCCTGGGCGGTGTACTGGTCGGCATCGTGGGCGTGGAAGTCGGCAATGGCATAGATGCCGTGCTGCACGGCCCCGTCGATGACCGCTACGGCGCGGTTGTAGTGGGTGGTGGGGTCGGTGATGTAGTCGTCCTCGCCGCGTACGGCGATGGCGGCCCGCACGACCTCGACCTTCCAGTCGTCACGTAGCCACTTGACCACGTTAGCATTATAGTACTCCTTGCCCTCCCACTGGCTCCAGAAGTAGGACATGCCCTTGACCTGGGCAACGCGGCCGCACTCGTCTTTGATGCGGTTGCCGTCGACGGTCAGTTGACCGTAGCGCTCGACGATGGTTTGGGCCGTGCCGCCCGCCGTGCAAAGCAGGAACAACACGAATAATAGCAGTAGTTTTTGCATGATAAGGTAACAGCTAATGGGTGTGAAAAATGGGTTTGGTCGCCGGGCTCGGCACCCAGCAAATCACCGCGCGTGATCGCACTAAAGCTAGTGCGATTCGCAATCTGCTGTACACGTTTCGATCACAAAATTTTTCTTAAATCGGTTGCAACCCGCCATTTATAGGTTTTTACTACCTTTTTTTAGAATGCAAGGGAGGATGACACGTCAAATCCCCCACATGCGTTCCCAGAGCGATTCGAACATGACCCGGCCGTCACCCCGCGGACCTGAGAACTGCTCCACTATCCGTGCCGGCGATGCCGCCCCAGAGCACGGCGCGGTTGCCGACGCGGCGACCGAGGACGCCCTCGCCGACGGCGGCCCCGAGGACAATCTGGGTGAGGGAGTCCACCGGGGGCTAAAAACCGGCGTTCCAGCCGCGGAAGCCTACGGTGAGGAGGACCGAGACCTGGGTGCGATCGGTAGTGATGAGGGGCTGCTCCAAGTTGGCCGGTGCGTTGTAGGCCGTCTCGAAGCCGCTCGCTCCGCTGTACTGAGCGGCCAGATCGACGAAGAATTTACCGATGCTGTAGCCGGCCCCGGCGCTGTAGGTCAGGTAGGCCTCATCCTCATCGTTGAGAAACAGAGCGTAGGGGACCTGACGGTAGCCGACGCCCGCACGTAGCTGGATGGGCTTGAGGTTGAGCTCGCCGCCGAGGCGCAGGCCGATACTGTTGCTGAGGTTATCGTCAATGCTAGCGTTCACGTCATCGGCGGCGGTGGCGAAATCATCAAAACTGACGCTGTTGCCCCGGTAATCAGCGTAGTCAGCGTCCAGACTTACGAAACCCCAGTTGCCGATGAGGTAGCCGGCACCAACCATAAAACGCCAGGGGGTGCGCAGGTTATAGGTGACGGTATTGAGGGGGCTGAGGGCGGTGCCACCGAGGGCGTTGCCGTCCTCGTCGGTATAGTTGTAGGTGAAGCCCGTGGAGAACTGCTCGTCAACGGTCCAGGCCGTAGGCGAGTGAATGGCCCCGGAGAGTCGCAGCTGCTCGGTGGGCAGGTAAGTGAGGCCGAACTTAAGGTTGAAGCCCGTGCCGCTGTTGACCAGGCTCCGGTCGAAGGAGGAATTGTCGAAGCCCGAAATTTCGCCCTGGTCATCCACCTCTTCGTAGGAGTAGACATCGTCGTAGGTAAAGAAGGGAATACCGAAGGAGACTCCCCAGAGAAGCTTCTCGCGGTAGTTGCCCCCGAATCCGATGGCCACTTCGCTCATGCTACCGCGGCGGTCAAACAGACCATCGCGACGAACGCGCCCACCGTCATTTTCTGCCAGGTCGAAATCGCTAAAGTACCCCTGATCGTCCTGGAAAAGTGCTCCGGTCTGAAGGGCTAAATCGCTTCCATAGGGATCGTTGAAGCCGGCATTCAGGTCAGCGGCGTATCCGTCGATAATGCTGCCCTGGCTCCGTCCACTAAAGCGCGTTTGCCGGTTATAATCGGCCAACCGGGTCACACTCACCCCAAAGTTGAGGGTGGACCAATTGACGGAGCGGGTGGTACCGGCGAAGATGAGCCCTATACTGGGCAGGTTGAAATTAGCGACCGACTCATTGAGGGGGCCGGAGGCGGCATCGGGCGCTAGGTCCGACTTTACGCCGGTAAGGGTAAAGCCGGGCGTGACCTGGGCCATATTGTAGCGATTCCAGCCGATGCCGGCGGGGTTGGTGTGTAGCGTAGTAGCATCCACGCCCAGGGGGGTGAGGCTACCTCCTGTGCCGGCAAAGCGCGCCGAACCCTGGGGGGTGACGAAGGAGAAGCGGAGCGCATCATCAAAGGTCTGTCCGCTCAGGGTACCCGCCAGTAGGAGGGCGGCGAGGACTAGCCGTAGGTTCATGTGTCGAGGTGCTTGGTCCCTTAAGAAGGCCGGGGGTAAATCGAAAGTTTGGGCCCGTACTTCGGTTTATGCTTTCTTTAAGCGGCGGCGACGAAAAAAGGGGATGCGTACCGATGGTACGCATCCCCTTTGGATGTTTAAGGTGGACTACTGACTTAGCGGCCGCCGCCCCCCCGGGTGGTAGAGCGGGTACTGGTCGTAGAACGCGTCGGGCTGGGACTGGAGCTACGCGTACTGCTGCTGCTGGGAGTATAGGAGCGGCTCGGGGTCGCGCTACGGCTCGGGCTGTAGCTGCGGCTCGGGGTAGCACTCCGACTGGGCGAATAGCTGCGGGGTGCAGTGCTACGGCTGGGCGAATAGCTCCGGCTCGGCGTGGTGCTGCGGCTCGGGGTATAGGTCCGGGGCGTGGTGCTACGGCTGGGCGTGGCGGAGCGGCTAGGTGTGTAGGTGCGGCTGGGTACGGCGGACCGCGTGTTAGACCGTGGGGTGACGGTAGTGCGGGCACGATCGTCAGTGCGCAGCGTGCGTCCACTGCTGCTACGGGTCGTAGTACCGCGGTTGTCGAGCGAGCGGGGGCTCACCGCAGTATTGTCGCGGTTGCGAACTACGCGGTCAGCGATCGAGGTGGTAGCGGCGCGGGGTACGGATGTAACCGTACGGCGAGCGGGGGCGTTGCTTACGTTGTTGTTCACCACGTAGGTATTGCCACCACCCCAGGCGGGAGGACAGTAGTAGCCACCGGGGGAGACAAAACCGCCACCGCCAAAGCCACCGTAGCCGAAGCCACCGCCACCGTAGTAGCCGCGACCGAAACCACCGCCACCCCAGGCATTACCGTAGTAAGGGTCGTTCCAGCCAAAACTCCGGTTCCAACCACCGAAGCCACGGTCGATGTAAGCGATACCGTACGGCGTGATGACGGGCTCCAAGAAGGCACTACGACCGAAGCGGTTGTAGCCAAAGCCACTGTTATAAATTAGCGACGTGGTACCGAAGGGCCGGTAGAACGGATCGTAGTAGGCTGCATCTACGTAGACCGGATCGTAGTAGCCAAAACCGGCATAGGGCCGATTGAAGCGGCGAATGCGGCTGGAGTAGGCGTAATCGTAGTAGTCATCGTCGTAGCTCGACGAAGAGCGGAAGGAGTTGTCACGGGGCGCGTCGTTGCGCTCGGCGTAATTGTCCTGATAGTAGTCGGGCGCGGGCTCTACGCTACGGTAGTCATCCGGATCGTAGTACATATCGTCATACTGCGCCTGTAGGCTGGTCGTGACGAACAGCAGGGCAAGTAAGGACGAGGCCGCGAAGAGTAGCTTTTGCTTAAGCATGATGTTTGGTAATTGTGCAATCCGTGAGTCTGCCACTGATTCAAGGTCTAAAGTAGTAAGTTTGTGCCCATCATTTGGTTAAAACGCCCTTAAAAGGTGCCGGCAAAAGCGTTAAACGCCAGTTTGCTTACCAAATGGAAGATACAAAACGGGTGGAGGTAGCCCGGTCAGTCGTTACTGACCCCAGGCCCTTATCCATTAATTATCAACGTGTTACCCCACCCCAAAGTTGACCCATGGCCAAAGCAATCACCGCCCGGGACGAGAATTATTCCGAATGGTACCTCGACATCGTCAAGCGGGCCAACCTAGCCTCGAACAGCGCGGTACGGGGCTGCATGGTCATCAAGCCCAACGGCTTCGCGATCTGGGAACGGATGCAGCGGCAGCTCGACGATATGTTCAAGGAGACGGGCCACGTCAACGCCTATTTCCCCCTGTTTATCCCTAAGTCCTTCCTGAGCCGCGAGGCGGATCACGTCGAGGGGTTCGCCAAGGAGTGCGCCGTAGTCACCCACTACCGACTCAAAAACGCCGAGGACGGCAGCGGCGTTATCGTCGACCCCGAGGCTAAACTCGAGGAGGAGCTCATCGTACGCCCCACCTCCGAGACCATTATCTGGCACACTTACCGCGACTGGATTACCAGCTACCGCGACCTACCATTGCTCATCAACCAGTGGGCCAACGTGGTGCGCTGGGAGCTACGCACCCGCCTGTTCCTGCGCACCGCCGAGTTCCTCTGGCAGGAAGGGCACACCGCCCACGCCACGGCCGACGAGGCGCTCGAAGAGGCGCTAAAGATGCAGGAGGTCTACGCCACCTTTGCCGAGGAGTACATGGCCATGCCGGTCCTGCGGGGCGTGAAGACGGTCAATGAGCGCTTCGCCGGAGCCATCGACACCTATACCATCGAGGCGCTGATGCAGGATGGCAAGGCCCTACAGGCCGGTACGAGCCATAACTTGGGGCAGAACTTCGCCAAGGCTTTCGACGTCAAGTTTAGTAACGCGGACAACCAGGAGGAGTACGTCTGGGCCAGTAGCTGGGGCGTCTCTACCCGTTTGATCGGTGGGCTCATCATGACCCACAGTGACGACGAGGGACTGGTGCTGCCCCCCAAGCTGGCTCCCGTACAGGTCGTCATCGTCCCCATTCCAAAGCCGAACGAACTGCTCGACGCCAAGGCCCGCGAACTAATGGAGCAGCTGAAGGCCCGCGGCGTTCGCGTCACCTACGACGATGATGCCAAGCAGCGCCCCGGCTTCAAATTTGCCGAAAACGAACTGAAGGGCATCCCCATCCGGCTGGGCCTCGGCAGGCGCGACCTAGAGAATGGCACCATCGAGGTAGCCCGTCGCGATGAAAAAACGAAGGGGAGCCAGCCCCTGGAGGGCATCGTCGACCACGTCGTGCAGTTGCTCGCGAACATCCAGCAAAATCTCTTCGATCGGGCCGTGCGCTTTCGCGAAGAGCACACAACTTACGTCAACACCTTCGAGGAGTTTCAGGAGGTGATCGAGCGCGACGTTCCGGGCTTCGTGTACGCGCACTGGGACGGCACCACCGAAACGGAGCTCAGAATCAAGGAACTCACTAAGGCGACCATCCGCTGCATCCCCAATGGCCGGTCGGAGGAGCAGGGGGCGGATATGCTGTCGGGGAAACCGAGTCGGGGGCGGGTGGTGTTTGCTAAGGCCTACTGATTGGCTCCCGGCATCCCTACCGGGGTAATTGGCTCCCGGCATCCCTGCCGGGGTACGCCTGATGATCGCAGTAACGCGCCATCGCAAGCACTCCGGCGAATTTTCGCTATTGTCGTACCTTCCAGAAACTCAAAGTCGACCCAGCATGCAAAATCCCACCGATCGCCGCGACCGCCACCTTATCATTGGCGCCGGCCCCTGCGGCCTCGGAACCGCCCGCGGCCTCCAGGAAGCCGGTATCGCCTACGACCACGTCGAGGCCGATCGCGAGGTGGGCGGCAATTGGCTCCACGGCGTGTACCCCACCGCCCACATCATCTCCTCCAAGCTCATCACTCAGTACCCCGGCTACCCCATGCCGGACCACTACCCCGACTTTCCCAGCGCGCAAAATATGCTGGACTACTATATCGACTACAGCCGCCACTTCGGACTGCACGATGCCATTGAGTTCAATACCCGCGTCGACTACGTGCGGCCCATCGCCGATAACCTCTGGGAAGTGACTTTAGACAGCGGAGAGGTACGCCACTACGAGGGGGTGTTGCTCGCCAACGGCCACCACTGGGACCGGAACATGCCGCAGTTTCGGGGGCAGTTCGACGGCGAGATTATGCACTCTAAAGACTACAAAAAGCGGGAGCAACTGACGGGCCGGCGAGTCGTAATAGTAGGCGGTGGCAATTCAGCCTGCGACCTGGCGAGCGAGAGCGCCCGGCTGGCCGACAGGGCTTACCTCAGCCTGCGCTCCGGCGTCTGGTTTTTTCCCAAGACCTTTATGGGCAAGCCCATCGCCGATAGCCCCTTTGCTACCTGGCCGGTCTGGTTTCAGCGCCCCTTCATCAAGCTAATGGTCAAGCTGGTGCAGGGCTCCTGGTCGGACTACAACCTGCCCGAGCCCGACTACGAGCCCTTCGAAAAGCACCCTACCTTGGGCTCGGAGGTACTGCATTACATCAAGCACGGACGGCTCACCGCTAAACCCGGTATCGAGCGCCTCGACGGTAAGGAGGTCGTCTTTACCGATGGCAGCCGCGTGGCGGCCAATCTCATCGCCTGCGCCACCGGCTACCACCTTAGCTACCCCTTCCTACCCGAGGAACTGCAGCGGGTGGAGGGTACCGTGGCCCAGGTCTACGGCTGGTCCATGCTGCCCGACTACCGCGGCATCTACTACCTGGGCTGGTACCAATTCCGCGGCGGCGTCGGGCAGGTCTTCGAGCCCTACGGCAAGCTCGTGGCCGAGCACATTAAGCTACAGCGCGAGATTAGTCAACCGGTCGGTGCCGTCTATAAGCACAACGGCGACCGCATCATGGATACCCACCTCATCGACCCCTACGACGTAGTGCGCGGCGTAGCCAAACAGCTCAAGCGCTACGACCGCCTTCGGAAGCAAGCCCAGGCCTACGATCGGACCCACGGCACCCACCACAATGGGCCCATCGCTGCCCCCGCCCGCGTAGCACCCCTAGAAGAAGTGTACTGATGGCCACCACTAAACCAAGCATCTTCATCACCGGAGCGGCCGGCGGCTTTGGCCAGGCCGTAGCCCGCAAGTTCGTCAGCGAGGGCTGGTTTGTGGGACTGTACGATCTCGATTCGGAGGCACTGGCCATCCTGGCCGCCGACCTTGGTGGACCGGACCACGCCTGCTACGCCCGCCTGGACGTCACCGACATCGAGGGGGCCCGCCGGGCCGTCGCCCACTTCGGTGAGCATACCGGCGGTCATCTGCGCGTACTATTCAACAATGCCGGCATCACCGGGGTAGGTGCCTTTACTGACGTGCCCATCGAGCAGCATCGCCGCATCGTCGATGTCAATCTGTTCGGAGTCATGAACGTGGCCTACGCCGCCATCCCTCTGCTGCGCCTCACTCCGGGGGCCCACCTGATCAACGTCGCCTCGGCCTCGGCCCTGCACGGCAATCCTGAGTTGGTCAGCTACTCGGCCACCAAACGGGCCGTGCTGAGCTTCTCCGAGAGCCTCGACATCGGACTGGAGGCTGACGGTATCCGCGTCAGCGACCTGCTGCCCATGTACGCCACCACCCCCATCGTCCTGGACTACGTCAACGTACACCGCAAGCTCCGCCCGACCGACATCAGGCTCACCCCCCGCGACATTGCCGAAGCCACCTGGAAGATCGTGCGAACGGGTAAGTTTCGCACCTACGTGGGGCGGGATACGAGGGTGTTCGCCCCCCTAAGCCGGCTACTCCCCTACCGGGTGAGGAAATGGGTGAGCCGGAAAGTAATTGGTTGGTGAACTAAATCTCTTAGTAGACAGTTGTAGGCACAAAGTAATTACATTATGGAGGCCAAGATTGTCAAGATCGGGAACTCAAAAGGGGTTCGTATCCCAAAGAAAGTGCTGCAAGAATACGCGATTGAAGATACTATCGAGATGAATTTACTCAAAGAAGGTATCTTAATCAAACCAGCGAGGAAAGTCCGGGAAGGTTGGGATGAAGCATTCGCTAAAATGGCTGCCGAAGGAGACGATGAGCTTCTCATCAATGATGTTTTTGTGGACGAAACTTTCGACTTTTGAAAATATCCCGATTCGCTATAGTGATCGTCAACCTGGATCCTACTGTCGGCAGCGAAATAAAGAAGACCCGCCCGTGTGTGGTAGTGTCTCCTGATGAGCTCAATAGGAACCTACGGTCTGTAGTAGTTATCCCCCTGACCTCCCAAAGTAAAGATTACCCTACCCGAGTAGCCGTGACTACACAAAAGGGCACAGGATATGCCGTAGTCGAGCAGATACGTACGATAGATAAAGGGAGAATTACCAAGGTAGCCGGTACCATCACCAAAGCAGAGCGGAAGAAGCTCACCGAGACTATCCGCCAAACTTACGTCGACTGACAGTCTTTCACTATCCTATCGGCACACTACGAGGTTAATGACCAGTGCTAGAGCCTAGTCGTACCCAAAGTGGAAATACACGCCGACCACCAATTTTGTAGATGGGAATAAGATCTACCGGCCCACGCTCAAGCATCACATCCGTCAGCTCGATCAGGTCGGTCGTATCCTGAATTTCCTTCGTGAAGAGCTGGGTACCTAGCTCTAGGTACATTGTCCCCCCGGGAGGTTGCGGATCGATAAACTTCGCCCGGACGGTATACGCACCTGGGGTCACGACCTCAAGTGCCCAGAGACCGTACACCTCATCTTGCGTCCAGATCTCCCGCTGCCCGGCCGCATCGTTTCGGTTTAGATAAAGGGGGTTCTCTTCGGTGGAATCTACAAGGATGCGGGGTGGCGTGCGTAAATTAGGCGACTCGATCAACTCCCGGTAGTAACCGTCCATACTATCGCGTAGCTCCTGGCCTAACTCCGGCCGCTCGTCGATACGATTGTCCTGCTCCGCTGCATCATTGCGCAGATCGTAAAGGGCAAACCGTTCCAGTGGCGCATCGTAGTCCACCTGACCGACCAGCTTGTACCCATCACGCAGCAGCGACATATTGCGGTAGGGCACGGGGTACTTGCGGGTCCAGTAGGAGAAAAGGGAGCGGTCGGACAGACCGGCCGTGTTCCCACCGAGCGCCGGCACCAGACTTATTCCGTCGATCGCACGGTCCTGCGGCAGTGTGGCACCACACAGCTCGGTGAGGGTGGGCAGTACGTCCAGGTGGGCAGCCGGAACTGTGATCGTGGTACCTCCGGCATACCGTTTCGGATACCGCAGGAAAAAGGGTACCCGTACCCCACCCTCGTACACATCGCTCTTGCGACCGCGCAGGCCACCCTTGTAGCGGTACTGCTGCGGACCGTTATCGGTCATAAAGATGACGATGGTATTTTCCCGCTGCTCCAGGCTATCCAACGTCCGGAACACCCGCCGCAGGTTGTCGTCGATGTTGGTAACCATGGCGTAAACCCGCCGTGCTGCTTCCACATCGCCTTCACTCATGGGAGGTTCCGTTCCGGTAGGTTCGCCGTAGGGCAGAGTGACCTCAGCCTCAGCGTAGCGGGCATAGTCGGCAGCCTTTACCTGTAGGGGCGTGTGCGGAGCGTTGAAAGAAAGGTAGCAGAAGAACGGCCGCTCGTCCGCCCGGGCAATGAAGTCACGCGCCGCTCCGGCGAAGATATCGGAGCAGTAGCCTGCATACTTCTCGGGCTCGTTGTTATGCCAGAGTACGGGATCGAAGTAGCTACTGTCCCCACGAAAGTAGTTCAGGAAGTCACCCGGTTGCCCCATGCCCCCGGCCAGGTGGATCAGGCTCTCGTCGAATCCTTGATCAGAAGGTCGGCCCGGGTAGTTGTCCCCCAGGTGCCACTTGCCGAAAATGCCGGTACGGTACCCGGCCTGTCGCAGTACCTCTGCGAGTGTGACTTCGGAGCCTGCCATGATCGCGCCGCCGTTGTAGGTATCCCGCACCCCCGTTCGCAGGGAGTAGCGGCCCGTCATGAGGCTAGCTCGGGTGGGCGCGCAAACGGGTGAGACGTAAAAGTTGGCGAAGCGCACGCTCTCCGCGGCCAAACTGTCAAGCACGGGCGTACGAATGACGGAGTTGCCCTGGTAGCCCAGATCGCCGTAGCCCTGGTCGTCGGTGAGGATGAGCAGGACGTTGGGAGGCGTGCCCATCTGAGCGGCTAAAACGGAGGACAGCGCAAACAAGCAAACGAATAGGAAATGGTGCATGGCAAGCGGTTAGGAGGGTAGTTTACGAAACTTTTGCCCCCTACTCGCCTACCTTGCATCCCGCGGCCCCGCACCCTCACTATGTCATACCCCGCCAAAATCCTCCTCTTCGGCGAGCACATCATCCTGCGCGGTAGCCGGGGGCTGGCGGTGCCCTACCCGAGGTTCACGCTCGAGTGGGCGCAGGGGGAACCGGATCCCCGTTTACTCGGCCTTTGCGATTACCTGCGCACCTGCGTGCCCGCCCCACTTTTAGATTGCGAATTGCTGGCCCGCGACCTAGGGAAGGGCGCGCGACTGGCCGGCAATATCCCTACCGGCTACGGATTGGGCAGTAGCGGAGCGGTATGTGCCGCCGTATTTGACCGCTACGCCACTACGGCCGGTAAGTTGCTGGATATGAGAAGTTTGCGCGGCACCCTGGCTACTATGGAAGGGCACTTTCACGGGGAAAGCTCCGGCACGGACCCCCTGGTCTGTTACCTACAACAGCCGCTGTTACTTCAGGGCGGGGCCGCAGGTGCGGTACAACTTGCGGAGGGCTGGCACCAGGGTTTTTTCCTGGTCGATACCGGAGTCGCGCGTAGTGCAAGCGACCTCATCTGGCGGTTCACCCGGGCGGTCGATGGGGGATTAGTACCAGATATCCGCAGCGGGTGGATGGAACCAAACGAGCGGGCCATTACAGCCCTGCTGAACGGTGATCGCGAGGATCTATTCGGGGCGTTTAGCGACATTTCGGCGTACCAGCTCCCCAACTTTCCCTACCTGGTGCCGGCGGAGTTTCATGACCTATGGAATGGCGGACAGGACTACCGGCTCAAACTCTGCGGTGCGGGCGGCGGGGGCATGGTACTGGGGCTTGCGCAGGATCAGGCTAGGGCGGGGGCTACTTTTGGTGATCGACTCTACTGGCTTTAATTACAGGCCACTAGTCATCAGCAGGTCGATGTCGGTATGGCGCATCTCGAAGCGCTGGCCGAGGTAGCGGTTGGTGAGGCAGCCCCGGAAGGTGTAGATGCCGTGGCGCAGTCCGCTGTGCTGGAAGAGGAAGTGCTCGAAGTTGCGGGCCCCTTCCGCCCGGAGTAGGATGGGGGTAAGAATATTACTGACGGCGATGGAGGCGGTACGTCCCACCCGGCTGGCGATATTCGGCACGCAGTAGTGAATGATGTCGTACTTGACGAAGGTGGGTCGGTCCAGACTGGTGAGCTCGCTGGTGGCGAAGCAGCCGCCCTGATCGATGCTGACGTCGATGATGACGCTGTGGGGCTTCATGCCACGCACCATGTCTTCGCTCACGACGATGGGGGCCCGACCGTGCTCGGCGTGAATGGCTCCGATGGCTACGTCGGCATCGAGTAGCTCACGGCGTAGATAAACCGGATTCATGGCCGAGGTGTAAAGCTGGCGACCCACCGAGTTCTGCAGTCGCATGAGCTTGTGGATATTATCGTCAAAGATGCGCACCTCCGCGCCCATACCTATGGCGGCCCGGGTGGCGTACTCGGCTACGACCCCGCCCCCCAGGATGACCACCTTGGCGCTAGGGACGCCGGAGATACCGCCCAGGAGAACGCCGGGTCCGCCGTGGCTCGTGCTGAGGAGTTCGGCGGCGGTCTGGATGGCGCTCACCCCGGCCATCTCACTCATGATGCGCACGATGGGGAAGCTGCCCTCCTCGTCCTGCATGTACTCCATGGCCAGGGCAATGATGCGCTTGTGCTTCAGGCGGTAGAGGTAGTCGGCATTGATAATGGGCAACTGTAGGGGGGAGATCAGGATGGAGCCCTCCTGCATCATCTCGATCTCATCGAGGGTGGGCGGGGCCACCTTGATAATCACGCGGGCCTTGCGGTACACTTCCTGGGCGGAGTAGGCGATCTCGGCGCCGCACTCGCTGTAGTCGTGGTCGCTAAAGCTGCTGGGCTCGCCGGCCTGGGTTTCGAGCAGTACGCGGTGGCCGCGGGTAGTCAGGTTGTGCACGCCACTGGGAACGAGGGCAACGCGCTTTTCCTGCAGCGTAATTTCCTTAGGTATACCGATGAACAGTTCTTCGGCCCGTGTTTCAATGGCCAGGGTTTCCGTCTGGGTCTGGGCGTAGCCCGAGGTGAGCTCCTTCGGGAGGTCGATCTTTTCCTTATCCTTACTGCTCATGAATTAGCTTACGGGCTAGCCGGTGGTGACGTGGATGCGCCGCCGCCCCTCCCCTGCCGGATCGTGGTATAAGCGCAGAAAAACAACGCCGGGGGGCAATAAGGGTTCTATGACCGCCGGCCATTCTATGAATACGGCACCCCCGATAGCTATCGGGGCTCCGCCCAGGAGCTCTTCCAGCCCCGCGTCGATGGCTTCTTCTACATCCTTCAACCGGTAACAGTCAAGGTGGTATATGGTACCCTCGCGCCCTGTGTATTCATTAACGATGCTGTAAGTGGGGCTGGAGATGGGTTCCCGTACGCCGAGCTGGCGGCAGAGGTGGGTGACCAGGGTGGTCTTGCCGGTGCCTAGCTCACCTTCTAAGGCGTAGATATGGGGGGGTGGGTAGTGGTGGAGGAGCTGGGTGACTAGGGTGGGTAGGTCGGCTAGGGTGTACCATTGGTCCATTTGGCGAAGGTAGGACTGGTGGAGGGGTGATGGTAGGTGGTATAGGGTTTACCACCGAGCGCCCTGCGGGCTACACGGAGGGCTTCACGAAGGTTTCACAGAGCCGTCGTTGGAGAAAGGTACACAGAGGTAAGCGGAGGCCAGCACCTAGCGGTGCTGCGGGACGAACAGACACGAAGAGGTCAGTCACATCATGCGACTGACCTCCCCTAAATCTGTGCTACTCTGTGTCTTCCTCCGTGAAAATCTGTGGTTAAAATCCTATCACGCAAGAGAGCACACACCACACTAGCACTACTTCATCGCCACTAGGTCCAGCCGCAGGCCTACCTCGTCGTTGATGATATTATCCTGCGCGATACCCTCGATCCCGCCGGAGCCGTACTCCATGCCCCACTCGGTACGGTCGATCACGAAGTCGGGCGTAGTGGCCTCGATGCGGTTGTCGGTCATGGTGACCGTGGCGGGGATGGTGATGCTACGCGATACCCCCTTCAGTGTAAGGTTGCCGGTGATGTCATAATTATGGCCATCATCGGCATTCGCGGCGGGGGTGGCGCTGGTGATGACGAACTTGGCCGTAGGGTGCTGGGCTACGTCGAAGAAGTCGGCACTCTTGAGGTGGCCTTCCAGCTTTGCTTTGCCCTCCTCGTCGAGGTCAGCGTTTTTCAGTCCGGTGATGTCAAGGGTCACTTCGCCGCCGACGAGCGAGCTGCCGTCTACCTCCAGGTTCCCCTGGGCAATGGGGATCGTGCCCTGGTGACCGCCACCGATGAGCTTGGTGCCCTCCCACTCGACCGTACTGGCCTGAGCGTCGATGGCGTAGGTGGCTGAGGCCTGGGCGGCGGTGTTTTCGGCCTGTGCGTCGGAGGATTCAACCTCGGTACCCGAGGGGCCACAGGCGGTCAGCACGGTGGCAAAGGCAAAAAGGGATAGGTAGCGTAACATGTGTTGCGTAATTTGGTGAGGACCGCAGCGTCGCAGTCAGTACAGAGCAAACCCCCCAGCGCCGGCTAGGTTGAACGATACACTAAAATTAATTGTAGCTACATTGAATTTGTAGTTCCGGGTGCCCTAGGCTTTCTGAATGTCCGTGGGGTCTACCACACCGGTCTCCTTGGGGCCCAGGCGGTCCGTCTCGTCGCCCGCCTTGTGGATCACCTGCGCATCCCAGGCGGTGTGGAAGATGCCCTTCTGATCCAGTCGCTCGTAGGTATGAGAGCCGAAGTAGTCACGCTGCGCCTGCACCATATTGAGCGGCAGCCGCTCGGAACGGAAGGCGTCGAAGTACTGTAGCGAGGTGCTCATACACATCGTCGGCACCCCGCGCTCGCTGGCCTGGTGGGTCACTTCGACGATGGCCTCACGGCAGTCGAAGAGGTCGTGGCGAAATTCCTCGGTAGCCATCATATTCTTCAGCCCCTCGCGGGTGCCGTAGGCGTGGCGGATTTTTTCGAGCATCTCGGCCCGGATGATACAGCCTCCGCGCCAGATGCGGGCAATGCCCTCCAGGTCGAGGTCGTACTTCATCTCCACGCTGGCCTCGGCAAGGAGTTGCATGCCCTGGGCGTAGCAAGTGACGAAGCTGAAGTAGAGCGCTTTTTCGACCGACTCGGCTAGCCCCTTACCGTGTAGCTTGGGCAGCTCGGGGTGGATATCGGTGTACAGTTTGCTGTTGTCCTGGCGGTACTCCTTGAAGGCGGAGATAGCACGCATCGTCACGGCCGCATCGATGGTGGGGATAGGCACCCCGATATCCATGGCCGACTGGCTGGTCCACTTACCGGTGCCCTTCTGCTTGGCCTTGTCGAGGATGACGTCGAGTAGGTGCTCGTCGGTCTGGTCGTCGCGTCGCTTCAGGATGGCGGCCGAAATTTCTATCAGGTAGCTGTTGAGCCGACCATTGTTCCACTTAGCAAAGAGCTCCGACATCTCGTCGTTACCCATCCCGCCTACGCGCTTCAGAATATCGTAGGCCTCGGCGATGAGCTGCATGAGTCCGTACTCGATGCCATTGTGCACCATCTTTACGTAGTGGCCGCTGCTGCTCTCACCGATGTAGGTCACGCAGGGCTCGCCATTCACCTTAGCGGCTACGGTCTCCAACACGGGTTTCACGGCTTCCCAGGCCGAGCGATCACCGCCGGGCATGATACTCGGACCACGACGGGCCCCCTTTGCACCACCCGACACACCGGCACCAAGAAAGCGGATGTTCTTGGTCTTCAGGTATTCGTAGCGGCGGTTGGTATCGTCGTAGTGGCTGTTACCGCCGTCGATGATCACGTCGTCCTCGTCCAGCAGCGGCAGCAAGCCCTCGATCACCTTATCTACGATGGAGCCGGCCGGTACCAGCAGCATGATCTTACGCGGCTTGCTCAGCAGGCTCACGAATTCCTTTTGGGTGTTGACCCCCTTCACGCGCATGTCCTTCCCCTCCTCATTGAGCGAGCTGACGGACTCCTCATTGATGTCGGTGCCGAGTGCGCCGTAGCCATCGTCGGCTACGTTGAGGAGAAAATTGCGGCCCATTACGCCGAGGCCGATCATGCCGAAGTCATACAGTTGCTGGTCCATGTGGGGTGCTGGTTTTGGTGGTAAGGTACGCTAGCGGTGAGGAATGGGGGCGGCGTCATCTGGGGGAGGGGCCCTAGATGTAAGCCGGGTGCGGAGTTGGGCGAACATACTGAGACCGTAGGCATACACGAAATGAACCTAATTCTGTAAGAGCCTACTTCTTGCCCGGGATGGGGGGGCCTGCCTCCGGTAGGATCGCCTCGTAAGTGGCCTCCCCCCGTCGCTCCGCGAACTCTTCGCGCATGGCCGCCAGCGTCTCCGGACTCTGAAATAGGTCATACATCGTCAGCGCCAGTGCCTTACCCGCATAAAGCATGCCCTTGTGGCCGATACTCATACCCCCGCAGGCCACTACGGCCCAGCTATGCCAGGGGGTGCCGACCGGGGCGGTGGTCACTCCCAGGCGTACCTCGGGGACCAGCCAGCTGACGTCGCCTACGTCGGTACTCCCCCCACCGGGATTTTCTTTCGTCTCTTCTAGTGGTTTTACGGTACCGTCGAGTCCCACCTGCTCCTTACCCGTTGCCTGCTGAATGCCGTGGGCGAAGGCGGTCTCCTCGTCCGTATAGGTGATGTCTCCCAACAGCTCCAGATTAGCCTGCATGACCGTGCCGCCGGCGCGGTTCACGAGCACCTCGTGGAGCCCGGAGACGAGCGTGATCTCGTAGTCGACGTTGGCCATGATGGCTGCGCCACGGGCGATCTCCTCCACGCGTTTCCACACCGGCTCCATGCCCTCTCGTTTGCTGTCCCGTACCCGCACCCAGTACTTGGCGTAGTCAGGCACCACGTTGACCACATCACCGGCCTGCATCATGTGGGTGTGGATACGTACCGTTGGCTGCAGGTGCTCGCGGTAGGCATTGATTCCCGCGCTCATCAGCTCCATCGCATCGGCGGCGGAGCGACCGTTCCAGGGATCGGCACTGGCGTGGGCAGCCTGCCCCCGAAACTCGACGATGAAGTCGACCAGGGCCAGGCTCGACTGCACGTCCGCTTCGATCTTCGGGGCCGGGTGCCAGTCCAGGCAGGCATCCAGATCATCGAACTGCCCGTCGCGGGCCAGGTAGAGCTTTCCGAAGTACTTTTCCTCGGCGGGCGTACCGTAGAAGCGGATCGTACCCGATACCTCCCCGCGTTCCATCGCTTCCTTTACCGCGATAGCGGCGGCCAGACTACCGACGCCGAAGAGGTTATGACCGCAGCCGTGCCCGGCTTCTCCCTCGTGCAGGGGGTTCTTACCGGGGGTGGCTTGCTGGCTCAGTCCCGGCAGCGCATCGAATTCTCCCAAAACGCCGATGATCGGTTGCCCACTCCCGTACTCGGCGATGAAGGCGGTGGGCATGCCCGAAACGCCCCGTTCGACCCGAAACCCCGCTGCCTCGGCGTAGTCGGCTAACAGTGCGGCGCTCCCGGTTTCCTCGAAGGCTACTTCAACCAGGGCCCAAATTTGGTCGGAAAGGCTGATAAGCTCTTCTTGCTGTTGGTCGATCGTAGTTACGAGTCGTTCCTTTTGGGGGGGTAGCGACTGGGCGATTAGTGTACTAGCAAACAGACCGAGTAGTAGGGCGGGGCCGCAGGTGCGGTGGAGGGTAGCGAGCGTCATCATAATGCGAGATGATTACTGGAGCGAATGAGATAGGTAATTACTTGGTATCCGTCGGCTGTCTTAGCGCAACCGGAGGCAGTTTTGTAATGGAGACAGCACGGTACTACTTCTCGAGGTCCGCGATCTTACCCATCCGGCGAAGCTGGCGGGGAAGTGCCTGGTACTGCGCCCCCACGAAGTTGTCCAGCAGCTCCTTCGCTAGCGCGATGCCAATGACGCGCCCCCCCAGGCAGATCATATTCATATCGTCGTGCTCCACGCCCTGGCGGGCCGAGTAGGTCTCGTTGATGAGGCAGGCGCGCACGTTCTTGATCTTGTTGGCGGCGATACTGGCCCCCACTCCACTACCGCACACGGCCACGCCACGCTCTACCTCGCCGGAGCCAACGGCACGGGCCAGGGGTACTACGAAGTCCGGGAAGTCATCCTGGGCGTCGTAGTCGAAGGCGCCGAAGTCGCGGACCGTGTGGCCCTGTTCTTCGAGGTACTGCTGGAGCTGCTGCTTGAGTTCGATGCCGCCGTGGTCGGTAGCGATGCCGAGGGTCATGGGCATGGGGTTTTTTGTTGTACGGGCACAAATTACCTTGCCCGGGGCGTAAACCTTCTAAAAAGAACCCACCTTTGCAAGGCAAAGACCCCCACAGCATGGCCAACTCCGTCCAATCCCACATCCTGATCATCTTCGGTGCCTCCGGTGACCTAGCTCAGCGCAAGCTCATCCCCGCCGTCTACGATCTGTACCGGGGCGGCTACCTACCGGAGCACTTCGCGCTGCTGGGGGCGAGCCGGACGGATTACACGGACGAGGACTTCCGCAATAAAGTAGTTTTCGAAAGTGAGTTTTTTACCGACGAGCAGAAGGCGCAGCCGCAGATGCAGGAGTTTGCCAAACTGCTTTTCTACCAGGACCTGAAGGTGTACGACGGTCAGGAAGACGTGGATAAGCTCAAGGGTCGCCTCGATAAGCTCAGCCAGGAGTTTCAGACGGGCAGTAACTACATCTTTTACCTTTCCACACCACCCAAGCTGTACAGCACCATCCCGGGAGCGCTGGCCGCCTCGGGCCTCAATAAGCCGGAGGGCGGCTGGGCCCGCCTGGTGGTCGAAAAGCCGTTTGGCTACGATGAGGCCTCGGCGAAAAAACTGAACGAGGACATCCAGTCTTACTTCCCCGAAAACAACATCTACCGTATCGACCACTACCTAGGCAAGGAGACGGTGCAAAACTTACTGGTGACCCGCTTCGCCAACGGCTTCTTCGAACCACTCTGGAACCGTAATTATATACAGTCGGTACAGATCACGGCCGCCGAAACGGTGGGCGTCGGCAGCCGCGGCGGCTACTACGACGGTAGCGGAGCCATGCGCGACATGATTCAAAACCACCTGCTGCAGGTACTGGCCCACGTGGCTATGGAGCCGCCCATCCGGGCCGATGCCATATCCATTCGGGGCGAGAAGATGAAATTATTCCAATCCCTGCGGCCCATCACTGGGGAGCAGGTCGCCGAGCAGGTGGTGCGCGCTCAGTATACGGCTGGCGAAACGAAGGAAGGCCACGTCGTAGCGTACAAGGACGCCGAGGGTGTGCCCGACGACAGCACCACCGAGACCTACGTGGGCATGAAGTTCTTCATCGACAACTGGCGCTGGGCCGGCGTGCCCTTCTTCATCCGCACCGGCAAGTGCCTGCCGCTGAAGGTTACCGAGGTGGTCATCACCTTCAAGAATCCGCCGCAGGCCATCTTCGCTCAGTTCGACGACTACGCGATGAAGTGCGACAACCAGCTCATCATCCGCATCCAGCCCGACGAGGGTATGGCCATGGAGTTCGGTATGAAGGTGCCCGGCGAGGGCTTCCGCGTGAAGAACGTGGACATGGACTTCTTCTACCGCGACCTGACCACCAAAGACGTCCCCGAGTCCTACAGCCGCCTCCTCCTCGACTGCATGAAAGGCGACCCCACCCTCTACGCCCGCGGCGACAGTGTCGAGGTGGCCTGGGCCTTCGTCGACCCGATCATTGAGGCCTGGGAGAAGGGCGATGCCCCCTTAGCTACCTACGAGGCCGGCACCTGGGGGCCTAGTGAGGCGGACGAGCTCTGGGACGGCATTCCGAATGGGGGATGGCGGAATCCGGCGCAGTCGTTGGTGGATGATAAGCACTATACGAAGTTGTAGATCGCTTCGCTCGGGTACAGTACAATGCTGCCTCCCCCGATAGCTATCGGGGCGCCAGCAAAAGGCAGCCTCCGGCTGCGCTGGAACTATCCGGGGGCGCAGCCGGAGGCTGCATCGTACTGCCGCGGTCGGAGACCGCATTGTACTCTTTGCACCTGCGGCCCCGCCCCCCCGTTACGCCGGTCCCACTTTCACGCCTGCCCTGCCTATAACGCCTACAACACCCACCTTAACTCCTTGATTCCCTAACCCCTTAACTCCTTGCCCCCTTGACCACCGACGTACTCATCATCGGCTCCGGCATCGCCGGCCTCAGCACCGGAATCAAACTGGCCATGCTACGGCCCGAATTGCAGATCGACGTGCTCACAAAGGTCAATGAGCGGGAGAGTAATACAAGCTATGCACAGGGAGGCGTAGCGGCGGTGTGGGACCACGGAACCGATAACTACGAAAAGCACATCGAGGATACGCTGGATGCCGGAGCGGGACTGTGTGACGAGCACATCGTGCGCATCGTGGTGGAGGAGGGGCCAGAGCGGGTGGAGGAGATCATCGAGTGGGGGACGCGCTTCGACCTGGACCAGTTTCAGAAGTACGACCTGGGACGGGAAGGGGGGCACTCGGAGAACCGCATCCTGCACTACAAGGACCTGACGGGCTGGGAAATACAGCGGGCGCTGAGTGCGAAGGCGGCTACGCTAGATAATCTCAAGGTGCACGAGCACTACTTCGCACTGGACCTACTGACGCAGCACCACCTAGGGTACATCGTGACGCGGCTGACGGAGAACATCGAGTGCTACGGGGCCTACGTGCTAAATAAGGAGAACTGGGAGATCAGTACGATTTTGGCGCGGACGACGGTGCTGGCAGCCGGAGGCAATGGGCAGATCTACCGCAGTACGACCAACCCGGTGATTGCTACCGGAGACGGTATCGCCATGGCTTACCGGGCCAAGGTGCACCTGGAGAATATGGAGTTCGTGCAGTTTCACCCGACGGCGCTGTACAGTCCGGGGATCGAGCGGCAGGCGTTCCTAGTGAGTGAGGCCGTACGGGGCTTCGGGGCAATCCTCAAGCGGCCGGATGGCTCGGAGTTCATGCACGATTACGATCCACGGGGAAGTCTGGCGCCACGGGATATCGTAGCCCGGGCCATCGACAACGAGATGAAGCTGACGGGGGCGGAGTATATGTGTCTGGACTGCCGGGAGCTGGACGAGGAGAAATTTCGGGCGCACTTTCCGACAATCTACGATAAGTGCATCGAGAACGGCATCGACCCTATGCACGAGCTGGTACCGATCAACCCGGCCTGCCACTACATGTGTGGGGGAGTGAAGGTGGATGAGTTTGGGCGTAGCTCGGTCAATCGGCTGTATGCTGCCGGGGAGTGCACGAGCACGGGACTGCATGGAGCTAATCGCCTAGCGAGCAACAGTCTGCTCGAAGCTTTAGTCTTCGGCCACCGCATCGCCCACTCGATCGCCACCAATATTGATAACCTGGAGCTACAGGATGACATTCCACAGTGGGAGCGTACCGGCACCATGGAGCCCAAGGAGCAGGTACTGATCACCCAAAGTGTCAAGGAGCTTAAAGAGGTGATGTCGAGCTACGTGGGCATCGTGCGCAGCGACAAGCGACTGAAGCGGGCCAGGGATCGACTGACCCTGCTGCACGATGAGACCGAGGAATTGTACCGGAATAGTCTGGTGAGTCCGCAGTTGTGTGAGCTTCGGAACTTGATCTCAGTAGGCTATTTGGTAACCAAGGCGGCAAGTCTACGTAAGGAAAGTCGCGGGCTGCACTACACGACGGATTATCCGGAGCGGGCGGGATTTGTGCAGTATTCGGTGTTGTAGGGGCTAGACTAGTCGGGTAGACTTCGAACTACCGGCGCATCTTCTCGTAGCAGGCGATCGAAGTCGCGACGGTTTTCCGTGTATAGTATATCGGCTTTTGCTTTCAGCGCAGCCTGGAAGTGGAGCGCATCGTACATGACTCCCGAGACGAGACCTAAGTCCGCACAGCGATCCATAGCGGCATAGTAGTCTTGCTCGTCCAAGACGATAGTTTCTAGCTCAATCACTAATCTTCTTATTAGGTCTACCGCCTGTTTTGGATTGATGGGTGTAGACTTCGAAATTCTGGGATTGCTGAGGTTTGCGTACAGCTCTGCGATTACGTGCGTACTTAAACAAACCAGGCTCCCCTCGTCCCGACATCTCTTCAAAAGATCATTTGCACGTCGGTAATTTGGGTGCGCAGGGAGTAAGGAGGCTAGTAGTATCGAGGTCTCGATAAAGAATTTCATCATAGGCCTAACTTCCTATCGAGGTACTCCTGACGGGTCTGTTTGATGAACGTGACCGTATCAAAATCATCCGGTAGTTCCATCTCTACATTCAGGTAGGGCCACCCCCAATCAGTGTAGGCGATGTATGGAGGCAGTGCTTCTTGCTGGGGCCTGAGCTGTGCCGTTTTAGTTGCGGCATCAACCGTCAACTCGATCTTGGAGCCCGCATCGAGTTGCAATGCTTGACGTGCTTTCTTCGGGATCAGTACCCGTCCAAACTTATCTACCGTGAGCACCATAAGACTAATATTTGGCAAAATAACTTCGTTTTTTGCCAAAAGGTTGCGCGGGCGCGTCTAGTTGTATCCCGGGTTCTGCACAATATTTGGGTTAGCTACGGTCTCACGGGCGGGGATAGGGAAGACCAGCTCATTGGCATCGTAGGCGAAGTTGCCGACGCTGCCCTGTAGGCGCTTGATGTCATGGATACGGAAGCCCTCAAAGGCGAGCTCGCGGCGGCGTTCTTCGAGGATGAAGGCTAAGTCTACGTCATCGTCCCCGAGATCGTCCAGGCCGGCGCGGTTGCGCAGGCGGTTGATGTCTTCGGTGGGGGTGGCACCTACTTCGGTCCCGAGGCGGGAGTTGGCTTCGGCGCGGATGAGGTACATCTCGGCTAGGCGGATGATGCTCACATTGGCAAACTGGTTGTTGAACTTGCCGGTGTAGGTGGCGCCGCCGCGCTCAAAGAATAGGTCCCGGCGGGCGTCCTCATCCTCATAGAGGGCCAGGTGGTTATCGAGCACCTCGATGTCGCCGTCGCGGCCGCCGAATTCAGGGACGGAGTAGAAGGTAGTGAGGTTATTAACACCGTCCTGTGAGTTGACCTGGATAGCAAAGATGTCTTCGGTGGTATTACTGCCGTTCATGAAGGCACCGACGTAGGTAGGCGTTAGGGCATACACGCCACTTTCGATGACGCGATCGGCTGCTTCGCGGGCGTCGGCGTAGCGGTCCATCTGAAGATAAACGCGAGCTAGCAGGGCGCTGGCAGTAAGGCTACCGGCAAACACACCGTTAGTTTCGGGTAGGAGATCAGCAGCCGTGGTCAGGTCACTCAGCACTTGTGCGTACACCTCTTCTACGGTAGCGCGGGTCACGTCATTTTCCGCACTGATACCCCGGGTGGGGGTGAGTACAATTGGTACCCCAAGCTGATCGTTAGTCTGTCCGCTTTCGAAGGCCTGGGCGTAATAGCGGACGAGGTCGAAATAAAGTAAGCCCCGGATGAAACGGGCCTCGCCTTCTACGCGAGCCTGATCGTCGGCATTGACTACTTCCAGCGCGGAGAGCACATTATTGACAATGTTGATACCCTCGTAGCTTTCCACCCAGCGGGCTTCGGCATCGGCATTGCCGGTGGTAATTTGTTTGCGCGCAATCTCATCGGGGCTATTGAAAGTGCCAACGAAAAGAATCTCGCCGGTACCGCCGAGGAGGTCGGCGTCACGTAGGGCGTTGCCGCCGTATAGGTCTCCATCGCTGACTTGATCGTAGGCACCGATTAGGACGGCCTTTACGGTCTCGTCGGAACTCAACGCTACGCCTTCGTCAATACTCTGGGCGGGCTGGACGTCAAGTTCGTCGGAGCAGGAAAAGGCAAGGAGCCCCAAACCCAGGAGGGTAACAAGAATGCTGTTATTCATGGTATGGTATTGGGGAGTGATTACAGGCCTACAGTGATGCCGAAGATGATAGTGCGCGGCTGGGGAGCAGTGTAAAAGTCTACGCTCGTAAGAATATTAGGCGAATCATCCGCCAGGAAGTCCGCGGCTACCTCCGGGTCCCAACCGGCATAATTAGTAATGATGGCTAGGTTCTGCCCAGTAACGTAAAAGCGAAGGCGGTTCACTCCGATACGGTCGATAAGGTCAGCGGGTAGTTCGTAGGCCAGGGTGACCGTTTTGAGGCGCACGAAGTTGCCACTGCTGAGGTAGCGACTGCTGCGACCCTGGTCGGCATTACCCCAGTAGAAGCGAGCCTCCGGCACGTTGGTGATGGTGTTCTCGGGGGTCCAGGCATCGAGCTGGTCGCGGGTCTGATTGTCGAACCAGCAGCCCCCACAGCTTTGAAACACACCGGCGGAGTTGTGCACCTCGTTGCCGAAGCTACCCTGTACGAAGACATCCAGACTTATACCCTTGTAACTGAAGTTGTTAGTCCAGCCAGCCAGGGTGGTGGGCAGGGCATCGCCAAGGATGACAAATTGGGACTTGTTGGCATCATTAGTGGTGGCTTCGGGACTAATCAGGTTTCCTTCATCATCGAGAGCATTGTAGTAGAGGCCATCGCCGTTAGCGGGGTCAACCCCGGCGTACTCCAAACCGTAGAAGGCCCCGATGCTCTCGCCTACCTTGACCACGTTCATGTAGCGGCTGCCGCCGTCGTCGATGATCTCCTGCCCATCGGCCAGGGAAATGACCTCATTGTCATTATAGGCAAAATTAGCACTGGTACTCCAGCCGAACTCACGATCGAAGACCGTAGCGTTCAGCAATACCTCGACCCCCCGGTTACGCAATTCACCGACGTTTTGGAACTGCGTCTGAAAGCCGGTGGTACTTGGCACGGGCACATTCAGTAGCAGATCGGAGGTATTCTTGACGTAGTAATCGACCTCCCCACTCAGGCGATTATTGAACAGGCCAAAGTCGATACCGACGTCAAATTGGGCGGTAGACTCCCAAGTCAAATCGGGGTTAGCGATCTGAATGGGGCGCAGGGCGGAGGTGCCAAAGTATTTGTCCGCTCCGTAGAGGCCACGGCTCGCGAAGTTATTGATGCTCGCATTGCCCGTGAGTCCGTAGCTGGAGCGCACCTTTAGGTAGCTAATGGGGGAGCCGGTGGCAAAGAAGTCCTCCTCGCTGATGACCCAGCCTACGGCAGCGGCGGGGAAGAATCCGTACTGGTTGTTGGCGCCGAAGCGGCTGGAACCATCCAGGCGACCGCTAAGGCTCAAAAGATATTTGCGGTCGAAATTATAGTTCACGCGGCCAAAGTAGCTCAGGAAGGTAAACTCAGTAAGATCGGTAGAGCCACCCGTTATATCTGCGGCACTGGCTACGGTGCGGAGTTGATCGAGGGGAAACTCCTGGCCCTCGACGAGGATATTTTCGTTCCTCGACTGTTGAAATTCAATGCCTCCTACGAAGTCCACGTTGTGCCCCGCGTCAAACGCCTGGTTGTAAAGCAGCAGGGCCTTGGTATTGTAGTTGACGATATTGCTCCAGCGGCTATCGGCAAAACCGTTGGTGGCCTCTCCCCCATCGGTGAGGCTACCGAGAAACCGGTCTTGTTTAATGTTCGCCACATCAACGCCGGCCTCGGCGCGTAGGGCAAAGCCCGCTCCGAGATCGAACTGGCCAAAGACGTTAGCTAGGGTACGGTAAGTGATTGATTCCTTCTCACTATTAGCGATCTCCACCAGGCCATTATAGTAGGTAGTCACCGGCCGGTCGAAGAGTTGGCCGGGAGCAAAGCCGCGGAACTCCTCCCCTGTAGTATTACGTACGGGAGTGATGGGTGATAGGGCAATTAGCTGCAGCGGGGTACTGAACTGATTGTCATTGCTCACCCGGTTATTCTGGCTACGACTGAAACCCAGGCGCATACCGTAGTTGAAGCGATCGGAGGGCTTCGCGTCAAGATTGAGGCGGGTACTGAGGCGTTCGAAGGCATTGTCAATCAGAATTCCCTCCTGATCGGAGTAGCCGAAGCTGGCGTAGTAGGTAAGTTTATCGGTTCCACCGCTGGCGCTGAGGTCGGCATTGCGGCTCTGACCGGTGCGAAAGGCCTGCTCCTGCCAGTCGGTGTTGGTCTCATTATTGCGCCAATCGCTGGGTCCGGCGTAGCGGTCTAAACGGCCCTCCACAAAATCTAGGTAAGCAGCCGTAGTATTTTCGAGGGTGTATTCGTCGTCCGCTAGTCCGAAGTCATTCAACTGATTGTCAAAATCGTAGCGGGCGGCTCCCCGGGCGGTCTGCTGGAAAAAAGCTACGTATTCCTCCGCGTTAAGGAACTCCTGCTTGCGGCTGGGCTCGCTACTGCCGTAGCTGAGGTTGACGTTAAACTTGGTCGCTCCACTAGCACCTGCTTTGGTAGTGATGAGCACAACCCCGTTGGCTGCCCGTGAGCCGTAGATTGCCGCGGAAGAGGCATCCTTAAGGATCTCAATAGAGGCAATATCGTTGGGGTTGATGTCGGCCATGAAGTTCTGACTACCACTTCCGGGGCTACTGAATGTACCGCTCGTGACGGGTACTCCATCCACAACATACAGCGGATCATTACCTGCCGAGATGGAGGAGCTGCCCCGCACCCGCACGTTGATGCGTCCGCCGGGTTTACCACTGACCGCCTGCACGAATACCCCCGCCGTACGGCCCTGCATGGTCTGCTCTACACTGGAAACGGGGAGGTTTTGAATATCCTCGCCCTCAATCTGGGCGATGTTGCCGGTTAGGGTACTGCGGATTTGGCTACCGTAGCCGACGACCACCACCTCCGAGAGCTGGGCGGCATCTTCATCCATGATAATATCGATGGTGGACTGACCCTCAATCGCAATATTTTGCGTCTTAAAGCCGGTGTAAGAAACAATGAGCCGCTCCACCTCCGCCGGTACGTTGAGCGTATAGTTGCCGTCGAGATCCGTCACCGTGCCGGTACTAGTACCTTCGGCCAGCACCGAGGCACCAATGAGCGGTTCGCCGGTACCATCGGTAATCGTACCGCTGACGGTAACCTGAGCAACCACGCCGAGAGAAAGCCCCAGCGAAAGGGCTAGGAATAAAAGTGTCTTCATCGTGCCTAGTGAGATAAATGAACCGCCGAAGGTAGGTGATGAAGCGCGGGACTTTACCGTCAGTTTTACGGGTGTTCTGTGACGGTTAAGGACGACCCATCGTCTTCCTTTATGACGTAATACGTCGATAGTCAGCCCTTTAGCTTATACCGTTAACTGTCATCCTCACCAGTCCCGCACCAGGCTTACATCTAGGGCCCCTACCCCAGATGACGCAGCCCATCAACTCCCATACACCGCCAACATCCCCTCCAGATCCGCCTTAGTATTCGCCTCCTCCACCGGCTTATCGTGCCGCCAGCGGAGCATCCTCGGGAAGCGCAGCGCCACGCCCGATTTATGCCGCGTGCTCTTGCGAATGCCCTCGAAACCGATCTCGAAAACCTGTTTCTGCTTCACCGAGCGCACGGGGCCGAACTTCTCCACCGTATTGCGCCGCACCCAGGCGGTGATCTTGTTGAACTCCTGGTCGGTGAGGCCAGAGTAGGCCTTGGTGAAGGGGACCAATTGATCGCCGTCCCACACCCCGAAGGTGAAGTCGGTGTAGAGGTTGGCGCGCCGGCCGTGGCCCCGCTGGGCGTACATCATGACCGCGTCGATGGTCAGGGGGTCGACTTTCCACTTCCACCAGTCGCCCTTCTTGCGGCCCTGCTTGTAGGCCGAGTCGCGGCGCTTGAGCATGATGCCCTCGGAGTACTTTTCGCGGGCGGTCTCGCGCTCCACGGCTAGCTCGTCCCAGTGGGCAAAAGCGAAGACGGGACTGAGATGAAGAATGCCCTGAGTGTCGTACTCCTTGATCAAACGTTCCAGTAGTTCCCGGCGGCCGGAGAGGGGTAGCTTACGAATGTCGCGGCCTTCGTACTCCAGCAGGTCGTAGCACATGAGTACCACGGGAGCTTCCTTGAGCAGCTTCTTACTGACGGTCTTGCGGCCGATGCGAGTCTGGAGCACGTTGAAGCCGAGGGGCTGTCCATTTTTATAGGGAAGAATCTCGCCGTCGATCACCGTGCCGTTGGGCAGGGCCGTAGCCAGGACGTCGTACTCGGGATACTTGTCGTTAACTAGTTCCTCCCCGCGGGACCAGACGAATACCTCGTCGTTGCGCACAATGACCTGGCCGCGGATGCCGTCCCACTTATGTTCCGCCTGCCATTCATGGGGGTCACCGAGCTCCTCCGTCGGTTGCTCTAACTGGTAGGCCAGGTAGAAGGGATAGGGGCGGGAAATATCGTCGGTGGCCGACTCCGAGTGGATCAGCTCCTCAAAAGTGGTGTCGTTGGGCGTCCAGTTGCCCATGAGGCGATGGGCCAGGTTAGTCTCCTCGATGCCGGTGGCCTGGGCCAGGGCGCGGGTCATGAGCTTTTGACTTACGCCGACGCGGAAGTTGCCCGTGATGAGCTTATTGAACAGGTAGCGCTCGGTGGTGCCCAGCCCGCGCCAGGCTTCCTGCACGGCCTCCTTCTTACCCAGCTCGTCGTAGCCGACGAACTGCTCGATGTAGTTGATCCAGTAGGTGAGGGTGTGGTCGTAGTCAGTCTCGGGCGGGGGTAGGACCAGAGCGATGGTCTCGGCCAGGTCACCCACCACGTGGTAGCTTTCCTCCAGGATCCAGGTGGCTACCTCACTCAACTCTGAGGCCCAGGCGCGCAGCAATTTGGAGTTGACGGTACGGCGGGGTCGCCGGTGCGAAAGAAGGGCGATGGTCCAGAGCTTGTCCTCGTCGTCGACCTGGAGGAAGTAGTCGGCTAGGGCCTCGACCTTGGTGTTAATCTTGGTGGTGCGGTCTAGGCGGCGGAAGAGTTCGGCGAAATTTTTCATGGATAAAATTTATCACTCCCCATCAGCCAACGCATTTTCCTTACTAGTCTCCTCGCTGCCCTTCGTTTCAATCTCGGCCAGCTCGCCCTCGTACTCGGTCTCCAGTTCGACGGCGTTGTAGCCCTGCTCGCGCAGGTACTTGGAGAAGATGGAGGTGTAGCCGTGGGTGACGTAAATATTGTCGGCCCCGGTAAGGTCGATGGCCTCTAGCAGGCTGGGCCAGTCGCAGTGATCGGAGAGGACGAAGCCGCGGTCGGCCCCGCGGCGTCGACGTGCACCGCGCAGGGTCATCCAGCCGGAGGCCGCGCCGATGCTGGCGTTGCCGAACTTCTTGACCCAGGGCTGTCCGATAGCGCCGGGGGTGGCGACGACGATGTTGCCGGGGTATTCTTTTTTGTTGATCTCGCGGGTGACGCGGGTGGTGTCGGGGAGCTTAATGCCCTGTTTGCGCAGCACCTCGTTGGTGTTCTCGATGGCGCCGTGGGTGTAGATCCTGCCGATGGAAGTGTCGAGGCCGGCGAGCAGGCGTTGGGCCTTGCCGAGCGCGTAGCCGGTGAGGATGGCGGTGCGGCCCTCGCTGGCGGTCTGTCGCCACCAGTCATTGATGTCGGCGAAGAGTTCCTCCTGGGGCGTCCAGCGATAGACGGGCAGGCCGAAAGTGGATTCGGTGATGAAGTGCTGGCACTGCACGGGTTCGTAGGCCTCGCTCAGTCCGTCGTCCTCGAGCTTATAGTCGCCGCTGGCTACCCAGATTTCCTCCTTGTACTCAACGCGGATCTGGGCTGAGCCGATGATGTGCCCTGCCGGGTGGAAGCTGAACTTGACCCCATTGATCGTCTTGACCTCGCCGTATTCCACGGTTTCCAGGTCGATATCGCCCAACCGGTACTTGATCACCGGGGCGGCGGTGCGGGTGCACAGGTAGTGGTCGTTGCCCCAGCGGGAGTGGTCGGCGTGGCCGTGGGTGATCAGGGCGCGGGGCACGGGCTTCCAGGGGTCGATATAGACGTCGGCCTGCTCGCAGTAGATGCCGCGGTCGTTGAAGGTTAGAAGAGGCAAGGAGGATTTACAGTTTACTATGTACAACGTACCATGTACTATTTGTTTGGCAGCTCGCTTCGCTCGTTGGGGTCGTCGTCCGCCGAGTTCTTTGCGGCCTGATGTAGTTGGACGGGAAGCTCGTCGGCCGACTGGCTTAACCTATGTAAATAATTCATAATCAGGTTCAAAATGAATTACTCATGGCGGTAGAATTCATGTTCTGTTGCTTTCTGGCGCCTAGGGCTAAATTCTTTGTCCCAGAGTGAATTGAACGATACCCGTATTTGTTAACTGAATTAACAGCAGCTACTTCTATATTGTGGAATTTTATTCTACATTGAGAACTTTTCTTAGCCTTCTACATGTTCTATGAGAGTTGTCACACCGCGCAGATTGAAAGAGTTTGGCGAGGTCCATCCTGCCGCTAAGGTCCCACTACTCCATTGGTACGGAATAGTCAAGGAAGCCAAAGGGGATTCACTGGCAGATGTGCGAGCTGACTTTCGAACGGTCGACTATGTAGGGAATAACCGCTACGTGTTTGACATTAAGGGCAATGCATACCGTTTGATTGTTATCATCATCTTCGCTTCACGGAAAGTGTACATCCGTTTTATCGGTACGCATGCGGCCTATGACAAAGTGGACGCCAAAACCATTTAATCAATGACTCAAGAACAATACGAAGTAGCTTCGACACGCATGGAAGAGTTACTTCGGTCAATGTCGGATCAACAGCCACTCTCCAGCGCCCAGCAGGCGGAACTTGATCATGTATCTGATCTGGTAGCTGACTACGAAGAGCAACATTATCCTTTTGAGCCAAACACCCTTAGAGAAGCCATAGAGCTACGTATGTTTCAGCGTAAGCTTAGACAGAAGGATCTGGCGGTCTTGCTCGGCACGTCACCTTCCCGAATTAGCGAAATTTTGAACGGAAAACGCGAGCTGAACTTGGCTATCGCCAAAGCACTCCATCAAAAGCTTAATATCGATGCAGACTTTATCCTGACGGCACCCTAAATCATCTCCCACCATGACCAAATCCGTACTCACTCCCCCCGCTATCTCCCGTCACAGCAACGGAGACTTCTTCTGGACCGTCGATCGCTATCACCTCGCGATCGACAACGGGATCTTTGGGGAAGACGATAAGGTGGAATTAATTCATGGAAAGATTGTTAACAAAATGCCCGCCGGAGCCCCCCACGAGGAATGCATCACCCTACTAGCCGAATACTTTCGCGATCGTTTCGGTAAGCAATTTCGCTACCGGCAGGAAAAATCAATCAACCTCGCCGAATTAGCCTCTGAGCCGGAACCTGATTTCGCAGTCGTAAAGGATAAAAAGTACGGAACCTATCGCCCGGCAATTACGGATATCTACTTACTCATCGAAGTAGCCAATACCTCCTTAGACAAAGACCGCAGCCGCAAAGCCGAACTCTACGCTCAGGCCGGCCTTCCCGAATACTGGATTGTCAATCTGGCCGACCGGCAGATCGAAGTCCATCTACAACCCCAGCCGGAGCAAGGGCGCTACGGCTCGGTGGTTACCTACACTGAGCAGGCCACCTTCACCAGTCCCTTCGCTGGGGAGGTCACCGTTGCCGAGCTACTGCCCGACCCTACCGCACCGGCACCCGCACCACACTAGGATATTCCGCCGAATGATGAATCACGTTCCGCGCTACCACCCCCTCCGTCTCCGTCACGTTATCCCCGCCCGTATTCAGATTACGGTCGAAGCGTGGGAAGTTGGAGCTGCTCACCTCCACCCGTAGCCGCTGCCCGGCCTTGAATAGATTACTGGTGCTCATTGGCGTCAGCTCCACCTCGTACACTTCGCCGGGCTCCATGAAGACCTCCTTATCGTAGCCCTCCCGGTAGCGCACGCGCTGGATCGTCTCGTCCAGGTTGTAGGCACTGCCGTCTTCTTCCACGACGATCAGTTTGAGGGTCAGGTCGGTGTCCTTGGCGTCACTACTGAGGTAGAGCGTAGACTCCACGAAGCCGCTCACCTCCGTATCCTCCGCGAAGGATTCGGTGGTATAGACCAGAATGTCGTTGCGCGCCTCCATTACCCGCTGGTCGAAGCTGCCGCCTTTTACCGCGTCGCCCGTACAGCAGACGTTGCCGCCGTAGCTCTTTACGGGGTTCATGGGATCGTAGACGATGGTATCCGGCCGGCTGACTCGTTCCTCACTCGACGGAGTGCGCACCAGCGTCCCCGCCCCGTATAGCGTGTTAGCGTTGCCGGGACTGCTGAGGTAAAAATCTACCATCTCTACGTCCGGCGGCGGCCAGGCGGTGGTGGTCTGCCACTCGTTGCTGCCCATGGTGTAGTAGGTGACGCGCGCCAGGGTGTCAATTATTTCCGGAGAGTCACTCTTCAGCCACTTATCGAAAAAGCCGTAGATCAGCGCATCGTAGTCGTAGCGGGCATCGCCTACGCTACGCTCCCCAACTATAGTGTTCTGCACCGCTCGCTGGTAGGCGCAGTGGAGGGTAGGGGCGATCCAGAGGTACTGATTTTCCCGGGCCTGCTCGCTCTCCGCGTTTTCGCGCACGTGATTGAAGAGCGCCAGGTTGGGGCTGATCGACACGTCGTACCAGCTCGTGAACCAGAAGGTCGGCACGTCGTAGGGCATATCGTCGTGGTAGAGCCCGCCCTCGTACCAGGCCGGATCGTTGGGCTTGCGTACGATCATCTCCTCGTACACACCTGTGGGGCCCTGTTTCGCCTTGATGATGTCGCGCACGGGTAGGGTGGCGAGCAGTTCGGTGGAGGAAATTTCTGGGTATTCCGGTGCCATATCGTAAAAGCGGCTCAGGCGCTGCAGGTCTGCCTGGCTCAGTCCCTCCTGCAGCCGCGGGGCCAGGGGGTCGTGCTGCACCTGGTACAGCCAGCTCGTGAAGAGCATCTGCTGGGCGCCGCCGCGGTACCAGTTGCCCTGTTCCATAAAGTCCCCCACCCTACCGACGCCGGCTCCGTAGCCCATCGGCACGGCGGCCTTCAGGGCGGGGTGGCCCATACTCGCCACGGCCATTTGCCACTCGGCCGTCGAGCTACAGCCTAGCAGGCCCACGTTGCCGTTACTCCAGGGCTGGGTGCTCATCCATTCGATGGCGTCGTAGCCGTCGGTCAGCGGCACGCCGAGGATGTCCCACTCTCCTTCGGAGAAGTAGCGGCCGCGCTCGTTCTGCACCACGTACGCGAAGCCGCGGCTGACCATTTCGTGGGCCGTTTCGTAGGTCCTGGTCTGCTCCTCCCCGTCCACGTAGCCGTTGAACTGGTAGGGTGTGCGGCTGAAGATGATGGGTGCTTTGTCCACGTTCTTGGGGTGGTACACGTCGGTAGCCAGCCGTTTGCCGTCGCGCATGGGCACCATCACTTTCTGCTCGATGTGAGCAATTTCGGCCAGCTCCAGGTAGGCATCACTCTCCTGGGCGGGGACGCGGGTGCAGAGACTTAGGAGCAGCAGTAGAGTCAGGACGTGGCGCACGGGAACTGATATTGGTGGGAGGGCAAGATAGGTGGTTCGGGGCACCCTGCCGCGACAAGTTTTATCTCCCCTCATACTCCTCCAGGCAGGTCGCCAGCGAGCCGCCCCGCTCGTGGATGCAGGCGCAGAAGTCTGCCCCCCGCGCAGACCGCTCCGTACCGGTAAACTGAGTGTTACAGTCTCCGAGACTGTTGCGGGGCATGATGGCATACACGTTCAGTGCTATCGTAGCGGCGACGGTGGCTACGGCAGCGGTCCCAGCTAGCGCAACAAACTTCAGCGGGAACCGCCTGTCGTACGTTCCTGGGGGCACGAAGGTGTAGCGCAGCTGCTCCTCACGCAGCGGAAGTAGAAAACGAATCCGGTCCCAGTGCCAACACAGCAGGTACACATTGGCTAGCACCATAAGCGGGGCCGTCAGCAGGGAGCCCTCAAAACGCACTGCCAGCGAGAGCACGCAGATATTGAAAATGATCGGAAAGTAGAGCACCGCCCCCAGCAGCGCCGTTCGCGGGATCAACAGCAGCACGCCCGCCAGTACCTGCACCACCCCGATGAAGGTGTAGTAGAATCCCGTAGCCTGCAACGCTACTAGATAGCTCCCCATCGGATGCACCACCGAGAGCCCGCTGGCGAAGCGCTCCCCCGTCAGTTTGACGATCCCCGCCGGGATGAAGCCTACGGCGAGTAGCACCCGTACGCCGTAGGTGAAGTAGCGCAGCCAGAGGTTGCGACGTACTTGGTGGTGTAGCCGGTCTAGGGTGGGTAGGAGTGGCATGGGGTAAATGTAATGAGTCGGCAGAAGAGCTTTCTGGCCGGCTCCGCCAGGCCGAAAAGAATTCGGCTGACGACCACCCAGGCTCACTCCCCTCGCCGTATATACAGTATATACAGTTCGTACTCTGCATTCTGGCCTACGAGATTCCACCCCCCCTCCGGCAACGCCTCCCCGGGCCGTTTAACGTAGTAGTCAGCCACGGGCATCGAGGTAAGGGAGTGTCTTTCACGTCTCAGCATATACAGTGGATAGAAGGCCTCGTCACTCCCCGCCACCCGCGCCCCCGCTGGCACCTGCTCCACTAGTCCCCGTACTGACCGGTACGTAGGCACGATGTCGTAGTAGTAGAGGTGCAACGAAAACTTCTCCGGCGTCACCCACACCAGTCCGCCGGCCAGGAGCAGCCAACCGACCGCTACGCCGCGTAGCCATCCCTTCCGCCACCGCAGCGGCCGCTGTTGCATTGACGCAGACCCACCGGTTGACGTGAACACGCGCCCAGCAAGCGGTAAACACGCAATAAACAAGCCCACGAACTGCAACTGAAAGAGGAGCGTACGGTGAAAAGGTACGGCCCGCATCAGTAGCACCGTGGCGAGAGTGATACTCAGCAGCAGGACGTAGAACGTAGCCAGTCGGCGAAACGCTCGATTCCGAGCCCAGCAAAATGTCAGGGGTAGCAAGGCAAGCAACGGCAATAACCATGGCACCCCCGCCGCCACGTCCAGCGCTAGGTAGTTGACGTAGTCCGGTAGGGTAGGTAAGAATTTTTCCGCAAACTCCCCCACCCCCTGCTGCCCGCCCGCTACGTAGCGGTTGCTGGTGATGGCCCCCAGCCCCGAAAAACTGATGGCCGGTAGGTAGAATAAAAATATCCCTACCCCCGCCACTAGTTGACTGGCGATCAGCGACCAGTCTACCCGCCGCGCCCGCAGCCATCCTAAACTTATCCACCCCAACAGCGCGAGGTGGAGGTACAGAAAGACCGGTACGGTAGCATAGGCCAGTAGACAGCAGCCGCTCAGTAGCCACTGCATCCGCCCCCCCCGATAGCTATCGGGGCTATCGGGGCGCCCGGAGGCGTACCGCCACACCGCCACAAAGGCCCCCCAACTAAAAAGGAGCAATAGCATGTACCCCCGCGCCTGTGCCGCAAAACCCCATACTGGCAGCAGCACCGCCACGAGTACCACCAGCGCAAAGGCCGCGAACCGGTCGTGCAGTAGCGTACGCAACCAGCAGTACTGTAGTGCCCCCAGCGCCAGATAGGCCGCCAGTGAGATGAGCCGTCCCGTGAGCACCAAATCGTCGGTCCACCAGCCAAATAGTGTGCCGTTCAGGACGTTGAATGAGACGTGATTATTGGGCAGCATGTAGTAGGTCAGCGCCCGGAAGGGACCTGCCCCGGCGGCGTGCATCGCACTGAATACTTCATCGTAGGCGGGGGGGAGGAGGTAGTTGGCGTAGGCCCAAAGGCTGAGCTGGAGGAGAGACAGCGTAGCCAGTGCTAGCAGGTCGCGTCGGGAAATGTGCTGTCGTACGGACGGTGCGGGGTGCCGCTCCGTCTGCCGCCAGGAGTAGAGGAGGTAGCTACCGGCGAGTAGGGCGAGCAGGATACCTAGTGCGGCGTAGCGATCGCCGGCGACCTTGGTCTGGGGGGTGAAGAAGTCAGTGGCCCAGTGGGTGGAGCGGTAGAAGGGTGCCTGGGTGAGGTAGGCGTCACGGAGGGTGACGTAGTCGTGGGCAAGGTACCAGGTAGCGTAGGCGATGCCGGTGAGTAGGAATAGTAGGGCTATACTGTATCCGATTCGCTGTATCCACCGCACCTGACGGGCCTTCATCCTCATGACCCGAAGGTACTTGCCGGCGGTCGAGGGCTTGTAGCTCGTGCGTTTCTTCCCCGGAGGGGGAGCCCTAACGTAGCGAGGTCTGTAGCGCCGCAGGCGGTAGGGCCTCGCGGTTGATCCAGCCATCCCGATCAGCCCCCCAGCGCAGCCAGAGGCTGCATTTTGCTGCCGCTGCCGGAGGCAGCATTGTACTGTCCATCCCTACCCAACCTCCACCCGCCCCCCGCCGTTATGCAGTACCAACCTCACCCCCCCACTCGCCGATGCGTCACTTCTTCCTACTGCTCTTGTTTTCGACCGGCCTCACCGCCCAAAAAGCCATCACCCTCGAAGACATCTGGGCCACCTATACCTTCAGCCCCGACGGCGTCAGCGGCTTCAATTTTTTACAGGACGGCACCTCCTACGCCGCCCTCGAAGACAACCAGGTGGTGACCTACGACATTACCACCGGGGAGCAGACGGGTACGATCCTGGCCGACTTCGACGGCCGCATTGATGACTATGACTTCAGCGCCGACGAAAGCAAACTGCTCCTGAGTAGCGAAACCGAACAGTTGTTTCGCCGTAGCTCCGAGAGTTTCTACTACGTCTACAATACCGCGACCGGCACCACCACCCCCGTGTACCCCGAAAAGAAGCACCGCCTGGCTACCCTCGACCCTACCGGTCAGCGCGTAGCCTTCGTGGTCGATAACAATGTGTACATCAAAAACCTAGCCGACGGACAGCTTACCCAGGTCACCGAGGACGGGGAGGTGAACACCATCATCAACGGGGCCACCGACTGGGTCTACGAGGAGGAGTTTGGCTTCAGTAAGGCCCTGTACTGGAGCCCCGACGGGCAGCGGCTCGCCTACCTCAAGTTCGATGAGCGCAAGGTGCCCGAGTTCACCTACACCGACTTCCACAACAACCTCTATCCCGACTACGTCACCTTCAAGTACCCTAAGGTGGGCGCCGAAAACAGCACCGTCAGTCTGCACAGCTACGACCTCAGCAGTGGCGAGACCACCGACCTACTCACCGTCAACGAAAACCCCGAACAGGAGTGGCACTACCTGCCCCGCGTACAGTGGACCACCGACGCCAGCGAACTCACCGCCCAGCGTATGAACCGCCACCAGAGTAAGCTGGAGCTCGTGCTATTTAACCTTCAGGAAGGCAGCCAACGCACCCTGCTGGAGGAGGAAAACCGCTACTACATCGACGTCCACGATAACCTCACCTTCCTCGACGACGGCTTCGTGTGGACCAGCGAGCAGGATGGCTTCAACCAGCTCTACCGTTACGACATGCAGGGCGGTAACCCCGAGCGCCTTACCTCCCAACGCTACGACGTCACTGAGTTTTATGGCGTGCACGACGGTATGTTGTACTTCCAGGCCGCCGGCCGCGACCCTATGGAGCGGGAGGTGTACGCGAAGAGTCTACGGGGCCGCGATCTGCCCCGCCCACTGGCTGCCGAGCCGGGTTATAACGACGCGGAATTCTCAGGCACCTACGACTATTTTGTACTGTCACACTCCACCATCAATTCTCCGGAAACGGTGCGGGTAATGGATCTTGCGGGATCGCAGGTGCGGGAGATTGTGGACAATGCAAAGCTCACGCAAACCATTCAGGACTACGGCTTCCAGCCCGCCGAGTTTTTCACCTTCACCACCGAGGAGGGCACGGAACTGAACGGCTACATGGTCAAGCCCGCCAACATGGACTCTACCGTAGCTCACCCCCTCCTCATGCACGTCTACGGCGGCCCCGGTAGCCAGCAGGTGCTCAACAACTGGCGGGGACAGAATATGGTCTGGTTTCAGATGCTCGCCCAGCAGGGCTTCGTAGTTGCCGTTGTCGATAACCGTGGCACCGGCGCCCGCGGCGAGGAAATGAAAAAGCAGACCTACTTGACCCTCGGAAAGCAGGAGACCGAAGACCAGATCAGTGCCGCCCGCTACCTCGGTAGCCTGCCCTACATCGACGCTGACCGCATCGGTATTTTCGGTTGGAGCTACGGCGGCTTCATGGCCCTAAACGCCATCCTGCACGGCAACGACGTCTTCGCGGCCGCCATCTCAGTAGCCCCCGTAACAAACTGGAAGTGGTACGACTCGATCTACACCGAGCGCTACATGCGCACCTACGAAGAAAATAAAGAGGGCTACGATGAGAATAGCCCCGTTAATTTTGCCGACCGCCTGGAGGGAGATCTGCTGCTGGTACACGGTATGGGTGATGATAACGTACACTTTCAGCACACCGCGGAGATGGCCAACGCATTAATTATGAACAACAAGCAGTTTGAGACCTACTTTTACCCCAATCGCAATCACGGCATCTACGGTGGCCCCACCCGCCTTCACTTGTACACGAAAATGACTAACTTTCTGCTCCGTAGCATTGGCCCCGCGGCCACTACGAAGTAGGCAAGATTTTTCCGCTAACCGCGAACTCCAAAGCTAAAAGGGCCGTTCCCTAACGCACAGTATTATTGAATATCACGAGAGGCTCCGTCATGACCCGGCGGAGCCTCTCTTTTTGCACTTCCGCATGGCTAAAAAGACGAAGGAAAAGGAGTTTGTAAACCGCAAGGCGAAGTTCGAGTACGAGTTCATCGAATCCGTCGAGGCGGGTATCAAACTTACCGGCACTGAGATCAAAAGCATCCGGGCCGGCCACGTCAACCTGCGCGATGGCTACTGCGCCTTTGACCGGGGCGAGCTCATCCTACGCTCCCTCTATATTGGGGAATATAAGCAGGGCAACCAGTTCAACCACGAGGAACGCCGCCCCCGTAAGCTACTGCTTAAGCGGCAGGAACTGCGCAAGTGGGAAAAAAAGGTCAAGGAAAAGGGCTTCACCATCGTGCCTTACCGCCTCTACCTCAACGCGCGCGGACTGGCCAAGGTGGAGGTAGCCCTGGTGCAGGGTAAAAAGGTGTACGATAAGCGCGAGACCATCCGGCAGCGTGAGAGTAAGCGCACGATGGACCGGATCAAAAAGCAGTATCTATAAAACAGGCCACTCGACCTTAGATTTTAGACTATAGACTGGCGAAGGAGCGGTAGTCGTCCAGGTAGTCCAATAGCAATTGCTCCTGCGCCTGCCGGAAGCTCCACACCGGTGTAGCGTAGATCAACCGATCGCCACGTACCCCCAGGAGCATCCGCACCGGATCAAAGCCCCGCTCCTGCGCCAGGGTGGTCGCTAATTCCAGGTTCTCATCCGCCGGCAGCTCCACCAAGTTGGGCCGGCCCCACAGGAACCGTTGTACGGCGGATTTCCGCCCCGCGGGCACCCGCAGCCGGTAGCCCGTCGCACTAGCCGGAATGTAGGCCTGCACGAACATAGGGTTGATACGGCGCAGGGTGGCCGGACGGATATTACACTCACGGGCCAGTTTGGCCAGACTGATGCGGCGGTAGATCCGGAGGCTTTCCGTACCGGGCAGTTCGTGGGGAATCAGTCCGTGGTCTTCGTAGTAATTAACGGCGTAGGCGGCGGCCAGGTAGGCGGCGACGTAGCGCTGGGTTTCGCCCGGCAGGTAGGCTTTGACTTGCTCGTACGTATCGGATCCGGCGGCCCGGATGGCGCGCCGTACGCGCCCGCCACCGGCGTTGTAGGCGGCAAGTACCAGGTTCCAATCGGTGAACTCCTCGTGCAGAGCCTTGAGCATCAGCACGGCGGCCTCGGTGCTGCGGTGAATATCGAGGCGCTCATCGACGGTCCCATCCACACGCAGGCCCATCTCGCGGGCGGTAGCCGGCATGAGTTGCCACAGTCCGGCGGCACGGGCGGAGGAGACCGCACCGGGCACTAGCATGGATTCGGCTACGGCCAAATACTTCAGCGAGGCGGGTAGCTCGTGCTTAACGAGGTAGTATTCGAAAACGGGAAAGTACAGGTTAGCGCGGCCCAGCATGCGCTCGGTGTTGCGGCCTCCGGGACCGAGGTAATCCTCAATCTTGCGCTGGGTAAAGGCGTCGGTAACGGTAGTAGGGAGCGGCAGATCGAGACGTTGGAGGCGGTTAGTTAGTTGAGCCTCGGTCCGCTTGGTTGGTTTGACGGGTGAGAAAAGGGTGGCGCTAGCTGTAGTGGGGATCGCTACCAGCAGGCTCAGCAGGAGCCAGAGGTAGCAAGCCCGTTGGAGCTTGCTCATTTCATAGTGTTTCGTGAAAAGATCACACCGGGTAGTGCAATACCTAGCGTGTGGGTAGGCTAAGTGAGACCATCGTCCCGCGCCTACTAGAAAGTAAAGGTAGGGGCAGTAACCAACGCCCATCAAGGGTGGCAGTACGGCCCGGTATAAGTTTAACTGTTGACGAGTCTCCGTGTTTAAAAGGCCGAACCGGCGATGTTGAGACAACTACCATTGATTGTTTGGCAACGACCCGTATACTATCCCCTCACCTCCCTTTATTCCTGATCGGGCGCAATTATATTGGCCTACCCGGCGTAAGCCCCCCCGATAGAAAATCGGGCAAACGAAACGTTAAACGTCTTCCATTTGCCCGTTTTAACACTTTTTGCCTGCTTCGGCAGGTCCGTACGCCACGCCGTAGCTTTGTCCGAAGCCCCTACGCGCATGCTCAAGATTGGATTAATCGGCCTCGGCCACCTCGGCAAAATTCACCTAAAGTGTATTCTGCTGGCCGCGGAGGCCTACGAACTAGTGGGTATATACGATGCGGACGCGGAACTCACCCAGCGCCTGGCCGCGGAGCACGGCACCCGGGCCTTCGCCTCGGCTGCGGAGCTCATTGCCGCCGTAGAGGTGGTCGATGTTGTCACCCCCACCACCACCCACTTTGGGGTAGTGAAGGAGGCCCTGTTGGGCGGCTGCCACGTCTTTGTCGAAAAGCCCCTCACCCAGACCCTGGAGGAAGCTAAGAAACTCATCGCGCTCAGTCGGCGCAGTGGCAAATTGGTCCAGGTCGGACACGTAGAGCGCTTTAACCCCGCCCTGTTGGCCCTGGAGGACGTGCAGGTACGTCCCTACTTCATCGAGGCCCACCGCCTGGCAATGTTCAATCCACGCGGTACGGACGTAAGCGTAGTACTGGACCTGATGATCCACGACCTCGACATCGTACTCAAGCTCGCCAACGATGAGGTCAGTGAGGTCAGGGCCAGTGGCGTGGCCGTACTGAGTGATACCCCCGACATCGTCAATGCCCGCATCGAATTTCGCCACGGCGCGGTGGCCAACCTCACCGCCTCGCGCATCAGCCTGAAGAACATGCGTAAGGTGCGGCTCTTTCAGCGCGACGCCTACATCAGTCTCGACCTGCTGGAGAAAGAAAGCCAGGTCGTACGGCTCTTCGGGGCGGATGCCACGGACGTGCCCGCGCAGGGGCAGCAATTTCCCCTCGACACGCCCCGCGGCCCCCGGATCATTCACGTCGATCAGCCCGCCAGCGGGCCGGTAAACGCCATTCAGTTGGAACTCGAGAGCCTCGCGCATAGCATCGAGACGGGCACCGCCGCCGCCGTAAGCATCGAGGATGGCTACCGCGCCCTGGAGCTGGCCGAACGCATTTCCGAGGCCGTACGCCGCAACCAGGAACGCCTCCCTGCCCCCGTGGCGACATAGGTTCCGCCCCAGGCCCTGTATTTTCGGCCCCGATGACGCATCCGCTTCCCCCGCCCGCCGGCCTCCAGCCGGATACGGCCGCCCGCCGGCGGCGGGATCGGTGGGTGTACGTGGTAGGCGATCTGCTGGCCGCCTGGCTGGCCTGGACGGTCTTTTTCTACCTACGGGGGCGGGCAGAGGGCTCCGTGGAAGGACCGGCCGATATGCTGAGCGACCAGAATTACGGCTGGGGCAGCTTCTTCATCCCCCTCTGCTGGTCGCTGGCCTACGTACTCTTCGACCAGTACCGCGACATCTACCGCCTGAGCCGCCTTACTACCCTGGTGCATACGCTAGTATTGTCCGTGGCGGGGACGCTGGTGCTCTTCTTTACGGTGCTGTTAGACGATGCCGTGGTGGACTACTCGATGTACGCCCGGAGCCTGTTGACGCTCTTTGCGTTGCAATTCCTGTTCACTGCCGGACTACGGATGCTGCTGCTCACCCGGGCCAGTCAGCGCCTCAAGGCCGGCGAGGTAGCCTTCAACACCCTCATCGTGGGCGGGGGTGAGCGGGCCGTCAATCTGTACCAAGACATCAGTGGTCGACCCAAGGGGCTGGGTAACCGCTTCATCGGATTTGTGGACAGCCGCACCAAGAGCCAGCCGGCCCTGCAGGACCACCTGCCCCGCCTGGGCAGTCTGGGAGAGCTTTCCAACCTGATCGAGGTGCGCAACGTGGAGGAAGTGATCATCGCCATCGACACCAGCCAGCACAGCCGACTCCGGGAGCTGCTGGGCGTACTGAGCGATTACGAGGGGCAGGTGCTGGTCAAGATCATCCCCGATATGTACGACATCATGCTCGGTACAGTGAAGATGAACCACGTTTTCGGTGCCGTACTCATCGAGATCCGCCAGAACATGATGCCCCGCTGGCAACGGATCGTAAAGCGGATACTAGACCTGGCCACCGCGACCTTCCTGCTGATCCTACTACTGCCCCTCCTGCTCTACGTAGCCCTGCGGGTACGACTCTCCTCCCGGGGCCCGATCCTTTATACCCAGGAGCGGATCGGGCTCAATGGCCGTCCCTTTCGCATCATCAAGTTCCGCTCCATGTACCCGGATGCCGAGGCGGGCGGCCCCCAACTCAGCCGGGACGACGACTACCGCTGCACCCCCTGGGGGGCCACGATGCGCAAGTGGCGACTCGACGAGCTGCCGCAGTTTTGGAACGTCGTGATTGGCGAGATGTCGCTCGTGGGCCCCCGCCCCGAGCGGCAGTACTACATCGACCTGATCAGCGCCCGCGCACCCCACTACCGCCACCTGCTGCGCGTACGCCCGGGCATCACGAGCTGGGGGCAGGTCAAGTATGGCTACGCCAGCAACGTCGAGGAGATGATCCAGCGCCTGAAGTTCGATATCCTCTACATCGAGAACCGCTCGCTGGGGTTAGACTTTAAAATCCTGTTTTATACTCTGGTGGTGCTGGTGCAGGGCAAGGGGAAATAACTAGCGCTTTAACGCACTACACAGAATCCCCGCCGCCACCGCCGCATTCAGGCTCTCCGTAGTGCGGCCGGCGGCGCGCGGGATCGTCACCCGGCGATTAATTTGCACCTGCGTCCCCGCCCGAATGCCTGGCCCCTCCGCACCGAGGACGAGGATGCCGGTGGAGGGTGGTGTGACGTGGTAGATATTTTCGCCGTCCAGATCGGCGCCGAAAACGGGGAGGTCCGGGAATGCGTCGGTGAGGGTGGTGAGCTTCGCCTCCCGGTACTGAATGCGCAGGAAGGAGCCCATGCTGGCCTGGATGCTCTTGGGGTTATACAGATCAGCCGTGCCGGGGCCGCCGAAGACGTAGGGGAAGTCGAACCAGTCGGCAATGCGCAGTAGGGCCCCGAGGTTGCTGGGCGACTGGATGCCGTCGAGGTACAACGACCAACTGGTGGCTACGGCGGGGGAGATTATGGTGGCTGACGGTGGGGTACCGACGACGGCCAGCACCTGATTGGGGGTAGCCAGCTGACTGATGCGCCCCAATTCTTTGGGGGTGACGGCCGTTGTGGGTACACCTATCGGCGCCGCAGCCTGTTGTAGCCAGGCGGGGAGGGCATAGAGGTGATCGACGGGGTAGCGGTCCTGCTGGAGGAGTTCGGCGACGATGCGCGGTCCCTCGGCTACGAACTTGTGGTAATTTTGCCGGACCTTCTTCTGACGCAGGCTACTTATGAACTTGATGGTACCGGAGGGAATGGGCATACTGGCGGAAGGTCTGCGCCGTACGGCGCCGGCGGCCCTGCTGGCCCTGGTGCTGATGGCCTGCAACGTTACAAAATACCTCGACGAGGGGCAGGAATTGCTAGCCAGGCAGCAAGTGGAGCTGGCTAAAAAAAGCAAGGTAAGTAACCGAAGCGAGGTAGCCTATGAACTCTCCACTCTGACCAAGCAAAAGCCGAACGGCAATTTTCTCTTTCTCTTCCCCCGCGAGCATTTCTACCTGGCCAATAATAAGGCGAAGGATACTACGCGCATCGACCGTTTCCTGCGCAATACCATCGGCCAGCCCCCTACCCTGTACAGCGATAGTCTTTCCCGGCGTTCGGCGGCCCTGATGACGGATTTCATGCGCTACCGGGGCTACTTCAACGCTACGGCCTACCACGAGGCAGACCGGCGACGGAACCAGCGGGTGAACCTGATCTACCACGTCGATCCAGGCCGGCGCTACCTGATCGACTCGGTCGACTACAGTAGCCCCGCACCGGCCATTGATAGTCTGCTGCAGGTACTTAAGACCGGTAGTGCCCTGCAGCCGGGAGCACCGCTGGACCTGACCGCATTCGACGCCGAGAAAGCTCGGCTCAGCACCGCCCTGCGCAATGAAGGGTACGCGTACTTTTCCACTACCTACTTCGATAAGCTAGAGATCGATACCAGTCAGCGGCAGGGCTACGCCGATATTTACCTGACCGTACTGCCGCCGCAGGAAGAGCAGAACTACCGTAAGTACCGCATCGGGCAGATCACGGTGCTGACCGATTACTCCCCGGCCCGGGACGCCTCCGGGGAGGCCTACCCCGGCGATACGCTAGTGGAGGGTATCCGTTTTCTTTCTCCCTTGGCTACCTTCCGCATGCGGCCGGACATCCTGGCGGACAATATCTTCCTGGAGACCGATAGCCTCTATAGTCGCGAGGCCTACGAGAAGACCAACCTTGCCCTGAGTGGGCTGGGTATCTATCGCTTCGTGCGCATCAATCAGCTGCCGGATCCCCTACGGCCTGACGTGCTCAATTACCAAATCCAACTCAGTACCGACAAACGAATGGCCCTAGGCATCGATCTGGACGTCAACTACACCAACCGCAGCCAGCTGCCCGGCAATAATACCGTTACCCAGAACAGCAACCTGATCGGACTGAGCCTAAGCCCCAGCTTTCGCAACCGTAACGTCTTCGGAGGGGCGGAGCTACTTACGGTAGGACTACGGGGGGGGGTGGAGATCAATCCCAGCCCGAGCAACCGGGCACCTTTTTTCAATACCGTCGACCTGGCCGCGGAGACTACCCTTAATCTGCCGCGCTTCAAAGATTTCGGCCTGTACGGACTGGGGCGCAGTACGGGACTGATCTCCGACCGCTTTTACCAGCAGCTGCGGGAGCGGGCGAACACCCGCTATAGCCTGGCCTACGAATACTTGTTCATCAGTACCTTTTACGCCTACAATATTGCCAATGCCCGCCTGGGCTATGACTTTCGCCGCTCGCCTACCACCCTCTACCGGATCAATCACGCGGCGCTGGACGTGCTCAATTTCAGCGTAGAGCAGCAGTTTCAGGACATACTGGACAACAACCAGCGACTGCGTCTCAGTATCAGTGACCAGTACTTCGTGAGCCTGCTCTTCCGGAGCCTGGAGTACAGCCGCACCGGCCGGCCGGATCAGCGGGGGCGCTCGATCTCCCTAAACGCACAGTTTGAGCTGGCCGGAGCGGAGGTATTCATCGCCGATCAGTTCATCAACGACCTCGACCCCAATAACCAGCTGGCGCAGTTCGCGGTGGGTCTGGTGGATACCCGGTTCAAAAAGCAATTTTCGCCCCTGCGCAGTTTTGCCAGTCGCCTACTGATCGGGATCGGCCGACCCTTTAGCCAGGATGAGGAGGTGCCCTACGTCAAACAGTTCTTTGCCGGGGGGGCTAACTCCATGCGGGCCTGGGCACCCCAGGGACTGGGGCCGGGAGGCTACGTCGATCCCCTCAGCATCGACAACAATGGCAACATCAACAATAACCTGCGGCTTTACCAAACCGGTGACCTACAACTAGAGGTCAATTTCGAGTACCGCTTCAATTTGTTCTCGTTCGTCCGCGGGGCGGTGTTTACCGATATCGGCAACGTCTGGCGGGTCAAGGAGGACCCCGACCGGCCCGGCTCCCAGTTTCTCCTCCGGGGGCGGCTACGGGAGGATGAGGGCAGCACCCCCTTTTACCACCAACCCTTCTACCGGCAGCTGGCCGTGGATGGCGGATTCGGTATTCGCATCGATCTGAGCTACTTCGTCTTCCGGCTCGATCTGGCCCTGCCCCTGCGGTACAATTATCCCCGCGATGATAGTGGATTCCAGGCGGTGCGGGACGCCACCAACTACCCCGAGAGCGCCTACTGGTTGCGCGAGTTCGACCTGGGCGAGGTACGCCCGCAGATTGGTCTGGGTTACCCCTTCTAGCTAGCGGGCTACGGTGAGTTTAGCGGTCGTGAGGGCCGTAGCTTCCGTGAGCCGTACGGTATACTGCCCGTTGGGTAGACCGGCTACCGAAAAATCGAGGGCACCGCTGCCTTGTTCCACCCGGGTCGTTTGGCGCAGCAGCCGACGGCCGTCGACACTGAACAGTTCAAGCAATAGCTCACCGGAGCCGGCCGCCTGTAGCCAGAGTTGTACGCGGTCCGTAGCGGGGTTGGGGTACATCCGTACACTGCGGTTGGTCGGCAGGGACCGCGTAGCAATATCGCTGATGATTTCGCTGACGTTGACGACCACCCCGTGCTCCGGCACGCGGGCGGTGCTGGTGTCGCCCTCGGCGGTAGTGAGGGTCGCCAGCCCGTTGTAGGTCAGCAGATCGGAGAGTACCTCGATCTCATCGACCCACCAGCCACCGGCACCGAAGGAGCCGTCGGTGACGAAGCGGTACCGCAGGTAGATGGCCTGCCCCCGGTAGGCGGTCAGATCGACGATGGCCTCCCGGTAGCCCTCGCTATTACCCCAGAAGGTGGGCGTGCCCCGAAGGGTCCCGGCCGCTCTACTGTTGATCAGCCCGCGGTAGCCGTAACGGAGAAACTTGCCGTCCACGTTCTCCCAGTCCGTCCCGTTGGTACTCACCTCCACGACACCGGCGTCGAAGGCGGCCTCCGTGCGGTATTTAGTGAAAAAGCGCAGGGCGGGACGCGGACCGCCGATGGTAAGCGGATCGCGCAGCTGCAGGATCTGATCCTGGGCCGATGCTGTATTGGGCACGAACCAGGCGTGCCGTCCGGCGAAGGGCGTAGAATCAGAGCGTACCCAGGTGGCGGTGCCGGTACCGGAGACCACGTCCCAGAGCGCCTCGTCGGTGGTATCGGCGTTGCTGTACAGTAGGCGACTGCTGGTCGCATCGGGGGGCGTAATCACCGTGTAGCTTACCGTATCGCGGGCACCGGCGCCCAACTGCCCCAGGGTGATGGTGAGAGCACTAGTACTCGGGCTGACCTCGGCACCCCCCTTATGGATACTGCCGGCTACTAGTTGGACGCCGGCGGGCAGCACGTCAGTTACCGTAAGGCTGGTGACGGCCGTGGGCTTATCATTACGTACGATGAGGGTGTGGGTGATCTCGTCGCCGGGACTGATGAAGGTGGTATCAGCTTGCTTCAGCAATTTAACTGTGGGAATACAGTCGGGGAGAAGATCGAAGGCCTCGCGGTTGTCGCTACGTAGGTCAGCCGAGCCCTGTTTGGCCGATACCCCCAGGCCACGGCGGGTGAATACCTCCCAGATCATACAGGCATTGGCCCCCCCATTAAGTACCTGATCGGCGACCAGTAGGGCGTCGCGGCCGTCGACAAGGCCGGGGCTACAGGGGGTGTACTTCATACCCTCGACGACCAGGCGGACGGCGGCGTTGTTGCCCCCCGTGCCGGTGATTAAGTCTTCGTCGAAGCCGTAAGTTTCCACCATGCGCCAGTACAGGTCCCAGAGCGCGGCCGCCCAGGTTTCCCCTACCCCGTGGGGGATGGCATCGGTGATGACATCGTCGTACGTATGGCTGTTGATGGCAAAGTCGGTGGAGTAGAACTGCGAGCGGAAGCCCCGGGCCCCGGACTCCCCGGAGGTAGAGTATACCCCGATGCCCCGCTCTTCGGTACCATTGGGGGTAGGGGTAGCGGACTGCGGTGTCGAGGCCAGCAGGAAGAAATCACTCCAACCCTCCCCCATCTGCTCGTCGTTCTGTAGGCACGTATACTCCGAGGGGCCACCCACCAGGCGGATGCTCAGACCGTGGGCGTATTCGTGGGCCACCACGCCGTTGTCAAAGGAGCCGTCGGTAGGCGTCAGGTTGTTGTCCTGGAAAGCTACCTCCACCGTTTCACCCGCGGTGATGACCTGCTTGAGGGGGGTACAGTCGCGCTCCCGCAGCAGCACGGCGGGGATGGTCACGGGAATATCGTCACGGTCGTTCACAGCGGCCATCGTGAGTAGGTCATTGGCAGGGTTGCAGATGATCACCCCCACCGCACCGGCCTGCTCGGCGTTGAAGGCCTTCTGCTGGAAGGTACAGTCGCCACGGTCGATCAGGGCGATCTTTCCGCGTACCTCCTCGGGGTTGATGAGCGTGGAGCAACCCAGCTTAGGCGACTGGGTGCTATCACGGCCGATGGCTAGCTGGGCCGTAAGGGGCTCCTCGCCGACCCGCGCACCGAACTCGGCGCTGCCCGTGCGGCGATTGCCGGCTAGGTCGTCGGGAGCAAGGACGGTGAGTAGGCTGCTGGTGCCCCAGAGGTACATCTGCATGCGGCCGGAGCTTCCATCGCCCCGGGTGCTGAAATTGGCGTTGTTGGTTCCCGAAGAATCGTGGGTTTCGGCCCGTACGGGATCCCGGCCCCGCCCGCCGCGGCCGTAGTTGTTCTGCTGGTAATTGCCGGAGGCCTCATCGAAGCCATGGCGGTAGAGCCAGTCGTGCAGCATATTGTTCGTGTAGAACAGCTGGGTCAGGGAGGCCTCGACGATGTCGACCGGCCGTTGCATCGTGTCGAAGAAGAAATCGAAGTCCAGCTCCGCCCCGCCATCGGCCGCAAAGCCGGGGTCGGGTTCGTTCCGGGTGGTATCGGCATCGCGGTAGGCCCAGACGTTGTTGCCGCGGGTAGTGGTGTACTCTGGCCCGGGCTTGCCGTTGGTATCGTGCCAACCGTAGGGCGAGGCGAGGGTGTCTGCGGGCTCCAGCAGCAGTTGGCGGGGACCGTCGGCGGGGGATTCCAGTCCGAAGGGGAAGACATTATAGAGGGCCCCGTCGCCGCGGAGGCCTGCCGCTGCGCTCGGGGTCACTTCCACCTGCTTTGCACCTGCGCCCGCGCCCGGTGCCTCGTCGAAGGAGCAGCTAAGGGTGAGGCTAGTTTGGTAAAGTTCCGCGCCGGTGGCTGCGTCAACCATGTGGAGAGTGGTGTGCTGCTTGGCGTCCTCGCTCACCACTTGCCAGGCGAGCTCCAACGTAGCCCCGGGGCCGGGCAGGGGGTAATAGACCATGTCGGCTGAGAGCATGCGGGTACTAGCCGGCAAGCCCAGGCGCAAAAAAGCCTGGTCGTCGGTGAGCCGGGGCACGGTGGCCTGTCCGCGCCGGCGGATGTCGCGCTCCAGGCTGGAGGTGTGGTAGATAGCCCGCCCCCCGCGGTAGTGCACGGCGGCCTGGGCGTTGTAGATGGGCGTGCCGTAGAGCGACTGGCCTACGTAGACGTGCTCGGTGCCGTCGGGGGAAACGTACTGATCGGTGACGCGCAGTTCCCAGAGATCGGAGTCGACCAGGTCGAGCTGCTCGACGCGGTCGCGGAGGAACTGCAGGGCGGGCGAGCCTCCCTCCTGGCCGGCGAGGGGTAGACAGCCGATGAGTAAGGCAAGAAGTAAAAATGCTTTCATGAGGATCTTTACGCGGTGGACGTAGCCATTGGTAATAAGGCAAGAACTCCCAAAGCTAAGCCGAAACGTGCACCAGGGCGGCCCGCCGCCGACAAAAGCCCGCATTAGCGCTCCACGTAGTGCACCTGAGCCTCTCCGAAGAGGGGTTTGCGCTGGTAGCGTAGGAACAGCTGGGCGGTGGCCAGTACGTCCTTTTCACAGTAGGCCGCGATGCGCTCTACGTCATCCTCCTCCCAGAATACGCGGCCCACGTCGCTGCCGTCGATGTCATCCTTCGGGCTCGGAAAGCCCAGTACGGCGGCCAGTAGTTTGAGGGAGACGTAGGCCTTGCGATCGCCGAACTTCCACAGCTCCATCGTATCCAACAGGTGCTTGGTTTCCCAGGGTTTCTTGCCGCTGATGTCGAGCAGGGCGGGCAGTTTTTGCTGGTGGGCCACGATGCGGCGGCACATGTAGGGCACGTCGAACTCCTTGATGTTGTGGCCGCAGATGAAGTACCGGGCCGGATCGCCGTAGTACTGGTCGAGCATCTCGCTGAACTCCTGGAGTAGCTTGGCCTCGTCCCGCCCCGAGAAGGACTTAAGCCGCAGCTTGAGCTGCTTGTCCTTATCGCGGTACACGGCGCCCACGCTGATGCAAATGATCTTTCCGAACTCGGCAAAAATGGCGGCTTTGTCGGCGTAGGACTCCACGAGCTCCTCCTCGGTAAGCTCCTCGCCGTAGCGCTTGAGGGCGCCGGGCGCTTTGTAGGCCCATAGCTGCTGAAACTGTTCGCTGAGTTGCCGGTAGGTGGGTTGGCCACTTACCGTTTCGATGTCCAAAAAAAGAATGCGGGTAATGTCAATCTGCTCTACCATACGTAGCTAAGGTGAGGGCCGAAGATATACGCTAATTGACGTAATTACAAGCTTATTTGAGCAAAAAAGTTACTCGCCCGTCGCGGCCAGCCGCTCTAACTGCCGTACCAGGTTGCCTACATTATTGGTGAAAACGAAGTCGACGCGACGGTTGCGCGATCGCCCCTCGGGTGAGGCATTGGAACGGGTGGGGCCGTACTCTCCCTGGCTGGCGGCGAGCAGGCGGTTGGGGCTCACGTAGTAGGTCTCGGCCAGTTCCTTGGCCAGGGTACTGGCGCGCAGGGCGGCGTACTTCCAGTTGTCGGTACCCTTGAGCGTATTGGGCTGGTTGTCGGTGTGGCCCACGATGCGCAGTTTGAGCAGGGGGTTTTGCTGTAGGATCTGGGTGACCACCTTGAGAACCGCCTCGTTACCGCGGGCTAGGTAGCCCACCGAGCGGGGGCGAAACAGTACCATCTCCTGCACGCTCAGCACCAGCTCGCCGGGTAGCTCTGCGATCTCGTAGGTATCGGGGGCCAGTTTGGTTTCCAAGGAGTCACTCAGCAGATTAGCCGCCCGCCGGATATCGGCCGAGAAGGCATTGATGGCCGCCGACTGCACCCGCAGCAAACTATTCACCAGGCGGTCGTTGGCCACCAGCGCGGCGCGCAGATCGGTCACCCGCTGGCTCATCTGGTCGCTGGTGCTACTCAGGTTACTTTCTAACTCCTCGATGCGGTCGTCCTGCACCCCTAGGCGATCCTGTAGGCGGTTCTGGGTTTCGAGCAGCATGTCGTTGCCCCCGCGGCTTCGTTCCAGCGCCAGGGTGAGATGCTGTATGGTATCTGCCTGCACCCGCGTCACCACCGCCAGGCTATCGATGCGGGGCTGGTAGCGCTCGGCGGCCTTTTTCGGTGAAATACAGGAGCTGAGGCCGCAGCCAACAAGCACAAACAAAAGCAGGGTAAACAGACGCATAGGCGGGCTTAGGTCACGGGAGTAGGAGTGAAACGCAGTTTCCCCCCGTGTTCTTTCAACCAGGCGTCGTATAGTTTATACTCCGGCAGGGCCCGGGCCACCTCCGCCCAGAAGCGTGGGGAGTGATCGGCGTGCACCAGGTGGGCCAGTTCGTGCACGATCACGGCGTCCAGCACCGGCTCCGGGGCCAGCAGTAGGCGGGTGGCCAGGTTGATGTTTCCGTTATGCGAGCAGGAGCCCCAGCGGCTGTAGGTATCGCTGAGTTTGACCTGCCGCACCGGGCGCTGAAAGTGCAGTTCGTTTAGGGCATGTACGCGCTGGGCCACCCGGGGAAGTTCCCGCACCGCAAAGTGCCTAGCTAGCAGCTTAGGAATCACGCGCGTCACATTTGGGCGGGTATCGCGGGTGCTTAGGGCTAGGTAAAGCTCCCGCTCTCCCCTGACCTCGAGCTTATGGTGGGTAGCCGCACACTTCCCGACCTCGATCCCGAACTCCTCCTCCCCCAGCCAAAACATATAGCGCGCCGCCTCCGGCGGCCCGGCGAAGTGAGCGAAAGCATCGGGCTTTTCCCGGGCCGCTTGCTCGGCCCAAGCTATCATCTCGGCGATCCGCTGCTTGCGTGCCGCTTCGTCCAGTCCGTAGGGCAGGCGAATGTACAGCGCCCGCTGCCGTACCGAGGCGATCGTAGCCCGCCGCCCCCGCTCGGTGATGATGCGCAAGGGCACCGTCAGCTGCCCCAGCCGAACGGTGGTACGTAGCTCCTGGGTTTTACGGCGGCGGGCCATCTCAGTCCCGGTTTATTTCCAGTCCGAGTCGCTCTAGGTCACGGTAGAAGTCCGGGTAACTCTTTTTGACCACGTCGGGGTCCTCCAGCGCGATGGGATGCTGTAGAGCCAGTGGGGCTAGCGCCATCGCCATACGGTGATCGTGGTAGGTGGCAAAGGTGGGCGTACCGGCGGCGTAATCGACCCGGCCCTCCTGGGCGAAGTACTGAATGCCGGTCTTGCCGGCCATCCGTGCGGGGATTTTGTAGAGGGATACCCCCACCTTACCTAGTTCGGTTTTCATCGCCTTTACCCGGTCGGTCTCCTTGATGAATAGCGTCTGTAGACCGGAGTACAGCCCCTGCACTCCCAGGGCGGCACAGGTGGCCATCAGGGTCTGGGCCACGTCCGGGCACTCCACGAAGTTGTGTTCGAAGAGGGCGGGTGGGGCGGTTCCAGCGGCCTTTGTGATCCGCACGCCCGTATCGGTAAAGAAGGTCATGACCCCGAACTCCTCGTACAGCCGCCGCACCACGGCATCCCCCTGGAGACTCTCCTCAAACAGTCCGTCGATGCGCAGGTCGGTCTCCTCGCTCACCGCCGCCAGGCTGTAGTAATAGCTGGCTGCCGACCAGTCGGCTTCCACCGTGAAATCGCGCGCCTGGTAGTACTGTGGGTCCACCACGATAGTCTGCCCCTCCCAGTGGTGCTTCACCCCGAAGTAGCCCATCAGGGCCAGCGTCATCTTGATGTAGGGCAGGCTCACGATATGACCCTCCAGGGTCAGCTTGAGGCCGGTGGGCAGGGTGGGTGCCAGCATCAGCAGGCTCGAGATGTACTGGCTACTGGTATCGGCGGCAATGCTCACCCGGTCGTCGCGGTCCAGGGCACTGTAGCCGATGCGTAGTGGCGGGTAGCCCTCCTTTTCGGCGTATTCAATGTTGGCCCCCAGCCTACGCAGGGCATCCACCAGGATGCCGATGGGGCGCTCCTTCATCCGCTCGCTACCGGTGAGCAGCTGCGTACCCCGCCGCCGGCAGAGGTAGCCGGTTAGGAAGCGGTAGGTGGTACCGGCCGGACCGCAGTCAAGTACCTCCTCCTTACTATTCAGCAGTCGCTGTAGGCGCACCGTATCGTCGGCCGCGGCTAGCCCCTCAATCGCAAAGCCCCCCGGCGTCAGGGCCCGGATCAGCAGGGCCCGATTGGCGATGGATTTGGAGCCGGTGAGGGTAAGGTGACCGGTGAGGGGGCCGCCTGGGTAGCGCAGGGTGAGGGACATGGCGGGCAAAGGTAAGCTCCTATGTATCAGTACCCCGCCAGCTCCTCCAGCCCAATCCGCCCCTCATAAATAGCCTTCCCCACGATTACTCCGTAGCAATCCAGCGCCGCCAGCGCATCCAGGTCGTCTGTAGTGGCTACGCCCCCACTAGCAATCAATTTTACCTCCGGCTGCTCCCGCCGTATGCGCGCGTAAAGCTCCCGCGCCGTACCCTGTAGCAGCCCGTCCTTGCTTACGTCCGTACAAATCGTATACCGCACCCCCCGCTCCACGTACTCCGCCAGAAACTCAAATAGCTCCCGGTCGCTGGCCTCCTCCCAGCCGCTCACCGCGATCCTTTCGCCCCGCACGTCCGTCCCCAGAATGATCCGCTCCGGCCCGTACCGCTCCAGCCAGCCCAGGAATACCTCCGGTTGCTTCACCGCGATCGTGCCCCCCGTCACCTGATGGGCCCCCGCCTCGAAGGCTACGCGCAGGTCTTCGTCGCTTTTCATCCCTCCCCCCCAGTCGATCTTCAATTTCGTGCCTCCCGCGATCCGCTCCAGCACCCGGTGGTTCACGATGCCACCGCCCCGCGCGCCGTCCAGGTCCACCACGTGCAGCCGCTCCAGCCCCGCCGCCTCGAACTCCCGCGCCACGGCCAGGGGGTCTTCGTTGTACACGGTCTTGCGGTCGTAGTCGCCCTGGGTGAGACGTACGCACTTTCCGTCGATGAGGTCTATAGCTGGTATGATAGTCAAGGAGTAAAGGAGTTAAGGAGCAAAGGGGTTAAGGCCGTCGTGATAGGCGTCGCTGGGTGGCGCCCCAATAGCTATCGGGGGCAGGTGCAAAGAAAACCTCCCAGAGCGAACTCGCCGCCCTTCTACCCCCGAGGGGGTCTACCCGCACAGCGGTCTACCTGCTGAAAGCAGTCTAACCAGCCGAAGGCGTCTACTCCACCACCACGTTCCACTTCCGCACCCACCACCGCGTCACCAGTCCGTTCTTCACGTAGGGGTCCTCGCGGGCGAAGGCTTCGGCCACCTCCTCCGATTTGCCCTTGAAGACCAGTGCGGCGCCGTCCGCCGGCTCGTAGGCACCGGCTAGCACCAGTTCGCCGGCCTCGGAGGCCTTGCGGGCTAGGGTGAGGTGGGTATCACGGTAGGGCTGCCGTTTTTCTACGTAGCCGTCCACCGTCTCGTAGAAGAGGATGTAGTGGTTCATAGGATTGCGTTGTTGCGTTGTTGCGTTGTTGTGAATGCTCGCTTCGCTCGTTTTGTGTTGCACCTGGCTTACAGCTAGCTCAAAATAGGGGCCCCTACCCCTATTTACGCATACCCCAAATGACGCAGCCCTCCTGCCAAGCCTACAAGGCCTGCTTTGCCTACAACGACGGCCCCGCAACAACTCACCAACTCACCAACCCACTCCGTCAACAACTGCCCCCCCCCAAACGTCCTAGTTGCTTAAACCAAGCACCTTGATGCGCACCTTTCCCTACGTAAGCATGCTGGCGAGCCTGCTGCTGGCCCTGAGCTGTACTACTACCAAGCCCGCCGCAAGCCCGCCGCCGCCGCCACCGAGCCCGGACGTGGCCGAGACCGAAACCCGCGACCTGGATACGATGACCGTGACCCCGGAAGCAAATGGGGTAATTGAGGAGGAGGATATTGTTGCGGCCCCTGATTCCCTTCCTACCACACGGGCACCTAGGGCGCTAGCCTTCAATCGGGTGAGTGACCTACTGCACACTAAACTGGAGCTGCGCTTCGACTGGGCCGAGGAGATGGTGATCGGCAAGGCGACGCTGCGGCTACGGCCCGTGTTCAGTCCCGTGCGGAGTGTGGTGCTGGATGCAAAAGGCCTGAATTTCAACTCAATAACCAATACCGCCGGCAAGGAGCTGAAGTATAGTTACGACCAGGAAGAGCAGAAGGTGACGATCGAGCTGGACCAGACCTACGCACGTGGGGAGGACTTTACCGTGGTCTTGGACTATACGGCAATTCCCCACGAAGGTGGCACAGCCGGTGGGGCCATCACAAGCGATAAGGGGCTGTTCTTCATTAATCCCCGGGGGGAAGAGGGCGACAAGCCACGGCAGATCTGGACACAGGGCGAGACGGAAAATAACAGCCGCTGGTTTCCCACCATCGATAAGCCCAACGAGCGGTGCACGGAGGAGATCTACGTGACGGTGAACGACCGCTACAAAACGCTTTCCAACGGTACACTAGTGAGCTCTACCTCCGTAGAGGACAGTATGCGCACCGACTACTGGAAGATGGACCTGCCGCACGCCCCCTACCTGTTTGCCCTGGTGGTGGGCGAATTCGAGGTAGTGGAGGACGAGGACTGGAACGGTATTCCCGTGAACTATTACGTGGAGGAGGAGTACGCTCCCTACGCCAAGGCGATCTATCCCTACACCCGCGAGATGCTGACCTTCTTCAGCGAGCTAACGGGGGTGCAGTATCCCTGGCCGAAGTTTAGCCAGGTGGCGGTGCGGGATTACGTGAGCGGTGCGATGGAAAATACCACGGCCGTGATCTTTGGGGAGTTCATGCACGGCACGGCGCGCGACCTGATCGACGTTGACCTGAACGAGAAGATCGTGGCCCACGAGATGTTCCACCATTGGTTCGGCGACTACGTGACCTGTGAGAGCTGGTCGAACCTGACGCTGAATGAGGGTTTCGCCAACTATAGCGAGTACCTCTGGATGGAAAAGAAGCACGGCCGCGACGCGGCCGACTACCACCTGCTCGAGGAGTGGCAGGGCTATCTGGGCTCGCTACGGAGCAGCCCGCCCCACGAGCTTATCTGGTATGACTACGACGACAAGGAGCAGATGTTTGACGCCCACAGCTACAATAAGGGTGGAGCCGTACTGCACATGCTGCGCAATTACGTAGGCGACGAGGCCTTCTTCGCCAGCCTCAAGAACTACCTGGAGCGCAATAAGCTATCGGCCGTAGAGGTGGACGAGCTGCGTATTGCCTTTGAGGATACGACCGGGGAGGACCTGAGCTGGTTCTTCGATCAGTGGTACCTACAGGCGGGCCATCCGCAGCTACGTATCACTACCGACTACGCCGACGGCAGCGTGGCGGTCACCGTGACCCAGACTCAGCGTACGGACAACAACGTGCCGGCCGTCTTCCGTATCCCGGTCGCCATCGACGTATACACTAACGGCACCGCCACCCGCCACCACGTAGTGATGGAGGAGCGCGAGCAGACCTTCACCTTCCCCTCCGCTACGACGCCCGACGTGGTAGTGTTCGACCCGGCCCACCAGTTGCTGGCCGAGTACGACTACAGTAAGTCGCCCGGGGAACTAGAAGCACAGTACCGGTACGCTCCCGCCTTTTTGGACCGCTACGAGGCCATCGGCCTGCTGAGCAATCAGGAGGGCAACGAGGACCTGAAGGAAGCACTGTTCACCCAGGCGCTGCAGGATACCTTCTACGCCATCCGGGGCATCGCGCTACAGAGCATCGAGGAGCCCACGACCGAGCAACTTGCCCTGATCCGGCAGATTGCCCGTACCGACGAGCGTTCCGAGGTGCGCGCTACGGCCATCAACGTACTGACCCAGTCCGGCGACGAGGAGTTAAGTGCCATCGCTGCCGAAGCCATGGATGCCGAGCCCTATGCCGTAGTAGCCGCCGGGCTAGAGGCCCTGGTGGCCACCGATCCGGAGACTGCTCGCCAGGCTGCCGAGAAGCTGGAAGCGATCGACAACAGTAGCATCAGCGGGGCGCTGGCCGGTCTGTACAGCGAGACCGGTGCCCTGGAAAAGCTTCCCTACTTCGAGCAGCAACTGGGTAAGGCGGACGGCTACGAGGCCGTGGCCCTCTACACCGCCTATCAATCGCTGCTGGCGAAGGGGGAAACGGCACAGCAGACCACCGGTGTGGCGATGCTACAGGAGATGGCCCTCGATCAGTCGCAGAGTCCCTGGCGCCGGCTAGCTGCCACCAAGGCCATCAGTGACCTACGGACCGATCTGAGCGCGCGGGTGGAGGAGCTCGGCAACACCGATGAGCTCAACAAACTCATCATGGAGATGGGCACGGGGCTGGAGAACATCAAGGCCGCCGAGACCAACGCCGATCTGCGCAACATCTACGAGCAGCAGTTCTAACGGCTATCTTCGCGGGCGTTTATGTGGAGCCCCGCCGTACTCACGCTACTTATTGCCGCTGGAGCGGTGCTGCTATTCGTCACCGAATGGCTCTCCGTAGACGTAGTGGCCATGCTGCTGGTGGTGGCCCTGGTAGTGACCGGGGTGATCAGCCCACAGGAGGGCCTAGCGGGCTTCAGTAACGAAGCTACCCTTACCGTGGCCTTCATGTTCGTGCTCTCGGCAGCGCTGCTCAAAACTGGAGCGCTACAGCAGGTAGCGGGCCTGATGGCGGGGCGGTTTCGGAGGCAGCCGCGCAAGGCCACGCTGCTGCTCCTACTGGTGGTGGCTTTCTGTTCGGCGTTCATTAATAACACGCCGGTGGTAGCTGTTTTCATTCCGGTCGTAAACCGCATCGCGGCCACGGCGAAGATCAAGGCCTCCAAGCTACTGATCCCGCTCTCCTACGCCAGCATCTTTGGGGGGCTGTGTACCCTCATCGGTACGTCGACGAATATCCTGGTCAGCGGCATCGCCATCGCGCACGGGCACGTGGGCTTTGCCATGTTCACCCTGGCCCCCCTGGGGCTCATATTACTTGGTCTTGGAGTACTGTACCTCACCTATTTTGGTAGTGATCTACTGCCTAACCGGGACGGCGAGGATAGCCTGGCTGATAAGTTCGCGCTGCACGACTACCTGGCTGAGATCGTCATCCTGAATCACCCCGACCTGGCCGGTCGCAGGATCATGGATTCGCCGCTGGTGCGCGAGCTCGATATGGACATTATCGAGGTACGCCGGGCGCAGGAGACCTTCGTGCTGCCCCCCGGTGACTTTCGGCTCGTTGCCGGCGATACCCTCAAGGTGCGCTGTGACCGGACCAAAATCCTTAACCTCAAGGAGTGGGTGCGCCTGGTGGATAACAGTGGCAGTCTGCGCCTGATGGGTACCGGACTGGAGCGCGACAACAGCAGCCTGGTGGAGATGGTGGTCACCCCCAACTCCGACTTTGTGGGTAAGAACCTGCGGGAGGTCGACTTCCGGCGCAGTTACCGGGCCGTACCGCTGGCGATCCGCCAGCGGGAGGAGACGCTCCACGAGCACCTATACCAGCTGCCCCTCACTCCGGGTGATGTAATTCTAGCCGAGGTTAAAAGCCACTACTTGCAGGAGCTACAGCGCATCGAGCAGCAGCAGGATAGCCCGTTCATTCTCCTTTCTACGGATGCCATTACGGACTTTAGACGGGGACGCTTCTACTTCGTTACCGGGCTGGTAGCCGTGGTCATTGGACTGGCAACTGCGGGGCTGCTCCCCATTAGCATCGCGGCCCTGCTCGGGGTTTGTGTCCTGGTGGTGAGTCGTACGATCTCCATGGCGGAGGCTTATGAGTCGATTGACTGGAAGATCGTTTTCTTACTGGCCGGTGCCCTTAGCCTGGGCCGCGCAATGAGCAACAGTGGACTGGATGCTAGTATCGCCGAGCTACTTACGGGATCGATATTCGCCTGGGGGCCTTTTGCACTAGTGGCCGGACTGTACCTAGCTACCGGCCTGCTCACCGAGGTCATGAGTAACAACGCCACCGCGGCCCTGCTGGCTCCCGTAGCCCTAGCCTGCGCCGACCAGATCGGCGTGGATCCCCTCCCCCTACTCGTCACCGTAGCGGTAGCCGCCTCGGCCAGCTTCATGACGCCCGTGGGCTACCAGACCAACGCCATGGTGTACAGCGCCGGCCGCTATAAGTTCCTGGACTTTACGCGCATCGGGGCACCGTTGAGTCTAGTGTTCTGGGTAGCTACCACCCTGCTGGTTCCCCTCTTATTTAGGATGTAGGGCACGGACATCCACATTCCAGGCGGAGGAGGTAGTCGTTGCTCCCGAGCGGTGCTTAGCCTCGGCGAATAGGCGATGAAACCCCGTTGGCACATCTGCCCAGGCGTAAGCGTAAGGCGGTTTGCTCACTACCGCTATGCTTTCTCCGTTGGCGTAGAAGACTATCTCCTGCAATTCGTCGGCCGGCCACTGACAGGTGGCCCGCATGCTCAGGGTGTCGCCCACCCGCAGCGGGCCTGGATCGTCAAGCGTCAGGCCAAGCTGTATGGGCCGGATCGCTACGCCACGCCGATCGGGCGTGATGGGTGTAATGAGACCGTCCGCATCGAATTCCATCCGGTTGATGAATACCTGCCGCCGCACCTCGGCCCCCCCCCGGTGAGCGTGGTAGACAATATACCATTCATCCGTACCGGGGATGTGCAGTATGGAGTTGTGCCCCGGCCCGACGATGGAGTCCCCTACGTTAGAGGCTAGCACCGGGTTGTTAGCTGCGCGGTTGAAGGGACCCAGGGGCGAGTCGGCCGTGGCGTACTCTACCCGGTAGGCGTGGGGACTGTCGGCCGGAGCGTTGAAATTTCCTGCCGAATACATCAGGTAATACGTCCCGTGCCGCTTGAAGACGTAGGTCCCTTCGATGTGCTCGTCGAGCGCACGCACTGTATAGATGGTGGGGCCCTCTGGGGTGACCATATCATCGTTGAGCTCGCGCACCATCAGACTGTTAATGATCACGTCAGCGCTATCGCGGCGGAACAGGCCCGGTACCGCTCCCCAGTACAGGTAAGCCTTCCCATCGTCGTCAATGAAGGCCATAGGGTCGATGGTAGATAGGTCGGCCTCGTAGGTAACAAGGGGCTTGCCCAGTACTTCCTTGTATTCCCCGGTAGGTGTATCGCTTACGGCTACGCCGATACGATCGTCGGCGGAAAAATAGAAATAGTATCGACCATTGCGCTGGGCAAAACCCGGTGCCCAGGGGCGGCCGGAAGCGAAGGGCACGGTGGAGAGACTCAAAATGTTGCCCTCGTTGCGCCAGTCCTTGAGGTCGTCAGAGGACCAGACGCTAAAGCCCGGATCGGGACGCGTGTTGTCAGTCGGGTACAGGTAATACCTGTTGTTGACAAATGCGATCTGCGGGTCAGCAGACTCGTAGTGGGGCAGGATGGGATTGCCCGTAAACGTCGTTTGATGTTGACGAAAGCCGACAAATAAAACCGACAGCAGGACGTAGTGGGAAAGAGCAAGTCGGCGCATCGTGATAATCATGCTGGTTATGCGGCAGGAAGCAGGACGGGGTAGTCGATTTGCTATAGGCCGGTGGATGCAGCTTTCACTGAAGCCATACGTCCGGGGCGGGGACGCAGGTGCAGTGCAATAGAGTCGGGATGACTGGATTCGAACCAGCGGCCTCGTCGTCCCGAACGACGCGCGCTACCGGGCTGCGCTACATCCCGTAAGGCGGACAAAGATAGACAAAGATAAGGGCTTACGCGTAATTCATACTATGGCGAACGGCGGCGGCGGCATCTTTTCCAACGAGAAGCTCGCAGACGTGAAGTCCGAGGTCGAGCGACGTCGCGACCGCCCCGCCGGTGATACAATTGCCATCGGTGACGATGCGTTCGTGGACGACCTCGGCGACGTAGGGGGCTAACGTATCGTACGCGTTGAAGTGGGTGGTGGCGCGCTTGCCTGTGAGCAGGCCAGCCGCCCCGAGCAGGAGGCTGCCAGTACATACGGAGACTAGGTGCCGGACGCCCCCGGCAGTACGTAGCCAGGTTAGGAACTCCTCATCCTGCTGTAAAACTCGGCTGCCGAAGCCCCCCGGTACGTAGACGAGGTCGTAGGCCGCCAGGTTGGGCGTTACCCGATCGATGGCGATGTGCAGCCGGAAGTTATCGTGGATGGTAGCCTTGGTGCCACACAGGTGCCACGCTAAGTCCGGTAGGAAGCCCTGCGAATGGAGCCGACTCACGGGGTCGTAAAACCCCACGAAGTCGAGCAGCGTGTGGTCGTCGTAGAGAATGTAGGCGATGCGCATAGGGGTGGTTGGGTAAAAAAAGCGCCGCTACCCCTTTCAGGATAACGGCGCTTTATTGATTCGATCGGAAAAAGCTAAGCCTACTCCAGCTTAAACTTCACCGGCAGGTTAAACTGTACGCGTACGTTGCGTCCACCCTGTTTGCCGGGGCTCCACTTCATACCTTTCTCGTTCATGAGGTTGACCACGCGGAGGGCCTCCTCACCGGTCTTGGCACCGGGGTTGCGGACTACCTTGGCGTCGGTTACGGTACCGTCTTTCTCGACCACGAAGGAGACTACGGCCATACCCTCTACGCCGTTCTCCCGGGCAATGGCGGGGTACTTAATGTTACCGTAGATGAACTCAAGCATCTTCTTATCGGCACAGGCCTTTTTCTCGTCGTAGCTACCCAGATCGTCACAGCCGGGGAAGAGCGGCATTTGCTCTACGACCTTAAAGATCTCCTCCACTTCGGGAGCGGGGGGTGGTGGCGGCGGCGGGGGGGGAGGAGGTGGAGCCTTGTCTTCCTTCACTTCCGGTGGAGCCTCTTCCATCACGGTATTCTCGTCGATGGAGGTGTCCTCAAATTCGGGCGGATCTTCTTCGATCAGCTCCTCCTCGGGTACCTCCTCGATCACCGGGGGTGGGGGTGGCGGTGGGGGTGGGGGTGGCTCGGCGGTCCGGGGCGGCTCCATCTCGATCTCTTCGTCGAGCTCGAGGGCACCCTCGGGAATGACGATTTCGGCGGAGTACTGCGTCCAGGCGAAGGCCAGCAGGGAGATCCCCACGGCCAGGGCCAGTCCAAAGTTAAAGAAGGTAGAACTCAGACCGAACACGTCCACCCGCTCGTACTTGGCGCGGTTTTCGATGTAGGAGTTGTTGTCCTTGGCAGCGGCGGAGTATTCGCCGGCAATCCCCTTTTCGGTGCGCGACTTGTACACGTTCCGCATCAGTACGATGAGGCCGATGAACAAGAGCAGGATCACACCCAAGATGATTGCCAGGGTACTCCCCCCAATGGAGAAGTTAGTATTCATGGCATATGGTTAAAACAGTTAGCGTTGCGGCCCCGCCGGTACGGAGGGGCGATTTATCTTAGAAGGGCTCGGAGCAGTGCGTAAATCACTCCCCCAAAAATGGCACCCAACAAGTTGGCTACCATATCGACCGGATCGTAGAACCTCCCCGTGCCGGCGATGCCCTGTAGAACCTCCATGAGGACTCCAAAAAGCGCCGCGGCGGTCACGGCCGTTGCCGTGGGTATCAGGACGGATCGACCTCCGATCGAGAAAGACAATAATACTGCAAAAATGGCGTACGCGGTAAAATGTGCAAACTTATCCGGTGAAAATAGCTCGCTCCAGTCGAAAATTTTTGGAATCTGCTGTCCGGGCTTCAGACTGACCACCGCCAGAAAGATCGCGTAGCCGAGGCTCAGCCACCGTTGTACGCCGCGCCCTTTCCGGTAAGATGCAGCGGTGGAAGCCTTTGGTGGTCGCCCCACTGATTTTTTACGAAATAAGTTTGCCGTAGGCCTCCGCGTCAAGCAGTCCCTCACGGTCCGCGGGGTCGTCGAGCTCCACCTTCACGATCCACCCCTTGCCGTAAGCATCCTCATTGACCAGGGTGGGGTTATCCCCGTCGTTTTCGTCGAGCGCACTATTGAACTCGATGACCTTACCGGCCACCGGCATGAAGAGATCGCTGGTGGTCTTGACCGCCTCGACGGTACCGAAGACCTCATTACGGTCGAGCTTCTCCCCTACCGTGTCCACTTCGACGTAGACCAGCTCGTCGAGCTGCTCCTGGGCGAAGTCGGTGATGCCGATGGTGGCGGTGTTGCCCTCGAAGAGCACCCATTCGTGCTCCTCGGTGTAAAAGAGGTTAGCGGGAACATTCATGACTAGACGCTTAAATTGGATTACTTACTGACTTGCTGGCGGACCCACTCGCTGGTCACCGATTTCGGTCGTTCCAGGGGCATGCCCAGGGCGCGGCTCCAGATGCCGGCCGCCAGTACGCCCAGGGCCCGACTTACGCCGAAGAGCACGGTGTAGTAGCTGAACTCGCTGTACCCGTAGTGCACCAGCAGGGCACCGGAGTGGGCATCGACGTTCGGCCAGGGGTTTTTGACCTTACCGAGACTCTGTAGAATGGGGGGTACCACGTCGAATATCTTCCACACCGTCGTGATGAGGTCGCTACCCGAGATGTACTGCTCGGCAAAGCGCCGCTGGGCGGTAAAGCGGGGGTCGGGCTCCCGCAGCACGGCGTGGCCGTAACCCGGAATTACCTTGCCCTCGTCCAGGGTCTGTTGTACATACTCGGCAATCTGCTCCTCGGTGGGTGTCTGGGTGCCAAGCGCGTCGATCATCTCGAAAATCCACTTGATCACCTCCTGGTTGGCCAGGCCGTGTAGGGGGCCAGCCAGGGCATTCATCCCGGCGGAAAAAGCTAGGTAAGGATCGCTCAGGGTGGAGCCTACCAGGTGGACGGTGTGGGCCGAGGCGTTGCCACCCTCGTGGTCGGCGTGAATCGTGAGGTAGAGCCGCATGAGGCTCCGGAAGTCCTCATCGTCGCTGCCCAGCATGTGGGCGTAGTTGGCGCTATAGTCCAGGCTGGTATCGGGCTCAATGTGCTGCCCATCCTTGAAGGCCCGGCGGTAAATGTAGGCGGCTACCCGCGGCAGGCGGGCGATGAGGTTCATGCTGTCTTCGTAGACCGCGTCCCAGTAGTCTGACTTGGCGAGCCCCTCGGCGTAGCGGCGGGCAAAGACGCTCTCACGCTGCATGGCCATGATACCGATGGTGAACTGCGTCATGGGGTGGGTATCGGCCGGCATACTGTCCAGGGTAGTAAACACCTGCTGGGGCACGTCGGCGCGGCGGTGCCATTCGGCGGTGAGTTGCTTGACCTCGTCGGGGGTAGGAATTTCATCGGTCAGCATCAGCCAGAACAGCCCCTCCGGCATGGGTTCTCCCTGGGGGCCGCGGGGCAGTAGCTCGCGGATTTCGGGGATGGAATACCCCCGAAAGCGGATGCCCTTACTGGCGTCGAGCTGGCTGGTCTCCCAGAGCATCATCTTAATGCTACGGGCGCCGCCGAGTACCTGCGCGAGCTTCACCTCGTCGACCTTTAGGTCTCCGTGCTCCCTGCTGATCGTGCGTAGTTCTTGGTAGAGGGCAAGGGCCTTGGCAGCAAATTTTTGTTTGAGGGCTTCCATTCAGGGTCAGGTAGTTTGGTACAATGCGGTCATGAACGCTGGGCCCCGGCATGTACGGGGGATCGCTGCGGCAAATAACGGAAAAATACTGGCTTAGGGGCTGCGGTGGCGTGGGCCTATTCCTTCTCATCCTCGACCGGACGCATCCGCTCCCGTTCGCGTTTGGTAAGGACGTCCTCTTCGTTATTCTCATCCACGTACAGGCCGGAAGCCGTGCGGTCGGGGTGGGCGATGACGATGATGTCACGCGCCGCCTGATAAAGGAGTAGGATGATCGTGATCATGAACCCCCCGATCAGGGCGGCATAGGCCAGCAGACCATAGTAGACTAGGTGGTACTGTCCCGCAAAGGTCTCCTCGGCATTGTTGATGGGTACATTGAGCACCATCAGCAGGAGAAGGGCGGCAATGAAAATAGCCGCCGAGAAGCGCGCAATCCACCAGATGCGATCGTAGTGATACCCCCTCAGTTTACGGTCGGCATTCTCGCTGAAGGACAGTAACGTCAGCATCAGTGCTAGAATAGTCGCCGTAGCCGTAAGCGTGCCGCTGGCCGTAAATCGCAAGGTGGGGCGAATCTCCTGTAGGTTATCGATGGCCTCGGCATCCGAAACGCTACCTAGCAAGTAGGTCCCCATAAAGATGACCGCAGTAGAGAGTAACCCACCGATCAAGGCAGAACGGAGGACGGAATAGTGTGATTTGGTCAACTGGTGGTGTCTGGTTGCTTGTTAAACGGACAAATCTCCCGCACCTTGTGATGTTCGGAATTTTTCTGGTTTATCAGCAAAAGCGCACCACGCTATGCTAAAAGTCAAAGTTATGGGGGTCGGGACCAAAGCGGTGTCCCCGTTCCAGCTGGTCGATGCGCTGCATGTCCTCCTCCGAAAGCTCGAAATCAAACAGTTCGCCATTCTCGACGATGCGCTTTTTGTGCACACTCTTTGGGATCGCGATCACGTCGTTTTGTAGGCACCAGCGCAGTACCACCTGGGCGGCCGTCTTGCCGTATTCCTCACCAATCTCGGCAAAGGTGGGCTCCTCCAAAAACTTGCCCTGCATTAGCGGGCTCCAGGCCGTAATGACGATGTCGTGCTCATCGCAGACCGCAATCGCCTCGGACTGCACCAGATACGGGTGGTACTCGATTTGGTTCACCGCCGGTACTACGTCGCCGGCCTGTAGAATTTCCTCCAGGTCATCGGCCATGAAATTGCTCAGCCCAATGCTGCGCACCTTTCCCGCGCTGAGGGCCCGCTCCAGCTCCTGCCAGGCCCTGGTACTTCCGTCGACCGGCCAGTGTAGTAGAAGGAGGTCTACATAATCCGTCTTCAATCGGCCAAGGCTTTCCTCGAGCGCGGCCGTAGTACGCCCCTGGCGAATGTCGTCGTTCCAGATTTTGGTCGTGAGCCACACCCGGTCGCGGGGCACGGAGGAGGCCGTCGCCAGTGCCTTACCTACGGCCTCCTCATTCTTATAGATTCGGGCGGTGTCGATGTGGCGGTAACCGGCCTCGAGGGCCCAGTGGATGGCATTGATCGTTTCCTCTCCATTGTCACTCTGCCAAACGCCCAGGCCCAGACTCGGCATCTTCAGTCCATTGTTCAGTTGCTGTGTTTCCATAGTTGGCACAACGGTCCGCATGGGCTGGGGTTCTAGTACGCATCCTGATCGGAGAGATACTTCCCGAACCGCTTCATCACCCAGGTATGGGCCTGCGCCTGGGTGACCACGTAAATGTACCACGGCAGGGAGGGCACGAACTCGTGGATGGCCGAGATCGTGAAGTCGTCCCCTAGTACGTTACGAAACTCCAGCCACCCCTTGTTTTTACGCTTCGCCAGTAGCCCCCCCACGATGTAAAATAGCTGCCGGTGGTCATCGCTCCGACTGGGGATGAACATCAGCCGTAACAGCGGTACCCCTACGAACCGAAAGGTGGAATTATCTCCCTGGGATTTCACCCCGATCAACGCCCGAAAAAAGATCGGCAGCCAGCGCTGGTACAGCCGCGCTACGTAGGTGGCCGTGTGGTGCCGCGGATTGGGCAGCCGCTGTACGCTACGCACCGTATTTCGCTCATGGTCTCCGGTAGGTACCCGCCGCGGCAGAGGCGTCAGCCGCTCGGTGGAGGTCAGCGCGCGCTGGGCGGCCGCCTCGAAATTGTCCCGGTCGGGAAAGGCGCGTAGTACCGCACTGTCCGCGGCTATCATACGGTGGCGCAGGCTCTGCACCAGGGGCCGTACCAGATCGCCGGAGGTCTGGGTGAATTTACTTACCCAGAAGGTCGACAGCCCGGGACTAAAGATGCGTACCGGCCGGATGATGCGCCGCTTGCCCAGGAGATTTGCCACGCTCCGCAGCATCTTCATATAGGTCGTGGTCTCCGAACCGCCAATGTCGATCGTTTGCCCGTACACCTCTTCCCGCCCCAGACAGTAGGCGAGAATGCGTAGCGTGTCGTCGAGACTGATGGGATGAGTGGTCGTTTGACACCAGGCCGGGCAGATCAGCACCGGCAGCCGCCGCACCAGCCGCTCGATCATCTGGAAACTGGAGCCGTCCGCCCCTACGATGATCCCGGCCCGTAGGGTGGTGACGGGTACGCCCGTGGAGGCCAGGGTCAGCTCCACCTCATGGCGACTGCGCAGGTGACGGCTGAGCGCCTCCGTGGGCTCATCGTCCGGCAGGATACCCCCCACGAAGAGAATTTGCTTCACCCCCTGATTGGCCGCCGCCCGGGCGAAATTATCGGCCAGCAGCAGGTCGGTATCCTCGAAGCTGCCCTGCGTAAGCCGGGTGCTCGGCGACATCGAGTGCACCAGGTAGAGGGCGTAATCCGCTCCCCGGATGCCCTCCTCTGTACTCGTGATAGAATAGAGCTCCACCTGCCGCCACTCGGCCAGCTCATATCCCGGTTCGGGTTGCATGGCGCTCCGGCTCAGGGCAATGATGCGGTACTGCCGGTGATACCGCTCGATGAACCACCGCCCGAGGAAGCCGGTGGCCCCGGCAATCACTACTGTGGGTCGATCCATGGTAGCACAACGCAAGTAGGACCGGCCTGGTTACATCAGCCTTGCACCTGCGGCCCCGCCCGCTTAAAAGCGCAGGTCCTCTACATGGTAGCCGGGAAAGTTGGCCTGCTGGAAGGTGAAGGTATCGGCAGCCAGTGCGGCGTTGCCCTGAGTATCGTCGAGGTAAAAGGTATAGGTGCTGCCGTCGCGACTGAAGGCCTTGACACTCACGATCTCCTGGCTTTTTTGATCGACTAGCAGCCGCAGCTTGGTGAAATCGCTGGCGTCACGATCCAGGGGCTTCATCTCCACCACCTGGAGGGTGCGACCATCGGTCTGCTCGGTGCCCTGGAGCGCCAGCACGTACTGGTTGCCCTCGTAGAAGCTGAACAGGGTCTGCGGCGTGAGCATACCGGTCGCCTCCCCGGGCTCGGGCAGGTCATTGATCTGCACCTCCTTGCTGCCGTGGAGGATGAAGTAGGCCGCCTCGTCATTGATGATGCCCTCCTGGTTGCCGAGTTTGAAATGCACGAGGTCGCCGCGGCGGCTCAGGGAACCCTGCTGGATTTCTACGGGCTCACCGGGGAAGGCCAGTTCCAGCCGAAAATCAGCCGTCAGCGTGGTGTAGCCGTCGTACTTTTTACGGATCGACTCCAGCAACTGCTTAGCCTCCGGATCACTATCGGCGGCAGCGGTGTACTGGGTAGATTGCGCGGCCGCGGGTGCAACGTAACCGAAAAGGAACAGCAGCGCCAAAAGCGAATGAATAGCTTTCATAAAAATCGGTAGATCAGTGTGCCTGGTTAACGCAACGCCCGTAGAATCGGACGTGCCGGGAAGCTTAAAGCTGCGTTAAAGCGGGGACAAGGAGGGAAAGTTCGCAACGGTTTTAGCCCATGCCTGTTGCACTGTTACTATCCCAAGACACAGAAAGTCTCAAACAATTTGCTGAAATATGAGAATCTACTGGTGCATTTGTTATCTTTGGCGGGTGTTTGAGACCAGCCCCGCATGAACGCCTACAAAAAGCCCCCACCAGAGATGAAGAACGTGAACCGCGACGATGGCCGCCTGGTGTCGGACGATCCGTATAGGGACCTTCGGTTCAATCTGTTACATAGCTGTAGCTGGGTGAACAATAGCATGCGCCAGTACCTACAGCCCCACGGCATCACCCCCAAGCAGTATAGTATTCTACGCATCCTGAACGAGCGGACTCCGGAGTCGCTATCCATTCAGGAAATCCGCGATATGCTTGCCGATAAGATGTCGGACGCTAGCCGCCTGGTGGACCGCTTGGAGAAAAAGCGGCTCATCGATAAATTTCCTTCCGACCAAGACCGTCGTAGCAACCGCGCTCGTATCACTGCGGCCGGGCAGCGCTTGCTGGGGGAAATTAATCGGGACAGAAAGCTCCTCGACGGACAGATTAGCGAGCGGCTCAGTGAGGGGGAGATCGAACACCTCAACAATCTGCTTGATCGCCTGAAGTAGGGGGGCCTTACCTTTGCGCGCATGAACCTTCCCCAGCGGATGGCCTGGCGCTACCTCTTTGCGCATAAGTCGACCAATGCGATTAACATCATCACCTTCGTGGCCGCCTTCGGAGTGGCCATCGGGGCGGCGGCGTTGATCATCGCGCTGAGCGTATTCAACGGCTTCGAGGACATCTTCGTGGGCCTGTTCAATAACCTGAATCCGGATGTACGTATCACCGCCGTGGAGGGGAAGACCTTTACGGCGGATGACGACCTGCTGCAGCGGCTCCGGGGCGTGGAGGGGGTGCAGATCATCTCGGAGACGCTAGAGGAGACGGCCCGCTTCCAGTACGCCGGTCACCAGGCCTTCGGTCCACTCAAGGGGGTAGATCACAACTACCCCTCGATCAACGGCATCGACACCATGATCGAGGAGGGGAAGTACGACCTGGATTATCCCCAGGTGAGCGCCCTGGGGGCCATCGTCGGTAAGAACCTGGCGCAGGAGCTACTCATCGATCCCTACAATCAGTTCAATGCCCTATCGATCTACGTGCCGCGGCCACGTACGCGGGGGGGCGGTACCATCCTAGCCTCCGGCCGCCTACCCTACCAGGTGCGGGAGGTACTACCCGTAGGCATCGTACGTAGCCAGGAGGCCTTCGAAAACCAGGCCGTGCTCATTAAATTGGACCTCGCCCGTGAGATCATGGGGGTAGAGGAGGGTGTCGTCTCTGGACTGGAGCTACGGCTTGCCCCTGGCTTTACTACCCCGGCTACTTACCGTAGGCTGAAGGAAGTGCTGGGGGATGAGTTTACCGTCCGTAACCGCTTCGAACAGGAAAACAGCATTTTAAAGTTGATGCGCGTAGAGAAGTACGTAGCCTACTCCATCGTATGCCTGATGATGATCCTCATCAGCTTCAACCTCATTGGCGCGCTCTGGATGATCGTACTGGAAAAGCGCAAGGACATCGTCATTCTGCGTAGTCTGGGCATGGCAAGTGCAGACATCCGTAACGTATTTCTCCGGGTGGGCCTGCTGATTTGCCTACTGGGGCTACTTGCCGGCTTCATCCTGGCCACGGTCGTATACCTATTACAGACGCACTATGGTATCGTGGGGCTACCGAACACGCTGGCGGAAGCGTATCCCCTGGCCTTCCGGCCGCTTGATTTTCTGGTAGTGACGGTAACGGTGCTGGTGATCGGTCTGATCGCCTCCATCCTGCCGGCCCGGCGGGCGGAGAGTGTGGAGCTGGCGGTGAAGGAGGGTTAGGCAGCCAACTTACCCTCGTTGCGGTAAAACTCACGGAAGGAGATCATGCGCTGCTTCTCCTCGTCCCAGAGTTTATTAAACATCAGGGGCAGGCTCTGTAGAAAGGTGATCTTGGTCACGTGGCGCTGCAGCACGGGGTTCTCCTTGGCACAGCGACGTAGGTTGTAGTTCGGGATACGGCTGCTGAGGTGGTGAATATGGTGGTAGCCGATGTTGCCGGTCAGAAAGTGCACCACCCGGGGCAGCTTATAGAAGGTGGCCCCCTTGATGGCTGCCGTCAGGTAATCCCAGTTCTTGGACCACTGCATGTAGGTATGGTCGTGCTGATGCTGTACGTAGAAGAACCAGAAGGCGATGATGCCAAAAAAGAAGATGATGCTGCCCTGGATGATCAGGAAGGCTTTCCACCCTACTAAGAAACCAAGACCGATGTAAGCGGCCAGGATCAGCAGGTTGTTGATGTACTGTTTACGAATGATGGGGGACCAACCGGGAAAGTTGATCCGCGGCATCCGCAGCACGATACCGAGGTAGAGTACGGGAAGGATGACGAAGAGGACGACGGGGTTACGGAATACCCGGTACTTGAACCGGCCCCAGGCACTCAGTTCCCGAAACTCGCCGACAGTGAGGAAATCTATATCCCCAATGTCGCGGTGCTCAAGCTGCCCGGTGTGGCCGTGGTGAAAGCTGTGCACCCGTGCCCAGTAAGTGTAGGGAATGGAGCTGAAGAAGGAGCAGACGAAGCCTACGGCATCGTTCATCCTACGCTTACGCAGGAAGGAGTAGTGGCCGCAATCGTGCTGGATGATGAAGATGCGGACCAGGAAGAAGGCATTCACCATACCCAGGGCAAGGGTCAGCCAGATGGAATAGTCGACACTGAAGTACATCGCGATCCACAGGGCCAGAAAGGGGCCGAAACTGCTGAAAAGCTGACCTACCGCCCGCCACGTATTGGCTTGTTGGTACTGGGAGATGATCGTTTTCCAGTTCTTGAGCGACTGGTGGATGTCATCGACTCCATTTTGGATTACTTGCACACTCTATTGTTTAAAAAGATCAAACCGTGGGTATCAGCGCCGTAGGCGGGGCCGAATATACGGATTCCTCCGTAGCTCTTTCCGCTTATGCCTACCCGTTCTAACGTTACTACGGCCCAGTAGTTACAGCTGGGCTAGTTATTGTTACGTCAAAATTAGGTCGCTACCGTCTACTGGAAGCCATAGAGTAGCCTCATCTTATCGAAGATGGCCGTATTCTCGTAGATCCCGGCAAAGCGCTCCGCCCCGGGGCCGTAGGCGAATACCGGGATCAGGTCAGCTGTATGGTAATCGGAGGTGAATGCCCCTTCGATTCGTCCCATGGCCGAGCCGTTCTGGATGGCATACCCACCGGTTTCATGGTCAGCCGTCACGATCACCAGGGTCTCTCCATTGCGCTGAGCAAAGTTGAGCACTTCGCCAATGGCTACATCAAACTCTAGCATCTCGGAGATGATGTACTCGCTGTCATTGGCGTGACCACCCCAGTCGATCTGGGATCCCTCGACCATAAGAAAAAAGCCGGTATCCAGGGTGTCCCGCGCGTGCAGGTACTCCACCGCAAGCCTGCTCGCTGCCACCAGGTACTGGCGCCCCTGGCTGTAGGGTAGTGGCTCTCCGTCGGCCGTATAGTAGGCTAGCCGTTTAGATTTGTCCACTTTGAGGTCCCTGACATCGGTATCTACGAAGGAAGCGACCGTGCTACCGCCCCGCCGTAGCTCATCGCTGAGGTTGAGCGAGTCCATCTCCCGACGCTCGAAGTACTGCACCCCTCCCCCGATGAAGAGGTCGATATCGGTATGCGCCAGGTCCGCGGCAATTTCCTCGAAGTTCTTCCGGTACTTGGCGTGAGCGTAAAAGGCGGCCGGCGTGGCGTGGACGATCGATGAGGTAGCGACCAGGCCGGTAGGCATTCCGGCAGCCTCGGCCATTTCCAGGATCGTAGGAACGGGGACCGTGTCCATATCCACTCCGATCGCACCATTGTACGTCTTCACTCCGGCGCTAAAGGCGGTAGCCCCAGCGGCCGAATCCGTGATTAAATTATCCCCACTGTAACTCTTGTGCAGGCCGATCACCGGGAAGCGCTCCAGATTGAGGTGGTTACTATTGCTGTACATGCCGGCGCTGATCTGGCTGATGCCCATCCCGTCTCCGATCATCAGGATGATATTTTTCGGTCCCCGGTCCGTACGCGTCATGGGAGGCAAATCGGGTGCCGTGATGCCCCCGGAAGGGGTTGGGGCTACTGCCGCCGGAGCAGGGGGGGTAGTCAATACCGGCCCGGAGGTAGCGGGTGACGCTGGTGCGATCGTCTCTGCCGGAGCTGGCGGACACCCCAGTAACCCTAAGATGGCTAGGATACTAAGCAGTACGTTCGTTGCTTTCATGGGGCGAAGATAGTAGATGCGACTACGTATGAATACGGCAGCCGTGTAAACCCAGGGTTAACGTTTCAACCCATACAAAGCCGGTAACGGTGCCCCGGTAGTGCAGCCAGTACCCCCTTCATTTCCAGCATCAGCAGCGTACCGGCTAGGGCCGCTGGCGGACGCAACAGTTGCCGGTGTAATTCGTCAATACTGATACTTTCCCTGGCGGATAGGCAATCTACGACGGCCCGTTCCTCTGCATCCAGTTGCTCGAAAAGTTGTAATTGCGGCCGCACGGCAGTCCCACTCCAGTTAAGGAGCCGGATGATATCCTCCGCCTCCTCGATCAGGTGGGCCCGCCCCGTTTTGATCAGCTCGTTACAACCCGCCGTGCTGCTATCACCGGGCCGACCCGGGCAGGCACCTACTTGCTTTCCGTACCCCCGGGCCATGTTGGCGGTAATGAGCGAGCCGCCCCTCCGATCCGATTCTACCACCACGGTCATCGCCGTGAGCATCGCCACGATTCGGTTACGGGCGGGAAAGTGCTCCCGCTCCGGTTTTTGCCAGGGCGGGTACTCGGAGAGTAGTCCGCCACCCCGCTCGGCAAGCTGCCGGGCCGTGTGCCGGTGCGCGTGGGGATACACGTGCTCAAAGCCACTGCCAATCACGGCCAGCGTAGGAAGCCCAGTCCGCAGCGCCCGGCGGTGGGCGGCAATGTCCACCCCGTAGGCTAGCCCACTTACAATGAGTACCCCCAGCTCCCGTAGGGGATCGAGCAGTCGCTCCACCTGCCGCGCCCCCTGCGCACTCATCTTACGGGTGCCTACGATGGCGAGCTGCCGGGGATTATCCCAGTCGGTTTTGCCGTAGTGGTACAGCACGGCCGCCGCCCCATCAAAGGCAGCCAGGGCCGAAGGGTAGCCTGCCGCCCCGAAGTGGAGTAGTTCCAGCGGGTGCCTTTGGGCAAAGCGAACCACGGCATCGGCCTCCCGGTAGTGCCGGTCGTCAGCAAAGTGGGCCACGGTCTTTTCGGCTAATCCTTCCACAGTGAGCAGATCCTGCGGGCGGGCCTCCAGGGCAGCGGCCGCCGAACCAAAGTGGTGAATTAGCTTACGGTATAGCTTAGCGCCAACGGCGGGTACCCGGCTCAGGGCAACGGCGGCATACTCCTCCGACGTCATAACGGAACATGTATAGGAAACGAATTACGCCACGGGAGGGGAAAAGACGGGGTGGGAGCTGAGAACGGGTTGCGGTTGCGTGACCCGCCAAAGATAGCTCACTTTCTGTAATTTACCACAAAAAGTTTCAATTTCCTGCCGTAAATTTGCCCCGCTTCGGAGGATTGGCGGAGCTGGTTGAACGTGCCTGATTCGAAATCAGGTGTATCCGTGAGGGTACCGGGGGTTCGAATCCCTCATCCTCCGCAAAGGGCTGACCGGGGATTAAGGGATCAAAAGATGGGGGATGCTAGACTAGCATCCCTCGTCCCATATCCCATAATCCCTGAGTCCTTCCCTAATTCGCCATCTCACTCAGGAACTTGATCCGCACGAGCTTGATCTCATCCAGGGTCACGTCCTCTTCCTTGAGGTCCTGAAAGGCAAGATCGGGGTCATCGGTTTCGGCGTTCATGAAGTACTCGTAAGTTTCCTCCAGACTATACTCGTCGACCTCCTCCTCGATGTAATAGTCGATGTTGAGCTTGGTACCGGAGGAGACGATGACCACCATTTCGCTGAGTAGTTCGTCCATGCTGAGCTGGTTGCCGCTGGCGATATCCTCCAGTGGGAGCTTGCGGTCGACACCCTGGATGATGTTGACCTTGGTCTTGGACTTGTTGGCGACCTGCTTGATGACGAAGTCCGTGGGCCGGTCGATGTTGTTCTCCTCGCAGTACTTCTCAATCAGCACCAGGAAGGGAGTAGCGTAGCGGCGCGCCTTACCGATGCTTACCCCGTGGATATTCTTCATCTCCTCCAAATTGATGGGGTAGCGCGTGGCCATGTCCACCAGGGAGGGATCCTGGAATATTACGAAGGGGGGTAGGTTAAGGCGCTTAGCCTCTTTCTTGCGTAGGTCCCTAAGGGCCAGCAGTAGCGCCTTATCGAGTACGACGGCGCGCGCGTCTTCAGCGGCGTCCTGCATGTCCTCAGCCAGCTCCTTTTCGAAGTCGTGGTCGATGGGGATCTCGAACTTATGTGGCTTTACGATAAAGGCTTCGCCTTCCTCGGTCAGCTTGATGGTGCCGTACGACTCGATGTCCTTACGTACCAGGTTATTAAGCAGGGCCTGGCGGAATACGGAGCTCCAGAATACCTCCTCTTTTCCCTTCCCCACACCAAAGCCTGGTAGCTTAGTAAACTCATAGTCCCGCATTTGCTTGGTCTCCTTGCCGAGCACGAACTCGATCAGGGTCTTGAGGGGATAATTTTCATTGAGCGTTTTGACCGCCTGCAGCGCCTGCTTAACCTCCTGCCGTACCTCGACCCGCTCGCGGGGGTGGCGGCAGTTGTCGCACATCTTGTTGCAGTTCTTCTCGTTGTACTCTTCGCCGAAGTAGTGAAGAAGAAAGCGGCGGCGGCAGGCGGTGGTCTCGGAATAAGCCATCACCTCCTGCATGAGCTGCGCCCCCATCTCGCGCTCCATCAGGGGCTTATCGCGAAGAAATTTCTCTAGCTTCAGGATGTCCTTGTAGGCATAGAAGGCGATACAGCGCCCGCCCAGTCCGTCGCGACCGGCCCGGCCGGTCTCCTGATAGTAATTCTCGATCGATTTGGGAATGTCGTAGTGCATCACGAAGCGCACGTCGGGCTTGTCGATGCCCATACCGAAGGCGATGGTGGCGCAGATCACGTCGATATCCTCCATCAGGAACTCATCCTGGGTGCGGGAGCGCGTCTTAGGATCGAGCCCGGCGTGGTAGGGTGCGGCCTTCACCCCGTTAACCACCAGGGCCTGGGCAATCTCCTCAGCGGATTTGCGACTTTGGACGTAGATGATGCCTGACTGATTGGGCATCTCCTTTACGATCTTAATGATCTGACGGAAGGTGTACTCCTTCTTGCCCTTGGGCCGCACCTCGTAGTAGAGGTTATCGCGGTTGAAGGAGGAGATGAAGGTATTCTGGTCCTCGCCCATCCGCAGGTTTTTCACGATGTCGGACTGCACCTTGGGGGTGGCCGTAGCCGTGAGCGCGATGATGGGGATATCGTGGCCGATCAGGTCGAGCATCTCGCGGATGCGGCGGTATTCGGGGCGGAAGTCGTGGCCCCACTCCGAGATACAGTGCGCCTCATCGATGGCGACGAAGGAGATCGTAGCCTCGCGGAAGAACTCGATGTTTTCCTCTTTAGTCAAGGTTTCGGGCGCTACGAAGAGCAGCTTGGTCTTGCCCGCACTGATGTCTTCCTTCACCTGCCGCATCTGGGTCTTCGAGAGGGAGGAGTTGAGGAAGTGAGCCACCTCGTCGCTATCGCCGTAGGAGCGGATGGAGTCGACCTGGTTCTTCATCAGCGCGATGAGGGGAGAGATAACCAGGGCACAGCCCTCCATCATCATTCCCGGCAACTGGTAGCAAAGACTCTTGCCACCGCCCGTAGGCATGATGACAAAGGTGTCCTTGCCATCGAAGAGTGACTGAATGATGGCTTCCTGATTTCCCTTGAAGGTGTCGAAACCGAAGTTTTCGGCTAATGCCTCTTCTAAAAAGTTAACTGACGCTTTTGCGGTCATGGATCTGTCGCTTTGTCCCGTGCGGAACTACTTTTACCCCGCCACCATCCGTCATAATGCGGAGGAGCAGGGGCACTTAGAGATTTGGTTACTAAAGGCGCAGGAGTTGCAAGTTACTACATTCACTGTTGCTACCCCTATCGTTAATGTACAAGTTTCCGCAAGTAATTCAACAATTAATTGAATGAATTTAACAAAAGCCCGACATGACGCCCCGCCAACCCGCCAATATCCGTAGGCCCGTGGAGGATCTTGTAACCCACACGGCCCGCCAGACCCTGGCCATCGAGGCGGATGCCCTCACGAAATTAGCCGCAGGCATTGGTGAGGAATTTCGACGGTGCGTGGAGGTCATCCACGAGAACCACGGCCGCATCATCGTCACGGGTATAGGTAAAACCGCATTAGTGGCCCAAAAGATTGTCGCCACCCTCAATTCTACCGGCTCCCCTTCCCTCTTTTTACACGCTGCCGACGCCATCCACGGCGACATCGGCATGGTCCAACCCAGCGATACGGTCCTGGCCCTCAGCCGCAGTGGCGAGACCACCGAAATCGAAGTCCTCTCGCTGCTCGTTCGCAACCTAGGTAATACACTCATTGCCATGACCAGCACAGCCGACTCTACCCTAGCCCGCCGGGCTGACCACCTCCTGCTCGTACCCTTCGAACGGGAGGCCGACCCCAACGGACTGGCTCCCACGACGAGCACTACGCTCATGATGGCTATGGGTGACGCGCTGGCCACGGCACTGCTCGCCCTGAAGGGCTTTTCCACTGCCGATTTTGCCCGTTTTCACCCCGGAGGCTCACTGGGTAAGAAACTCTACCTGCGGGTCAGTGACCTTTATCCCCGCAACGCCAAGCCGTACATTCACCCCAACACCTCCCTGAAGGACACCTTATTGGAGATGACCACCGGTCGGCTGGGCGCCACGGCAGTGGTCGACCTCAAGACTGAGCAGATGCTAGGGATAATCACCGACGGAGACATCCGGCGGCTGCTCAACAAACGCAGCGACATCGATCGGGTACGGGCCCACGAAATTATGTCGCCTCTGCCTAAGTTCGTACGCCCGGACGAGCTAGCCATTCAAGCCGCCTCCTTGATGCAGGACAACGGTATCAGCCAACTGCTCGTCTTAGACGATCGGGGCCTGTACGTAGGGATGGTACACCTACACGACATTTTCCGGGAGGGCTTAATTTAGGCCGCTCAGGCTACTCCTGCACCAACTCCATGTCCATCTCCTGCACTACCTCGGGGTGCAGACGCATGGTGAACTGGTAGGTACCGAGCTCTTTAGCCTCATCGGGTAGTACGATCTTCTTACGCTCTACGTCCACCCCGAACTGCTCCTGCAGCAGGTTGCGGATCTGTAGCTGGGTGATCGAGCCGAAAATGCGGCCGCTGGTACCCGACTTAGCCCCCACACGCAGGGTCTTACCCTTCAGCTTGTTGGCTACCTCACGGTATACATCGAGCTTCTTCTGCTCCTGAGCATTTTCCCGACGGATCATCTCGTTGAGCCGACCCATATTCGACTTGTTGCCGATGATGGCCAGCCCCCGGGGCAGTAGGTAGTTGCGGCCAAAGCCGTCCTTTACCTCGATCACTTCGTGCTTATCGCCGACTTTCTCGACGTCTTGCAGCATAATTACTTTCATGATGAATTATGTTGTCCCAGCTTTGTGGAGCGGTGCTCCGTGCATGTGCTGGTTAGATTATTACTACTCCCTACCTACTTCAAAAGGTCCGTCACGTAAGGCAGCATCGCCAAATGCCGCGCCCGCTTGATGGCCGAGGCCACCTTGCGCTGGTACTTCAGGGAGTTGCCGGTAATGCGGCGGGGAAGGATCTTGCCCTGCTCGTTCACGAAGGTGAGCAGGAAGTCGGGGTCCTTGTAATCGATGTACTTAATGCCGAAGCGCCGAAAGCGGCAGTACTTTTTTCTACGTCCTCCAATCTTCGGGTTCGAGAGGAACTTGATATCATCGCGACTGGCCATAATGGATGGTTTTGTGGTTTGCTACTGCGGTGGTTATTCCTCTTCCTTGAAGGATTCGGCATCGCCCGAGGGCACGCCGGTGAGGTGGGGGCTATCGGCCTTCTTGCGGCTGATGCCGTGGGCGGCCGGTTCGTTCTTGGCCGGCTTTTCCTGCTTATGCCGCCTGGCCTTGCCGATTTTTCCGGCGCGCTTGTCGGCATTGTACTGCACGCCGTACTTGTCCAGCGCTACGGTCAGGAAGCGCAGGATCCGCTCATCGCGTCGCATGCCCAGCTCGTAGTTATTCAGAAAGGCGCCGTTCGGAGCAGTATACTCCACACAGTAGTAGACTCCGTTGTTGCGCTTGTTGATGTCGTAGGCCAGCGTGCGCAGGCCCATCTCGTCCACAAAGACAATCTCACAGCCCTCCTGCTGGAGGGTGTCTACGTACGCCTGAGCTGTCGCTTTAATCTCTTCCCCCGACAGCACGGGGTCTACGATGAAAGTAGTTTCGTAATTTCTCATCGGATCAGGTGTACTGATTAGTTAATAAAATTGGTTTCGCACGCTCTGAACCGGTAGGTAGGTCCAAAGCGGGTGCAAAGATACACTTTTCCCCCAGCTATACAAACTAATCTGGGCGGGGCCGCCGGTGCTAACCAAATCGTACGGCCCCGGTAACGAAGAGGGGCAACCAGATCAACTGGCTGCCCCTTACATACTGTTGGTTGATAAAGAAATCCCTAATTATCTATCGAAGGACATGTTGTGCTCGCGGGAAGCTATCACCAGCTCCCGGTACTCCTCAGTGGAGAGCCCGTCGTAGCAGTACTGGATGGGATCGACCCGCTCGCCGTCCTTCTCGATCTCGTAATGCAGGTGGTCGCCGGTACTCTGGCCGGTGCTGCCGACCAGGCCAAGCAGATGGCCGCGGCTCACTTCCTGCCCCTTTTTCACCTTGATGCTACTCATGTGGGCGTAGCGTGACTTGAAGCCGTACCCATGGTCGATAACCACGCACTTGCCATAGCCGGTTTCCTCCCCCGCCGATTCTACGACGCCCTTACCGGTGGCCTGAATCTCGGTGCCCTTAGCACAGTTGAAATCGATGCCGTAGTGCATCTTGTTAACGTTCAGAATGGGGTGTAAGCGGAAGCCGAAGCCACTCAGGTTGGCCATGCTCCTGCCGAAGCGATCACCCTGGATGGGTTTGATACTAGGAATGGAAGCTAGCATATCTTCCTTCCTGATGGCAGCATCCGCTACCTCATCGATGGAGCGACTCTGTAGGTCTACCTGGTAACGCAGGCGATCCACGCGTTCACGCAGCGCGGCCATCTGGCTACCTACGTGAGGAAAACTGCGAAGGTCATCGTAGGCGTCGTGCCCTCCCTTACCGCCACCGAATACGTCATCGTCGATGGGTTCCATACCCAGCGCCAGCCGCACGGTGTTGTCACTACGTTCGTGCAGGTGATCTACGACGCCAGAAAGTTCGTCAAATTGTTGGGACAGCGCAGCGTTTTCGGCACGGGCTATCTCGAGCTCCTGCATCAGGAGTTGCTCAGTAGGACTGGGAAAATATCGGTGGATAGCGGCCGTGAATAAAAGCCCGGTAAACAGTGCAGCGCACAAAAATCCGAAGGCTCGGAGTAGGGTGAAACGCAGCGGTGCAACGATGCGATCGTACGGCAGTACAAGCCGATTTAAAACAAATTTCTCAGGCCTCATTCAAAAAAACTTAAACCAAAAAAGACCGCGGGGAACGCAACGTTGGTTTGTTGATCCGTTCCCGGCGGCATGCATCCGATGGCACCTTGTCCGGCGTACCTAATCACTCAGGGCGGCGAAAGTAAGGCTCCATGGGCTAATGCTACAAGCTAAGTGAACCTAAGTTGCGCATTGTATCATCATATAAGTGTAATCGGTACTGTAGGGCGGCACCAATCGGTCACTTACACCTATTTGGTTCAGAATGAGGAACGTTAAAAAAATCTAAAGGGCGGCAGGACGCTCGCCGATCAGGGCCTTGAGCTTCTTCCGTGCCAGAAAGATACGGCTCTTGACCGTACCGATGGGAATATTCAGGTAGCTGGCAATCTCTTTGTATTCGTAGCCCCGGTAAAACATAAGGAAGGGGACGCTGTAAATTTCACTGATTTGACGCAGCTTGTCCTCCAGCTCCTCCATGCGCATGTTCATCTCGCCGCCATTGGCGATGGCGCTCTTATTCTCTACGGCAAACAAGAAGCTCTCTACCGGCTCGTTGACGTGCTTGCGGCTCTTCATTTTGCGGTACCGATTGATGTAGGTATTGCGCATGATGGTCGACGACCAACTTTTGAAGTTGGTCCCCATAGCAAATTTGTCGCGGTGCTTATAGGCCCGGAAGATCGTCTCCTGCATAAGATCTTGGGCGTCTTCGTAGTTGCGGGTCAGACGGAGTGCAAAGGAAAATAGGATGTTCTCGAGACGATTCATCTCGGACATAAATTGTTGGTTGGTCATGTTCGAACTGGACTAATGTGTGTAAGGTGATCTCAATGCACTCAGTTTTGGGCCACAAACTCCGTGCCATGAAACTAAGCTGTTGACTGTCAGGCAATTAGGTAGTGTAGGTGTTCCTTACGATCCCTGTCATTTAACCAAGTGACTAAATACAGTCACTTTAAGCGCATTGCACCTGCGGCCGCGCCCGGATGGTCTGTTGGCTGGCCTAACAATGTTTAGCCTATGCGAACATGCGCCGGACCGCCTCGTTGAATTCGGACAAGCTCTCCCTTACCAAGTGCTCCATTTCTCCACCCTACGATGCAAGGTCATCAACTTACCCAAATCAACGACGCCAAACTGCCCGAGCTGCTGACGCGGCCTGAGCTTACGCTGTTACTGATTACGTCAAACTGGGACGGCCACGGTATCATTATGCGCACCCTACTTGAGGGGTTGGCTAGTAGGTACGGCAACGTTTCGTTTAGCGTGGCTGACGTGGAGCAATCGCCCCGAATCTGCAAGATTTTCAACGTGACTGACCCACCTGGTTTACTGTTCGTGCGGGACGGGGAACTGATTGACCGCCTACAGGGTCCCGTAGGCGGCCGGGGCATACTTCAGCTTGTGGAGCGCTATTCGTAATTCACCCCTTACCTGCCTGCCGTGAGCGACGAGATATTCAAAGTTTTCATCCTGGAAGATATGCCGGTCGACCTGGAATTAGTCAAGCGGCAGGTGCGTAAATACCACCCCAGTGTACTCTTTGCCGTGGCGCGTGACCGGGCTGAGTTTGAGGAGAAAGTACGGTCCTTTCAACCCGACGTCGTGCTTTCGGATTACAACCTTCCGGACATGAACGGGCTTGAAGCGCTGCTTTACGTGAGGGAGCATCTGGATAGTACGCCCTTCGTATTCATCACGGGTATCCTCAATGACGAGGAGAAGGTAGCCGAGGCGATCCTTACCGGTGCCTCGGGCTATCTACTTAAGGAAAACCTACGTAACCTGCCCGACTTGATGGGTCAGGTAATCGCCCAAAACCGCGAGAACATGGAGCAACGGGAGCAGGACTGGGAACGGCGGCGGCAGGTGCAGATCAAACTGCGCAAGACAATTGCCCGGCTGCGCCAACTCAACCTACCGGACAGTGACCAGATCGCGCTGAGTCTTCAGGAGGTAGCTGACGAGCTGGGCTAAACCACGGTGGCCTTAGCTGACGGCGCTCAGATCCACCCGATGCGCTACCGGAGCGGAGCTTGCCTCACCACCGACCGGGTCCTGTTCCATACCGGCGGGGGTAATGGAGGCCTCGATGAGGCGGTTGTACTCCGCCATATGGTTGATGAACACGAGAAAGTTTTCGATGTCGCTCTCCGAACCCGGATGGGCGGTATCGTTCATTTCCTTCTTGAACTCATAGAAGATGCGGAACCCGTCCAGCATCCGCTGGATCTTATTGGACACCTCCTTGATCTCGGTGACGGAATCGGCCGTCAGCGTTCCCCCCCCGCTGGTGAGCAGTAGAAACTCCTCGGAGTCCATAGCGGCCAGGTCAGTCATGATGAGGTGCTCAAGGGGAATATCGAAGTAGCGGGCAATGTCATTGATTAGCGCAAGCCGCGGTTCGACGTTCTTGGTTTCGTAGGCGGCGATATTGCTACGCTTTACGCCCAGGTCATCGGCGAGTAACTGCTGTGAGAGCTTACGGCGCTTACGCAGAAACCGGAGGTTACTGGATAGAAAATTCACACGTGGGGGGTTGAATGGTTAATGTACAGGCAAAAGAGACGACCAAAGATAAGGAGCTAACGTAGATTTTAGGACGTGTTGTGCCCCTCTTGGTCACTTTAGTCACAACTTGGGATAAAAAAGAGTTCACTGCGGCGCACTTAGGCGGTGCCCAACGAACATAGTTGGTCGGAGCTACGATATATTGGATGAACGTCATGTTGATGTTCACTACCTTAAATTATCCTCCCGATGAATGACAATAATAGTTCCGGTAAGGGGTGGGCACTCAGCTTTGGCCTACTCGCAGGTATTGCCGTAGGCTACTACCTCAACTCCAACGAAGGCCGCTCGATGCAGCGTAAGGCGAAGGCCCAGTTTGACGAGTACGGCAACCAGATCAACACCTACACCCAGCAGGCCAAGACCAAGGCCGAGGAACTGGTGGATACCGCCAAGACCAAAGGACAGGAGTTACTCAATGACGCCAAGGTAAAGACCAATGACCTTACCGCTCAGGCCAAAACCAAGCTGGAAGAAGGCAAGCAGTGGGCCAACACCCAGGCCGAGAACGCCAAGCAGACGGTCGACCAGAAAGCAGCCGCCGCCAAATCGACAACTTCGGACATGGAGAGCAGCTTCAACCGCGGAGTCAATAAGGCCGAGCGCAAGATGGACGAGAACCGCGAGCGCGTGGACCGTACCATCGAGAAAAATAGCTAGTAGCCCTCTTTCCGGCGTTCATGACGTCGGTCCCCCCTTTACGGCCATGCACTGTCAATGTCACTGCATGGCCGTTTTATTTAATCCCCCCACACATGCAGCCCAAAGAAGAATTGCTCGAGCAGCTAGGCGAAAGCTACGGCTACGTCAACCGCTTGGTCGAGAAAAAAATTGAGTACTATAAACTCAGCGCGGCGGAAACTTCCGCCGGCGTGATTTCCGGACTGATCACGGCCATCATCCTCGCCATCATCGGTATCATCACGCTTATTTTCGCGCTCATCACCCTAGGCTTTGCCCTGGTCAACGCATTCGACAACAGCGTATACGGCTTTGGGCTCGTGACGCTGATCCTACTGATTATTTTCGTGCTGGTACTAGTGCTGCGCAAAGCACTCATCACCAACCCCACGGTCAGCAAGGTCATCTCGGCCTTTTTCGCACACGATGGTAAAGAAGTCTAACGAATGATACGCAAATCAAAAATTACGAGTCTCGACGAGCTAAAGGTACGCAAGAAGGAGATCCGCATGGAGTCAGAGCTCGCAAAGCGGGAATTTGCTCACGCGATCGGAACCACCAAGGGTAATGCTGGCAATTTTCTCCTGAAGAATGTAGCCCTCCCCGCCGGCGGTGCGCTGGCCGGACTGTTGGTGCTAATCAAGTTGGCCTCCTCGGGCTCAGATAAGAAGATGCCGGTAATCAAGGAGACCCGGGTGATTCATGAGTTTCCCGATGGCACCCCGTATGAGGAAAAAAAGGGTGGTCGCCGCCACCGCAAGCGTAGCCGGGCCAAGACACTGACCACCATCATCGGCGTAGCCCGCGTACTTATCCCCATCATCCAGGGAATAATCGGCACGGTCACCACCCAGAAGGCTAAGAACGCAGCCCAAACCGCTAAGCAGGCCGCGGCACGCAAATAGGCCCCCGCTATGCCCGGACCGATCTTCTCTCTTGCTACGGTTATCGGGGCCCAGGTGCATACTGCTAAGGGCGAGGTGATAGCGGTGGTGACGGATGTAATCTGGAACCAGGATACGGCCAGGGTAACCTACCTGGTCATATCGCCCGATAAGGTGTTAGCTCCCGAGCTGACCCGTGAGCCCCCCTCTACCTTTGCCATTCATCCGTCTTATTTCTACTTTGACGGGGAGGATGACCGGCTCGTCTTTAGCGGTAAAATCGGCAAGGACAGCCACAGCTTTTTTCTCGATCTACCGGAACGCTACGACGAGATCGACGTCGAGGACCTGAATGGATTCAAACTGTACCTAGGTCGAAACACGGCGGTGGCTAGCCACCGGAGTGATAATGAATAAGAGGATCTTAGGCCCGTGCCTCCACACCCCGCTGCCGCAGTACGGGGCGTACTGCGTATAGCAGTGGGAACACGGCCAGAAGACCAGCCGCAAGCGTGGGCACTCCAGGGGTAGCAAACCATTCGCCACAGGCCAGTATGCTAAGGATCAACACGGTAGAGAAGGGCAGCGAAAAGGCCAGTACGTTCAAACCTAGATCCAGATCAAAGATCGGCGGGCTGTCGGGGGCCCGCAGTCCCTCTACCGCAGCCATGTGAGCAAAGGGCCAAAAACTCACGGCGCACTGAGCAAAAACTACGGCGAGGAGTGCGGTGGGACCGGACAGGCCCGCCGCCACGATCAGCCCGGCGGCAAGTAGGAAGGCTAGCGCCGCTCGGTAGCATAGTACCCGAAGAATAAGGGCCATCTCCTCCCGTTTGAAGCGCACCGCCATACCGATGAAAAGCAGAATGACGGGGCTCATCAAGCCCGCCAACCGGCTGACCGCATCTTCTAAAAAGACCGGTAGGCTGGCGATAGTGAGTCCAAAGCCAAGCAGCATGAAGGCCGCCAGCATGACCAGGTTGACCGGCTCGCGGAGTAGCGACCACCCCAGGTCTTTGAGCTTTTCCCGCCGATCGATCGACCGCGCGCTTGCCCCCCGCAGTTGGTAGAACCAGTGCATGGCTACCATATAGAGGATAATGAGTACGAATACCTTATTGCCTACGTCGGCCAGGGCAGCCAGGGCGAGGGAGCCATCGCCCAGGTATTCTAGGATAAACGGGAAGGCACTCAGTCCGGGAGCCAGGGAGGGCACCAGCATCAGCATGGTACGGTATTCCTTGGTGCCGGTGGGGAAGCCCAGTCGGGGCAGCACCCGGGTGGACACCGCGTAGAGGGACCCATTGAGTAACAGGGCCAGCACCGGAAGCCAGAGCATGGCTACGGAAACTTCTACCTTCATCAGGGCCATGAAGATGGTGGCCGGTAGGATGACGCTAAGGATCAGCACCTTGAGGCCGGCCAGATCCTGCTTACCGCCGAGTTTGCGCTGCAGCAGGTACCCGAGTAAAATGAGCAGTAGGAAGGCTAAAGTTTTTTGCAAAGCTGGGTTCATGGGGGGAGAAAAGAAGGCTCCGGGAAAGTGCGCGGGCACCCCCGGAGCCGGGGGAAGAAAGATTACACCAAAACTTGTTTCAGGGTCGAGAGGAAGAGGTCGACCTCCTCGGGCTTGCCGACACTCACGCGGCAGTAGTCCTTACCGTGCACATCGAAGGAGCGCACCCCTACCCCCTTGTCGAACATCCCCTCCAGAAAGGCCTCGCCGGGCATAGCGATGGGGAAGAGGATAAAACTGGTCACGGAAGGGATGTAGGAAAGCCCCATGGCCTCCAGACCGGCGTAGGTTTGCTCACGGAAGTCATCGTTGCGCTTGACACTCATCTTCTGGAACTCGGTATCGCGCATACTGGCCATGGCCCCCTCGACGGAAGTCTTGCACAGGCCCATGTTACCGCGGCTGATTTGGTAGACCTTTTCCAGGGTTTCCGGCAGCGCCACGGCGTACCCGACCCGCAGGCCGGCCATGCCGTGCACCTTCGAAAAGGTGCGGGCTACGACGACGTTCTTGCCCTCCTTGATGAGGGGCACCATCGTCTTTGATTTGTAGTCGGGCAGGTATTCCAGGTAGGCCTCGTCTACGAATACGGGTACGGTATCGGCCACGTCACGGCAGAATTGCCGCAGCTCGTCGTTGTCGGTGAGCGTACCGGTGGGGTTATTGGGGTTACAGACGTAGACCAGTTTGGTCTCGTCATTGATGGCCGCCTTCATGGCCGGCAGGTCGTGGGCCCAGTCGTCGGTGAGCTTGACCTTATTCCACTCACCGCCCATGCCCATGGTCACCTTGATCAGCGACATGTAGGCGGGGTCGGCGGCCACCACATTGCCCCCGTCCTTGAAGTGGACGATGGCCATCTTCTCGAGTACGTCGGAGGAGCCGGGGCTGACCATGATGTGATCCTCCGGTACGCCCTCGTACTCAGCGATCATCGTGAGCAGCTCGGCGGCGGCCTCGTGCTGGTAGCGATTGCCCGTGGGGGCGGAAGCGGCAATGGCTTCAATGGCCCTGGGCGAGGGGCCGTAAGGGTTCTCGTTAGCGAGCATCCGCGCCTGTAGTTCGGGCCGGCCAGCGAGTCGGCGCTCCCATTCCAACTGCGGTAGGTATTCGGCAAAGCCGGTGTGTGGGGGGGGAGAAGTAGGCCGCGCCCCGAGTCGGAGGGCGGGTAGGGTGGCCAGGCCGGCACCCGTCAGGGCGGCACGGCGTAGCCACTGGCGACGGCTGGTATTGGGTAAAGTCATGGTGTAGGAATTATAAATTGGTGATGATGCGAAAAGCTTTCCCATTATAGGTCCCCGCCCACTCCAGGCTGCTGACGGCCTGGAGATCGGCGGCGGGAAGAGAAAGGGTGGTCTTACCGGCGGCATCGGTGACGACGGTGGCCAATAAGTCCTGCGTCTGGCTGAAGACGCGCAGTTCGAGATTGGGTACGGGGGTAGCGATGATGCCTACGTTGACGTCAAGGATACCGTCTTTGTCAAGTGCGGTGAAGGTGCCAGCGAAGGCCACCACGTCGGCGGGGCTATCGGTCAGGCGCACGATGTCGGCTTTGACCGGGGAGGCTTCCACGGTGAAGGCAAGCTCGTCGTCGAGGCAGGAGGCGAGTAGCAGGCAGGGGAGTAGCAGGTAAAGGTAGTTCATGGTCGTGAATTAGGGCGGTAGGCTTATTCGGCCCACCAGAGGGGGGTGAGTTTGTTGTCCGGACCGCCGTTCATGGCTACAGCGGCGGCGACGCTACCGGAATTGAGGCTGTATTCAGATTCGGGGTAGCGCAGGCGGGTGGGCACCTTGCCGCCGTTTTCCATCACGGCGCGGGGGTCGGCGGCGGGTAATACGGGGTAACCCGTGCGGCGGTATTCGGTCCATGCCTCGATGCCCTGACTGAAGAGCGCCTTCCACTTTTCGGTGATGATTTGCCGTTTAGTGACGCCGTTCTTGACCAGGTAGCTAGCCGGCATATCGAGGCCATACTGACTGAAGCTGGCCCGGACCCCGGCTTCCAGATAGGCCGCGGCATCCAGTCCGCCGGTGTAGTCACCGTCCAGGGCTGCCTCGGCCAGGATGAAATTGATCTCGGCCAGGGTCACTAATGGGATGGGAGTAGTCTCTCCCAGAAAGTAGTCTCCGGGGCGGCTGGCGGTGGTGAAATAAGCTACTGCATCTCCCTCGGGTAGTCCGTTGGGAGCACCGGCGTATTTACCCACGCGGTCACCGGCCTGGGCCACCTTCGCGTAGACCGTGAGGCGTTCGTCCGTTGCATTGCCCTGGGCGTCGGTCATGGCGTCAATCAGGGTGGTACTGATCGACCAGTCCTCGCGGCTGCTGAAGACCATCACCTCGTGCCAGGTATTGTTGTTGTTGTCGCTCTGACGGGAGGTGGGCGTAAAGAACAGCGCGTTGTCCAGGCTAGTCACGATGGGATACCGAGCGGGGTCACCCATGATCTCGGCGAATACGGCACGGCTTTCCGCGGGCGCTTTGGCGGCCTGCCGGTTGGCCAATCGCAGCCGCAGGCTATTAGCAAAGCGCTGCCACTGTACGATATCGCTACCGAACAGGATGTCCTTATCGATCGCGGGGCCGGCGGGGTCCAGCTGCTCGGCAGCCGTCTTGAGGTTGGCGAGTAGGCCGGCGTACACCTCGGGCTGCGGCGTGTAGGTCGGGGCCAGGTTACCGTCGGTCGACCCCGTGAGGGCCTGCGTATAAGGGATGGCCCCCCAGGTATCGGTGAGGATAGAGTACACGTACTCGCGCATGATCAGCGCGGCGGCGGCATAGTTGGGGTTGTAGTACCGGCTTTCGGGATCGCCCGTGCGCTCGATCACCGACTGTAGGTTCACCAGGCTCTCGGTATAGAAGCCGTCCCAGGTACCGTTGCGCAGGGTGGCGGCGGGGTTGTAGGTATCGCCCTCGTTGACGTACTGGTTGCGGGCGAAGTACTGCATCCAGAGCATCCCCCCGTCGAGGTTCAGTCGTTCGTTGCGGGTGCGGTGCCCGTGGATCCGGTCGACGGCCTCCCGCACGGCAAAGGGGAATATGGTAGCGGGTGGTACGAGTTCCGGCTCGTTGGGGTTGGCGTTGAGCTCCTCAAATCCGTCGGCGCAGGAGGTGGTGAGGAAGAGGAGGCACAGCAGGGGGGGTAGGAGGTATAGTGCTTTCATGTGGTTCTTTTTGCGGGGACGCGGGTGCGGAGGCTTAGAGCGTCAGATTGAGATTGAGGCCAAAGCTGCGGGTGCTGGGAATGCTGGTGTAGTTCAGCGCGCCCTGCAGGTTACCGCCGTAGCTGTTGAACTCCGGGTCGACCTGGTTGTGGTTGCTGTAGAGCATGGCCAGGTTGCGGCCGATGATGCCGATACTGGCCGCGCGCAGGAAGGGCACCTTATCGACTAGGGTGCGGGGTAGAGAAAAGGAGATACCCGCCTCGCGTAGCTTGACGTAGCTGGCGTCGAAAATGGCCCCCTCGTTGGCGTAGCGTACGCTGAGCGCGCCGACTACATCGCGGGTGGGGCCGACTACGTCATTGACGACGTAGTTGGGGGCCTCTTCGGTACCGACATTACGGGCGCCGAGACCGATGACACCCTCCTCGCGGCCCACGGCGGTCATCGCGTAAACGCCGGTCTGCATCCCCAGGGAGGAGCTCTCTTCGGCAATGTTGCCACCGATGCGGGCATCGATGAGGAAGTTGGCGCTGAAGGCTCCGAGGCGGAAGTTGTTGCGGATGCCGCCGATCCAGTCGGGCGAGACGTTGCCAAGCACCTTTAGGTCGGGATCCTTGAGGGGGATGCCGTCCTGGAAGATGATCTGTCCGGCCAGGGGCCCGTCGGGTACCCGCGCAAAACCGCTACCGAATAGGGTACCAAAGGGCTGCCCCACCCGGGCCTCGAGGCTGAGTCCGCGCCGAGTGGTGAGCTGGATGGTCTCTAGTTCGTTGCCGCTCTCGTCGGTGTAGAGCTTCAGTACGGTGTTGTTATTTTTGGCGTAGTTGACGGCTACGTCCCAGCCGAACTTAGGCAGGTCGACCACCGCACCGGTGAGTACCACCTCGACGCCGCGGTTGCGCACCTTACCGGCGTTGATGAGCTTACTCTCGTAACCGGTGGCGCGGCTGACGGCAATGTTGATGATCTGGTCCTCGGTGGTCTGCTCGTAGGCGGTCACGTCCAGGCCGATGCGTCCGTTGAGGAAGCGCAGGTCCAGGCCGGCCTCCTTGCCGGTGGTGCGCTCGGGGCGCAGGTCGGAGCTGGCGATGACGGGCTGCTCGCTAAAGAGCGGGGTGGTGGCGTTCCAGGGCACTTCGGAGCGGTAGGTCTGGCGCAGTCGGTAGGGATCGGTATCGGAGCCCACCTGGGCCCAGCCGGCGCGCACCTTGGCGTAGCTCAGAATGGGGCTGCTGATCTTGAGGGCATCGGTAAGGACGCCGCTCAGGCTGACCGAGGGGTAGAAGTAGCTGTTGTTGGCCGCCGGCAGGGTGCTTGACCAGTCGTTACGGGCAGTGATGTCGAGGTAGAGGAAGCTCTTGTAGCCGAAGCTGGCCGCGCCGAAGAAGCTATTCACTTCTTTTTCCTCGATGCGGCTCAGGTTGGTATTCTGGCTGGCGTTATTGCTTACGTTGTAGAGCCCATTGATGGTGGCATCATTGACGCCGATGTAGTTGCGCTTAAAGTAGTTGGTGCGGTGATTGCCGCCGAACTGGGCATTGACGCTGAGGTTCTCGCCGAAGTAATTGTTGTAGGTGAGGATAAAATCCAGGTTGGTTTCCTGGCGGCGTAGCACGTCCTCCTCGAAAGACTGCGTACGCTCCGTGCCGCTCTTAATACGCTCATTGCGGGTCACGGCGCGGCGGGTGTCGGTCCAGAGGTCGGTACCGCCCCGTAGCATGAGGCTCAGGGAGGGAAGGAAGTCGTAGGTGAAGGCCACGTTGCCCAGCAGGCGGTCCTTTTCGTTGGCATTGGTGAGGTAGCGCTGCTCGTAGAAGCGATTACTGGCAAAGCTGTGCTGCCAGTTGGCGTAGGGGTACACGTCGCCCTCGCGCACGATGTGTACGTCCATGTACTGCTCGTAGTTACGTAGTCGGCCCCAGTCGTCGTGGCGGTGGTGCCAGGTACCGAGTTCCCATAGGGCGGGCTGTTGGCGATTATCGGAGCCGGATTTGATGTACTCGCTGCTGACGCGTACGCTTAGTTTGGGGGCTAGCTTCTGGTCGAGGTTGAGGCGGAAGTTGTCGCGCCGGTAGTCGTTGTTGTACATCAGCCCTTTGGTATCGACGTGGCCGAAGCTGAAGCGGAAATTACCGTTGCCGTAGTTATTGGAAATACTCAGGGTGTTGTTGCTCGTCTTACCGGTATCCCAGAAGTTGCTCCAGCTATCGGGGGCGGGCACCAGGGGGGCTACTTCGGTACCGGTCCACCACTGGCGTACCAGGCGGCCGTCCATGGGGGCCCCCCAGCTTTCGTCGACGCCGGCCGTGCCGACCAGCGGGGCGTCCGGGTACACGGCGCGGAATTGCTCCATGGCCTGGGGGTCGGTGATGCCGCCGTTGCGACCATCCGCGTACCAGGTCACCCCGCCGGTACCGCCGCCGTAGATGTTCTGGAACTGGGGGGTAACGAAGGGGTTCTCGATGGAGTAGCTGCCGGCGTAGTTGATGGTCAGGCCGTCGGCACCGCGGCCACTCTTGGTGGTGACGAGGATGACGCCGTTGGCCGCCCGGCTACCGTAGAGGGCCGCGGCGTTGGGCCCCTTTAGGACGGTGAGGGACTCAATGTTATCGGGGCTGATCTCGGAAATACCACCACCGTAGACGTTGTTGTCGACCGCCCCGTCAATGGGCGCGGCAAAATCGCCCTCCATCGGCACGCCGTCGATGACGTACAGCGGCTGGTTGTTACCGAGCACCGAGGAGTTGCCGCGGATGGTGACCTGGGAACCGCCTCCGGGTACGTTGGCGGCGGTCACCTGCAGGCCGGCTACCTTGCCGGAAAGCCCATTGACGACATTGGTACTCCGGGTCTGCTGGAGCGCCTCCCCCTGTAGGTCCTGTACGGCGTAGCCGAGGGACTTCTTTTCACGCTTTACGCCAAGTGCCGTCACTACGACCTCATCGAGATCGAGGGGCGATTCCTGAAGCGTAATGGCAAACTGCGTTTCAGTGCCTACCTGTAGGGTAAGACTCTGGTAGCCGGTGTAGGTGACCAGCAACTCGTCGACTCCATTGGGTAGGGTGAGTTGGAAGGTGCCGTCGAAGTCGGTAACGGTACCGATGGTGGTGCCCTGCGCCATGACGGTGGCACCGATCAGGGGGCCGACTGCATCGGCCACGGTGCCGGAGATGCTGCGGCCCTCCTGCGCCAGGAGGCTGAGGGAACACAACAGGGAAGTACTTAAAGCGAGTAGACATGTTTTCATATGGTAGTGAGTTTTACCCCGGGGGGTCTGGTAAAACGGTGTACCAAAGTTCACTCGCGGTGCGGGGCGCATTCAAATCACAAAGCAGGCGATTCTGTGGTGGCTTAACTTTTCCTTTGTCAATCCTTTTAGAGGAACCCGGCAGACGGGGTCACCCCGTCTGCACTGAATCTGGCCGACCGGTAGCAATTTTTGCGCATATATTTACTGGAGTCCCGCATATCGTTAATTCCGTGAGGCTCCCATTCTGCTATGGCTTACGCTAAAAAAGAGCTGCTTTTAGAGCTTATTGCTAGTCTGGACAGCTCGGAAAAGCGCTTCTTCACCCGGCAGGTGAATCTGCTGGGGTCGGGTGAGACCGATAAATTTTACCGCCTCTTCCGTCACCTGAGCGGTGGAGGCAGCCTTGATGACCCCGCACTGACCGAGCTACTGGACCTCACCGGACCCGGCCAGTTGACGAATCTGCAACGGCACCTGTACGGACGTATTCTCGATGCCCTCCGTCTACAGCACCGCCACCGCGACCCCAGCGTACAGGTGCGCGAGCAGATCGACCACGCTAACCTGCTCTACGACCGGGGACTGTACCTGCACGCCCTCAAGATCCTAGCCCGTGCCAAGGAACTTGCCTACACCTACCACCTCGACCTGCACCACCTGCTCATCATCGACTTTGAGAAGACGATCGAGAGCCGGCACATCACCCGGGCCAGTTCCAAACGCATGACCTCCCTGACTACGGAGAGCCGGCGGCGGCAGGAGGTCATGGATAGTACCGTACGCCAGAGCAACCTACAGCTAGTCCTACAGCGCCACTTCATCCAGCACGGCCACGTGGGCAGTGCTGCGGAGGCCAGACGGTTTTACCAGTTGTACCACCACTACTTCAGCGATCCGGTACCGCCGCGGGCTACCTACATGGAACGCATCCTGGGCCACCAGTGCCGCTTTTGGTACCACTATAATCAGTTGCAACTCACCGAAGCCGCGCACCATAGCGCGCAGTGGACCGCCATCATCGAGGCACGTACCGAGCTACGGGAGCGGGAGATCAACTACTACATCAAGGGAATGGACCGCCGCCTGCTGATTGCGTTTTTTTGCGCCGATGCCGGAGCACACCGGGAGGTGCACACCACCCTTAGCCGCTATATCGAGGCCTTCCGGAGTACGCAGCAACAGCGCAACTCGCAGCTGATGGCCGGCGTGGTGCTGCTGCGTGCCGAGATCAATCAGCTGCTCCTCGACCCACCCCGCACCTGCGGCCCCGCCCAGTTAGCCGCCCTAGCCGAACGGATCGAGACCGCCGGGGGAGTGGACCGCCACAAGCAACTCGTACTATACTACAAACTAGCCGCCGTGTGCGTGCTGCAGCGGGGCTACCAACCAGCACTGGATTATCTGCAGCCGATCCTGAATGAGGGGAAGCCCCTGCGGCACGACCTGGTCGTGTACGCCCGACTGCTGCAACTGTGGTGCCACCTGCAGTTGGGCCACCGGGACTTCGTGGGCTACGGACTGAATAATCTGGCGCGCTACCTGGGGCGGATCGCCTACCCGAGTAGCTATCCGGGGCTGGTGCTGCAACTACTGCGGGGGCTACTGCGGGGAGAGGGGGAGACGGCCTGGGCCCAGCTAGAACGCCACCTGGAACCCCTACGGACCGGTGTGTTTCAGCTACGGGAGCTGCGGTACCTGGATATTGCGCGCTGTAAGTGAGTCGGCCGGGCTATATTGCCCCGCTTTTTAGGCGCTTGCTTCACCCACTAAAGGTAGATCATGGAATTAGGTCAATTGGGGACGATCGATACCCTCATTTTCGCGGTATACATCGTGTCGGTTATTGGTTTCGGCGTATGGATCGCCAACCGCGAGAAGACCGATACGGCCAGCGACTACTTCCTGGCTAGCCGCAGCCTGCCCTGGTGGGCGGTGGGCGGCTCGCTGATCGCCTCCAACATTTCGGCCGAGCAGATCATCGGGATGAATGGCTCGGGCTTCGAGCTGGGGATGGCCATCGCCACCTACGAGCTGATGGCGGCCATCACGCTGATCCTGGTGGCAAAGTTCTTCCTGCCGGTCTTTCTAAAGAAGGAGATCTACACCATGCCCCAGTTCCTGGAGGAGCGCTATAACGGCACGGTGCGCACGATCATGAGTGTGTTCTGGATCGCGCTCTTCGTGTTCGTCAACATCGCTACGGTGCTCTACCTCGGGGCCCTGGCCATCGAGACCCTGCTGGGGGTAGACTTGATGTACGGTATCATCGGGCTGGTCCTGTACTCGGCCTCCTTCTCCATCTTCGGCGGACTCAAGGCGGTGGTATGGACCGACGTGGTGCAGGTGGTGGTGCTGATGGTGGGCGGCACGGTGGCCGCCTACGGCATCCTGGAGGTGGTGGGAGATGGTAGCGTCTTTGCGGGCATCGAGAACCTCTACAATACCCTACCCGACCACTTCGAGATGCTCTTCGAGCCGCGGGATACCTACCTGGACGTAGCCAACGCCCACGAGCTTTCGACTGGCTCTACGCCGGACGGCGATCCTACGCAACTGAAGCCCGGCGATGAGATGAAGTCTTCCTTCCAGCTGCTACCCGGCATGGCCCTCCTCTTCGGGGGTATGTGGATCGTGAACAGCTACTACTGGGGCAACAACCAGTACATCATCCAGCGGGCGCTGGCGGCCAAGGACCTACCGGAGGCGCAGCGCGGCGTGGCCTTTGCGGCCTTCATGAAGCTCTTCATCCCCTTCTTCGCCGTACTACCCGGCATTGCCGCCTGGTACCTGCTGCGCGACCAGGACCCGGCAAACCTGCCGATCACGAAGGCCGATCAGGCCTTCCCCTGGGTACTGGCCAACTACGTCGGGGTGGGCTTCAAGGGGCTGACCTTCGCGGCGCTGGTGGCGGCTATCGGCTCCTCGATCAGCTCGATGGTCAACTCGACCTCGACGATCTTCACGATGGATATTTACAACAAGTTCATCAACCCCACGGCTTCGCAGGGCGCGCAGGTGCGGGTGGGCCAGATCTCGGCGGCCGTGGCGCTGCTGGTCGGTGCGGCCGTGGCACCGGCGCTGGCCAATGCCGGCCAAGTGTTCCAGGTTATCCAGGAGTATACGGGCTTCATCAGCCCGGGGGTACTTACCGTTTTCGTCTTCGGTTTCTTCTACCGGCGGGGTACGGCACCGGCGGCCCTGGTGGTGGTGCTTTCCTCCGTGCCCCTCTCCTGGGCCTTCCAGCAACTCATGCCCGATCTGCCCTTCCTGGACCGCATGGCCTTCATCTTTCTCATCTCGGCGGCACTGATGGTGATCGTAAGTGCGCTGACGGGTAAGCGTGAGAAGCAGCGGGTAGCCGAGCAGACGCTTCGGGATGGCTACGGCGAGCAGGAAAAGCGGGACCTAGCCGGCAAGCTCATCAAGGATGTGAAGCTGCGCAACGGGCTCAGTATCGCCGTGATTGGTATTGGACTGGCTACGGGTATCCGCCTCCTGCTACAGCCCGTGCCCGGGGTGCCGGTGAGCATGGGCATCATCTTCGTGGTGCTGTCGCTGGTCGTGATCGGGCTGCTGTATACCGATAAGTCGGCCGATGATTATAAGGCGATTGACCTGGACCCGGCGATGTTTAGAACGCGGATGGGCTTTAACATCGCTGCGGTGATGATTATTCTGATCCTGACTTTTGTGTATACTTTCCTGGCTTAGCTGTAGCGACGGCTTTAGCCGTCACGCTGCCTACCAAACTGAGCAGCATGACGGCTGAAGCCGTCGCTACTGAAAATTCGCGTCCAGGACGGGGCCGGAGCCGACGGAGGTGACTGCCAGGGCGGTGAGGATGCAGAGGGTGAACAGCGCGATGGCTAGCCCCCAGGTGACCTTTTCGATGACGTCGGTGGATTTGGAGGCACCGAGCATCTGGTTGGCCTGCCCGCCGCCGAAGGTGGAGTCGATGCCGCCACCCTTAGGGTTCTGGATGAGCACGACGAGCATAAGCAGCAGGCAGACGACGCCGGTCAGGATGGTGAGCAGGTTGACCATGTTAGAATTTTTCCTTCAGTTCTTGGATGCGGGCGGCAAAGATCGCCTTTTTCTCCGGATAAAGCAACTGCAACCGCTCGTACATCCGTAGGGCGTACCCGTACTGCTCCTGACGTACCAATAGATCAGCGAGGGTTTCGCTGACGGCGGGCTCCGCCGCGGACCGCTGCTGTCCCGGCCCGTCGGCGCCAGGAGTAGATTGCTGCCGTAACCGTTCGAGGCGCGACCGTAGGGGTGGGGGTTGCCCGTAGCGACGCACGATGGGTAGGAAGTGAGCAAGTGCCTGCGGGCCGGGGGGCTCGTGCTCCCCGCTGTCCCGGACACCTTCACGCAGTGGCGGGGGGGGGGGACGCAGCGGCAGCGACTCGCTGAAGGCAGCAGCGGTGTCTACCCACTTAACTAAACTGGCTGGCTGCCGTGGGGCAGGTGCTCGCGGTGGAACTGGGGCCGGTGGGGCGGGAGCAGGCGGGGGGGGAGTGGCTACGGTGATTTCGTTGAGCCGGGAGGGGAGCTCCTCGGCAGCGGCCACCGGTAGGGGGGTTAGCTCCAATTCCTCCAGGGCAATCAGTTCCAGAGTGTCGCCGATCTCGTCAGCCTGCAGATCCAGCCGCTGTAGGAGGTTGTACAGGTGGGGCCGGTCGAAGGTAGCCGCGGCAAACTGACTCAGGTACTGTCCCAGTTTGGGGTGCTGCTCGCGCCGGGCCTTTAGCAACACCAGTAGATGTAGATTGGAAAAGTACGGATACTGCTCGGTGAGCCGTTCAAGCTCCGCGAAGGGGGTGCTGGCCAGCAGCTCTGGTTGCTCCAGGTAGCGAAGAAAATCGTGGGCGTCCATAGCATTGTATCCGAAATGCCGAAGGTCGCACATCCCTTTTATATCTGCAAATTCGGGCACAAACGCTGAAAGTTCGAAAAAACCCGTGCTTTGGCGAAACATTGCTCAGGATTTTCCGATTAAGTTTCTATCTTTGTAATCTATTCAAGCTTAAACACCTTTCCACCCTGAAGATCTTGTGTTGTTCATAGTGTTTGTTATGTAGCCTTTGACTTAACCGTTAAAGGCTTTTTTTATGCTTACGCTTATGGCAGCATATCATCCCCCCCCACCCCCCCGCCCCGGCGGTGCCGTCGATCCGCAGCAGTTGCGCCAGGCCGTAGCCATCCTCCATGCCCTCAACCATTCGCTGCGCCAGGGTATTATTCGCCTTCTTACTGACGACGGAGCCCGCCTCACCGTCACTGAAATCTTCACGGCACTGCGCATTGAGCAGTCCGTAGCCTCTCAGCACCTGGCTATCCTGCGCGCGGCCCGTCTGGTCGTGCCCGAGCGTGACGGCAAGTTCATCTACTACACCCTCGTGGCGGACCGCCTTACTCACCTTCTCGCGCTGGTGAGAGACCTCAGCCACCTCAGCGACGAAACGACCGGTTGAATACGGTTTCGTTTCCCCGCTCATCCACCACCGTCAATTCAAAAGAATGGCTACCGGAAGCGATTTGCCCCGGTTCGAACGTATGCGTCAAGCTCCCCGATTTGGCATCGTGCTCTAGTAGCACCCAGCGCCCGTCCACGGTGCCCCGGTAACTCAGTCCTCCCCCTACCGCATCGTCGATCGATACACTGAAGGTCGCCGCACGCCGCAGGTCCGTCCCGAATTGCTTGATGCTCACCTGCGGCGGCACGGTGTCAAGCAGCAGCGCATAGGTGCCAAAGCTACCGATCGCAGTGACCATCTGCCCGTCTTTCCACTGCCCCCCCACGCTGCGGTAGCCCCCATCCTTGTCACAGGTGCCGATGTAGGCACGGGCCCGCAACTGCGCTGCCAGCGCCCGGCGGGGAGCAAGTCGGAGCACCGCCCTGCCGTGCAGCGGAGTGGTCCCCTCGTGCAACTGGTGCACGTCACTCAACACCCCATCGGAGCCATCCGCCAGCCGCGTGTACTGAAAGCGCAACTCGTCGTACAGCGCATCCGCCCCAAGCTCCAGCCGCATCCCCGCCGTATCTATGATACTAGGCTCTCCGACAGGCAAGACGTATACATAAGGCACATCAGCCGGTGCCGCCGGTGCAGCGGACGTGGTGAGCAGCAGAACGAACTCGCGCTGACTCACGTTGCCCGCAAAGTCCCGCACGCTGATCGCTACGTTTCTGGGAACGTTGGTCTTCAGGGTCAGGATGCCGTTCTGTGCATCGGTACGTTCTTCACGGGCACGCCAGAACATGGCCGCCGGCGTACGGGCGTACAGCAGGTAATACCACGAGGAGCTACCCTTCCAGGCGGCGTAGTCCGTCAGTGCGTTTAGGTACTCGGTGTCTTCGTAGGCCACACGGTCGTAGGTGAAGGCAAAGACCTCCCGCCCGTCCACCCATAGCTCGGCCCCGTAGATGCCGTTCCAGTTGGGCATGGCATTCTGCCGGTCGTAGGCTTTGATCCCCAGTCCTACCCGGCTACTGCTGACGCGGATCGTATCGGGCAGGCTGCCGTCGAGCAGGTCGTACTCCAGTGCCTTCACCGATCGGTCCTTGCCGTCCAGTGCGTATACCCTGAGCTTACGGAGCTGGGGACTGCGTGTATCGGGAATTGTGAAGCCCAGCGACAGTGGATTGAGCGGCGCATCGGTCGCCGACTCTCGGATCTCGAAGTGTAGGTGTGGTCCGAAGCTGAAGCCCCGGTTGCCCACTCCACCAATCTGCTGCCCCCGCCGTACGGGAAAGGCCGTCGAATCGGGGCGAAAATCGATCTCGAAAGACTCCCGCGCGTACTGTAGCGCCCGAATGGTATCCAGGTATTCCGGAGCCAGCACTTCTAGGTGCCCATACACGCTCCGCTTCCCGTCGGGGTGGTCAATGTAGATCGCCTGTCCGTACCCGCCCCCACTGACCCGGATGCGGCTGACATACCCGTCATGTACCGCATACACCGGGGTGCCTACCGCGGCGCGGAAGTCGAGTCCCCCGTGGTAATGATCGCTACGCAGCTCCCCGAAGGTGCCGGTGATGAACAGGGGGCCGCGGAGGGGCGGGGTGTACTGGGCGGGTAGCGCACTTCCTAGCAGCAGCAGTAGAAAACCGAAAAGATGCCGCATCGCTATCCTAGCCAAACGCATTAATCCCGGTAATATCGTGGCCCGTGATCAGCAGGTGTACATCATGAGTGCCCTCGTAGGTCAGCACCGTTTCCAGGTTCATCAGGTGGCGCATGATGGGGTATTCGTTCGTGATGCCCATGCCGCCGTGGACCTGCCGGGCCTCGCGGGCGACCTCCAGGGCCATGTGTACGTTGTTGCGCTTGGCCATACTGATCTGGGCGGGGGTAGCCTCGCCGCGATTAGCGAGGGTACCGAGGCGCCAGGCTAGGAGCTGGGCCTTAGTTATCTCGGTGATCATCTCGGCCAGTTTTTTCTGCTGCAATTGAAAGCCCCCGATGGGTTTACCGAACTGCTCGCGCTCCAGGCTATAGCGTAGGGCGGAGTCGTAACAATCGAGGGCCGCGCCGATGGCCCCCCAGGCGATGCCGTAGCGGGCCTTGCTCAGGCAGCTCAGCGGGCCGCGCAGGCCGCGGATGTCCGGAAACACGTTCTCCTTCGGTACCCGCACGTTTTCAAACACAAGCTCGCCGGTAATACTGGCCCGCAGACTCCACTTGCCGTGGATCTCCGGAGCGCTAAAGCCCGGGCTATCGGCATCGACCACCATACCGCGCACCTTGCCCTCCTCGTCCTTGGCCCAGACGACGGCTAAATCTGCGATGGGGCTATTGGTGATCCACATCTTGGCCCCGTTGAGGATATAGGCGTCGCCATCCTCTACAATGGTGGTCAGCATACCCCCGGGATTGGACCCGGCGTCGGGCTCCGTCAGGCCGAAGCAGCCGATGAAGTCACCGCTACCTAGCTTAGGGAGGTACTTCTGTTTGGTCTCCTCGTTGGCGTACTTATAGATGGGGTACATGACCAGGCTACCCTGCACCGAGGCCATGGAGCGCAGGCCACTATCGCAGCGCTCGAGTTCCTGCATGATGACGCCGTAGGCGATCTCGTCCATGCCGCCACCACCGTACGCTACCGGCAGACTGGGTCCGAAGGCACCGACTTCGGCCAGGCCCTTAAAGAGGTGGGTGGGGCACTTACCGCGCATGGCTGCATCCTCGATGATCGGGCTCACCTCCGCCTTCACCCAGTCGCGTACAGCCTGGCGGGCCATGCGGTGGTAGTCCTCCAGCAGGTCATCGACCAGGTAGTAGTCATGAAACTGGTAGCGGTCGGCGCGCGCCTGCTGGTGAAAGTCCTCCTTGGTCGTAAAATCGTGGTGGGCGGTGGTGGTCGTAGACATGATGCGTAGGGGTTTAAGGGCCGACAGGTAAAAGTACGGCGGAAATCAGAAGGAGCAAGCGGTCCGACGGGGGTAGGCCGTCCGACGGGGGTAGGCCGTCCGACGGGGGTAGGCCGTCCGACGGGGGTAGGCCGTCCAACGGGGACAGGCCGTCCAACGGGGACACGGGGACAGGCCGTCCGACGGGGACAGGCCGTCCAACGGGGACAGGCCGTCCAACGGGGACACGGGGACAGGCCGTCCGACGGGGGCAGGCCGTCCGACGGGGTAACTTCGGGGTAACTTGCATCGCACCCGCGACCCCGCCCAATGCCCGATCCCGTAGCAGTCCCTTTGAACGTTCTGATCACCGGTGCCTCCCGTGGCATCGGACGGGCCTGCGCAGAAGCTTTCGCCGCAGTAGGGCACCGGGTCACCGCCCTCGCCCGCACGGCGGAGCAACTGACCACGCTCAGAGATAAATACGGAGACCACATCGAACCCCTCGTCGCCGACCTGATGCAAGAATTGACGCTGACAACCATATACGATGTAGTGGTGCTGAACGCGGCTTTTTACGCCCCCGGGGGTCTCCTCGACGCACGCGATGTGTACGCCGAAAGCTTCGTCCTGAACGTACTAGCCAATCACCGCCTGGCCCGCCAGTTGCTACCTAGTATGCGCGCGCGGGGCCGGGGCCACTTAGTGGTGATCGGCTCCACGGCCACCGATCGAACCTCCCCCCACATGACGGCCTACGCGGCGACAAAGAAAGCGCTGCGGGGGCTTTACGAGGGGTGGGAACTTGAACTGGCGGACACAGGAGTGCTAACGACGCTGATCGCGCCCGGCGCTACCCTGACCAGTAGCTGGGACGGGGAGACCCTGCCGCCCCGCATGCTAGCTGCTGCGGACGTGGCCGCGCTAGTGTACCGGGCCGTGGCGGAGGGGCTCACCGGAAGGATCGTGCTGCGAGCCGACTAGCCGCCGTGGCGGTCCATAGGCTGTAAGCGGGTGGCGTATCTTCGCTGCTGCCGATGAACGTGTTGCTGCTGCCCCTCCTCTTGCTGTTGTGTACGCCCCTGTGGTCGCAGGCGGACGGCGGTGGCTCCGTCATCTTCCCCGCCGAGCGCCTTACGGAGCTACGCGAGGAACTGGTGTACGAGCCCGAAGAAGAGCGGGAGCTTGTAGAACCGCTGCAGCCCATCGACTGGAACCTGCAACTGGATAACCTGCGCTCGCCCCTGGTGCTTGCCATTGCCATAGCCCTACTGCTGGGACTGGGCCTACTGATCTACCGTATCCTGGGCGACCTGGAGGTCAAGCGCCGCCGGCAGCACGAAGCGGAGGCCCAGGGCGTGAACGTAACCGAGATCGTAGAGGAAGAACTCGTCGAGCAGGGCGTCTCCCTCAGCCTGCTGGAGCGGGCCGAGGCGGCCGGACAGTACGACATTGCCGTGCGGCTACTCTACATCGCCCTGCTGAAGTCGCTGCAGGATGCCGGGCTGCTGCGCTACCGCCGCGACTTCAGCAACCGCGACTACCGGCAGCAACTGCGGGAGCACCCCGCACAGGCTGACTTCGTGCGCGTCACCCAGGCTTACGAGCGCTACTGGTACGGGAAGTACCCCATCGACCGGCTCAGCTACCGGCTGGTATATAAGGATTTCGGTGCGCTTACCGATCGGATCGCCCCGGCCATCACAACTTCACCGCATGGCTAGGCTGAGCGTATGGAAGTACGTCCTGGGCTGCCTAGCGGTACTGAGTCTCTACGGCTGCCCATCGACGCGCTGGTACGAAACCTACGACTACGAGGGCAAGGACCCCTACGAGCTCTACGGCCTCTACCAGTTGCTCTCCGCCCGGCCCGAAGGACTTACCCTACTGCGGGACAGCAGCGACCTGGCCCAACTCGACTCCGTCACCGGCACCAACTACCTCTTCCTGGGTCATTCTCCTTTTTATCAGGAGCAGGCCGTGACGGGGCTTCTCGACTACGTGGAGCGGGGCAACACCGCCTTCCTGGCCGCCAACGAAGTACCCGAAGACCTTGCTTACCATCTTTTCGGCGACGACTGCTACTACGGCGCGTTCGAGGACTACGGCTACTACGGCGACGAACGTTTTCCCAGTGTGCAGGTCGATTCCGCGGTAGCCTACCGCTACCCCGCTGGCGATAGCTTCCAGTTAGTGCTGGTGCGCCGCCATAAGCCCGCCTATTTCAGTCTGCGCACCATCAGCGACCGCCTGCTCTGCGACGAAACTCTCGACAACCAGGTGCTGGGCGCGCTCGATACCAGTGGCATCAACTTCATTCGCCTGGGCTGGGGCAAGGGTAACTTCTACTTCCATTCTGACCCGATCTACTTTACCAACTGGTTTCTGCTCGACTCGCTGCAGTACCGCTACCCCGAGGCCATGCTCTCCGTCGTCGGCACCGGCCCGGTGTACTGGGATGAGTACCACCGCCGCTTTCGTCAGGACCCCACCGGCAATAACCCCCAGACGGTACAGCGCGACTATACCGGCGGCCGCAACCTCCTCAACGGCAACCCCACCCTGCGTTACGTCCAGGAGCGACGTGAACTGGCCTTTGCCTGGTATACCCTCCTGGCGGGTGTTTTCCTCTTTGTCATCTTCCGGGGGCGGCGCAGGCAGCGGATCATCCCCATCATCCCCCGGCGCGAGAATAGCAGCAAACGCTTCATCGACACCATCAGCCGCCTGGTGTACCAGAAGGGCAACCACGCCCAACTCGCCCAGCGGGAACTGGCTAGCCTACGCTTCCACCTCAATCACCGCCGCGGCGTCCGCTGGACGGAGGGCCAGCCACCCCCCGACGACCTAGCCGAGCGCACCGGCCTGCCGCAGGAGGTCGTGGACCGGGCACTGACACAGATCCGCGTCGTCTCGGCCGGTAAGAAACTGGAGGATGGTGACCTATTGCGGTTCTACCGGGCTATCGAGCCGTTGTATGGGGTGTAGTTCACCATAGAGGCGAAAGAGGGTTTCACAAAGGTTTCACGGAGGTATCCATGGTTTAGGCTCATGTATCTGTATGGCCCTCTAGCGCCAGCGGCGCTGGCCTCCATTCCCTAACTGCCTCTGTGAGACCTCCGTGAAGCCCTTCGTGTGGCCCCTTTAGGGGACTCTGTGGTGAATGTCTACAAAATTTTAATATCGTAGCTCATCTCGTACACGTCATTCGGCTCCAAGCTGATGATGCCCTCCTTGTGCGCGAACTCCCCGTCCCCCTCCGCCGCATCCGCCAGCCCGATCCAGGGCTCCAAACAGATAAAATCACCATTCGTTTTAGCCCACACGCCCAGGTGCGTCCAGCCCGCGTAGTCGAGTTTGAGCACGGGGCCGTGGTTGCGGCTCTCCAGGTTCACGCTGCGCGATTCGAGGTCCTTAAAGACCAGTGCATCTTGGGCGAATAGCTCGTGGGTTAGGGGCAGCACCTTGCCTCCCTCTGTCCAGGGTACGGGCCGGGTGTCGGTATTGCTTACGGTGCCGGCATCCGTCACTTGGTAGCTCACGCTATCCTCGGCGTGCTCGAAACGCAGGTAGTAATCCTCATAGGTATCTCCGACATAGAAGGGCACACGGAAGGCCGGGTGACCGCCTAGGTGGAACAGCATCGGCCGGTCATCGCGGTTGAGCACCTCGTGGTACACGATCAGGTGCTCGTTGCGTAGCCGGAACGTGATGCGAAAATCGAAGTGGTAGGGATACACCGCATAGGTTTCCTCGCTGGAGCAGAGGCGGAACACCAGGCGGTCCTCCCGCTTAGAATACAGCTCCAGCTGATCATTATGACGGATGATGCCGTGCTTTGGAATGGCATACTCCCGGCCCTCAATCCGCGTTTTACCTTCCTTGAGGTTACCAATGATCGGAAAAAGGACTGGGGCGGTACTGGCCCACACGGCTGGGTCACCGCTCCAGATGTACTCCTGCCCCGTTTCGCGCTTCACCAGGCTCTTCAGTTCGGCGCCGGTGCCTTGTACGGTGATCCGAAGCAGCTCGTTTTCCAGGTGGTGGTCCATCGAAAGGGTAGTAAATTGGTTGCCCCAAAGTACTCATTTAAGGCGTTTCCGGCTTGCGTGGCACCCTTCTCCTTCTCGTGTTCGTTTCGTCACTGGCCCGGGCACAGCAGGATACGCTGTCGTTCCATCCCGCCCCTGGTGTGTTCGCCCAGACCCAAAGGGTAAGCATTCGGGGCGGGGCCCCGATAGCTATCGGGGGTGCAATCTTTTATAGTACGGACGGTAGCACGCCCAGCCTCCGATCTGCGCCCTACACCGGTTCTCCCATTCGTGTTTCCGCATCGCAAGTCCTACGTGCAGCCGTGTTCACGGGCAGTGAACAGCAAGGTCGCGCCATAGGGGGAAGCTACCTGATCGGGGAACCCGAATCCGAATTACTGACCGTTTCCGTCGGCATCGATCCCTGGCGGCTCTTCTCACCCACTTCCGGCTGGTTCATGCCCGGCCCGGATGCCGGCCGCGACCTGTGGGACCCCCGCGGCGCCAATTGGTGGACCCACGCCGAGCACCCCGCCCACGTCGACCTAATCGAGGCTGACGGCCGGGTGGTGCACGACGGTACGCTGGGCCTGCGGATGTTCGGGGGGGTGAGCCGGATGCACCCCCAAAAATCATTTTCGCTCTCGGGCCGTAAGGAATACGGCAACAAGCGCATCGACTATCCCCTATTTGGGAAAGACGCCCCGCAGACCTTCCGTTTCCTGGTGGTCCGCAACGGCGGCAGCGACTGGGGCCGCAGCTTCATCCGCGATGCCCTGCTCTCGAGCTTACTCGTGGACGCGAGCTGGGATCTCGACCACCAGGCCAGCCGCCCGGTGCGGGTATACCTCAACGGTGCCTACTGGGGTATGTACCACCTGCGCGAAAAGATCAACCCGCGCTACCTGGCCGAGCACCATCCGGGGGTAGACAAGGATTCACTGAGCTTACTGGAGCATCAGCAGACCCTCAAGCACGGCTCGATTCGGGAGTACCGCGCGCTGCATGACTTCATCACTACCCAGGACCTCTCCGACACTGCCGTATTCTCCGGCTTGAATGAGCTCATGGACGTGGATAACTTTCAGCGCCTGCAGATCGCCCAGACCTACTTCGACAACCGCGACGCCGGCGGCAACATCCGCTACTGGCGCCCCGACAGGTCGGACGGGCGCTTCCGCTGGATCCTCTACGACGTAGATCAGGGCTTCGGCCTCCACCGCCAGGAGGGCTGGACCATCAATACCCTCGCCTTCCTCACCGACCCGGCCGGCCCCAGCTGGCCTAACCCGCCCTGGTCGACCCTCTTCCAGCGCCGCCTGCTCACCAACGCCACCTACCGCCGCACCTTCGTTAACCGCACGCTTGATTACCTCAACAGTGACTTTAGTCCCGAAGCCGTCGCCGAGCAAACCGAGCGCACCATCGCCGGCGTAGTCGACGAAATGCCCCGCCACCTCCGGCGCTGGGAGCAGTCCGAACGCCAGTGGCAGTACCACCTCGACCAGCTACGCCGCTTCGGGCAGTACCGGCCGGCTAACCTACGGGAGCACTTTCGCGCGTACTTTTCCGCTGGGGCCGACCGTAGCGTGTCGCTTACGGCTGGCCGCGGCGGCTACATCGTGCTCAACGACAATCTTCACGTTGGTAGTGACGGACTAGCGGGCACGTACTTTGCCAACTTCCCGATCACCCTACGGGCCGTACCTGAGCCCGGCTACCGCTTCGTTGGCTGGCGCGGCGGCACCTCAGCTACCGACGATTGTGCCACGCTCTATCTTCAGGAGGACCGGGAATATGTCATCACGGCACAGTTCGAGCCAGCCCAGCACCCCCTGGCGGACCGCATCATCATTCACGAGCTCTGCCCCCGCAGCAAGGCCGGCGGCGACTGGGTCGAGCTACTCAATCGCAGCGAAACCCCCGTCAGCTTAAAGAACTGGTTCCTAATTGACGACAGTCAGCGCCGCTACACCTTCCCCGACGTGCTACTACCCCCCGGCGGCTACCTGGTCGTGTGCCAGAAAGAGGAGAGGTTCCGCGCCACCTACCCCCAAGTGCCCGATTTCCTCCCCGGCCTACCCTTCGGCCTAAGCAAATCCGGCGACCGTATCGGCCTCTACGCCGCCGACGGCAGCTACGTCAATGCCCTGAGCTACACCCTGCCCGCCCACCCCGACACGGCCTTCACCTACGCCCTGACTCTCCCCGAACTCGACAACGCCCCGCCCGAAAACTGGGTCGTGGAGCCCGGCCCCGGCACCCCCGGTGCCCCTAACCCGGTCTACCTTCAGACTACCCTGTTGCCCCGCCGTACTTACTGGACGCGGATCAGCATCGGGGTGGCGGTGTTGCTGGTGGTGGGTCTTGTTAAGGGGTTAAGGAGTTGAGGGGTCAAGGAGTTAAGGGTGGCTTTGCTCGCTTCGCTCGTTTGCGTTGCACCTGCGGCCCCGCCCACCTATCACGCCTGATACGCATGTCACACCCCGCACCCGAGCGAAGCGAGCATCCCCGTACCTTTACTCCTTAACTCCTTGCCCCCTTAACTCCTTGACCCCCTTGCAAGACCTCATTTACGGCCGCCACCCCGTCCTGGAAGCACTAGCCGCCGGACAGCCCGTCGACAAGGTGTACCTGCAACAGGGCACGCGGGGGGAATTCGAGAAGGAACTGCGGCAGGCCTGCAAGCTGCACGAGGTGCCGATGACGCTGATCCCGCAGGCGAAGCTGCAGCGGATGGTGCGCGGCAACCACCAGGGCGTAGTCGCCCAACTCGCGGCGGCAGCCTACCAGCGGGTGGAGAACGTACTACCGCAGGTGTACGAGCGGGGGGAAATACCACTGTTTTTGCTGCTGGACGGCGTGACGGACGTGCGTAACCTCGGCGCCATCGCCCGCTCGGCCGAGGTGTGCGGGGCGCAGACCATCATCATACCCCAGAAGAACAGCGCCGGACTGACCCCCGATGCCGTCAAAAGCAGTGCCGGAGCCCTGGCCCGCCTGCCAGTGTGCCGCCATAAGAGTATGGTCAATACCGTGGAGTTCTTGCAGTTGAGCGGGGTGCAGGTGATCGCCAGCGACCTCAACGCCGCCCGCTACCTGGAGGAGGTGCCGCTGACCGGGCCACTCTGCATCGTGATGGGGGCCGAGGACGAGGGCATCAGCGAGGGGGTGGCCCGGGCGGCCGACATCACCTTCCGCATCCCCCAGGCGGGTACGCTCAATAGCTTCAATGTGTCGGTGGCGGCGGGGATTTTGCTGTTCGCGGCAATGAAGGCGCGGATGTAGCTATATTTACCCCAAATTGTTTTAAAACCCAGATGTCTCCCGCAACCTCCAAGGCCGGTGTGCTCGATCGTAGTATCGCGAGCCTGAAGGGCATCGGTCCGGCCAAGGCGGAGCTGCTGGCGAAGGAACTGATGATCTTCTCCCTGGGCGACCTGGTGTACAGCTACCCCTTTCGGTACGTAGACCGCACGCAGTTTCACCACATCATCGACCTCCTGCCCGATCAGGGTAACGTGCAGATTAGGGGGAAGCTCGTGACCATGGTGACAAAGGGCGAGCACCGAAAGAAGCGCCTGGTAGGCCGGCTGCGCGATGAGAGCGGGGCGGCCCTGGAGCTGGTGTGGTTCCGCGGCGTCAACTACCTCGACCGAACCTACAAGATTGGGGAGGAATATGTGGTGTACGGTAAGGTAGAGGAGTTCAATGGCAAGCTCAGCATCACCCACCCGGAGATGGAGCTGGCCAACCGGGCGGTGACGGAAGAAGCGGCTACCTTCGAGCCGGTCTACGCTAGCACCGATAAGCTCAACAAGCGGGGGCTAGATACGCGCGGACGGCGTAAGCTAATCCGCGTGGTGCTGGACCAGCTCAGTCCCGCCGATCTGCCGGATATGCTGCCGCCCTACCTATTACAGGAACTGCGGCTGATATCGCACTACGACGCGGTGCGAGCTATCCACCTCCCGACCGACCAGGCGGAACTAGAGGCGGCGCGGCGGCGTCTGAAGTTCGAGGAGCTATTCCTGCTGCAAATGCGGCTGCTCCAACTAAAGGTGAGCCGGGAGGCACGGGTGGCGGGCTACGCCTTCGGACAAATCGGTGACTACTTCAATACCTTTTTTCAGGATCACCTGCCGTTCACCCTCACCGGGGCACAGAAGCGGGTGCTGCGCGAGATCCGCCAGGACCTCGGCCGCGGCATCCAGATGAACCGCCTACTACAGGGCGACGTGGGCTCCGGTAAAACCATGGTGGGACTGATGTCGATGCTCATGGCCCTCGACAATGGCTTCCAGGCCTGTATGATGGCCCCCACGGAGATCCTGGCTTACCAGCACTACGAGTCAATCCAGGAATACCTGCAGGAGATGGACGTACGCGTCGCCTTCCTCTCCGGCAACGTAAAGGGCCGGGCGCGGCGTGAGCTGCTGGAGGACCTGGCCGAGGGGCGTATCCACATCTTGCTCGGTACCCACGCCCTGATCGAGCCACCGGTGGTATTCAAAAACCTGGGGCTAGCCATCATCGACGAGCAGCACCGCTTCGGGGTGAAGCAGCGCGCCAAACTGTGGAAGAAAAATACTCCCTACCCGCCCCACGTACTGGTGATGACGGCCACTCCCATCCCCCGCACCCTGGCCATGACCGCCTACGGTGACCTGGACGTGAGCGTGATCGACGAGCTGCCCCCGGGCCGTACGCCCATCAAGACGGTGCACTTCACCGAGCACCGCCGCGAACGCGTCTTCGGACGTATCCGGGAGGAGATCGCCAAGGGGCGGCAGGCCTACGTCGTTTACCCCCTCATCGAAGAGAACGAAAAGCTCGACCTGCTGGCCCTCGAAGCCGCCTACGACGAGATGCTCGACCGCTTCCCCCGACCCGAATACCAGATCAGCGTAGTACACGGCAAGATGAAGCCCGAAGACAAGGACTTCGAAATGGCCCGCTTCAAGAACGGCGAGACCCAGATCATGATGGCCACCACCGTGATCGAGGTCGGCGTGAACGTGCCCAACGCCACCATCATGGTCATCGTACACACGGAGCGCTTCGGTCTGAGCCAGCTGCATCAGCTACGGGGCCGCGTGGGCCGGGGGGCGGAGGAGAGCTTCTGCATTCTGCTCTCCAGCGTCAAGCTCAGTAAGGAGAGCCGCCAGCGCATCAAAACCATGGTCGATACCACCGACGGCTTCAAGATCGCCGAAGCCGACCTGCGGCTACGCGGACCGGGAATGATCGACGGCACCCAGCAGAGCGGCCTGCTCCAGATGCGCATCGCCGACCTAGCACAGGACGGCCGCATCCTTTCTGTAGCCCGCGACCGGGCCAAGGACATCCTGGAGCAGGACCCCCAGCTGCAACGACTGGAGCACCGCATGCTCGGCCGCTACCTCGACCACCACCTTAAGGCGGTCAAGGGCTGGAGTTTGATCTCGTAGGCGGCGTAGCTCCCCTGCTAGGGCAGCTTCACGAATTTCCGTACCAACTGACGGTCTCCCTCAATCACGCGCAGGGTATAGGTACCCATCGGCAGGTCGGTCACGTCGAGCTTGTCCTGCAGTAGCTCTCCGTCCTTATCGTACTGGAGGTTCCGCACCAGGCGGCCGTTGATGTCAGTAATTACTACCGTTACCCTACCGCTGCGATCGCTCTCCAGACGGAAATTGAGGCTACTGGCGGTGGGGTTGGGAAAGAGCGTCAGGGCGGGCGCGGGCGCAGGTGCATCAAAAATGCGCAGGCCGGCGGTAGCGGGATCCTCGTCGGTCAGGAACTGCTTCTCACAGTTATCGGCTTTGCCTCCCAGGCCACTGGGTAGTGACTTGGTGAGGCTCAGGGCGATCTTGTCGAGCAGCGTGAAGGACTCACGGTTAGCCACCGTCAGCGTGTGTACGCCGGCCTCCAGGTTGAAGGAGACATCCGTTCCGTTGTCGTTCACCTTCACCCACTGGAAGCCCTCGGTGAGAATCTCGGTGCCACCAATGTACTTGGAGAAATTCATCCAGGGCGAATCGTCGATCTTGACCCAGAAGGAGTTGCTGGCACTACGCCAGGCGTTCATGCGGAAGAACAGGTGGTAGCGTCCTCCCTCGGGAAGGTCTACCGTGGTAGTGAGCTGGGAGCCCGGTCTATCCATGGTAGGCGCGGAGAAGCGAGTCGGTCCACTGTAGCCGATAAACATTCCGTTGGAGGCGGAAGCACTGCTGCGGGTGAGCCAGTCGCTCGGGTAGTCGGCACATTCCGCCTCCATCCAGTTGTCGCCGTCGTACTGCGTCACCGATTCACAGGCATCACCGATGCCGTCGCCGTCACTATCGAGCTGGTCCGGGTTAGCTACGGCGGGACAGTTGTCGCGGTAGTCCAGCACGTAGCCGGCGGGGCGTTCACAGGCCGAGACATACGTATTCGGGTCTCCGAAACCGTCGTTGTCGAAGTCGGCAAAGAAGAGCTTCCGGTAGATGACGGTCGGATCCAGGGGATCGCAATCGAATTCATCGGGATTACCGTCGTTGTCGTCATCGGCGTCACAGGCATCGCCCTGACCGTCTGCGTCGGTATCGAGCTGGTCGGGGTTGGCTACCGTAGGACAGTTATCCTCTGCATCCGGGACGCCATCGCCATCGGTATCTTCCACTTCCGGCTCCCGTGCGGTGGCGGTGATCTGCACCACGTCGGTTGCCGTAGCACCCGCATCGTCGGTGACCGTGAGCGTGACCAGGTAGGTTCCGGCAGCGAAGGTCGCCGTAGGATCAACACCGGTGAGCGTATCACCATCCGTCCAGGTCCACTGGTAGGCTACGATCGTACCGTCCGGGTCGCTGGAACCACTACCGTCGAACTGTACCTCGAGAGGTTCCTCGCCGGTCAGGGGGCTGGCGGCAGCTACCGCGACCGGGGGCTGATTTTCGGCGGCCTCCACGGTGATGGTGACGGTATCGGAGTCCGTAGCTCCATCATCATCCGTCACGGTCAGTACGACCGCGTAGGTGCCGGCTTCCACGAAGGTCGCCGATACGGTAGCTTCGGTAGCGTCGTCGGCTCCGGGTATCGTCCAGACGTAGGTGGTGATGGTGCCGTCTTCATCCGTCGAGCCGGTACCGTCTAGGGAAACGGTCAGCGGCGCAGTGCCCGAGGTGGGGGTAGCGGTAGCGATTGCTACGGGGGCAATATTCTCGGGTTCGGGCTCGGGTTCGGTTACTGTCACCGTGACGGTGTCACTGGCCGTGGCCCCATCGTCATCCGTGACCGTAAGTACGATCGCGTACTCGCCGCCAGTCGTAAGGGTGACTGACGGATTTACCTCCGTTACGTCGGCCCTTCCGGGTACGGTCCAGGTGTAGGTCACGATGGTACCGTCCTCATCACTTGATCCGCTTCCATCTAGCTGCACCTCCAATGGCGCGGTACCACTGGTCGGCGTAGCGGTGGCTACGGCCACTGGTGCAGTATTTTCGGGCTCAGGCTCCGGTGCGGTCACCGTGACTAGCACCGTATCCGCATCGGTAGCACCGTCATCGTCCATCACGGTAAGTACGATCGCGTACTCCCCGGCCTCCTCAAGGGTTACTACCGGATCGGCCTCGTCAAGGTCGTCGCGGCCGTCGATCGACCAAACGTAGTCCACGATGGTGCCGTCTTCGTCCGTAGAGCCGCTACCCATCAGCTGTACTTCCAGCGGGGCGGTGCCCGTTGTTGGCGTAGCGGTAGCCACGGCTACGGGAGCGACATTTTCCGGTTCTGGCTCTGGCTCCGGCTCTACCACGGTGATGGTGACCGTATCCGAAGCGGTAGCTCCGTCATCATCCGTGACCGTAAGGACCACCGGATAGGTACCGGCGGTGTCGAAGGTCACGGTCGGCGTAGGCTCGCTGAGCGTATCCCGATCGGGCACGGCCCAACGGTAGCTTACGATCGAGCCGTCCTCATCCGAAGAGCCGGTAGCGTCCAACTGCACGACTAGCGGGGCGGTACCCGTGGTCGGGGTGGCGGCAGCTACAGCGGTGGGGGCGAGGTTACCGGGTTCGACGACGGTCAGGGTCATCACTTCGGAATCAGTGGCGCCCTCATTATCGGTTACTGTGAGGGTGATGTCGTAGGCATTCGGCACGGTGAATGTAGCGGTGGTCACCTCACCTTCCGCCGAGCCATTCTCCCACTCCCAGCGGTAACTGACGATGGTGCCGTCGGGGTCAGAGGACTCCGTAGCATCGAGCGTCACGGTCAGCGGCGCGATGCCACTGGTTACGCTGGTCTTACCGCGGGCTAGGGGGGGCTGGTTAGCGGGTGCTTCGTCACAGGCATCGTCGTCTTCTCCGAATCCAGTAGGCACGTCCTGCTCGGTGCTGATGTGCACCTTATCGAGCTGTACTCCAGATTCGTTAAAGGCAATGTCGATCGTGTTGATGCCGCTATTGAGAGCAAACGGGCTGTTGCTACTCTCGTTCCAGACGAAGCTACCGTAAGTCGTGACTCCGTTCCATACCATCCACTCGCCATCGTTGATACGAATCCAGTAGGCATCGCTCGCTTCATCAGCCGCAAACGTGCGGGCGAAGAGGTAGTATGACCCTTCCTGTACACTGTCTAGGGTAAAGCGTACCCGGCTTTCCGGTTGATCGGCGGGTGGGGCTTCGGTAGCCTCGGTTCCAATGTAGGTCACGTACCTCCCTTTCGAGGCAGCTGCATCACGCACAGTGGTCCAGTCACTACCCACCGTGGCGCACTCGGCCTCGAAGGTAAAGGAAGTCTTTCCGGGTTCCGGTGCGGGCTCGCTGGGTTCGTCACATTCGTCTCCCAGGCCATCGCCGTCGGAGTCGGTCTGATCTGGATTAGCCACCGTAGGGCAGTTATCCGTATTGTCGAGCACATAGCCATCGGGCTGCACACAGGCTACAATACTGTCAGCGGGATCGCCGAACCCATCGTTGTCCGTATCGGCGTAGTAGCTCTGGGAGCTGGTGAAGGTCGCGTCGAGGGGATCGCAGTCCTCCACATCGGGAACCCCGTCGTTATCGTCGTCCTCGTCACACAGGTCGCCTAGTCCGTCGCCGTCCGTATCCGTCAGATCGTCCGAGCTTACCTCCGGGCAGGTGTCATCGCTATTCTCGACGTAGCCGTCCGGTTGTTCACAGGCCTGTAGGGGGGAAGCCGGATCACCGTAGCCATCCCCATCGGTATCGGCGTAGTAGACGAAAGTATTCTGGTTGGGATTAAAAATAGTTGGGCAGTTGTCCTGCGTATCCTCTACGCCGTCACCATCCGTATCTACACCGGATGCCAGTGACTCGATGGTCACCACGTCGGTATCCGTAGCCCCGTCATCATCCGTGACCGTTAGGGTCACCTCATACGTGCCGGCGGGAAAACTAGCCGATACGGCAGGTCCTGCCGTGGAATCTTGTCCCCAGTTCCAGGCGTAGTTCACGATGCGGCCGTCTTCATCGGTGGAGGCGGTACCGATCAGGTTTACCTGTAGCGGGGCAGCACCCCGCGTAGGCCGCGCCGTAGCGCGGGCAACCGGAGGTAGGTTTTCGGTACCCCCCACCGTGACGGTGACGCGGTCCGTACCCGTTGCCCCCTCATTATCGGTCACCGTAAGCAAAAAGTCATAGACACCTTCGGCCGTAAGCTCGACGCTGGGGGTGGGCCCCTCAAGGGTATCCCTACCGTACACCCACCGGTAGGCGACAACGGTGCCATCGGTATCGCTAGAGCCACTTCCATCGAGCTGCACGAGCAACGGAGTAGGACCGGCGGTAGGGGTAGCGGTGGCTACGGCTACCGGACGGCGGTTGAGACTGGTCCCACAGTTGAAGGCTGTATCCCCCGCGTCTGTAGGCAGTGAATTATCGAAGTCGATGTGTAGTTTATCCAGACGGGTACCGTTTTCACGCACGGCAATATCGATGGTGTTGTAGCCCTGCCGGAGACTAAAAGGGCTATTCACGAGCTCGGCCCAGTGGAATACTCCGTCTACCCGGATATTTTTGGTCCACACGAGCCAGCTGCCATCGTTGACGCGGATCCAGAAGGAGTTGTCAGCGGTATTATCGGCACGTATACGTCCGAACATGTGGTAGCGGCCGGAACGCGCTTCCTCCAGTACGAAACGTACCCGGTTATTCGGTACATCTGCCGGTGCAGCGTTGATCGACTCCTGGGACAGACTGACGACGTAGCTACCGTTGGAGGCGACCGGATCATCACTGGCGATGGACCAATCCGCGCCTACCTGGGCGCACTCGGCTTCCAACCAAAATACATTGACCCCCTCTACCGAAGTGTCACAAGCATCCCCGATGCCATCGCCATCTACGTCGGTCTGGTTAGGGTTGGGTACGCTGGGGCAGTTGTCCGTATTATCGATTACGTAGCCGGCGGGCTGATTGCAGGCCGTGATGAAGGTGCTGGGATCACCAAAGCCGTCCCGGTCGAAGTCGGCGTAGTAGGTAGCTCCGCTGCTTTGATCTGGGTCCCGTGGGAAACAGTCCTGTCCATCGTTGACCCCGTCCCCATCGTCATCCGGATCACAGGCGTCCCCGATTCCGTCCCCGTCCAAGTCACTCAGATCGGTGGAAAAGCGGTCCGGGCAATTGTCCAGCGCATTGTCTACGTATCCTTCCGGGATCACACAGCCGAGGATCGTTTCATTGGGATCTCCGTAGCCGTCCTCATCAAAGTCGGCATAATAGGTATCTTGACTTTGATCCGGATTGGCTACCGTGGGACAGTTATCCACTACGTCGCGGATACCATCGCCGTCCGTGTCCGTGTCGTCCCGGCCCACCTGTACATTGACCACATCTGAGTCCGTGCCCCCCTCTTCGTCGGTTACGGTAAGGGTTACGGCGTAATTGCCGGCTGAAAAGGTCACCTGCGGCTGAATGCCCACGGCCGTACCACCGCCATTCCACTTCCAGTCGTAGGCGATGAGCACCCCGTCAGGATCGGTGGATGCGCTACCGTCTAGGAGTACGGATAGGGGCTCCAGTCCACTCGAGGGGGTAGCAGTTGCTACGGCTACGGGGGGCTCGTTGACGAAATCACCGCAGTTTCTGGCGGGCTGTCCCAGTCCGGTCGGCAGTTGATCTTCCACGCCCACGTGGAGTTTGTCCAGCAGCACGCCGGCTTCCCGGTACGCTAGATCGATAGTGGACGTGCCGTCGGGCAATTCGAATGGGCTACCCAGCAGCTCGTTCCATTCGAAGGTCGCGCTCTGGACGATTCCGCTCGACCAGCGCACCCATTCTCCAGCATTCACCCGGAACCAGAAAGAATCACTAGCGCCGGTCTCGGCAAGTATACGGGCGTAGATATGGTACACCCCGGGCTGGGCACCGTTGACGGTAAACCGTATCCGGTTGGCGGGCACGTCCGCCGGAGCCTCGTTGAGCGAATTTCCGGTGGGGAATACGACGTAGTCCCCGCGGGAGGCATCTCGCCCACTGGCCGTCCGCCACCCCGCACCTACCTCGGCGCATTCGGCTTCGAGCCAGAATTCCTGACGCCCTACCACAGAGGGGTCACAGGTGTTTCCGACGCCATCGTTATCGCTGTCTAGCTGATCGGCATTAGCTACCGCCGGGCAGTTATCCGTATTATCTAGCACGTACCCAGCCGGTTGGCTACAGGCCACGATGCTACTATCTGGATCGCCGAACCCATCTCCGTCAAAGTCAGCGTAGTAGGTACCGGATTCCCGGAAGCGGGGATTGAGCGGGCTGCAATCTTCCGCGTCGGGTACTCCGTCACCATCGTCATCATCGTCGCACTGATCACCAATGCCATCCCCATCCGTATCCGTCACATCCGAGGAGGTGAACTCGGGACAGTTGTCGTTGGCGTTCACTACGTAACCCAACGGTGCCTCACAGGCTTCTACGAATACCGCCGGATCGCCCAGGCCATCGTTGTCCGTATCGGCGTAGAAAGTGGGCAGTATCTGAGAGGGGTTAGCAATAAGGGGGCAGATATCCTCACTATTGGATATTCCGTCGCCGTCCGTATCCTCATTTCCATCCAGTACCCGCAGGGTAGCCACGCCGGAAGAGCTGGTGTTCTCGTTGTCGGTGACCGTGAGGGTGATATTGTAGTTGCCCACCTGCTCGAATACCACGGTGGGATCGACGCCCTCGGCCTCGCCGGTAGACCACTCCCACTCGTAATTGGTGATGAAGCCATCGGAATCACGCGATTCGGATCCGTCGAGGGTAACCGTTAGCGGAGCCGTACCGTAGGCCGGCCGGAGGTTAATCAGTGCAATGGGCACCTGATTGATGCTAGCACAGTTGATGGCATCCTCACCAAAGCCGGTCGGGATACGTCCGTCCAGGGAGAGGTACAGCTTATCCAATTGCGCCCCACCTTCCCGGTAGGCGATATCCAGCGAAACGGTACCGTCGGGCAGATCGATGCCCCCCGTTTCTCCAGTAGCCTCAGTCCACTCCCAGACGTTGTAGGTGAAGCCCCGGTACCAGCGGAACCACTCCCCTTCATTGAAGCGCACCCAGAAGGAGTCACCGTCCACACCGGTAGTAAAGGTGCGGCCGAACAAACGGTACCTACCGGCCTGTACGTTGCGGATGGTGAAAGACACTTTATTCTCCGCGATATCCGCCGGCGGCTCCGTAGTGGAGATGCCGCGGGGGAATACTACATAGGCACCTCCCGAAGCACTATCACTCCGGACGGTCTCCCAGCCCGCTCCTACCTCGGCACACTCGGTTTCCAGCCAAAAAATACTGGTGCCGGTAGCCGACCCGTCACAAATGTCACCTACTCCATCGCCATCACTATCAATCTGGTTAGGGTTGGCAATGTCGGGACAGTTATCGGTATTGTTTTCTACATAATTGGCGGGGGGCAGGGCACAGGTGGCAAAGCCATTGGCGGGATCGCCAAATCCGTCACCGTCCAGGTCAGCGTAGTAGAACACCGCCTCCCCTACCCGTGCGTTGAAGGGCTCGCAGTCGTCGATGTCCCGTACCCCATCGTTGTCGTCGTCCGGATCACAGGCATCGCCGATGCCATCGCCGTCGGCATCCGCCAGACTACTTGAGTTGACGGTCGGGCAATTGTCCAGCCGGTTGGCCACGTAGCCGGGAGGCACCACGCAGGATTCCAGGGGTTGGCGGGGATCGCCGTAGCCGTCCCGGTCCAGGTCGGCGTAGTAAGTTACCGGCGTGGTGATGGAGATTGTCAGCGTGGTCGTTGCCGTGGGGCAGCCGTTCTTTCCTCCTACGGTGTAGGTGTAGGTTCCCGATGACCCGCTGGCTGGATTGAACTGGTCCGGCACTACCCGACCGTCTAGCGTCCAGGTACCTCCCCGCTGGGGATTTCCACCCAGGGCAAAAAGCCGATCGTAGAGGCTGAAGGTTCCACTGCTGCCACAGGTCGCGATACTTCCGCCCGTACCGGCGGTAGGCGTATCCAGGTCCTGGTCGATAGTGACGCGCTCGCTGGCCGTACAGCCTCCGGCACTGGTGGCCTCAGCGCGGTAGGTACCGGTAGCGGTTACTACCAGGGTGTCGGCCCGACTCAGGATTTGGTTGGCAGCGTTGTACCAGACGATGGCCGCCGAGGTATCATCCGATACGGCGGCCAGGGTAATCGATTCTACCGAGCAGTTGATCGTTTGCAGCGGAGCCTCGATCCGTAAATTGGACGGTACGGCACCCTCCAGTACCTCCACCGTGCTGGTCAAAGGGCAGTTCGGGGCGGTAGTAGCCAGCGTATAGGTGCCCGCTACGCTTACGGTGGGGTTAGCCTCCGTGGAGGTGAAACCCGCCGGCCCAGTCCAGCGGTAATTACCGACCGATACCCTACCGGTGAGCTGAACGCTGCCGGTATTACAGTTAAGGACCTTGTCCTCCCCCCCTACGTTAGCATCTACCGTACAGTTGATGTCCGTGTCGCGGACCGTCAGCGTGAAGGTCGAGGAGGCAGTCAGTTTATTATAATCGGTGCCCGTCACCCGAATGCGAAACTGTTGGCGGGCAGCGGCTACCTCCGCACGGATGGTGAAAATTCCCGTGCTGGGGTCCAGTACGATCCAGGACGGAAGCGCGCCTCCGTCTTCGAGGGTGGCGGTATAGGTTAGTTTGTTACCGGCGTATCCCTTATCAAAGTAGGTACTTACGTCGTAGGCCTGCTCCTGGAGAACATCGACACTTAACCCGGCGATCTGACTGGCACTAGGCACCGCCTGTGGCCGTACGTTGATCATATAGATCACGTTGTCCTGCCAGTCACAGTTTCCCTGTCCCTGACCACATCCGTTACCAATGTTGTCCTGGAGCACGATGTATTCATTAGGGATCACCTCCCCGTTCGCCTTGATCGCCTTGTACACGCGTACTCCTACGATCTGATCCTTCAACTCGCCCTTGAGGTTACCCCCTAGGGAGTTGTACCCGTTAATGGTTAGGCTGAAGGGACCGGGAATGGTAGGTTTACGTGCACCGGCCACGAAGGGAATATCGTCCTTCAGCCAGGGCAGTAGTGCCTGGAACCAGTCACGCCCGTGATCGAACTGTAGCAGGACATCATTATTCGGGCTCCGGAAGGTGGTCGTATTCGCGCCCCGGCTGTGCAGAGCGGCTAACTGTAGTGCGACAACCTCCTTACCGGGATCAGCCTGCACGAAGTAGTCCGAAAGGATCAGGTCACCCTCCCTGCCCGCATCGACGGCTGCGGCCGAGGGCACGTCCGAGCTAGGGCGAATAATAAACTCGCCGTTGGCGTACCGGCCCATTTCCGTCCCGAACCCGAAGGCTTCGAACAGCTGTTGGGTAGTAATTTCCGAGCTTCCCTCCGGCGTTTGCATCCAGGCACCCCGTAGGATCGCCTTAGCGTTGGCCCCGTTGTCGGCATTCGATTCGATGACCAGCCGCTCGGTGACCAGCCGGCGGTAGGGGGGGGCGGTGGTCACGAAGCGCAGCACGGCATCCACGTAGGTGCCGGGCGCGATGCGCAGTCCCTCCTCCGGCACGGTAAGTCCGGTGACGATGAAGTTGTCGGTATTCGTAGTGGTGAGCCGGCGGATGACCAGCGGCGTGCTTCCGTCGTTGTGAATACGCATCGTGTTCTCCAGCCGGGTAATGGTCGTATCCTGCTGAAAATTGACGGGCCGCTCTATCTTATTAAAGGTATAAAAGGTATCGGCCGGTAGCCCCCGGTCGCTGTAGAGCAGCGTGGTCATATTCTCCAGACGGATGACCGCACCCGTACTGGGCACCAGCGTAAAGGAACGCACCGCCACGCCCTCATTGCCGCGTGCATCGGTTACCGTAGCCCTCACTATATTGCTCTGGGCGGTAACACCGTTGGGTAGCGTCACCGTAAATGGACCGGTATACCGCGTAGGTCCCCGCCCGTTCAGGGTGTAAAAGATATCCCCCACACTACCACTACCCGACTTATCGGTGGCCGAAAGGGTCACCGTGGCCTGTCCGTAGTATTCTCCGGCAGGATTGGTGCTGCCGGCAACACTAATGGTGATTTCCGGAGCAAACACACTACTATCCACGGGTACGATGTCCACGTAGATGAGCTTGGTATTGCCGTTGGCCGGCGCACCCTCGTCATCCAGAGTAAGCTTACCGTCGCTTACGCGTACCGTATCGACCCCCACCGCGAAGGTGCTGGTACCGGAAGGAATGAAATCTTCGATTAGCGTTTGCCCCTCGGCCCGTACGGTGTGCCGGCTGTTAGTATTCGTAGGGTCGCCGGCCGCGAGTTGTACCCGGTAGAGTCCATTGGGTACGGCGATCTCCCAGTCCCGCGGACTGTCCTGCCCGAAAGGCTCGAGACTGTTGAAAGAGCGCAGCAGTTTATCGTCGTCCGAGCTGGAGTTCGTGATATCCCGCTCGTCTCCCCGAGCCGCGGCCGTATTGTCTAGGGGTTGCTTTGTGACGGGGTCGATCCAGCCGTAGGTCTGCCCATTACCCCGTTTGCCGTAGGCGAGACCTATGTCGGCCAGGTAGCCGGTCGGCGGCGAGAAGGAATCGTCCTGAAAGTTGATCTTGAGCGTGCCGTCCTCCGCCGGCTCGTTCACGGTGGCCGTGATGCGCAGTACGGCCGACTCGAAACCCGCTGCCGTAGCCGTCACGGTGCCCTCGTACACGCCGAAGGCCAGCTGCCGCCCGTCTACCGTGATGTCGATCTGCTCCCCGTAGGTATAGCTGCTGGGTACGATAATCCAGGGATCGCTGGGGGTCAGCGCCACGGCATCCTCGAGAATATCGGTATTAGCGATCAGCTCGGTGGTGTACTGTCCCGAAAGCTCGCCCACCGTAGCGCTCACGCGCAGCACGTCAGGCTCAAAGGCCAGGGCCGGCTCGGGAGCCACGTAGGGCTTCACGTTGGTCACCAGGAAGAGGTAGTCCTGGTAATCTCCGTTACTAGCATCCTCAAACCCCACCAAATAGGCGTTGGCAATCGGTGCCCCCTCACGGTCGCGCGCGGGATACACGCGTGCCCGGTGGGCCACTCCGTCCGTATTCAGGGCGTCCTCCGTGTAGTTGAAGCGGGAAAAGGAGTTCGAGTAGACGTACAGTCCGAAGGCACCCCGGCGGGGCGTAAACGAGGTAGTCCCCGAAGTCTGGGGCGGAAAAAGGGTCTGGGCCGCGGGCAGTCCGTCGGCCAGCACCCCCACCTGATTGGTCGTAAGCTCTCCGTTCACCCGACTGTACCAGCCAAAGGGCAGCGTTTCGGCGGGACTGTAGCGCGCCACGGGTACCATCTGCACCTCGCCGGGCCCGGCCGCTTCGAAGAGTGGCTCTAGCACCTCCTCTCCCTGGGCGGTCGCTGCGGTGGTATTTTCCAGCGTAGTCCAGCCTACGTTCACGTCATAGCCCAGCGCATTGACCACATCCTGTAGCGGCGGCTCCCCGGTGCCTTCGTACTTCTGCGTTTTTAGTCCGTACAGCCCTAGCTGGAAGCTTCCGGACTCGGTATTCGTAGTAAATACAAGGCTACTCTCCTGATACCCCAGATCGCTCAGACCACCTCCCGGCTTAAAGGTTACGGTATAATCCTGCGCGGCCGCCGGTGCAAGCGTAACGGATTTGGGACCAGCCACGCTGAAGTTGCCGGCAAACTGCCCGGCTCCGATGCGCACTCCGGTGATTTCCAGGGGCGCATTACCCGTGTTCCGGATGGTCACGGTCTTGGTATCCTCCTGGGGTGCCGGTCCCTGGACGGAAGCCTCAAAGATGAGTTCGTCGGGGGTGGCGGTCACCACGGGGGCCAACACGACCTGGGCGGGGGCTACGTTGGTTACGCGCACTACGATGTCCTGGTAGTCGAAGCCATTGATGTGCTCCTCGAAGGCCAGGATGTAGATGTTATCTACGCCGGGCTGCTCATAGACCCGCACGTGATGGGGAATGGCCCGCTCAAACGTATTGAGCACATCCTCCAGGTACACGTAGCGGTCGTCGAAAAAGGGCCACCGGCTGTAAAAGCCAAACGTTTTATCGCCGGGGTCGAAGGAAGTCACGCTAGACCGGGTGAGGTCGGGCTGTAGCGTACGGGCCTGCCCGTTGGCGCTACCTACCGATAGCAGCTCGGAGGCGGAGGAGGATATACCGCTCTCATACCAGCCGAAACCGACCACCGGATCGTTGGCCTTGGGTCCGTATACGGCTAGCACCTCTAGGGTGACCGGGTTGCCCGCGATGGCCCGCTGGAAGTACTGGATGCGCTGCTCGTCGCCCAGTATATCATTATAGGACGCATTCCCCGGCAGGTCAATTTTGTTGGTAGCCGGGTCCTGGTCCCCTACGTTGATCGCCAGGTTGTAGGTATCGAATATCTGCTGAAGGGAGGGCTCATCGTTGTTGCCGGGCAGGTTGGTGCCCAGCCCCCGCAGTTCGATCTCAGCCCGCACTTCCGTGTTCTCACCGGTCACCAGCAGCGTGGCAAATTTCGAGCCCGGGGTGGTGGGGTTGAAGTTCAGCAGCACGGTGGCCCGCTTGTTGGGATCGATCAGCGTGGGGAGGGTGGAGGCCGTGACCTTGAACTGATCGGCGTCCGGCCCCGTGATCGTCACCTTAGGCTGGAGGAGGGCGGCGTTGCCCCGGTTGATGATGCTCACGATGATGTCCTCACCGGGCACTCCATCGGCCACGTCATCCGTGATCACCGCGAGTGGGTCGACCTCAATGGTAGGCTGGGGGGAGGAGTTCTCATTCGGGCGCACCAGTACGATGCCCTGCCGGCCGTAGTCGGCTACGTATAGGTTGCCCGTCACGCGATCCTCGATGATGTCGAGCGGGTCTTTGAATCCCGACAGGCCGGGAATCTTCTCCTTACTGGTGAGGATGTCTCCGTTGGGTCCGTTGGGAAGCAGCGCGATGATGTCGTCACCGGCACTGTAGCGGCACACCAGCAGGGCGCCCTTCAGCTTGCCGCCTTCGGCCTCACTGCGGTACTCAATCACGCCATTGGGGGAAAAGCCGTAGCCGAAATTATAGGCCACACCCCGGTAGTTGGGGTCGGGGCTGACCGAGTTGTCGTAGCCCACCACATCCACTGGACCGCGGTTCAGGACGAACTCGCCCCGCCGCGGATTGGCGTGCCCGTAGAATCCGATGTTCTTTTCCGGATCGACGCGAAAGAGGAAGTCACGCTGCGTATTGTTGCCAAAGGTAGCCGGAATGACCGGATACTTCGGATCGCTATAGTCGTAGAACTCGCCGTTGGGCCGGCGGGTGCCGTCTACCGAGGCCGGGGTGTTACTACCGCCGGCCGTTCCGTTGGTGGGAATATAGAGCTGGCCGTTGCTGTGCCAGACCAGGTCGAAGGCGTTGCGGATGCCGGTCGCGAATATCTTCAGTGGCGCGTTGACGTAGTAGGGGTTGTAGGTACCGTTGTCGGGGTAGACCGTTCCGTTTTCCGTGTAGGTACCGGTGCCGGTGCCGAGGGTGGGCGAATTGACGTCCACCGCATTGATGGCAGCCTGGTCCTGGGTGGTTTTAGCGTCGAGCGGCCACTTGTTTGGGGGCAGCAGATCCAGATCCAGCTGGAGGGTAGCGGCGGAGAGGAGCCGCTCCTCCCGAAACCCCCACGAACGGTCGGGGGCACCACCGGCCGTGTTACTACCTACGTTGAAGTACAGCAGATTGGGCTGGCCGTCACGGAAGGCAAGGCCGTTGACCAGGTGGTCGCGCCGTGACCGGGGCAGGTTAGTGACCAGGAGGTCTTCCGTACCGAGATTAGCTCCCGATAGCCGGCTGATCTTACCGTCCCAGGCCGGCCCGTTGGTGAGCACCCCGGTGGAGTGGCTCACGAAGGCCACCGGATCGGTGGCCGGAGAGCGCGGATCGAACACCAGGCCGATGGCCGCACGGGCTCCGTACTTATCCTCGATCACCGTGATGGTCTTACGGTTGGAAAGCGCACCGCTACCCTGGGAATCCATATCCCAGCGGTCGATGGTGCCGCTGATACGCAGGCCGTAAAGCCTGCGGTCCGGGCCGATGGTCAGGGAGGTATAGACCTCGCCGGTGGCCACGTTACCGACCTGCACGAAGGAGACGCCGTCGAGGGGGTTGCGCTCGTCCGGTTTCTCGCCGGCGGTGGTGAAGGTGGCGGAGTAGGTCTCGAAGGTAGCGCCGGTGAGGTCCTTTACGCCGTCGATGACAAAGCGGTAGGACGTATTGGGTTCGAGCTGGGAGATCGGCGTGAGGTTAATGGCATCGCCACCCCCCGTCCCATTGGCGGAGGAGGGCACCTCGTTGCCAGTGGCTACCTCGAAGAGCTTGACGGTGCGGCTGTTGACGGTGCTGTTATCCACGCCAAAGATGCCGTCCTTACCGTTGGGCAGAAAGAGGTCATTAGCGGAAATGGAGGTAGTGAGACTTACATCCTGGGCGCCGTTGGCCGGGATGCTGCTCTTTACGCGGGGCGTGCCACCGGTTTGCCACAGACCGGCCTCCGGTAGGTGAGCGGCGGCGGAGTATCCTGGCACGAGTACACCCAGCGATAGGCTGATTGCAAAAACAAAAAATTTCACGAATACAAGTAAAGTGTTATTCATTTGTGCTAGTTTCGGCGATAACCGGCGGGGGATTAGGCACCGGATCACGATAGACCACCCGTACAAGTAGCCGCATTTCGGTAGGGGCGTAGCCGTAGTGTCGTAAGGACAAAGCTACTATTGTTTCACTCACCTATGCCCCACATGTGGGGCCACACCCGACCAATGATCGCGCGTTGGAGTGATGACTGGGGGAGGTAACAGGGGCAAGGATGGGGTGTACGGTTAACGAACTGCTAAAGTGCCTGCTTACCGCAGAACGTACTTTAACGTATGGGGTGCCTGAGTAGATACGGGGTAGCGTGCCGCTTAGTTTTCTTCAACGGGAGGTGATGACGTCGTCCCAACGGCAGGAATGGAGCGTAGTTCGGCGCTAGATGGGTGCTGGGGCCAGAGGAGTGAAGGCGAAATGAAGATATGTCCGCCCCGCTGCCTTTGGGTGGCACCTGCGGCCCCGCCCCCTGGGCCTGACGGTGGTACACCAAAATTTGATTTTTGCGCGTTTGCCTTGGGAACACCCGCTTTCACTTATGTGTAAAGCGCCCCCAGGGTATGCTGCCCCGACACATGAAGGCCGGAGGTGTGCGTGCCCTATATTTGCCGCGTTAATACCGATCCCGCATGCGCCTACCCCTCTTATTTTTTCTGGCTCTTCTGTTTGGCACTAGTAGCTGTGTTTCCTATAGGGAGCTGGTGAATTTCGAGGATATCCGCGCGCAGCAGGAGCAGGTAGAGGACATCGATAACGCCCTGGAGCTCCGGATCCAGCCCCGGGACCTGCTGCGTATTCAGGTATTGAGCGTGGACCCCGAGGCGGCCGCGCCCTTCAACGACGCGGCGGGAGGAAGTAGTGGCGGCGGACTCGGCCAGGCGAACAATCAGAACCTGCAGCTGCTGACGGGCTACCTCGTAGACGAGGACGGCTTCATCGACATCCCGCTGCTGGGCCGGATCGAGGCGGCCGGACAGACGGTGGAATCACTGCAGTTTCTCATCCGGGGCCGGCTCGAAAAATACCTGGTGGACCCGGTGGTCAACGTGCGCTACCTCAACTTCAAGGTCACGGTGATCGGCGAGGTGGTACAGCCCGGCGTGATCCCCCTACCGAACAGCCGGGTCACCGTGCTGGAGGCCATCGGCCTGGCCGGCGACCTGACCGACTACGCCGACCGGACCTCCGTGCTGGTGGTGCGCGAGCAGGACGGCAGGCGCAGCTATAAGCGGCTGAACTTCCAGAACGACGAGGTTTTCTCTTCCGACTTCTACTACCTGAAGCAAAATGACGTGATCTACGTGGAGCCCATCCGGGCGCGCACCGCCACGGTCTCTGACCCCGCACAACGCTTCGTGACCTATCTGGCCCCGGTGCTCTCCGTGGCCACCCTCATTATCGCCCTCACCCGCAACTAGCGGTCGGCCCTACGGCCGGTGCGAAATCATACGATTCTATGAAGAACATTCCTGACGACTTTGCGCCCCAGATGCGCCCCGGCGCGATCGGCGGCAGCGGCATGGGGGGCTTTGCACCTGCGGCAGGCATCGATTATGCAGCGCTCGTACAGCGGCTGCTGCGCAACTGGTACTGGTTTGTACTGGCCATCGGCCTCTGTCTGGCGCTGGCCTACCTGCACCTACGCTACACGATCCCGATCTACGAAGCCCAAACCTCGATGCTGATCCAGGAGCAGAGCGGCGGGCAGGGCGGTCTCTCGAAGGAGGCTATTGCCCAGGAGCTGGGCTTTGAGAATACCTACGTGATTGAGAACGAGGTGTATATGCTACGGTCCAACTACATCATGGAGCGGGTGGTGCGGTTGCTGGGGCTTGACGTGAGCTACATCCACCAGGGGGCCGTGCGCAACACCGAGATCTACCAACCGGAGGCCTTTGCCCTGGTCGCGGCGGATACGATCGAGATGGTGCCGGAGGAGATTGAGTACGGCTCGGTGATGGTGCGTTTCGACGATGAACAGCAGTTTTCGCTGATTCGTGGCGAGGGAGATACTACCAGCATGCGGTACACCCAGGCCTTCCCCATCGGCAACCGAGCCTTCAAACTCGTGCGCACCGCGGTGGAGACTCCACTAAGTAGCGAGTCCGTCTACCAGATCAACGTTATGAGAGTGCGGGACGTGGCCGGTCGCTACAGTAGGGCCCTAAGCGTTGCGCAGGTAGAGCGCTCCGGCGTGGTGAATCTAAGCCTAACCGACCCGGTGCCCGAAAAGGCTAAGGACATCCTTAATGCGCTGGTCACGGTATACGAGCAGCAGATCGTGGAGCAGCAGAGCCAGACCGGCCAGCAGACGCTGACCTTCCTCGACGAGCGCCTGGAGTTCGTAACCGAGGAACTGGCCGAAGTGGAGAGTGACATGTCGCAGTTCCGGCAGGGGGCGGGGCTCAATGTAGACGTACAGACGGCGGGGGCCAGCTACCTAGAACGCGTCAACGCCGTAGATGCCCAACTCAGCGAGCAGCAGGTACGCCGCGAGCTGATCCGGGACATTAGCAACAATCTGACCGGGGGCGGTGGCTATCGGGCGCTGCCCCTCGCCTCGGAGGTGATCCCTCCGGTACTGACCTCCCTCATCACCCAGTACAACGAGACCGTGTTCACGCGCGATCAGAAGCTGGAAGGCGTCACCGAGCAGCACCCCAGCGTAGCGACCTATGATGAGCAGCTCGATGCCCTAAAGCAGACCATCATGCAGAGTGTGAACGTACTGCTGCAGGAGAGCAACCAGCGCATCGGTAACCTGCAGGCCCAGCTCCAGCCCATCGAGTCGAACCTGAGTCGCCTGCCGGCCAACGAGCAGCGGCTGCTGGAGATTATGCGCGACCAGAACATCCAGAACAACCTTTACATCTTCCTACTCACCAAGCGGGAGGAGGCAAATATGACCATCGCCGCCCAGGTGCCCAACACCCGCATCATCGACCGGGCCTCGGCCGGCTCCTCCCCCATCTCCCCCAACCGACCGATGATCTACCTGCTGGCCATCGGCGTGGGCTTGATCGTGCCGGCCGGCACCATGTTTCTGCGCGAGCTACTGGGCAAAACGGTGAGCACGGAGAAGGAGGTTGCCAATTACCTACCCTACCCCATCGTAGGGCGCATCGTGCACAGTCCCGCCAAGGAGCCCCTACAGGTACTCAAGAACCAGCGCAGCGCGATCGCCGAGGCTTTCCGCCTGCTACGCACCAACCTGGGTTTCCTGCTGCCCGACGGTCAGTCGGCCGTAATCATGCTCACCTCCAGCGTAAGCGGGGAGGGCAAGAGTTTCATCTCCTCCAACCTGAGCGCCGCGCTGGCGCTGACGAAGAAACGGGTCGTGGTGGTGGGCCTGGACATGCGCAAGCCGAAGCTGGCCGAGATGGTACTGCACGAGGACAATTCCCGCCGCACCGTTGGGCTATCAAACTACCTGATCGGTAAGTCCACCTACGAGGAGATCGTAGTACCCTCCCCCCACGAACGTCTCTCTGTCATCTCCAGCGGTCCCCTGCCCCCCAACCCGGCCGAATTGCTTATGGAGGGGCGGATGGACACGCTGATGGAGCGGCTACGCCAGAACTTCGACCTTATCATTTTGGACGCGCCCCCGGTCGGCATCGTTACTGATGGCTTACTCCTCAAGGATCATGTAGACGTGACGCTCTTTGTAGCCCGCGTGGGCGTGACGCCGAAGAAGAGTATGCACTACATCAACGAACTGGTAGATGCCGGCAAGCTCAGCCGGGTGAACCTGGTCATCAACGGTATCGATCCGAAGGCAGCCTACGGATACGGGTACGGGTACTACGAGTAAATCCTTGACCGTCGCACAACTCAGTAAGCGTTTCCCCTTTCTGCTGAAGTGGGGCAAGCTCGTCGGGGTCACCGGGGGTGCGCAGATTCTCATCCAGGGGCTTGGCTTCCTGGTGGGTATCTACATCATCCGGGTACTCTCCCAGGAGCAGTATGCCTACTATACCCTGGCGAACACTATGCTAGGCACGATGACGGTACTGGCCGACGGGGGTATCTCCACCGGCGTCATGGCCGAGGGCGGCAAGCGTTGGCAGGATCCCAACGCGTTGGGTAAGATACTGGCCACCGGCATGCACATGCGGCGGCAGTTCGCCCTGGGTAGCCTGGTGGTGTCCGTGCCGATCCTGTTTTACCTACTGAACGATCAGGGGCTGCTGTGGTGGGAGTCTGGCCTGCTAATTCTGTGCCTGATCCCCGCTTTTCTGGCGGCCCTTTCCGGCTCCCTGCTCCAGATCGTGCCCCGGCTGCACCAGAACATCAACGAATTGCTGCGGATCAACGTGCAGCTCAACGTGGTCCGTCTCCTCCTCACCCTGCCGGTGCTGTTCTTTTTTCCCCTGGCCTCGCTGGCGATCCTGGCCTCCGGCGTGGGGCAGTGGGTCAATAATTTTCAGCTCCGCAAGCTTTCCCTGAAACGGGCCAACTGGCGGGTGGCACCCGATGAGGGCTACCGCAGCCGCATCATGGCCAAGGTCAAGAAGATTCTGCCGGGCAGCATCTATTACTGTGTATCGGGGCAGATTACGGTCTGGCTCATTGCCATCTTTTCCGATACGGAGAACATCGCCAACATCGGGGCCCTTTCCCGGCTCATGATGGTGCTCACACTGGTGAAGCTCTGCATCGATATGCTGATCGTGCCGCGCTACGCCCGGCTACCCTCCGATAAGGGACAGGTGATCGCCCGGTTTTTTCAGGTGTTGTTGTTGGTGCTGGCGCTGAGCGCGGCAATCGTAGGCACCGTGGCGCTCTTCCCCGAGCTGTTCCTGTGGGTACTCGGAGCGCAGTACGCCGACCTCCAGTACGAGGTGGTGTTGATGACGATCAGTAGCTGTCTGGTTTTGGTCAGTGGCATTGGTTACATGATGGCCAGTTCGCGCGGTATCATTCCGAACCCTTTCCTATTTATCGCTTTCAACATCTTGGCACAGGTAGCTATCCTGTATTTTTTGGTCGACTACACCACCCTGGCCGGCGTGATCATGTTCTCGATCTACTCCACGCTGCTGAACCTACTGTACCGGGTGGTCGATTTTCTGTACCAGACGCTTTTTAAGGTAGACTGGACGGATTCGGACATATAATGACGAACTTTGCCAAAAATCCCCCTGCATTCTAGCTACCTAGCATTCCTTCAGCTAAAATTTAGCGGCCGCACGCCCGTTTGGTAAGCGCGCCCTCCCTGTATGAAAATTCTCACCACGCTAGCGGAACGTCACTATTTTCTCGGCCTTGCGGCCCTGCTTAACTCCGTAGTGGCCTACGGTACCCACGTCGACAAGGTGATCGTAGGGTACCGCGAGGCGCTGCCCGACTGGCTGCCCCCCCTGCGGCCCTCCCCCAACGGTCGACTGTTCGTCCTTCCGGGCGGCCTGGAAGTAGAGCTCGTGGAGCTCACCGGTAGCCTGCACATGGTACACGAGAAGCCCAAGTGGTTCCTGCACGTGACCGAGGTACTCGCCCCGGGGGCCTCCGAATACTACTTTTTCGATTCGGATATTGTGGTCAATTCCCGCATGGACTTTTACGGGGAATGGGTAGCGGAGGGCGTAGCCCTCTGCGGCGATGTGAACTTCGTGTTTCACCGCCACCACCCCATCCGCAAAAAGTGGGCAGCCTGCGCCCGCGCCCACGGTCGGGAGGTAGTGAACGAGCTCGATGACTACTATAATAGTGGTTTCCTGGGCTGGACGCAGGAGACCAAGCAGTTCATCCACGACTGGAACGATGCCTTCGCCATGCTCGTGCCGCTAAGCGGCGATATGAACCAGTTCCGCGTGTTCGACCGTACGGCCACCGTGCTGAGTACCAATCAGGACTCCCTCAACCTGGCCGCCATGATCACCGAGGTGCCGATCTCTCCCATCGGCCCCGAAGCCATGGGCTTCATTTACGGTTTGCGCCTGATGCACCACCCCATCGGGCCCAAACCCTGGACGCGCAGGTTCGTCCCGGAGTTCCTCAACGGCAAACCGCCCCGTGAGGCCGATCTCATCTTCTGGGAAAACATCAATGGGCAGGCGCTGCGCCCTGTCTCCGATGGCAGGGCCCGTAGCATGCAGACCTTACTTAAGCTGCTGCGCTTCGGGGGGCGGTTCTACGAAAGCGTAGGGTAAGCATGGGCAGTGGAATCGTATTCATCTGTGGCTCCCTGGAGCCGGGTCGCGATGGCGTAGGGGATTATACCCGCCGCCTGGCCACCGTGCTGCAGCGCGCCGGCAACCGCGTCCACCTCATTGCGCTCTACGATAAGCAGGTGGCCCGGCCACTGCCGGAGGTACAAATAGAGGGAGATAGTAGCGTCACTACCCTGCGCCTTCCCTACGCTACCTCCGTGGCCGAGCGCCTGCGTCACCTACAGGAGGAGGTGGACGCCTTCGATCCGGCCTGGATCAGTCTGCAGTACGTACCCCACGCCTTCAATAAGTACGGGTTGCCCCTGGGACTGCTCTACACCTTACACAAATTACGTACTGCGGCGGCCTGGCATATCATGTTCCACGAGTTATGGATCACCCCTTCCTCGGCCCTCGACCTGAAGCAGCAGCTCATCGCTACCCTCGAGCACCGGGCGGTCAGCTGGTTGATCGGCACCGGGCTCCGGCCGCAGGTCATCCATACCCACCTTCCCGCCTACGCCAGGCGCCTGCTCGTCAAGGGGGCTACGGCCTTACCCCTTCCACTGTTTGCTAATATCGACCGGCGTACTACCGAAACGCCGGCGCGTCCGGCCGGCACCTTCCGGGCCGTATTCTTCAGCCAGCTCTCCGCCCCGCCCGCGGTGACCGACTTTCTGCAGCAGCTGTACCGGCAGCTAGCCGCGCGGGGCGAGCACCTCGAAATCTACCTCCTTGGCGGTGGCCCGGACAAGGTGGCCCGGGCCGCCGGTGAGCTAAGTGCCGCGCTGCCGGGAGTGACGGTCCGTACCCCGGGTTTCCTGCCCGCCGCAGAGATATCACATCACCTGGCGCAGGCCGACCTCGGGATAACCCCCGTGCTCCACCACGAGATTGGCAAGAGCGGTACCGTAGCGGCCTTCCTTACCCACCGGCTGCCGGTCGCGGCACCGGTGGTGACCGATCGTACGCCGAGCTTTTTTCTGCCGGAGCTGAACGCCGCCGTGCTCACCCAGTACTCAGAGGCCGAGTTCCAGCGGGCACGGTCCGCCGCTGCGGCCTTGGACACCGGCCTGATCTCCGCTAGCCGCATCGCCGCTAGCCTAGCCGCCGACCTCACCGCCGCCCAACCCGACCGACCGGTCCGGTCCCGTACCACACCCGCTACCCTTACCGAATGATCACCGTCTCCCATCCTACCGGCAACGCCAACGTCCGGGCTGCCCTACGCGGCCTGGAAGCAGCGGGACTGCTCGGGCAGTTTCACACCGCCATCGCTACCTACCCCGGTAATGTGTACGACGGCCTGAGCAAACTGGGTCCGCTACGGGACTTCGCACGGCGTACGTTTCCGTCCGAGCTGGCAACCAAAACGTATACCCACCCCTGGAAGGAACTCGGACGGCTCCTGGCCGGCAAGGTGGGCCTGCAGACCCTAACCCGCCACGAAACCGGCGCGCTTTCCGTCGACGCCGTTTATCACAGCATTGACCGCCGGGCGGCCGGTAGCCTGGCGCGGGTACGGCCCACCGCGGTGTACGCCTACGAAGACGGGGCGGCCCAGACCTTCACCCGCGCCCGTAACCTGGGCATTCCCACCCTTTACGACCTACCCATCGGCTACTGGCGGGCGGCGCGGCGCATCATGGGTGAGGTGGTGGATCAGCGCCCGGACTGGGCCATGACCGTCAACTCCCTTCAGGATTCCCCCGCTAAACTGGCCCGCAAGGACCGCGAGCTGGCCCTGGCCGACCACATCTTCGTAGCCAGTAGCTTCACCGCCGCCACGCTTAGCGAATATCCCGGCACCCTCCCCCCCGTGGAGGTGATTCCCTACGGCTTCCCCCCCGCCGTTAGCGACCGACAGTATGTCGCAGGCGGCAGCCGCCCCCTACGGCTACTCTTTGTGGGCGGCCTTTCCCAGCGTAAGGGGCTGGCCGAGATGTTCGAGGCCATAGATCGCTTCGGTAGCCGCGTAGCCCTCACGGTGGTGGGTCGGCTACCGGCCGCCGACTGTCCCGCCCTCAGCCGGGCCCTCGGTCAGCACACCTACATTCCCAGCCTACCCCACGCCGAAATCCTCCAACTGATGCGGCAGCAGGACCTCCTACTCTTTCCCTCTCACTTCGAGGGCTTCGGCCTGGTGATCACCGAGGCCATGTCGCAGGGCACCCCGGTCATCACCACGGAACGCACCGCTGGGCCAGACCTGATCACCGATGGGGAAGATGGCTACCTCGTGCCCGCAGGCTCTGCCGATGCGCTAGCCACCCGCATCGAGGCCCTCCTGGCCGAGCCCGTCCGCATCGAGCAGGTGGGTCGGGCGGCCAGCCACCGGGCCGGCCAGCGCCCCTGGTCGGTCTACGGTCTTGAACTCGCCGCGGCCGTTACCCGGGTACTCGCCAACGACTAAGCAGGATGTACACTACCATCCGCCATATCCCCTACGTTTCCCCGCCGGCCCAGGTGCTGGCCGCCGACCGCTTTACGCGGCGGATGATCTATCTCTATATTTTTTTCCTGCTCTTCGAGGGGGGCCTGCGCAAGTGGGTGGTGCCGGGACTGGCCGCCCCGTTGCTACTGGTGCGCGATCCTATTATGCTACTCATCATCGGCTCCTACTGGTCGGCCGGTCGGCGCTTCTTCAACGCCTACACCCTACCCCTGCTGGTACTGGGCCTTCTCTCGTTTCTGCTGAGCCTCGCCTTTGCCCACGGCAATATCTACATTGCGCTGTTCGGCTTCCGTACCCTGTTTCTACATTTTCCCCTGATCTTCATCATGGGCAACGTGCTTACGCGCCAGGACGTAGAGCGCATCGGTCGCTACCTGGTGTACGTCCTGCCCCTCATCACCCTACTGAACGGCCTGCAGTTTTACAGCCCGCAGACCGCCTGGGTCAACCGGGGGGTAGGGGGCGATGCCGAGGGGAGTGGTTTCAGCGGGGCCCTGGGCTACTTCCGCGCCTCGGGTACTTTTTCCTTTACGGCGGGGCTCACGACCTTCTACGGGCTAGCGGCGGCCTTCGTGTTCTATTTCCTAGGCGCTATGGAGCGCATTAACAAGCTCTGGCTCCTGATCGGTGTGGCGGCTATGCTGGCGGCCATTCCCCTTTCGATCAGCCGGGGCTATTTTTTTCAGTTCCTACTCTGCGGTTTTTTCTTCGTACTGGCTAGCCTGCGCAACGCTAAGTCGGTACGCAATTTGCTCATCGGGCTGGCCGTCACGCCCGTGCTCCTGCTCGTACTCATCAACGTACCGGCCGTGCAGACGGCCATCGAGGTACTCGTGACCCGCTTCGAGCTGGCCGCCAAGTCAGAGGGCGGCCTGGAGGGTACGCTCGGCGATCGCTTCCTCGGCGGTCTGCTAAGTGCCTTTACCAGTGATCAGGGGGTGCCCTGGTACGGGGCTGGCCTCGGACTGGGTACCAACGTGGGTGCCTCGCTCTACGGCAAGGCCAACGAGTTCTTGGTCGCCGAGGAAGAGTGGAAGCGCGTAGCCGGCGAGATGGGCCCCTTTCTCGGCATCCCGGTCATCTTGCTGCGCATTGCCCTCGGCACCCAGATGTCGCTGCTCAGTATCCAGAGCCTGCTTCGCGACAATGCCCTCCCGTTTATGCTGCTTAGCTTCGGTTTGCTGCAGGTACTCCAGGCCTCCTGGTCCTCTCCGACTACCCTGGGGTTCTCCGTGCTGACGGGGGGGCTCATCGTAGCCAGTTTCAATGATTTTTCCCGCCCCGACTATGCGACTTAGACTCTACTTTCGCAAGCCCTATCCGACGGCCTTCAGCATCGAGCGCCTGTTCGATCAGCTGACCACCGTATTTCGGGAGCGGGGCGTGACGGTCGAGCGGCTCGAGCTGCCCTACTACAACAACACCCCCGGCAACCTGCGGCGCAACAACCAGTGGGTGCGGTCGCAGGTGCAAGCTGCAGCGAATGAGCCCCTCATCAACCACATCACCGGAGACGTCAACTCGGTCATTTTTTCCCTGCGTAGCCCCACCGTCATCACCATCCACGATTGCAACCCCCTCTTGCGCTACCCGAAGTACCACCCCCGCTACTGGTTCTACCGCTGGCTGATCTTCGAGTGGCCCGCCCGCCGGGCGGCGGCCGTGACGGTGATCTCCGAAAAAACCCGCCGGGAGCTACTGGACCTGACCAACTGCCCGGAGAATAACCTTCACGTTATACCCAACTTCGTCGATCCGGCGTTTACCTACCAAGCAAAGTCCTTTAACCCCCATTATCCTACGATCCTTCAGATTGGGGTAAAGGAAAACAAGAACCTTGGCCGGCTAGCCCGGGCCCTGCGGGATATCCCGTGCCGCCTGGAGATCGTCGGCCAGCCCTCCCCCACCGATATGCAGCTGCTGCGCGACCACGGTATTGACTTTCACTACGCCACTGGACTTACCGACCAGGAGGTGCGGCAGCGCTACGCCGACTGCGATCTGCTGGCCTTCGTAAGTACCTACGAGGGCTTCGGCCTGCCCATCCTGGAGGCCCAGGTCACGGGCCGGCCGGTACTGACCAGTGATCTTTCTCCCCACCGCGAGGTTGCGGGTAGGGAGGGGGCCGTACTGGTCGATCCCTACGACGCAGGCGCCATTCGGGCCGGGCTTCAACACCTGCTCACGGATACCGCCTACCGTCAGGACCTCATTTTCAACGGGCGGGCCAACGCCGCCCGGTACGCCATCGGGACCATTGCTCAGCAGTACCTCGACCTATACGCCAGCCTATCTTGAAGCCACTGACCATTCTTTTTCCTACGGGGAGCTTTTACCCCGCCCAGACCGGGGGCCCCGATAACACGGTGTACTGGATCACCAAGGCCCTCACCCGCCGGGGCCACCGGGCCATTATCTCTACAACCGATGTGGGCCAGGGCCTTCCCATGCCGCGGGGCCGCTGGCTCGATACCGACTACGGTAAAGTGGTCTATACCCGTAATCCCATCCACTACCTGCCCCTACGGGTGATCACGCGGGCACTGAGCCAGCTGCGGCAGGCCGATGTGCTGCACCTGTCGATGATCACCTACCCCTCCAGCTTCATCATGGCTATCCTCAACTCCTGGTTCGTGGGTAAGCCCATGCTGTGGTCGTCGCGTGGCGATCTAGATCCCCCCATGCTACAGCGCTCGGCGAAGAAAAAGTCGGCGGTCATACGGATGATCAACTCCCTAGTGAACAAACAACTCCTCTGGTTCCATTCTACCTGTGATGCCGAGACAGCGTATATTCGCGGTAACTTCGGACAGGATGCGAAGGTGATCCAAATTCCAAACTATATGGAATTACCGGAGCGGATGGAGACCAGCAAGGAGAAGTTTTTCCTTTACATCGGCCGTATAGACCCCAAAAAAGCCATTGAAAACCTCATCGAGGCGATGTCCCATAGCCGGGCCTTCCTCGACGGTGAGTTTACGCTTAAAATTGTGGGAGACTACTACAATGAGTACGGGCAGGGCCTGGTCAAACAGGTCGAGGCGCTGGGACTGACCAACAAGATCCGCTTCCTGGGTCACCGGGACGGCCGCGAAAAGGAGGAGATTCTGGCCAGTGCCTGGTTTACTTTTATGCCCTCGCATACCGAAAACTTCGGCATCGTAGTTATGGAAGGGCTGGCACAGGGTACCCCGGCGGTAGCCTCCACGGGCACACCCTGGAAAATCCTAGAGGAGCGCAACGCCGGCTTTTGGATCGATAATGATCCCGAAAGCCTTACCCGCATCATCGACCACATCCACACTATCCCCCCCGACCAAATGAAGGCGCTTAACCAGAATGCTATTCGTCTGGCACGCGAAGAGTTTAGCATCCACGCCAATGTGAGTGAGTGGGAAGCCGCCTACCAAAAGATTTTAGCATGAGTCACCCCCCCCTGACCATCGTCATTCTGACCTACAACGAGGAGGCCAACATTGCGCACTGCCTCGACAGCCTGGCCAGCGTCAAGGCCCCGGTGTGGGTAGTCGACTCCTTCTCTAAGGACCGCACCCTCGATATCCTCGAGGCCCGTGGCATTCCCTACGTACAGCACGCCTTTAAGAACTATGCCGCCCAACGCAACTGGGCGCAGGCCAACGTGCCTAACCCCGGGGAGTGGGTCATGCACCTCGACGCCGGCGAACGCCTCACCCCCGGCATGGCCCGCTGGGTCAATGAATCCTTCGACCCCAGCCGCGCTGACGTAGACGGCTACATGTTCGCCCGCAGGGCCATCTTCATGGGCCGCTGGATCAAGTACGGCGGCTACCACCCCATCTACCACCTGCGGCTCTACCGCCGCCACCTGGGCCACTGCGAGAACAAGGTCTACGATCAGCACTTCGTGGTCGACGGCAAGACGGCCAAGGCCGGCGAGGGGGCCGATCTGGAGGACGGCGTCATGAGCAGTCTGCGCGACTTCACGGTGAGCCACGCCCGCTGGGCGGTCTTCGAGGCCGTGGAGTCGATCCTGGCAGAGTCCGATACCGGCGAGGTACACGCTAAACTAATGGGCAACCCCATCGAGCGCAAGCGGTGGCTCAAGAGCCGCGTCTTTCAGCGCTCGCCGCTGTTCCTGCGCAGCTTCATGTACCTCTTCCACCGCTACATCATCAAATTAGGCTTTCTGGACGGTAAGGAAGGGCTTATCTTTCACTTTCTTCAGGGGTTTTGGTTCCGCTTTCTGGTCGATTCGACCATTTTCGAGATCAAACAGGAGATGAAGACCCGCCCGCTGGAGGAGGTCGTGCGTGATAAATACGACCTCGATGTAAATGTATTTCTCAACCGCGAACCCGCCGTAGCCGCCTAGTGTATGAAGCACCGCTACCAAGACCTCAGTACGTTCACCATGCCAGCCGGCTTCCGGGGCCGTCCGGCCTGGGTGGTGCAGCTGTGGTGGATCGTGCAGGCGCTCCTCTTCCGCCCCTCGCCGCAGTTCCTATACGGCTGGCGGCGGTGGCTACTGCGACAGTTTGGGGCCGAGGTAGGTCAGGGGGCGGTGATCCGGCCCACGGTGCACACGCAGTTTCCCTGGAAAGTTAAAATTGGCGAATACGCATGGATCGGAGACGATGTCGTGTTGTATAGTTTGGGGCCTATCCACATCGGACCCCATGCCGTTGTATCCCAGAAGACCTACCTTTGCACCGGCAGCCACGACCCGGCCAGACCGGACTTTCCAATCTTCAGTCAGCCGATTTCGATCGGGGCGGAATGTTGGATTGCCACCGATGTTTACGTCGCGCCGGGGGTGAGCATCGGCCAGGGCACCCTGGTGGGAGCTCGCTCTTCGGTGTTCAAGGATCTACCCGGCGGCAAGGTGTGTGTGGGGTCTCCGGCCCGTGTAATTCGCGACCGGTTGGTGCCCGCTACGGTGGTTGCACCGGCGGCCCCGGCCCATGAGATGAACGAAAATTAAACCTACGGCCGCACTTATACCGGCCCTTTGAATTGTGAAGATACTCATCTACGGCATAAACTATGCACCCGAGCTTACCGGCATTGGTAAGTATACGGGTGAGATGGCGGCTTACTTTGCTAGCGCCGGCGATGAGGTAGAGGTGATCACCGCGCCGCCCTACTACCCCCGCTGGGAAGTGGCCGAGGCGTACCGGGGGGGCTACCGGCAGGAATGGCTGGATGGTGTGCGCGTACTGCGCTGCCCGCTCTACGTGCCCCGCGAGGTTACCGGACTGCGGCGTATCTTACATGAGTTTAGCTTTGTGCTAAGCTCGCTACGCTACTGGATACCACGCTACTTTCGCCCATACGACATGATACTCTGTATCAGCCCACCTTTCCACCTGCCCTACCTGGCCCTGCCGCACAAGTGGCTGCACGGCACGCCGGTGGTCAACCATATTCAGGATCTACAGGTGGATGCGGCACGTGATCTGGGTATCATCCGCCAGCCGTGGCTGCTCCGCCTGCTGGAGTCAGCCGAGCGGTGGGCCCTCCAGGCGGTCTCCGCCGTATCGACCATCAGCACCGGCATGCAGCGCAAGGTGGTTAAGAAGGGGTTAAATCCTGATGAAATTATCCTCTTCCCAAACTGGGTGGACAAAAAGCTCGTACATCCCGTAGCGCGGGCCGAGAGTGCACGCCGGGATTGGGGTCTTGATGACCGCGATCGCCTGGTACTCTACGCCGGTAACCTTGGAGAGAAGCAGGGTCTGGAAAACGTTCTTTACCTCGCCGATCGTCTGCAAGACGTGCCCCGCCTTACGTTTATGATCATCGGAGAGGGGGGTGCTAAAGCCCGCTTAGTGACCGAAGCGGAGTCGCTCGGTCTTACGAATGTTGTCTTCAAATCCCTACAACCACTTGAACGGCTGGCGGCTACGCTGGCGGCGGCCGACGTGCACCTCGTACTCCAAAAACGGGCGGCGGCCGACCTAGTGATGCCCTCCAAGTTAACGAACATATTGGCCGTGGGGGGACATGCTTTGATTACCGCCGAGGCCGGAACGACCCTCTACGACTTAGTGGATGAGCACCAACTTGGCACCCTGGTCGAGCCCGAAGACCTGGATGCCCTGGAGGAGGGGCTACGCGGTATTCTGAGCGGGGCGCGGTCGCAGGATGCAGCCGGAGCCGAGGATTTTGCCGCCTCTCACTTGGACAAAGAACATATACTTACTGATTTTAGAACGGTTTTGAGTTTAAACACTAAACAACACAACACATGGATATTTCCTCACAAGTAGCTGATGCATCGACCCATACTCGGGTGATGCGGGCTACACCGCACAGGTACGACCTGATTGCGACAGACTTCATTCTGATCAACCTTTCGTTTTTTTTGGCGAGCTTGATCACCTACGGCGTATTCGACTACGATAGCGTTATCAACGGGCGCAATTTGGCGCTGGTCATCTTCGTCAACATCGCCTGGGGTTGGCTATGCGTGTACTTCAACGCTTACCGCTGGTATGAACGCGTTAGGATGGAGCAGCAGCTCTCCAAGGTCTTCAAGATCCTGGTCTTCCTTCTTTCCTTCACCTCCTTATTCTACTATAACGTACTGCATGAAGCACCGTATACTCCCTTTATTCTCCTAGCTCACGGCATCGCTCTCGTACTTATTTCCACCGGCCGGGTGTTTCACCGCCTGCGGGAGGAGAGCCCCTTTGAGAAGTTCCGCTACGTTATCGTAGGTGGCAAGGCGGAGAACCTGCGGCAGCTCTTCAAGGCCTTCGATTACTGCTTCCCTGGCAGTGCCGAGCTGGTGGGTCGCTTCGGCAATACCCCCCACGCCAATGTGTCCAACATCGGTAAGTACGAGGACCTGAGGCGCTACCTCCTGGGCCACCCCGATATCGATAAGCTCATCTTTTTTCACAGCGACCTATCCTTGCAGGAAGAGCGCGAGATCATGCGCATCTGCGAAAATCAGTTCATCGACGTAGAGGTAGCCCCCCGCGAGACCACCCTTTTCCCGCGCACCTACAAGTGCCAGCAGCTAGGCGACCTGTCGATGCTCACCCTCAAGGAAGAGCCGCTGACGGCCCTGCGCAACAAGGTGATCAAACGGACCTTCGACCTCATCGTCAGTACCCTGGTGATCCTGTTCATCTTTCCCATCCTGATGCCGATCGTAGCCATCGCTATCTACCGCGAGGACCCCGGTCCCATCTTTTTCCGGCAGGAGCGTACGGGCTACCGCAACAATGTCTTCAAAATGTGGAAGTTCCGCTCCATGCGCATCAACGAGCGCTCGGATACCAAGCAGGCCACCCGGGGCGATGACCGCATCACTCGCGTGGGTGCCTTCCTGCGCAAGACCAGCCTGGATGAGTTCCCCCAGTTCATCAACGTATTCCTGGGCGATATGTCGGTGGTCGGCCCGCGCCCCCACATGATCAAGCACACCGAGGAGTACGCCCGCATCATCGACACCTTCATGATCCGCCATAAGGTCAAGCCCGGCGTGACCGGACTGGCCCAAATCAATGGTTACCGCGGCCCCACCGACGAGGTGTGGAAGATGGAAAAGCGCGTAGAATACGACGTATGGTACCTGGAGAACTGGAGCCTGCTCATGGACCTGCGCTGCATCATCATGACGGTATATAACGCCGTGCGTGGAGAAGAAAACGCGCTCTAGAGCCGTACATCTACTCTACCCACGATTATTCTTATGAGCTAATCCCCCCCCCTGCGCTTCCCGGTCCGTACGGCCGGGAAGCGCTTGTATTTTCTTTTCTCACGTCTCACCACCACAAACTCAGCCACCCATGTCAAAGAAAGCCATCATCACCGGTATCACCGGACAGGACGGAGCCTACCTCACCGAACTCCTCCTGGGTAAGGGCTACGAGGTGCACGGCATCAAGCGCCGGGCCTCGCAGTTTAATACCGACCGGATCGACCACCTCTACCAGGATCCCCACGTCTCGGACCGTAACCTCATTCTCCACTATGGGGACCTGACCGACTCCACCAACCTGGTGCGCATCGTACAGGAGGTCCAGCCCGACGAGATCTACAACCTGGCGGCCATGAGCCACGTCAAGGTCAGCTTCGACATGCCGGAATACGCCGCCGACGCCGACGGCATCGGTACCACCCGCCTGCTGGAGGCCATCCGCCTACTGGGGCTTACGGAGAAGACGCGCTTCTACCAAGCTTCTACCTCAGAGCTTTACGGTCTGGTGCAGGAGGTGCCGCAGTCGGAAACTACTCCGTTCTATCCCCGCTCCCCCTACGCCGTGGCCAAACTGTACGCCTACTGGATCACAGTCAACTACCGGGAGGCCTACGGTATGTTTGCCTGCAACGGCATCCTATTTAACCACGAGAGCCCACTGCGCGGAGAGACCTTTGTGACCCGCAAGATTACCCGGGCGGTGGCCAAGATATCCATGGGCCTGCAGGACAAGCTTTACCTCGGCAACCTGGACGCCCAGCGCGACTGGGGCCACGCCAAGGATTACGTAGAGGGTATGTGGCGCATTCTACAACAGGATGAGCCGGAGGATTTCGTGCTGGCGACCGGTGTCACCACCCGCGTGCGTGACTTCGTGCGTATGTCCTTCCGCGAAGTCGGGGTAGAACTGGAATTCAGGGGTAAGGATGCCGAGGAGATCGGCGTGGTCTCTGAGGTGCACAACCAGGACTTTCCGCTAGCGGTGGGTACTGAGGTGGTAGCCGTAGATCCCCGTTATTTCCGGCCTACGGAGGTGGAACTCCTCCTGGGCGACCCCACCAAGGCCCAACAGAAACTTGGCTGGAAGCACAAATACGACCTGGCGGCCATGTGCTCCGAGATGGTGCGGGCCGACATTGCCCTGTTCCGGCGCGACCAGTTGCTGAAGCGCGAGGGCTTCGAAATTCGCAACCAGTACGAATAGGGGCCCGATCGTCTAAACGTTAAAACCTTTCCGGAGGCCCAATAAAACGGGGCCTTTGGGGGTTTCTCTTCCGGCGGCTATGAACTAAGCCGCCGCTTAGTTTGGTTTTTCGACACAGCCCGCGTAATTTTGGGCCGCCTACGGGATATATCCCGGGCTATGACACTGCCTTCCGACGGTATTCCAATTTGCAAAACGCTCAAGATTAGACCCCACGACGTAAGTCGCCGGGCACCTACCTGGTTGTTTTCATATTAAATACCTACGATTTGTCTACACAGTCCTCCACGCAACGCTCCGTTGCCGCCCCACTTAGCCCTTACTCAGGGACGTGGGACAAAGAACGCGCCGCTCACCTACTGCGCCGTACGCTCTACGGCCCACTGCTCGAAGAAATTAAAACGGCTGAAAAAGCCGGTCTTCAGGCCACCGTCGATCTGCTGCTAAAGGATGTGGCCATCCCCAGCCCCCCGGTCAAGTACCGCAACGACTACGACGAGTACGTCCAGCTCGGGACTACCTGGGTCGATAAGAACTACCGCGGCAACAACCAGTACCGCTCCCAGTCGCTCAAGGGCTGGTATTATAACAACATCGTACGCTCAGACCGCACCAATATCCAGGAGCGGATGGGTTTCTTCTGGCTCAACTACTTTGCCATCTTCGGGGAGCTGACCGATCACCGGGCCATGTACCAGCAGCTCAAGCTGTACCAGGATCTTGCCGTAGGTAATCTGCGCACCATGCTCCAGCGCATTACGGTACTGCCCCGCATGCTGTTCTGCCTCGACGGCCACACCAATGACCGGCGTAACCCCAACGAAAACTATGCCCGCGAGCTCATGGAGCTCTTTACCCTGGGCAAGGGGCCGGCCGTTGGTCCCGGCGACTACACCAACTACACCGAGCAGGACGTGGCCGCCCTGGCCCGTGCCCTGACCGGCTGGCGCAACAAGGACTTCCTCTACAGCGATTCCAACACACCGGTAGAGAGCTACTTCGACGCCACCGCCCACGATACCGGCACCAAACAACTCAGCAATCGCCTGGGCAATAAGGTGATCCAAAACGGCGGGGCTAATGAGTACAAGGAGGTCATCGACATCTTACTGAGCTACAAAGCCTCGGCGATCAACTTCTGTAAGCGGCTCTACCGCTACTTCGTCTACTACGACATCGACGAGGAGGTGATGACCCACGTCATCCACCCGCTGGCCGATACCCTGATGGCCAACAACTACGAGATCAAGCCCGTACTCCGGCAGTTGCTCACCTCCGAGCACTTTTACCGCGAGACCTACCGCGGCGCGATCATCAAGAACCCCCACGATTTCCTCGGTAGCATCCTGCGTCCCTTCCGGGAATTCGATCACGAGACCAAGGTGCTCAACCTGCAACGGCGCTACGAGCTAGGTGACCAGTACTCCAACTACTGTCGGGACCTGAATCTGGAATTCCTGGAACCACCAACCATCGCCGGCTGGAAGGCGTACTACGACTCACCACAGTACTACCGCCACTGGATCAGTCCCGCCCTCATGCAGAGCCGCGACAAGATCGCGGTAGGGCTGCTACTCGACGAGGACTACCACATCAAGAGCGACCGGATCGACATCAACTACTACGGCTACGTGAAGTCGTTGACCGCACCCGGAGATATAGACAAATTGATCGCCGAATCTATACTCATCTTCCTACCCCGGCCCCTGGTCAGCAGTCAGATCTCCTACCTAAAGGGAAAACTCTCCCGTGGCTTAGACACCAAGGGCTGGGATCGCCTGATCGACCAGTACTTGGCCAATCCTGGAGTTAAGGACTACGCCCGCCCCGTAGACGACCGCCTGCGCGATTTTTTCAAAGCCCTTTTCGGCCTCGCTGAATTTCAACTCCACTAAAGATTACCCCCATGAAACGTAGAAATTTCCTCCAAGCGGCGGCCACGCTTAGTATTCCCGCTTTCTTCCCCCTGACCAATACCCGGGCCAGTACCTCGCGCTTTACCTCGATGATCGCGCCGGACTCCGACCGCATCCTTGTAATCGTACACCTGTTCGGAGGTAACGACGGACTCAACACCCTGATCCCCCTGGATCAGTACGACGACCTTAAGGACGTACGCAAACACATCCTCATCGAGGAAAGCCGGATCCATAAGCTGACCGATGAGCTCGGTATCCACCCCGAGATGAAGGACATGAAGAACCTCTTCGATGAGGGCAAACTTCGTCCCGTACAGAGCGTGGGCTACCCCGACCAGAATCGTAGTCACTTCCGCTCCACCGACATCTATACCTCGGGGTCGGGAGCCGACGAGTTTTTGACTACCGGCTGGATGGGTCGGTACCTAGATACTCAGTACGCCCACTACCCCGTCAACTACCCCAATCCCGGCCAGCCCCACCCGCCGGCTATCTCGATCGGCGACGTAGCCCATCCCACCTGCGAGGGGCCGAAGATCAACTTCAGCCAGACCGTACTCGACCCCGACAACACCCGGGAGCTATCCAGCAATACCGCCTCGGTGCCCAACGATAGGTACGGCGATGAGCTTAGCTTCATCCGCACCACGATGCAGCAGACCAATGACTACAACGGCGTCATCAAGGCCGCCGCTCAAAAGGGTACGAACGCCGTTACCTACCGCTACCGCGACGACCGCATCTACCCCAAGAACCAGCACAACCCCCTGGCCGAGCAGCTCAAAAAAGTAGCCCGGATGATCAGCGGTGGCCTGCAAACCAAGGTATACACCGTATACATGAACGGCTTCGATACTCATGCCGGTCAGGTTATCGAAGGAAACGAACACCAGGGTAACCATGCTCTGCTGCTGAGTGACGTGAGCCGAGCCATCAGCGACTTCCAGAATGACCTCAAAAAGCAGGGACTGGAGGAACGCGTACTCGGTATGACCTTCAGCGAGTTCGGTCGCCGCATCCGGCCCAACGCCAGCTTCGGTACCGACCACGGTACGGCCGGCCCCATGTTCCTGTTTGGCAACTGCGTCAACGGCGGGATCCTGGGCGACAACGTTAAGATCGACCGCACCGTAAGCCAGGGCGCGGGCGTGCCCATGCAGTTTGACTTCCGCGACGTATACGGCTCCATTCTGGTCGATTGGTTCAACGTGCCGAGCTACTCGGTCAAGAACCTCCTACACGACAACTTCAAGTACCTACCCATCGCCAGCACCTGTAACGAGGAGAGCACGGCCGAAACCACGCCGGAGGGCCCCACCGAGGAGGGCTGGGACATCGGCAACCCCCGGCCCAACTCTTCTAACCAGGTAGTAATTAACATCACCAGCCCGGGTACCAACACCCTGCGCTACACCCTTTTCGATGGGCGCGGACGTATGGTACTGGCCAACCAAATCAGCGTAGCCGGCACCGCCGACCACGTACTCTTTACCCGTCCGGCCCGCCTCCCCTCCGGCACCTACCTGCTGCGGCTGGCTACCGAATCCGGTGGTAACATGACTCGGCAGGTGACCCTCAATTAGGTCTGACGTACTGACAAAACGGTTCTCCAACACCCAGATAACACTCGACGTTTAGGCGGTTACCAGGGGGGTCCTCGATCCCCCTGGTTTTGCTTTTTTGCCGCTTACCTTTGATCAATATTCCCAAGCAAACATGCCAAAAGTTCTAATTACGGGTGCCGCCGGCTTCCTGGGCTCCCACCTTTCCGACCGCTTCATCGCGGAAGGCTTCCATGTCATTGGCATGGACAACCTCATCACCGGCGATATGGACAACATCGCCCACCTGATGCCCCTCAAGGAATTCGAATTTTACTACCACGACGTCAGCAAGTTTGTGCACGTGCCCGGCGAGCTCGACTACATCCTGCACTTCGCCAGTCCGGCCAGCCCCATCGACTACCTCAAAATGCCGATCCAGACCCTCAAGGTCGGTAGCCTCGGCACCCACAACCTGCTCGGTCTGGCTAAAGCTAAGCAGGCCCGTATGCTCATTGCCTCCACCAGCGAGGTCTACGGCGACCCCCTGGAACACCCCCAGCAGGAAAATTACTGGGGTAACGTGAATCCCGTAGGCCCCCGCGGCGTCTACGATGAGGCCAAGCGCTTTCAGGAAGCTATGACGATGGCCTACCACACCTTTCACGGTCTGGAGACCCGCATCGTGCGCATTTTTAATACCTACGGTCCCCGCATGCGCCTCAATGACGGCCGCGTACTGCCGGCCTTCTTCAGCCAGGCCATCCGCGGCGAGGGCCTCACCGTCTTCGGTGACGGTAGCCAGACGCGCTCCTTCTGCTACGTCGACGACCTAGTCGAGGGCATCTACCGCCTGCTGATGAGCGATTACGCCCAACCGGTCAACATCGGCAACCAGGACGAGACTACCATCCTCCAGTTCGCCGAGGAGATCATGGAACTGGTCGGCAACCCCGCTGCAAAGCTGATCCGCAAGCCCCTACCCGTCGACGACCCCAAGGTGCGCCAACCCGACATCAGCCGTGCCAAGGAGGTGCTCGGCTGGACGCCCAAGGTCACCCGCGAGGAGGGCCTGCGTAAGAGCCTGCCGTACTTCCGCGAAGCCGTCGCCCGCGCGGACGCCCAGAAAAACTAAATATCCCCTTTCCAAAAAACCCAAACCCACTATGAAAATTGCAGTAGTAGGCACCGGCTACGTAGGCCTGGTGACCGGAACGTGCTTCGCCGAAACCGGCAACGACGTTATCTGCGTCGATATCGACGCCAATAAGGTCGAGCAAATGAAGCAGGGCAACGTGCCCATCTACGAGCCCGACCTCGACGTACTCTTCGAGCGCAATCAGCGCCAGGGCCGCCTCAAATTCACCACCGACCTAAAGGAGGCCGTAGACGCCTCCGACGTGATCTTTCTGGCCCTACCCACCCCCCCCGGGGAGGGTGGCGCGGCCGACCTGAAGTACATCCTTGGGGTAGCCAAGGACCTCAGCACCCTCATCACCAAGTACACCGTGGTGATTGATAAGAGCACCGTACCCGTAGGCACCGCCGAACGCGTACACGCCGCCCTGGCCGAAAACCTGGACGAGGAGCTCTTCGACGTGGTTTCCAACCCCGAGTTTCTGCGCGAGGGCGTGGCCGTGGATGACTTCCTCAAGCCCGACCGCGTCGTGATCGGCACCGACTCACAGAAGGCCGAGGAGAAAATGCGTCGCCTCTACGAGCCCTTCGTGCGCTCCGGCAACCCCATCATCTTTATGGACCTGCGCTCGGCCGAAATGACCAAGTACGCCGCCAACTCCTACCTAGCCACTCGCATCAGCTTCATGAACGAGATCGCTAACCTCTGCGAGAAGGCGGGCGCGGACGTAGATGCAGTACGCAAGGGCATGGGCAGCGATAGCCGGATCGGCAAGCGATTCCTCTTCCCCGGCGTAGGCTACGGGGGGTCGTGCTTCCCGAAGGACGTACAGGCCCTGGCTATCACCGCCGGACAGCACGACTACGACTTCAAGATCCTCAACGCGGTCATGGATGTCAATACCAAGCAGCGCTTCCGCATCGCCGATAAGCTCGAGGAGTACTACGGCGACGACCTGAGCGGTAAGACCATTGCCCTGTGGGGACTGGCCTTCAAGCCCAACACCGACGATATCCGGGAGGCACCCGCCCTCTACACCATCGACCGTCTGCTGGAGGCGGGAGCAAACATTCGCGCCTTCGACCCTGAGGCTACCGAACACGTGCGTAAGATCTACGGCGATAAGGTGACCTTCTGCACTGACCCTTACGAGGCTCTGGAAGGCTCCGACGCCCTGGCTATCGTGACCGAATGGAGCGTGTTCCGTACGCCCGACTTTGAGCGGATGAAGTCGCTCCTCAACGCACCGGTCATCTTTGACGGCCGCAATTTGTATGATCTACAGCGGATGCAGGAAGCCGGATTTCACTACGACAGTATTGGACGGCAGCCCGTAGAAGCATAACCCTAAGATCAACTCAAAATGACTCCAGCAAATAAGGTCTATGTCGCGGGGCACCGGGGCATGGTCGGCTCGGCCATTGTCCGCAAGCTACGGGCCGATGGCTACGAGAACATCGTGACCCGCACCAGCAAAGAACTCGATCTGCGCGACCAGCGGGCCGTACACGAGTTCTTTGCCACGGAGCAGCCCGAGTACATCTTTCTGGCCGCGGCCAAGGTGGGCGGCATCCTAGCCAATAACGTCTACCGCGGCGAGTTCCTCTACGATAACCTCATGATCGAGGCCAACATCATCGAGGCCGCCCGGCAGAATGAGGTAAAGAAGCTCCAATTTCTTGGCTCCTCCTGCATCTACCCCAAGCTGGCCCCCCAGCCCCTTACGGAGGATGCCCTACTGACCGGCCCCCTGGAGCCTACGAACGAGCCCTACGCCATCGCCAAGATCACCGGCATCAAGCTCTGCGACGCCTACCGGGCCCAGTACGGTTGCGACTACATCTCGGTGATGCCCACTAACCTCTACGGCCCCAACGACAACTACAACCTAGAAACCAGCCACGTGCTGCCCGCCCTGATCCGCAAGTTTCACGAGGCAAAGAAGAACGGCACGCCCGAGGTGGTCATGTGGGGCACCGGCTCCCCCAAGCGCGAGTTCCTCCACGCCGATGACCTGGCCGCCGCCTGCGTCTTTCTCATGCACAATTTCAGCGACTACGGCTTCGTCAACGTGGGCACCGGTGAGGACCTCAGCATCCTCTCCCTCGCCGAACTGATCAAGGACGTAGTCGGCTACGAAGGCCGGATCACTCACGACACCAGCAAACCCGACGGAACCCCCCGCAAACTCATGAACGTCGACAAGCTCCACGGCATGGGCTGGCAACACTCGATCGGGCTGCGGGAGGGGATTGAGGGGGTGTATGCTGCGCTTGACTCTGCTGAGTGGTATTAGGTTCACCACGGAGTACTCTGAGGGCTTCACAGAGGCATTCACAGAGAAATGGGGATTCAGACTGTGTCTGAATCCCCATTATTATTCCCATTCTGTAGGACCTCTGTGAAGCCCTCTGTAACCTCCGTGGTGAACTACCCACGCAAGGCAGACACCATAGTACTCCCAATATCCGCCGGACTCTTCACCACATGTATCCCACACTCCTCCATAATCTTCATCTTGGCCTCGGCGGTATCCTCGTGGCCACCGACGATGGCACCGGCGTGGCCCATGGTACGGCCCTTGGGGGCGGTCTGACCGGCAATGAAGCCAACGACCGGCTTCGTACCGTGCTCCTTGACGTAGCGGGCGGCATCGGCCTCCATCGTACCACCGATCTCACCGATCATAATGATGCCCTCGGTACCGGGGTCATTCATGAGCAGCTCGACGGCATCTTTCGTGGTAGTGCCGATGATAGGATCGCCCCCAATACCGATGCAGGTGCTCTGTCCCATACCCGCCTTGGTAACCTGGTCGACGGCCTCGTAGGTAAGGGTACCCGAGCGGCTTACGATCCCAATCTTGCCGGGGGTGTGAATGAACCCGGGCATGATACCGCACTTGGCCTGTCCGGGGGTGATCACGCCGGGGCAGTTGGGCCCAATGAGGCGCGTGTCATAGTCGTTGATGAAGGCGCGTACCTTGACCATATCCTGCACGGGGATGCCCTCCGTAATGCAGATGATTACTCCGATTCCAGCCGCAGCGGCCTCCATGATTGCATCGGCGGCAAAGGGTGGGGGTACGAAGATGACCGATACATCCGCACCGGCCTCCTTGACGGCCTCGGCTACGGTATTGAAGACGGGCCGATCGAGGTGGGTCTGTCCGCCCTTGCCGGGGGTAACGCCCCCGACGACATTGGTACCATACTCAATCATCTGCTCGGCGTGGAAGCTTCCCTCCTTGCCCGTGATACCCTGCACAATGACGTTAGAATCCGAAGTAACTAAAACTGACATTTCTTATTATTTATCGACAATGATGAAGACATCCTCGTCATCCTGTTGCATGTAATAATTTTCCCGGGCGAAGCGCTCGCGGTTCTGCTCCATATCTAACTTGGTTGCCTCGGCCTGGGCAGTTAGCTCATCGTAGCGCTCCAGGTCCGCCTCCAATCGGTTTACCGTACGGTGTAGCCGCAGTTGCGTTCCCACGTCGTGCCGGTCCACGAACACCATCAGCAGCACGAAGGCCACCAGCGTGAAGAAGTACCTGTTGCGCAGGTAAGCGGGTACTTTCAGCCAGAGGGTGGTGAGGGGGTTTTGGACTTTGCGGGGGGGCATGGGGGTGAAGGTAGTAGTTGTTGCGTTGTTAGGTGAGTGAGTTGTTGGGTTGCGGTCGTTGGAGGTGTGGGAGGCGTTGCAGGAGCCAGCGTCATCTGGGGGAGGGGCCCTAGATGTAAGCCAGGTGCAAAATCACTTCTCCCCCCTACCGCTTCAGTTTCCGTAGCAGATCCCGCCCCGGAAAATAAGCTGTCTCCCCCAGCTCCTCCTCGATGCGCAGTAGCTGGTTGTACTTCGCGATGCGATCGGAGCGGCTAGCGGAGCCCGTTTTGATCTGTCCCGTATTGAGGGCAACGGCGAGGTCGGCAATGGTAGTGTCCTCGGTTTCTCCGCTGCGGTGGCTCATGACGCTGGTGTAGCCGGCCATCTGGGCCATGCTGACGGCCTCGATGGTTTCGGTGAGCGAGCCGATCTGGTTGACCTTGATGAGGATGCTGTTGGCACTCTTTTCGGTGATGCCGCGGGCCAGGCGGTCGGTGTTGGTGACGAAGAGGTCATCACCCACCAGCTGGGTACGGTTGCCAATGGCGGCATTAAGAGCGCCCCAGCTGTTCCAGTCGTCTTCGTCCAGTCCGTCCTCGATGCTGAAGATAGGGTACTTATCTACCCAGCTCATCCAGTAGTCCACCATGGCACCAGGCTCGATCTTGCGGCCATCCGACTTATGGAAGTGGTACACGCCCTCCTCGGCATCGTAGAATTCGGAGGCGGCGGCGTCCATGGCGATCATGATCTCCTCGCCGGGCTTGTAGCCGGCCGACTCGATGCTCTGGAGCACGATTTCAATGGCCTCCTCATTACTCTTGATGTTCGGGGCGAAGCCGCCCTCGTCACCCACGTTGGTGCTGTAGCCCTTGCTCTTCAGTACCTTCTTGAGGTGGTGGAAGGTTTCTACCCCCATGCGTAGCGACTCCGAGAAAGAATCGGCCCCCAGGGGAATGATCATGAATTCCTGGAAGTCGATGCTATTGTCCGCGTGGCTACCGCCGTTGAGGATATTCATCATCGGCACCGGCATGGTGTGGGCGTTGACGCCACCGATGTAGCGGTAGAGTGGCTGATTAAGCTCCAGCGCGGCGGCCTTCGCGGCGGCTAGGCTCACTCCTAGAATAGCATTAGCACCTAGCTTACTCTTATTCTTAGTGCCATCGAGCTCGATCATCATCTCGTCGATGTAGCGCTGGTCGGTCACATCTACGCCCAGTAGCTCCTCGGCGATCCGTTCCTCTACGTTACTGATGGCGTTGAGCACCCCCTTACCCATATAGACGTCCTTGTCGTCGTCGCGCAGTTCCACGGCCTCGTACTTACCGGTGCTGGCTCCGCTGGGCACGGCGGCGCGGCCTACGATGCCCTCGGCGGTCACGACTTCTACTTCTACGGTGGGGTTACCGCGGCTGTCGAGGATTTGGCGGGCGCGGATGTCTAGGATGCTACTCATAGTCAGGAGGTTAAGGAGTTAAGGACTCAGGGAGTTAGGGGACAAGGGCTAATCCTTAAGCCCCTGCTCCTTGATCAATGCGACAAACTGGTCGAAGAGGTAGGCTGCATCATGGGGCCCGGGACTCGCCTCCGGGTGGTACTGCACACTGAAGGCGGGTTTGCCAATGATGCGGATGCCCTCGATGGTATCGTCATTGAGGTTGCGGTGGGTGATTTCTACTACGTCGAGCTTATCCTGGATGGCCTCGGGGCTGACGCCGAAGCCGTGGTTTTGACTTGTGATCTCGCTCTTGCCGGTGACCAGATTAAAGACCGGGTGATTGATGCCGCGGTGGCCGTTGTGCATCTTGTAGGTAGGGATGCCCACGGCGCGGGCCAGAATCTGGTGGCCGAGGCAGATGCCGAACATGGGCTTATCCTCCGCCAGCATGGCCCGAGCGGTCTCTACGGCGTAATCCATGGCACCGGGGTCACCGGGCCCGTTGCTGATGAACAGTCCATCGGCACCGAACTGATCGATCTCGGACATGGTGGTTCGGGCGGGGAAGACCTTAACGTAGCAGTCACGCTGGACAAAGTTGCGCAGGATGTTCTTCTTCGTGCCCAGGTCAAGTACGGCCACTTTGATGGGCGCGTCGGGGTTGCCTAGGGTGTACGCCTCCTGAGTAGTGACGTGGCTACTCAGTTCTAAGCCCTCCATATCGGGGGCAGCGTCGAGCTGGCGCTTCAGGTCCTCCAGGTCGAAGTTGTCGCTGGAGATGATCGCGTTCATCGCTCCCTTATCGCGGATGTGGCGCACGATGGCGCGGGTATCCACGTCGCAGATGCCCACAACGCCCTCCCGTTCGAAGTAGTCCTGGATGGAGGACTGGGCCTGCTGCCGGCTGAAGGGCACGGTGAAATTCTTACAGATCAGGCCGGCAATCTTGACGCTATCGGACTCAATATCGGTATCCTTGATGCCGTAATTGCCGATGTGGGCGTTGGTGGCTACCAGAATCTGGCCGTAGTAGCTCGGGTCGGTGAAGATCTCCTGGTAGCCCGTCATACCGGTATTGAAGCAGATCTCCCCGATGGTGGTACCGATCTTTCCGGCGGCCCGGCCTTCGTAGGTGGTTCCGTCGGCGAGGAGGAGAATGGCGCGCTGTTCGCTCATAGGTACTACGGGAGTGGTTTGCTCGGCGGCGAAGATAGGGTACATCACTTTGGGCGGGGCCGCAGGTGCAAAGAATGTACGCCAGGCCGGTGAGCAGAAACGTTAACTGGGGGACTAGCGTTCCGTATACAGTTTCCAGCCTCAAACCTCCCATGCAAGAATCCTTCTTCTACGATAGTTGGCAGGACCTGCTGCAGATCGCCATCACCGTACCGATCATTTACCTCTTCGTGATCGTAGCGGTGCGCGTGGTAGGCAAGCGATCGACCTCCCAGATGAACAACTTCGACTGGATCGTGACGGTGGCCATCGGTTCCATCGCCGGGGCCGGTATCATGCGCAAAGGCTCAGCGATCACGGAAACCATCCTGGCGATCTCCCTGCTGCTCTTGCTGCAGTGGCTGCTCACTACCGCCGTACGGACAAACAAGTTCCTACAGCACCTCGTCAAGGCCCGCCCTACCCTGTTAGTCCACGAAGGTAAGTATATCGAGCAGAGCATGCGTCATGAGCGAATTACCCAGGGAGAGGTACTATCCGCCCTTCGCGTCAGCGGCCTGACCAATATCAGTCAGGCCCGGTGGGTCATTCTAGAGCCGGATGCGTCGATGAGCGTGATCCCGATGTCTGACAATACCGCGACCTCCGAGCACCTGGCGGAAGTAGAGATGCCAGGAATATGACGGGTAGTGGGGTGTATTGCCCCTTACAAGTTACTTTGCACCCGCGCCCCCGCCCACTTACCCCACTAATTTATGCTACGATGAAGTACCTGATCCTCCTGCTCGCCGTAGGCCTCTGTACCGCCTGCAACTCCGAACCCCGGGCCGCCGACTCCGGTACGGAGCAGGCCCGGGATACTACGCTGCGTGTTTCTACCCAGCCTTTCGGCCAGACGAAAGAAGGCCCGGTGACGAAATACACCCTCGAAAACGCAAACGGAATGCAGGTCAGCGTGATCAATCAGGGCGGCATCATCACCAACATCGTGGTGCCGGATAAAAATGGCGCTATGGAAGATGTGGTGCTCGGCTTCGATAGCGTGACCAGCTATCTGGGCGACTACCCCTACTTCGGGGCCTTCATCGGTCGCTACGGGAATCGTATCGCGAAAGGAACGTTCGAGCTCGATGATGAGCAGTACACCCTACCCACTAATAATGGCCCCAACAGCCTGCACGGGGGACTGAAGGGCTTCGACAAGAAATACTGGACGGCCACGCCCCTGGAAGAAGCCGACCGGGTGGGGATCAGACTAACCGGCACGAGCCCCGACGGCGAGGAGGGCTACCCCGGTACCCTCACGGTCACGGTACACTACTGGCTCGACAACGATGATGCTCTCACCCTGGAGTACGCGGCCGAGACCGATGAGGCCACCCCAGTTAACCTAACCAACCATACGTACTTCAACTTAGGGGGAGCCGGTAGCGGCGACATACTGGGCCACGAACTGATGATTGCTGCCGACCGGTTCACGCCCGTAGACGAGACGCTTATCCCTACCGGCAAGCTTCAATCAGTGGAGGGTACGCCCTTTGACTTCCGCCAGCCTACCCCGATCGGCGAGCGGATCGAGGCCGACGACGAGCAGATCCGCTTCGGCGGCGGCTACGACCACAACTTCGTGCTGAACCGGAGCGGGGAGGGCCTGCAGCAGATCGCCACCGTGTACGAACCCGAAAGCGGCCGCACCCTGGAGGTGGAGACCACGGAGCCGGGCGTGCAATTCTACAGTGGGAACTTCCTCGACGGTAGCAACATCGGTAAGGGAGGACAACCCTACGAACTGCGTACCGGCTTTTGTCTGGAGACCCAGCACTTCCCCGACTCACCTAACCAGCCGGACTTTCCCTCGACCATCCTGCAGCCGGGAGAGACGTATACGAGTACGACCGTGTACCGCTTTGGGGTGCGGTAGGGGCTACCTAAGCTCAATCTTTTTCGGCTCGGTCGTCGGTCCGTTCACGGTGAGGATACCATCGTCGTCGATGGACATCTCATCCATGAATACGACCCGCTCGTCGCCCGTCGGCTTGGTGCGGCCGTGGTATACGCAGATCATCCTGTCGCTGCCGTCCAGAAACAGGATGCTGTTGTGGCCGGTGCCGGTGACCTCACCGCCGCGGTCGACGTTCTTCTCCAGCACCGGGTTATTGGTAGCCTTGGTGTAGGGGCCAAGGGGTGCATCGGCTGTTGCGTAACCTACCGCGTAGTTGGGCCCGGCGTAGAAGTTGGCTGAATACATCATGTAATAGATACCGTCGTGCTGGAAGGTGAAGGAGCCCTCCGTCCAGCGGCGGTTGACCTCGCCCGAGGTGACGGAGCGGCTTTCCCACTCGGCGTTGGGATCGTCCATTTCCAGGGGCGGGCGGAGGAGTAGGACGGGCTCCCCGATGACCGATTTGAAATCGGCGGCAAGCTCTACGCCGTAGATCCAGCTTTCCTCAATCTCGTCGAATAGCCCCTTTTCCCGCGCCCAATCGGCAACCTCACTCTCTACCGGGTGCTCGTAGCAGGCCCGGGAATAGTAGAGGTAGTACTTACCGTCGTCGTCCAGGTACACGTTGGCGTCGAGGATGGGGTAGCCGGGGGAGAAGATCGGCTCGTCCTGCAAATCGTCGAAGGGGCCGGTGGGGCTATCGGAGACCGCTACGCCGATATGGAAATTCTCGCCCTCGTTGGTGGGGTTGACCTTCCAGTTGGCACTGTAAAAGAGGTAGTATTTGTCGTTAAATTTATAGCACTCAGGGGCCCAAAAGGCGCTCTCGTTCCAGGTGCTGTCGTTGTTGCCGTAATAGATCTGGTTTTCGTAGTTCCAGTTGGTTAGGTTAGTGGAGGAGTAGACCGAGAAGCCGTCCTCAGCCCCGCCGCCGGTGCCGTACAGGTAGTAGGTGCCATCACCGTCGTCCATGATATAGGGGTCACCGAACTTGACGTCGAGGGGGTTCTGGTAGACCAGCGAGTCGTTGGTGGCTGCAGGCGTGGCCGCATCGGTGCTCGGGGGCTGCTCCCTACAGGAGACAGCAACGAAAAGAATCAATAAGGGGAGTGAAAACTTCATGTGCGTGATTATTCGCCGGAGGGGCGTTCAAGTTGCTGGCCAAGAGCTACGGGAGTGCCGAGATCGGGCAGGCCGTCGGCGGTCCAGGTAAAGGGCTGCATGCGAATGCTGCGTTCGTCGCCGCATCCCTGTCCGGATTGGGGGTTGGCGTGGTAGAGAATCCAGTCTTCGGTACCGTCGGGCGATGTGAAGAAGGAATTGTGACCGGGGCCGAAAACGCCGCCGCTGGTATTGCTGGTGAACAGGGGGTTAGCCTCCAGTCGCGACCAGTTAGTGGCGTCCATGGGGTCCTCGCCCAGGGTCAGGAAAAGGGCGCCGATGCTGTAGCCGTCCGTCCAGCAGCCGCCGGCGGAATAGAACATGAACATACGGTCGCCGTGGGCGAGGAACTGGGGCCCTTCGGTGACCTCGGGGTCGGTGCCGTTCTTCTCCCAGGCATCGGTCGGGGTTAATACCCTGACCCGCTGGCCAGATACCTCGGTAGGACTGTCCATCGCGGCCAGGTAGATGTTCTGGCGGATGTTGACGTCCCCCTCCCAGCCCGACCAGGCAAAATAGCGCTGGTCGCCGATCTCGACCGGGCTACCGTCGATGGCCCACTTATCGTCGGGCAGTTTGAGCTCCCCGCGGTCTTCCCACGCTCCGGTGAGGGGATCGTCACTGTCGTTGGAGAGTACCCACATGCGGTGGTTTGCGTTGTCGCCGTCGCTGGCCGCGTAGTAGACGTACCAGGTGCCGTCGATGCGGTGCACCTCCGGGGCCCAGATCTGCTTGGAGTTCATGCCGGTGGCGGGGGGCAGCCAGATTACCTTGGCCGAGGCGGCATTGGTGTTGAGGCCCGACATCTCCGTAGTCTCGATCAGCGTGATATTGCGCCCCGTGGTATAGGTGACGTAGTAGGTGCTATCCTGCTGGAAGACCCAGGGGTCGGGGCCTACGCGGTAGACGGGGTTGGTGAAAGTGCCTACCTCCTCTGCCGGAGGTGACGGGACTACGGTGTCTGTTTTCTCTCTCATCTCCTTACAGCCGAAGACCGATAGACAGAGTAGCAGACCGTACAACAGTAGGGGAGGGAGGGGAGACGGGTAGATCACTGCTGCTAAATTATGCTATTGGGGCCAAAAGCGTCCGTCGGCTTACTCCACGACCATTACACCCGCGGCCCCGCCCACCTGCTGGGCGGCCGTGTCGTAAATTGCCAACGTGAAAGGAACGGAAGCAACCACCTACGACGCCATCGTAGTCGGCACCGGCATCAGCGGCGGCTGGGCAGCTATGGAACTCTGCCGGGCGGGGCTGAAGACGCTCGTGCTGGAGCGCGGCCGTCACGTAGCCCACAACGACTACCCCACCGCCAACCTCGACACCTGGGAGCTGCCCTACAACGACCAGGTGCCGGCGGCGGAGAAGGACGCCCATTACGAAAAATTGCAGCGCAAAGACTACGTGCTACGCCAGGCTTCGAAGCATTTTTTTGTCAGGGACGATGAGTATCCCTACACCGAAAAACGACGCTTTGACTGGGTGCGCGGCTATCAGACCGGTGGCCGCAGCCTGATGTGGGGCCGGCAGTGCTACCGCCTCAGCGATCTGGACTTCACGGCCAATGCGCGCGACGGAATTGCAATCGATTGGCCCATTCGCTACGCCGAGCTGAAGCCCTGGTACGACCATGTATCGCGCTTTGTGGGCATCAGTGGGCAAGCCGAAAACCTCTTCCAACTGCCGGACGGCCCCTACCTGCCCGCCATGCCGCTCAACTGTATCGAGGAGCAGTTCCAGCAGCGGGTGCAGCGTAGCTTTCCGGGGCGTACCGTGACACCTGGACGCGTCGCTCACCTGACGGCCTACGACCCGGAGGTCCACCTCGGCACCCGGGGCAACTGCCAGTACCGGGATCGGTGTATTCGGGGCTGCCCCTACGGCGGCTACTTCGCCAGCAACTCTAGCACCCTGCCGGTAGCCGATGCGACTGGTAACCTGACGCTGGTCAATAACGCTGCCGTGCGGGAGGTGATCTACGACGCCGATGCCGGTAGAGCCACCGGGGTGCGCGTGAAACTTAGCGAGAGCAATGAGGAGGTCGAGTACTACAGCCGGGGCGTCATCTTCCTCAATGCCTCCACCCTCAACACCGCCGCTATCCTACTGGCCAGCACCTCCCCGGCCCAACCCAATGGCCTGGGTAATGACAACGACCAGGTGGGGCGCAACATCATGGACCACCACCACCGTATCGGGGCCTCGGGCTCCTTTGCCGAATACGGCGATAAGATCGATAAGGGCCGCAAGCCGAATGGCTTCTATGTCCCCCGCTTCGTCAACCTCGGCGACCGGGGCAGTAAAAAAGACTACCTGCGGGGCTTCGGCTACCAGGGCGGGGCGAGCCGCGACGGCTGGTGGCGGTTGGTAAGGGAGGCGGAGACTACCCTCGGCGCCGAACTAAAGGAGAGGCTCCTCACGCCGGGGGCCTGGAACATCGGCATGACCGGCTTCGGCGAAACCCTATCCGACCCCAACAACCGCGTCACCCTCAACCGCGACCTGCTGGATAAAGACGGGCTGCCCACCCTCATCATGGACGTAGCCTTCGGGGAAAATGAGCGGGCCATGCGCGACGATATGGATACCTATGCCGCCGAGATGCTCGAAGCTGCCGGAGCCAAGAACGTCAACGTCTACCGCGAGGAGGCCCACCCGGGCTTCAGTATCCACGAGATGGGCTCGGCGCGCATGGGCCGCGATCCCAAAACCAGCGTACTCAATCGGCACAACCAGGTGTGGAACTGCCCGAACCTGTACATCACTGACGGCTCGGCCATGACCAGCGCGGCCTGCGTGAATCCCAGCCTCACTTACATGGCCCTGACGGCGCGGGCCGTGGACCATGCGGTGGGGGAGCTGAACCGGCGTAACTTATAGGGCCCTAAAAATTCCGTACCTTGTCTTATATCAACAGCTCCTTACCATGAACCGACGCACCGCCCTCAAGAACACCGCCCTGGGACTGGGTTCCCTCTCCCTGGGTAAGGCCATCGCCGCCACCGACGCCGCCAGTGGCCCCCTGGCCCAAACCAACCACAGCACCTGCAAGTGGTGCTACGACAGCGTGCCCCTGGAGGAGCTCTGCGAGCGTGGCCAGGACATCGGCCTCAAGAGCGTGGAACTGCTCACCGTGAAGGACTGGCCAACTCTGAAGAAATACGGCATGACGTGCGCCATGGGCACGCTGGATGCCTTCAGCATTGAAAACGGCTGGAACGAACCGGCCAACCACGAAAAGCTGCAGGAAGCTTATACCGTAGCGATCAAAGACGCGGCTGACCACGGTATTCCCAACCTGATCGTGATGAGCGGCAACCGGCGCAACATGAACGACTACGACGGCATGGTGAACTGCGCCATCGGCCTGCGCCCTATGGTCAAGCTAGCCGAGGAAGCCGGCGTAACCCTACAGATGGAGTTGCTCAACAGCAAGGTCAACCACCCGGACTACATGTGCGACCACACCAAGTGGGGCGTGGCCCTGGCCGAGATGATCGGCTCGGACCGCTTCAAGCTACTCTACGACATCTACCACATGCAGATCATGGAGGGCGACGTGATCGCCACCATCCAGAAGTACCACGACTACATCGGTCACTACCACACCGGTGGCGTGCCCGGCCGCCACGAGATCAACGACAGCCAGGAGCTGAACTACCCGGCCATCGTGCGGGCCATTCACGAGACGGGCTTTGAGGGCTTCATCGCCCAGGAGTACCTTCCCACCTACGACGATAAAATTAAGGCCCTGGCCGAAGGACTCCGCATCTGCGAGGTATGACCCGCCGCCGCCCGCCCTACCAGCTGGTGGCTGACGTCGGCAGCGTAGTCCTGATCGTATTCATCCTCGTAGCCTACCGCTTCCTGCCGGGCGGGGTGCCGGGCTGGGCCTTTGCTCTGGCGTGGATCGTCGCTGCCGCGGTGCTCATCGGCGTGCTCACGGAGCTGTACCTGTTCTACCGGGAATACCGGGCGGGGGTCCTCTTCCCCATGCGCAATGCCTCGCTGTTCATCCTGCTACTGAGTGTAGTGGGCCTGCCGGTCTACGTGGCGTATAGTGTTGCGACCGGACAGTACCTCGGGCCCTCTACCCTACTACTCATCCCGGTGCTGCTGGCCTTCGCTACCCGCAACCTGTTTCGCGTGCACCTGGATGCGGTGACCCTGCGCGCCAAGACCGGCTTTCGCTCTCCCGTAGAGGTACCGCTGTTTCAACTCGGGGAGGTGGCCGTCACCGACGACCGTATCACGATTACCTCCTCCGCTGCCCGTCCTATCGTCCTACTCCGGGCCTTCTTCTTCCGGCGGCACTGGCAGGCCCTGGTGCAGAAACTTGAGGAAGTAGCCCAGTAGACCTATTACTAGGAGGGCCACAATGAGAAACCCCCACCAGGGCAGCGTACCGTCGTCGACTTCTATGGGGGGTTGCGCGAAGGCCAGCGGCCCGCCCGCTCCGTGCAGCGACAGGCCGGCCCAGTAGAAGGGGTGAGCGTAGTCAGACTCTAGCAATTCCAGTTGGGCTGCGGTCAGGACGGAGGAACGGGACTCGCCGCCGTTAGCAACCTTGGTGAGTGCCGTGTAGCGTTCGACGGCCGTTTCGTAGTTCGCCGCAGGCCGGGCCGCCGTATTCTGCGCGCCCAGCAAAAGACAGCAGAGTGGCACTCCCCCCGGGAGCAATTCCCAACGAAGTTTCATGGCGAGTGGCGTTTGGTTCGGACCCCCGAATATACCTCCGTTACGGCATCCTTACCCAACTCACGGCGCTTTTCGCATCTTTGCCCGCCGAACCTACGCATCTCCTACCCCCCATGCAAGATCTCCGCTCCCCCATCGAAGCCGCCTGGGACCACCGCGAACTGCTCCAAGAATCCCCTACTCAGCGGGCCATCGATGCGGTCATCGAGGAGCTTGACAAGGGCCGCCTGCGCGTGGCCGAGCCCACCGAGTCCGGTGACTGGCAGGTCAACGACTGGGTCAAGAAGGCCGTGGTGCTTTACTTCCCCATCCGCAAAATGGAAACTATCGAGCTCGGCCCCTTCGAGTTTCACGATAAGATGGCACTCAAGCGCGACTACGCCAGCCAGGGCGTGCGCGTAGTACCCCAGGCCGTAGCCCGCTACGGTGCCTACCTCGAAAGCGGGGTGATCATGATGCCCAGCTACGTCAACATCGGCGCCTGGGTGGGCTCCGGCACGATGGTCGACACCTGGGCCACGGTGGGCAGCTGCGCGCAGGTCGGCCGCAACGTCCACCTCTCGGGCGGCGTAGGCCTCGGCGGCGTACTCGAACCCCTGCAGGCTACCCCCACCATCATTGAAGACGATTGCTTCATCGGCTCCCGCTGCATCGTCGTCGAGGGCGTGCGCGTACGCAAGGAAGCGGTGCTGGGGGCCAACGTCGTACTGACCCAGAGCACCCGTATCATCGACGTCACCGGTTCGGAACCCGTCACCCACCGCGGCGAGGTGCCGGAGCGGTCAGTGGTCATCCCGGGTAGTTACACGAAGTCCTTCCCGGCCGGTGACTACCAGGTGAGCTGTGCCCTCATCATCGGGCAGCGGAAGGCGAGTACGGATAAGAAGACTAGTCTGAATGGGGCGCTGCGGGAGTATGGGGTGGCGGTTTAGATTTACCATTTACTATGTACAAAGTACCATTTACAGTTTGTGGCTCTGCTCCCTTCAGTCGTCGTGTGTTGTAAGCTAAACGGCGGCAGCAGCGGCGAGGTGAATTGCTACTTCCTTCGGCACCTGCGGACCCACCCCCTGTACCACCTATCACACGCTAACGAGCGAAGCGAGCTGCCCCACAAATGGTACATGGTAAATCGTATACCGTAAATTGTAAATCCCCCTTGCACCTCTCCACCCTAAAGCTCACCCAGTTCAAGAACTACGCCAGTCAAGCTCTTGAGCTCTCGCCGCGGCTAAACTGCTTCGTGGGCTTCAACGGCGCGGGAAAGACGAACCTGCTGGAGGCCATCTACTACCTCTGCATGAGTAAAGGTTACGGGACGGGGCAGGACCAGTACAACATCCGCCATGGCGATCAGGTGGCACGGCTGGAGGGGACCTTCGTGCTGGATGATGGCCGCGAAGACCGCATCGTGGTCAAACTGCGCAAACGCCAGCGCAAGGTACTGGAGCGCAACGGTACGCCCTACGAGCGCATCAGCGACCACGTCGGCCGCTACCCGGTGGTGATCGTGACGCCGGATGACATCAACCTCGTACTTGAGGGCAGCGCCACCCGCCGTAAGCTCCTCGACAATAGCCTGAGCCAGACCGACCCCGTCTACCTCAATCACCTCATCACCTACAACCGCCTGCTCGACAACCGCAACGCCCGGCTCAAGGAGCTGGAGGGCCACGGCGACCACACCGGGCTGCTGGAGGTGTACAACCAGCAGATGGCCGAGCCGGCCGCCTACATTCACACCAAGCGAAAGGAATTCATCGGCCCCTTTACGGCGCTGCTGACGGAGGCCTACGCACGTATCAGCGGACAGCGCGAGGAGGTCGGCCTCACCTACCGCAGCCAGCTCAACGAGCTCGACTGGAACACTTTGATCGATGAACGGGCCGAGAAGGACCGCATCCTACAGCGTACTACCGGGGGCATACACCGCGACGAACTGGTATTTACCCAGGACGACCATCCGCTACGGCGGGTGGCAAGTCAGGGGCAGTTGAAATCTTTTGTGCTCTCCCTCAAGCTCGCCCAGTACCGCCTACTGGAGCAGAGTACCAACCGCACGCCCATTCTGCTGCTCGACGATATCTTCGACAAACTGGACCACGAACGGGTGCGGCAGTTGCTGGAACTGGTAATGAGCTCGGCCTTCGGGCAGCTGTTCATCACCGATACCGATCCGGAACGCGTAACTTCCCTGATCCGTCACCACCCGGAGGTCGACTGGCAGCGCTTTCTCGTCGTAGACGGCGTGGCCCGCAACGAAGCCGAGTGGAAACGGTTCCTGGAAGAAGAGTAACCGCCGCCGTCACCGATGTACAAACCCGTCCCGCAAAAGCCCGAGCCCGTCGACCTGAAGGCCGCCTTCCTGCGCCTGCTGCGCAACCAGCACAATGAGCCGGGCTACTTTAAGGTGCGGGTCAGGATGGTGTGGGAGCCCTTCTTTGGTAAGCACGTGGCCGATCACACCCGCGACTTCCTGGTGCGCAACCGCAAGCTGTACGTCTACGTGACCAACGCCCCCTTGCGCAATCAGCTCACGATGGTGCGCGAGGGCATCCGGACGCGGCTGAACGAGGAGTTCGGGGAGGCGTATTTTGAGGAGGTGGTGATTAAGTAGACGCCTGTCGGCTGGTTTGGTTAGACGCTGCGCTGGTTAGACGCTGCGCTGGTTAGACGGTCTAACCAGCGCAGCGTCTAACCAGCGCAGCGTCCACGAAGCGAAGCGATCTAACCAGCCGGAAGGCGTCTAACCAGCGTAGCGTCTATCTCTCACTCCTACCTGAGCGCAGTCATCCACCACCGGACAAATTTCGCACCGCGGCCGGCTCCCCGTACACACATGCTTCCCGAAGGGCACCAGTACGCGGTTGATCTCTACCCAGAGGTCCTTAGGGAGTTTCCCGGCGAGGGCATCGCGCGTTTTATTCGGATTGGCGGTAGCCACGTAGCCCCAGCGGTTGGTGATGCGGTGTACGTGGATGTCGACGGCGATGATGGGGTAGTTGAGGGCCACGCCGAGCGCTAGACTGGCGACCTTGGGACCTACCCCCTTAAAGGCGACGAGCTTGTCGTAGTCCTCCGGGGTCTTGCCGCCGTAGTCGTCCACGATGGTCTGGCTGATGGTCAGGATCTGATCCGCCTTGGCCGGTGCGAAGGTGGCCTCGCTGATGAGGCGGATGAGCTGTTCCCGGTCCAGCTTTACCATTTGCTCCGGGGTGCGGGCAGTAGCGAATAGCCGGCGGCTGACTACGGTGCTGGTCTCATCGTAGGTGCGCACACTGAGTAGACTACTGATGAGCTGCTCGTAGAGTGAGTCGTAGCCCTCGTCGCGCAGGCCAAACATGGCGGCGGGGGCCTTGTCCTTTACGGCTGCGGCGCAGCGGGCCAGGACGGAGTGAATAGGAAAATCGCTCATGCCATGCAAAGCAGCGGATAGGAGCGATTTGTTTTGAAAGGGGATCCTCGATTTATTGAAGCGAAACTTCGAAGACATTTATGGGATCGTCACCCGGTGAATACTGGCCTTCGTAGTAGTCACCGACGATAGTAGCCTCGGTATTTGTTTGATTCACATCGGCGACTAGCGAGTAGTCGATGTCTGGATAGTTATTATAGACATAGTAAGCGGTGAATTTACCCTCCTCGATCGTCCAAGTTCCAGTAGCTACCTCTCCGTCGGCGTACAGGGTAATATTTCCATCACCGAAAACCTCAAGTTTGAAGGCGCTGGTACCGGCATAGGTCCCCTCAAATGTTCCCGCTAGTGGATTATCGATCGTGATCGGCACCACCACCTGCCCCTCGCTGTTGCTTACGATCACGTCGACGTCGTGTGTGCCGACGGGCAGCAGTTTGGTCCAGGTGAGCTGACCCGTGGTGGAGTTGACACTCAGGCCATCAAGGGTGGTTCCTAGCGAAATGGTTCCCTGATCGCCGTTCCAGTCTATGCTGGGCGTGGAGGAACGCCCTGGCGTATAAAACTCCGCATCGATGGTCGTCGAGGAGTAGGAAACAGTTGGGGCGGAGTTGAGGCCGCCGATGAGCTCGTCGACCTGTTCGCAGCTCACCGTAGTAAGGAGCAGTAGCGCAAAAAGTGTGGAAAAGGAAGTGAAGTAACGCATGGTTTGGTTGTTTTTTCCTTCATGCGCGAACCGAAGCGGGCCGTTACACTGCCGGACAAAACTTTTGCGTCGCCGGGTAGTTGAGGGGCGCTCGTTGCCACTAGCAGCGGTAGGAAGGGGGCGGCCCCCCGGGTGCTGGGGTAGCCCGGAGGGGTCGAGCGTCGGGTGGAGAAGCGAGCGAAAATTTCTCTAAAATATGTTTTCTGTCCCAATACATCTTATCTACCTGATTATCAACCAGTTGTGGTTATTATAAACGAATATATACGTCTGTATACATATTTAAACGCAAGTAGATGAATAATTGACGACTACGGGTTTGGGCTGCCCCCACCTTTGCATCGTCACCGATTGAAAGCACAGTTACTGCTTATCTGAGCGATCACCGGGGGCACATTCTTTCACCAGTGCGCCTCGCCAATATTCATGCGACAAGGGCGGGGCGCCTTACCAATCCTTTTTTACCATGCAGATTCGCAACAGTGTTACCCTCATTGGCAACGTAGGCCAGCTTCCCGTCACGAAGACCCTGTCCAACGGCAGCCGGATGATCGAGTTCAGCCTCGCCACCAACGACTCCTACCGCAACCGCGACGGCCAGAAGGTGGAGCGCACCGAGTGGCACCGCATCAAGGCCTTCGGCAAGGTGGTCGACGTACTTGAGCGCTACCTCACCCGGGGCAGCAAGATCGCCCTGACCGGCTCCATCCGCTACAGCAAGTGGACCGACAAGTACGAGCAAACCCGCACCTCTACCGACATCTTCCTTGATGAGTTCACCTTCCTCGAATCTAAAGATCGTGGGGCCAGCGAGGCCGAGGAGGCCCTGGACCGGGATAGTGTGATGCAGGTCGCCGAACCCAGCCCGGCCGAGACCGCCAGCACCCCCACCAAGACCAAAAAGCGGCGCGCCACGAAGAAGTCCACCAAAGCCAAGGAAGCCGCTACGGCCGCCGAAGACCTACCCTTCTGAACGCAGCAGGATAATTTTCCCCCTTCATCCACTAACCTATTCATCCGGACCGAAGGGAAGTCATTTTTTGCAACCCGTACCGCCCCCCGACTAGCTGCTGTCGCCAGACGATCACTTAGAGAACCCTAGCGCACGTTACCCATTCCCACGGCTTAGCTGGCGGGGGGCGGCGACCGGCGTACTTTCCCACCGGGGAGGGTATGCCGGTCCTTTATTTGATCACCTTCAGGCTCAGGTCCAGACTCGTAGCCGAGTGCGTCAGTGCGCCCACGGAAATATAATCGACGCCCGTTTCGGCTACCTCGCGGATGGAGTCGATCGTAATACCCCCACTAGCCTCCGTCTCAAAGCGGTCGCCGATGTGCGCTACGGCTTCCTGTAGCAAGGGTACCTCGAAGTTGTCGAGCATGATGCGGTCCACCTGCCCGACGTCGAGTACCTCCATGAGCTCGACCAAGTTGCGGACCTCTACCGTGATCGGAAGCTTCATGCCGTTCTCACGGAAGAACTCTTGTACTCCCTCGATGGCCTTAGTGATCGATCCGGCCGCGTCGACGTGGTTGTCCTTGATCATGATGCGATCGTAGAGTCCGTCGCGGTAGTTCTCAGCTCCCCCCAGGCGTACTGCCCACTTTTCGATGAAGCGTAGGTTGGGGGTGGTCTTGCGGGTATCGAGCACCTTTACGGGTAAATCTTCTACCTCGAAGGCGTAGCGGTTGGCAAGGGTGGCCACGCCGCTCATGCGCTGCATCGTGTTGAGTACGAGACGCTCGGCCTGTAGCAGGGCCCGGGAATTACAAGTTACGTAGAAGGCCTCGTCGCCCAGGTGTATCGGATCACCGTCCTGCATGCGCTGGTCGAATTCGGTAGTGGGATCAAGGGTCTCGAAGATCAAACGGGCAATCTCTACACCAGCTAGGATACCAACGTCTTTGACGAGCAGGCGGGCGGTGTCGCGCTTATCGGCGGGAATAGTTGCCTCGCTGGTAAAATCCCCCGGCCCTACATCCTCGGCTAGCGCCTCGGTAATAAATTGGAGGATACGTTGCCGCAGGCTTTCGTCTATCTTAGCCGCCATATTTGTGCTTTGCGCAAAGGTACCCATGGAGATCGAATCCTTCTTCCACAGCCTGCGACAGCAGCTCCCTACCCTCGACCTGAACTGGAAGAACGTCCGCCGCGCCTACACCGGCCGGCCCTACCACAACCTCGACCACCTCAACGAGATGCTCCAGCACCTGGAACGCCACCGTAACGCCGGCAACGCACCGACTGACGAGGGCATCTTCGGCATGGCCCTGGTGTATCACGACTTGGTTTACAAGCCCACCCGCTCTGACAACGAGCAACGTAGTGCGCAGGCCGCCGAAGAACTGCTCCTAGCCGGCGACATCGCCCCCAGTCGTATCGCCCACTGCACCGCCCTGATCATGGCTACTAAGGCCCACCTACCCAACCCAAAGGACCAAGACGCCGCTCTACTCATCGACCTTGATCTGGCTGTCCTCGCCCGCGATGCTGATGGCTACGACCGCTACTCCGCCGCCGTGCGCAAAGAATTTTGGATGGTCCCCGGCTTCGTGTTCCGTAAAGGGCGCGTCAAAGCGCTGACGCAGTTTCTGGATCGGGAACACATCTACCGGACCGACTATGGGCGGGCGGAGTATGAGCAGCAGGCGCGGGAAAATTTGTGGCGCGAGGTGCGCAGCTTAGCGTAAACTCGGCGTACAACGCCTCGATCTATTCTTGCTCGATCTATTTTGCTGCTGACTTATCCAGCAGCATCTGTACATCGTCCATCAGGTGGGTCACCTCCTCCTCCACGAGTCCACTGGCGTAGGAGCGCACGAAGCCATCCCGGTCCACCAGCACGATGTATCCGCTGTGGTCGAAGCCCCCGGGGGCCGCATCGTTCTCCAGGGCTACGCTGAGGTAGTCCTCGTCCAGGTCGTAGATCTCGAACTTATCGCCGTAGATGAACCGCCAGCGGTCCAGGTCCTTGATACCGAGCTTGCCGGCATAATCCGTCATCCGCTCCGGGGTATCCCGTTTAGGATCGACGGTAAAGGACACGAGGGCGAAGTCTGGATTATCCCCAAACCTCTCCTCCAGACGCAGCATCTGACTGGCTACCTTCGGGCAGATCGTAGGGCAGGAAGTAAAGAAGAAGTCGGCTACGTATACCTTACCGCGTAGGTCCTCGGAGCCGAAGGGCCGGTTAGATTGATCCACGTATTGCCAGTCGCGTACCGGTTCCGGGGTAATCTCTCCCGTCTCCGGATCGAAGGGCTGGTTGCCGGGGTAGCCCAGGCTATCGATCAGGTAGGCTGAACCGTCCTCGCTCACCGGGTGGTGCTGTAGATAGGCGGGAGCTTCCTCCAGGGGGATGCCTTCGGAGTGATCGTGCGCACAGCCAGCAAGGACCACGAAACAGGTGGCAAGTAGGGTAATTCCAAGCGTCTTCATACCCCGAAAACACCCGCCCGGGGGCAGGGTTGCACCGCCTACCGACTTGATAGCTGCTCAAAGGTGCTGAGCCCGCACTCCAAAAAATTCTCGTAGTCCTCCGCATCCGGGGTATAGGCCACGGGGGGATTCAGCAGTTGTCCGTCCGGCGCAACTAGCGCGTAGTACGGCTGGGTAGCGTGCTTAAAGGCCTGTTGCTGGAAGTAGTGCCACTTCTCCCCCACCTGATCGATGGTCTGGGTGCGGCCGCTACCGTCCAGCCGAGTCACCTCGCGCCGTTCCGCCTCAGGCAACTCCGCCCGGTCGTCTACGTAGAGACTGATCAGTACGTAATCGTCCGTCAGCAGCTTTCTGACGCCGTCCTGGCTCCAGACGTTCTCCTCCATCTTGCGGCAGTTCACGCAGGTGTAGCCCGTGAAGTCCAGCATCACGGGTTTATTCACCTCGCGGGCGTAGGCGAGTCCGGCGTCGAGGTCCTTGAAGCAGGTCGTGCCCTGCGGACAGTCACTAGGCTTAAAGTAGCTATACCCCACCGAGGGTGCGATGCCGCTCAGCAGACTCAACGTCCGGTAGTTGCCCGTAGCGGGATCCTCCGTAAAGCCGAGCACCAGGTAGCCCGCAAACACTGCACTTAGCACAGCCACTACCGCACCTGCGGCCCCGACCCTACGCCTTGTACTATCGTGCGGAAAACTGATCCACCCCAGCAGGTAGGCCGCGATACCCAGCGCACACAGGATCCAGATCAGCAGGAAGGGCTCGATCCGCAGCAGGTCCCAGTCGCCCACCAGATCAGCGTTGCTCAGGAACTTAAAGGCCAACGCCACCTCCACGAAGCCCAGCACCACCTTGACGCTATTGAGCCAGCCGCCCGACTTAGGCATGCTGTTGAGTACCCCGGGAAAGACTGCGAAGAGGGCGAAGGGCAGTCCGATCGCCACCCCGAATCCGGCCATCCCCGCCGTCAGCGGCCAGGCCCCACCGCTCACCGCCTCCACCAGCAGACTCCCCAGAATGGGACCGGTACAGCTAAAGCTCACCAGTGCCAGGGTTAGGGCCATGAAGAAGATCCCCGGCACGCCCCCGCTACTTTCCCCCTGACTGGCTTTGTTACTCCAGCTCTGCGGCAGCACAATCTCGTAAAACCCAAAGAAGCTACCCGCGAAGTAGATGAAAACCGCGAAGAACAGCAGGTTCAGCCACATGTTGCTCGCGATGCTATTCAGGATGCTGGCGTCGATACCTGCCACCACATGGAAGGGTACGCTCAGCAGCACGTAGATCAAGAAAATGAAAAAACCGTACAGCCCCGCCTGCCGTATCCCCTGCGCCCGCGTCTTGCCGGTTTTCGTGAAGTAGCTCACCGTGAGCGGGATCATGGGGAAGATACAGGGCATGAGTAGAGCGAAGAGTCCGCCTACCAGACCTAGTCCGAAGATCGTCCAGAGGCTCCGTCCCGCGGTCACCGCCTCTCCCGTGCTACAACTCCCCACCGGGTCGTCACTGAACTGGATACCGGCGGTCACTCCGGCTAGCTCAGTAGTATCGGTAGTTTGCAGCTGCGCGGTAGTAGCACCGTAGCCGTCCAGAATAGCCGTGCCGCTGGCAGGATCGAAGGTAAACGGCATGTCCCGTGGCGGTAGACACACCTCGTCATTGCACGTCTGGTACGTCAGGTAGCCTTCGATGGGCGATGCCCCCTCCAGTTGCACGACCTGGGAGTAGGTCACCGTGCCCCCGTCTATTTTGCTGATCTCAGCCTTCCAGATCGCATCGTACTTCCGGTGTAGCGTTGGGGACGTTTCGGTCACCTCCCCCAGGGGCTGTACCGCATCCGTTTCCTCAATAACAAGCTCGGTAGGTATCGGTCCGATTTCGGGGTCCACCGTCATGCTATACACCGTCCAAGTTTCCAGCATCGTACCGGTCAGCGACAGGCGGTAGCGGTTTGCCTCTAGGGCTTCCACGTTGAGCACCCAGTTTACGGGTGCATCTTCCGTAGCGGCGGGGGTAGCGGCCGTGTAGCTGGCGAGCACTTCTTCCTGCGGCATACTGACCGTCTCTGCCACAGCCTCTTCGGTGGGTAGGTCTGCCGGGGCCGCAGGTGCAACGTCCTGGTGGGACGGCTCATCACTCGGGGTGACTAAAGTCCGTCCGGGGGCGGAGTAGGTGCTTCGTGCTATAGCGTAAGAAAACTCTTCGGTCGTCGGCGGCAGGCACTGCTCGTCGTCGCAGCACATGTACTCTACCTCGCCGGTGATCGGCTGGTCGTAGTCCAGCACCCGCACGGTCTGGGTGAAAACTACCGGCTCATCACTCAGGTACTTGATGACGTTGACGCCGAAGAGCTCATCCAGTCCTTCTTTCTTGTGCCCCTGCTCCTCTACCTCTCCGACGCGTTCGTAGTGATCGCCGTCATTCCAGTAGAAGGTGGTAGGTACCGGTCCGCCCTCATCGGTGTACTGACTGTAGATGGCCCAGCCCTCATCAGCCGTAGCGATGGCGATGAGCTCATAGCGGTCTTCCCCTAGTGCCCGCTGCTCGAAGGTCCAGTGGATGGGCCTGGCGAATTGGGCGGAGACTGCCGTGGCAAGGAGGGTAAGGAGGAGCGTGAGCCGCGCGGCCATGGGGGCTGATTTAGGGTATGTAACGTATGGTTGAGCTGGTGGGTTATGCCAACTGGGTAAATCGGTCGGACGGGGGTGGGCCGTCCGACCGGGGTAGGCCGTCCGACCGGGGTAGGCCGTCCGACCGGGGTGGCGGGGGTGGGCCGATCAGCTAGCTCGCTAGCAACAGAAACATCGCCGGCCGCTTCTGCAACTCCGCACCTGCGGCCCCGCCCCACTCCCCCACGGGAGCCGTTTTGATCCACTCGGTCGGGGTAGTCAGGTCGGCGGCGACTGAAAAAAGCGTAGTGGGGGATAGAGCTTCCACGGCTACTTCCACCGTAGCCTGGTTGCGGTAGGGGGCCTCGATCCAAAGCTGGGTCTGCTGGTGGCGGCGACTGTCTGCTTCGAGGCGGCGGAGGTCCCTGGCGAGCTGGGGGCGCTTGGGGCTGAGGTAGCCGTGGAAAGTGAAGGACTGCCCCTGGAGGCCGGCGGCCATGATGCTGAGTAGGATAGCGGAGGGACCTACTAATGGTACGACGGAGATGCCCAACTGATGTGCGAGCCGTACCAACTTTGCCCCCGGATCGGCCACCCCAGGCGCGCCGGCATCGGAAAGCACACCGGTGTCCTGTCCGTCGAGTGCTGGAGCTAGGAAGTGGGGAAGTTCGTCCGGTCGCGTCCGCTTATTGAGCTCGTAGTAGGCACACTCCTGCAAGCGGTGATCGAGCTCGACCTCTTTAAGAAAAGCGCGGGCCACCTTACCGGTCTCGACGACGAAGTGCCGCAGCCGGCGGGTGACCAGCAGGGTGCGTTCGGGAATGGTATCGATGGCCCTCGGTCCGAGGGTGGAGGGAATGAGGTAAAGGGTACCGGGCATAGTGCCCGCTAATCTACAATCAGCGCCTCGCGGTTGAGCTCCTGCTGGCGGATGTCGGTGGGTAGCTCGCGGTAGTCGTACTGCTGGTTGCGGAGCTGGGGACGGAAGCCGGCCTCGCGGATCGCCTCCTGAATCCCGTCGGCCGTGAAGCGCCAGCGGGCGCCGGCGGCACTCACGACGTTCTCCTCGATCATGATACTACCGAAGTCGTTGGCCCCGGCGTGGAGACAAAGCTGGGCCACCTGCTTACCCACCGTGAGCCAGCTGGCCTGGATGTTAGTGACGTTGGGCAGCATGATGCGGCTGAGGGCGATCATGCGGATGTACTCATCGCCGGTGACCGTATTGCGGGCGCGCTTGATCTTCTTCAGGATGGTGTCCTCGTCCTGGAAAGGCCAGGGGATGAAAGCCAGGAAGCCCTTAGCGTGGGCCGGCTTCTCACTCTGCACCTGGCGCATGCGTACGAGGTGGTCCATGCGCTCGTAGTTGGTCTCGATGTGGCCGAACATCATGGTGGCCGAGGTGGTGATATCGAGCTGGTGGGCGGCACGCATCACGTCGAGCCACTCCTCGCCGCCGCACTTGCCCTTGGAGATGAGGCGGCGGACGCGGTCGCTGAGGATCTCGGCACCGGCACCGGGCAGGCTATCCAGACCAGCTTCCTTCAGCGCCCTGAGTACCTCATAGTGGCTCATGCCTTCGAGCTTGGCGACGTGGGCAATCTCGGGGGGGCCGAGGGCGTGGAGCTTTAGGCGGGGGTAAAGCTCCTTGAGCTCACGGAATAGTTTGGCGTAAAAGTCCAGGCCGAGGTCCGGATGGTGGCCACCCTGTAGTAGCAACTGCTCGCCGCCGAAGGCGAAGGTCTCCTCGATCTTCTGCTTATATTCCTCGATGCTGGTGATGTAGGCCTCCTCGTGCCCCGGCCGCCGGTAGAAGTTGCAGAACTTACAGTTGGCGATACAGACGTTGGTGGTGTTGGAATTGCGGTCGATGATCCAGGTAACGGTCCGCTCGGGTACCGCCTCGAAGCGTAGCTGGTTGGCCACGTACATAAGCTCGGCCGTAGCGGCATGCTCCAGCAGGTGGACGCCCTCTTCGGCGGTGAGCCAGTCGCGGTTCAGGCCTCGTTCTAGGAGTTCGGCGGTGTTCATGGTAAGGAAACGGCTGCGGTGGAGGGTAGTTGCTTGGTTACTTTCACTTTTTTCTGAAAGTTTACTTGTGGCCCAACCGTCCGACGCTTGCAAGCGTCGGACGGTTACTCCCCTACCGTTCCAAACGCTCCCGCTCACTAAGCGCCCGCAGCTTCTCCCAAAACGCCTCCCGCTCCCGCTTCGTCTTATCGAAGGCCCCCTCCTCCAGAAACGGCTCCTTTTTCCGCCGCGGCTTATTCGCCTTCTTCTCGCGCGCCTTCACCTCGTGCTCCTCCAGCTCGGAGCGATAAACGTAGGCCCCCAGCACACCCATCACCAAGCCTAGCAGATGACTCTCCCAGCTCACGCCCTCCTGCCCGGGCAGAATGCCGACGATCATGCCGCCGTAGTAGAAAAGCACTAATAGCGAGACCACCACGGCACGAAAATCGCGACGAAAGATGCCGCTGAAGGCAAGGAAGGCCGCCAGCGCGTAAACGACGCCACTTGCGCCAATGTGCGTCACGTGGCGACCAAGCACCCATACGAGAGCACCGGTGCCGATCCATAGCGAAGCAAGCACGCGGGGCCAGAGGCGGGGGTAGAAAAAGACCAGTAGGCCGGTCAGCGAGAGAAAGGGTATACTGTTGCTCAGTAGGTGCCCCCAACTACCGTGAAAGAGGGGCGAAAGCACAATACCTGGCACCCCGGCCAACTCCCGCGTATGCAGGCCATAATAAGCGCTGAGCAGCCCCCCGAAAAGGTAATAATCCACGATAAACACCACCCACATCAGCGCCAGCAGGCCCAGGGGCCACTTGATGACGTTCGTGAGGTTTCGTTTGCTCAGCATGGTCGTGGTAGGCGGCTTACTCGTCCTTATTAACTTCCTCCTCTTCGGGCATCTGGTCCTCGGCGTAGAGGCGGTCGAAGATGTTGTCGACCTTGTTCATCTCATCGAGCGTCTCGTCGATGAAGTAGTTCAGCTCGGGCAGGCGGCGCAGTTGACGCTTAAGGCGGTGGGCCAGGGCGGATTTGAGGCGGGCGTGCTCCTCGTCCATCTGCAAAATCACGGCCTGCTTATTCTCCGTATTCCAGATACTGAGGTACACCTTGCCCACGCTGAGGTCGGGGCTCACCTGCACGTCCATCACGGTCACCAGCGGCTGGCTGCCGTAGATGTACACCCCTTCCTGCTGGAGTACGATGCTGAAGTTGCGCTTGATCAGCTCGGATACCTGGCGTTGGCGTTTGGATTCCATGGAAAAGGTTTTTTGGTGGGTGCGTATGGCAACGCCCCTGGCTAAAGATAGGTTGCCCTACAACGTCTTCAAGTACTCCACCACCGCCCAGCGCTCCGCCTCGCTCAGCTTATCGCCGAAGGTGTGGCCCCCGTTGCCGTAGCCGGGCACCTCGGTATCGAAGGTCCACTTCTTGTTCTTCGGGGCGGGATCGTACTGCCAGCCCAGCTTCTGGTGGTCGTAGTCTTTGGGGTCGCCGGTGCGGGTCCAGCGGGTGGGGCGGGAGGGGCTGTCGAGTAGGTCGTAGAGGGTTGGTACGGAGCCGTTATGCAGGTAGGGGGCGGTCGCCCAGACGCCGTCGAGGGGCGGGGCGACGTAGCCGTCGGTGGGCTCGAAACTGGACTGCGGCTTACTCGTAGCAAACCAACTTCTATTGTACCAATCCACGATGCCGGACTTACGGATGTAGTCGGCGTAAAGCCGGTCAGTTTTTACTACGTTCAGGTGGATCACCTTGTTGGGGTAGGTCTCCTGGTCTCCGTAGGTACCGTGGCAACCGGCACACTTATCGGTAAAGAGTGCCTCCCCCTCCCGGGCTAGCGGCGCATCAATCGCCCCGGGGTAGGCCGGTGCTTCCAGGGTCTGCAGCCAGGCGTAGACATCCGCGAAGCCTTCGACCGACTTGCGGGTCTGGCTCGTATCGGGCACCCCGAGCACGCTGGCCTGGAGAAGGAGCTTAGGCATATTGCCCCGCCCGATACCGGTGAAGTACAGGGAGTTCTTCTTCTTCACGTTCCATAGCGGCGGGGTATCGGTGCCGATGTTGTAGTCCCACATGGCGTAGAGTGGGTCGCCGACGTAGGTCAGGTCGTCTGGATCGCGGTGCATCATACAGGCCTCGGCCAGACGGAAGGCGGGGTTCGCGCCGGGCTGGTTCACCTTCACCTTCGGGGCCATCACCTTGAAGTAGCGGCCGAAGTCCTCGAAGGCCACCGTCTGCGGATCGTCCTTTTTATACCCCAGCGCCATACCGATGCGCATCACGGTGCCCATGGGTTTCATATTGGCTTCCCACTCCGCCCAGCTGTTGCCGAGTCCGAGTACGAGCTGTCCGTCGACCTCCCCAGCGTGACAGGTAAAGCAGTTCCCGTTGGCTACCTCCGCGCCATTGGGGGCAATGAAGGCGGTCATATAGTAAGGTAGTCCTGCATTGAGGCTATCGCGTTCGAAGGGCATCGAGTCCACCCCCGGCATCTTCGGCGCCTGCTTCTGCATGATTTTCAGGGGAATCCCGCTACCAATATAGTCGCCGTGCACCAGGTAGTCGAAGCCGGCCACCGGGTCACCGTCCGTAGGCTGCGGCGAGGGGGGGATGACCATTGATTTATAGGGGGTGGCGCTTACCGGCTGCACGTCACTCAGCGGGCGGTAGGTGTTGCAGGCTACCAGTAGGGCCAGGCAAAGAAAGACGAATAGTTTACGCACGCAGTAGGGTCGGGATAGGGTGGTGCCATCCTAACAACAAAAGCGCCATTTCGTTACGGTGCGGGCGGGATCGCGGGTGCGATGTTGGTCGGCCGGCTCACGTTCACCGCACCTGCGTACCCGCCCTAGTTGAGCCCGAAGACGTTGTTCAGCTTGGCGTCGCCGAGTATCTCCTCCACAACGTCTGCTTTACTGCGAGCGATTTTGAAGGGGTGGTCGCGGTAGAGGCGGTCGTACACCCGGTCGATGGCCACGAGGGCGGGGTCCAGTTCACTGACCGTGTGGGCGCGGATGCGGTCTACGTAATCGCTGTTCCACTTCGGCTGCGCGGGGTCCACCCAGCCGGCCCGGATGAAGCCGCGAGTCTTTTCGGGCAGCGACAGGGATTGTCGGTATTGACCAGGCCGCAGCGTTGGTGCATCCAGTTATATAAATCTTTACGGGCCCGGGCCAGGCGCTGACGGAAGTTGGCGGCGCTGATATCTAACACTTCCCCGCCCAGCGTATGTCCGATGCCGAACAGGGCCCCGAGGATGAATACGATCCGCTGCGGCCGGTCCAGGCACATCAGCATACCGGACATGCATGCTAGCTTACTTTCCTCGATCTGCTGACTAAGCTCGGCCTCCTCGCTCGGGGTGAGCGGCTCGTCCTCTACGCCTTCAATCGCGGTAAAGAAGTCACCGAAGTCACCCACCAGGTACTCGTACTTCTGAGTCTTGAGGTTGAGTACGTGGTTCACTACGATGCGGTACAGCCAGGTAGTGAACTTGCCCCGTTCGCGGTCGAAGCTCCCTAGGTTGGTGATCACCTTGACGAGGATTTCCTGGGTCACGTCCTCGGCATCCGCGACGTGGTTGATCATCTTCAGCGCGATATTGTAGATGTAGGGGCGGTGGCGGAGCAGCAGCAGGTTCAGGCTCTCCTGGTCGCCGCTTAGCGCAGCGGTAACTAGATTTTGGTCGTCGGAATGGTTCACGCGCGGCCTTTCTCGTAGCGGGTCCCGCTGGCCTCGTAGGCGGCGGCTTCCCGTTCGGTCACGGTACTGACGTCGGCCCAGTAGCACATGCTACAGCGCGCCACGGCGGCCGTTCCCAAAATCATGAGCGCGACGATACCGAGCACCGTACCCACGATACCACTGATGGCCCCGAAGTACCAACTCACCAGCACGGCTACGGCGATGACGGCCCGGACGATGCGGTCGGTGGTGCCGAGGTTACGGCCGAAGGTGTAGGAGAGTCCTTTGATAAATCTGTTCATGGGGTACGCAGTTAGTCGCTCCCGGATCGGGAGTACCCATGGTACCGAAACAGCCCGGAGGTGTGACAACTTACTCCCCGCAGCCCGCCCCGTGGAAGGAGATCGGAATGGCCAGCGGGAAGTTGTAGGGCTCTCCCTCCACCGTACCGGGGGTCCAGCGTACCCCGCGCTCGACTAGTAGGTTAATGATGCGCAGCCCCTCGTCGATGTTGCGCTGATCGCTGCCGGCGATGACATCTACGTCCAGGATCTCCCCCGTCTGCCGGTGGATGACGAAGCTGATACCTACCCGCTCCCGCTTTGAACCCTCCGGCTCCACTTTATTGGCCTCAATAAAGGCGGCCAGCCGCTCGAAGCCACAGAACACCCGATCCTCGTAGTCACTCAGCCGCTCACAGCCCGGGTAGATCGGCAGCGTCATCTCCTCTACTGGCGGCAACTCCGGGCGGGGCCGCTGGATGCTGCAATTGTGGAAAAGGAAGGACGTCGCGTAGATGAGCTCCGTCCGTATTTCCTGCTCTTTTTGCTGCTCTAGGTACACATCGGCGAAACCTTTTGTGGGGGGTACGTACGGGATCGAGGCTACTTCCACCAGTGGTGTACTGAGTGTGGGCAATAAGGTCTGGCGGGCGGCATCCGGTGCTTGCTGGAAGCCCCAGGCTAGCACGGTGAGCAGTAGGGCGAGTAGCAGGCCGGTGGTGAGGAAGCGGGAGGGGAGGTGGGGACGGGGCATGGGTCGGGGGGTGTGGTAGCTAAGTTACGGGGAAAGTAGCTAATAGTACGAAGCTGCCTCCGGCAGCGCTGTTGCAAGCAGTCTACGACTGCGCTGGGGAGGATTTCACCACGGATTTTTCACGGATGGATCACGGATTAAGAAGCCGCTCCGCGACTTCGGCGGCAAGGCATTACTGGCTCGGGCCGGAGGCCGCTCGACCTTAGTGGGTCGCTGTGTATACTATATTGCGGTAGCCAGTTTAAACTTGATCGGCAGCTTAAACTCATAGGCTACCGCCTCCCCTTCCTTCGTAGCTGGTACCCAGACCGGGTGCTCCTCCAGCATCTGCCGTGCTACCCGTAGGGCTTCTTCGTCTAGAGCAGTATGCACTCCGCGACCCAATTCAGGTTCTCCCACCTTACCCGTCGCGTCGACTCCAAACTTCACTACTACCAGCCCCTCTACATCGCCAGCACGTGCCTTGGGGGGATAGCTAATGTGATTGAAGAGATATTCTAGCAGCTTTTTGTCCGCGCATTCTTTGCGCTCGGAATAGTTGACCATATCCTCGCAGCCGGGAAAGATGGGAAATTGATCGACGACCATAGCAGGGTGTTTTTACGTACGATGCACACAAGCTCATTTTTGGTGGGACGATGCTCGGGAATATTAAGAGGAATTATCCGCAACAAGTCTTCCTCCCGCCCGACGCCCCCTCACCATAGACCGTAGAGCCCCCGTAGGTATGAAAGGCCTCCCACTCCACCCCCTGCGGGTCGCTGATCCAGGCCTTTTCGCTCTGGGCGTAGCAGCAGGTGGTGTGGCCTTCCTCGTAGACCTCGCCGCGGGCGGTGACCATACGCCCATAGACCTCGTGCAGCTCCTCCGGGCTATCGACCTGAATGCCGAGGTGCTCGATGCCGGCGGCGGTCTGGGTGGTGGAGATGGCGAAGTTGACCTTCGGGTCGTCGAGTTGCCACTTGGCGTAGTCGGCCTTGGTGACGGTGGGTGGGGCGGCGAAGAGGGTCTCGTAGAAGTCGATGCTCCGGGCTAGGTCGGTGACTTTGAGGTGGACGTGGAAGCGTTTCATGGTGCGTGGTTTTAGGGAGTAGACGGGGTAAGAGGGGAAAAGACGCAGGATTTCGGAAAATTTTTCCGTAGCGACGGCTTCAGCCGTCCCGCTGCCTCTACTAACAAGCAGCATGACGGCTGAAGCCGTCGCTACAGCAAGCACGAATCGCAAAGTCCACCGGCCGGCCGTCCTTATCCAGCTCCAGATGGCTGCACTCCACGATCTTTTCGCGCAGCATGACCCGGGCGCGCTGGATGCGACTCTTTACCGCGCTTAGGCCTAACTCTAGTTGTTCGGCGATCTCCTGTTGCTTCATGCCCTCCAGATCGGCAAGGCGTAGGGGGGTGGCGTAGTGCTCTGGCAGCAAACTTAAAAGGGGACGTAAGTAGGGCTCCATATCTTGCCATACGTCAGGGGTAGAATCGCCCTCAGTGGGTGTCCGGTGGCTTTGCCATTCAGCTTGCACCTGCGGCCCTGCCCCCTCTCCCCTATAATAGTCGGCCAGAACATTGCGGGAGATCTGATAGAGCCAGGCCCGCACGTTGCGCACCTCGATGTCGGAGCAGCAGGCGTCGACGACTTTGAGAAGGACGCGCTGGGTGAGCTCCTCGGCGAGTGCTGCGTCTTGGACCTTGCCGCGGAGGTAGGACTGGAGGGCCTGCCGGTAGTCGAGCCACAACTCACTCGCTTGCTGGTATCTGGCTATTTTCATAGTTATCATATGTACTGCACTCGGCGGACGAGTGAAGCTACGCAATGCTCGGCCGACGCGTGCTAATGCCTGGAAGTTTTAACTTCACGGAATGCACCGTAGAACCTTCGTCCGCAACGCTTCCCTTACCGGACTAGCCGGAATGACCCGCCTGCCCATGCTCAACTCCTCCCCCCGCTACCCACTGGGCTACCAGTTATTCTCCGTGCGCGATGCGATGGACGAAGATCCGGAAGCTACGTTACGGGCCCTCCGGGACATGGGCTACCGCCACTTCGAGATCTATGGCTTCGATGCGGACAATGTGGCGTACTACGGCTATCCCGCCACCACGTTTCGCCGGTTACTCGACGATCTGGAACTCTCCGTGACCAGTGGGCACTACACCTTTCACTCCCTGATCGAAGAGGGTCAGGACGCCATAGACCGCTACGCAGACCGCTGTATCGAGGGGGCCAGCGCCCTGGGCAGCCCATACATCACTTGGCCCTATCTGGACCCCGAACAGCGTACCGCGGCCACTTTCGCCCGCCTGCCCGATCTGCTCAATCGGATCGGCGAGCGAGTCAAGGAGGCCGGTCTGGGGTTTGCCTACCATAATCATGGTTTTGAGTTTGGGGAATACGAGGGGCAGTCTGGTATGGAAACAATCCTGCGCGAAACCGATCCGGAGCTCGTCAAGCTGCAACTCGATATGTACTGGGTCATGCACGCCGCCGCGACGACGCCCCGTAAGCTCGTAGAAAATCACCCCGGTCGCATTATGATGTGGCACATCAAGGACCTGCATCCGGTGTCCCGCGACTATACGGAGCTCGGCAAGGGTGCCATCAATTATCTTAACGTACTACCCGACCCACAGGCCTCCGGGCTGCAACACCTCTACATCGAGCAGGGCGGTAATTTCTCCGAGTCTTCCTTACGTAGCGCGGCGGTAAGTGCGCAATACTATCAGGAGCAGCTCGCGGCGCTCGTCGAGGGTGCTTAGCTAGCGAGGGCTACTGCACCGCATCCCCCCGCAGCGCCCGGTACTTCTTGCGCGCCTCGACGGCCAAAATACTGTTGCTGTAGTCGATAAATAAGGTTTCGTAAAGCGCCTGGGCCTTAGCCTTGTCATTGAGGGGTTCCTCATAGAGTCCGGCCAGGGCAAAGAGGGCGTTGTCGAGACGGATGCTCTCGGGGTAGGTGTCGACGACGTGCTGGTACTGCTCGGCGGCCTTATCGTACTGGCGCAGCTTCTGGTAAATCTTACCGCGCAGGTAGACCACGTCATCCTCCAGATCGTGCCCGGGAAAGTCCTTGACGAGCTTGTCGAGGGTGGCGAAGGCCTCGTCGTAGCGGTTCTGGAAGAGGAGGAGCTCGGCGTCGGCGTAGGTCTGGAGGGCTACGGCAGTGGTATCGAGACCGAGGTTGTCCATGATAAAGACCGACAGGTCGAGCGCATCGTTGGCGATGAGGCGGGAGGTGGAGGCCTTGAGGACGTCGAACTGCGACTGCGCCCACTCGAAGTCCCCGCGGAAATAGCTCAGGCGGGCGTTGCGGAAGCGAGCCTCGTGGCCGAGCAGGTCCTCCTTGAATTGCTTATCGACCTGACTGTACAGGAGGGTGGATTCCCACACCTCGCCCTGCATAAGGTAGTAGTCGGCCAGGGACAGTTTGGCGCGGGCGCGGACGGTCTCGTTGACGCCGTTGAGGTCGACGATGTCCTTGAGGATACTAGTTGCCTTATCGAGATCATTGAGGTAGAGGGCCTCCAGCTCGGCCAGTTGGATGGCGATGCGGGCCGAGGCCGGATTGTTGCCGAACTGCTGGAGGAAGTCGAGGTAGGCGGCCTCCAGGATGCGTAGGTCCTCCTCGGTGTAGGCGTAACCGTCGGTAATGGCGCGGCGACGGGTGAGCAGGCCCTCGCGCTTGGCCTCAAGGTAGTAGGGGGAGGCGGGGTCTTTGTTCTCCACGATGTAATCGAAGGCGTCGATGGCCGCCTCGTAATCGTCGGCGTTGCCGGCCAGGATGCCGAGGTCGAAGACGCGCTCGCCGTTCTCGCCCAGCCGCTTGTCGAGGGCGCGAGCCTGGCGTAGGGCGCCCTTGTAGTCCTTGTTCTGGATGAGCACCCAGCCCAGCATCTCGGGGTAGAGGGGGTTGTCCTTCCGGTCCTCCTGGATACGGGCGTAGAGTTGCTTCTGGGCCTCCAGTAGGCCGTCGGCGTTGAGGAACCGCTGGAAGTAAGTCTGTACGTTGCGCATCCGCTCCGGGTCGTCGAGTAGGGCATCGAGGTAACTGGTGATCATGGCGGCGGTAGCCCCCTTGCGGCGGTAGAGGTCGCCGAGGTTGAAGGCGAAGGAGATGTCGTCCTTGATCAGCTTACTGCCGCGCTCGTAGACTTCGATGGCCTGGTCGTACTTCGTGAGCTGCACAAAGGCATTGGCCAGTTGGGTGATCTGAAAGCGGTCGGCCCGTAGCTCCTTGATGGCCTCCCGGTACTGCTTCTGGGCCCCGTCAGTATCACCGCGCTGTTCTAGCAACTGACCGTAGGTGACGTAGAGGGTCAGCTCGTCGGGGGTGCGCTTAAGTTGCTTTTTGAGCACCTTCTCCGCCTCGTCGTAGCGGCGCAGGCTCATCAGACTGCTCACGTAGCGGTCGAAGTAGAAGGTGTTGTAATTCTCCTCGGCCAGGGCCAGGTAGAGCTCGGCGGCCTTTTCGTACTCGCCGTCCATGTAGTACTGCTGGGCGAGCTGATTGCTCTGGGCGGTCAGACTTAAGGTAGTACCGACAAAAAGCAGAAGGAGCAGCTGACGAAGCATAGCGGACGGGGGTTGTCCCCCTCAAACGGAGCCGAGGGTCCGACAGTTGTCCGCCGTGACTACTACATTGTCTTCCAGCCGTATACCCCCAAAATCGCGGTAGGCCGCCACCGCATCGTAGTTGACGAATTCGGTGTGCTTTCCCTCCGCCCGCCAGCGGTCCGTCAGGATGGGGATGAAATAGATCCCCGGCTCCACCGTGATCGTAAAACCCTCCTCTAGCCGCCGCCCCAGCCGCAGGTTGCGGGTGCCGAACTGCTCGCTGCGCCGAAATTCCGCGTCGTAGCCCACCAGGTCCTCCCCCAGGTCCTCCATATCGTGCACGTCCAGCCCGATCATGTGTCCCAGTCCGTGGGGGTAGAACAGCGCATGGGCACCGGCTGCCACGGCGTCTTCCGTACTGCCCTTCATCAGCTCCAGCTCCTTCAGTCCATCCACGATGAGGCGGGCCGAGAGATCATGCAGTTCGCGGTAGGGCACCCTGGGCTTGATCTCCTCGATCACCCGCCGTTTGGCCCCGTCGACGATGTCGTATACCGCCCGCTGCTTTTCGGTCATCTCCGCCCCCACCGCGAAGGTGCGCGTGATGTCTCCGGCGTAGCCCGTGTCGGTTTCGGCCCCTGCGTCGATCAGTAGCAGGTCCCCCTCCCGTAGCACGTTACTGTGGGCATGATTGTGGAGGATATGGCCGTCGCGACTCACGATCGCGGAGTACGCCAGCCGGCCCCCGGCCCCGATGGCAAGCCCCTCCAAAATACCGGCTACCTCGGCTTCCCGCATCCCCGGCTTTGCACCCGCGCGCGCCGCCCGATGCATCTCCATGCTGATCTGTACGGCCCGGTCCATCTCGGCGATTTCCTCCGCGCTCTTATGCAACCGCAGGCTGATCACCGCCCGAATTAGCTCCTCACTCGGCCGATTGAAGTGGTCGACGCAGCGTTCCAGCAACTCTCGGCGCTCGGCCCGGTACGCCGGCAGATAGTGCACTACCTCCGCCATACCGGTGGCGTTGATGGCATCCTGCAGGCTTCCGCCCAGCTGTAGTCCGGCTTGCCGTGCCAGTTCGGCCAGGCTTGGCTGCTCCCCCATCCAGATCGTATCGTCGAGCGTCGCCTCATCGCCGTAGAGTAGGCTTTCCCCCGTCTCGGCGTCGATGGTCAGTACCAGGTCCGGCCGGTTCAGCCCCGCGAAGTAGCGGAAGGTCGAGTCCTGCCGAAAGGGGTATGCGTTGCCACGGTAGTTCCTGGGTGCCTCTCCGTTGCCGGGTAGGAGAATAAGGCCGTTGGTGAGGCGGTCGGCGAGCCGCTTACGGCGCTGGGTGTAGGTGTGGGCGGGAGACATAAAATCGTCAAATTGTAGAACCTCGAAGCGTCCCATGAAGCGTAGCGTCTTGGGACCTTTGAGCGTTCGGTCGGGGAGTGAGTTGTTGAGTTGTCGAGTTATTGCGTGCGGGCGTCGGAGGTGGGATAGGTGTTATAGGGGGCGGGGCCGCAGGTGCAACGTAAAATAAGAAGCGGCAAGCAAATGGGAAAACCTATCGGCGTTATGTACAGGCAAGGTTCGAGGTCGAGCGGCCTCTGGCCCAAGCAGAGCCGCACAGAAGAGACAGTGGCTGCGCCACTTCGTGCGGGCAGTGCAGGCTCGGGCCGGAGGCCACTCGACCTTTTACCCGGGGAATAGAACCCGCCCACCACCCCCCCGTTCCCTACCCGTGTCTCACCAAGTCCCCGAAACCCTGCTAAAAACCGGCACCGACTGGTTCGAAACCCGTGGCTGGGCCCCCTTCCCCTTTCAGCAGGAAGCCTGGCGGGCGTACCTGAGTGGGAAGAGCGGACTAGTCAACGCCCCCACCGGCAGCGGCAAGACCTACTCGCTCATCCTGCCCATCCTTCTAGAATTCCTACGCGAGCACCCCGACCGGCCCACGAAGGCAAACAATGGGCTGCGGGCCGTCTGGATCACCCCCATCCGCGCACTGACCCGCGAGATCCAGGGGGCGGCCGAACGGGCCATCGCGGACCTGGGCATGAAGTGGCGGGTAGGCGTCCGCTCCGGCGATACCAAGACCGGCGAGCGCACCAAGCAGCGCAGCAAGCCCCCCGAGATCCTCATCACCACTCCCGAGAGCCTGCACCTGCTGATGGCCAGTAAGGGCTACGAGAAGTTCTTCGGGGACCTGCGGGTGGTGGTGTGCGACGAGTGGCACGAGCTGCTGGGTACCAAGCGGGGAGTATTGGTAGAGCTAGCGCTGAGCCGACTACGGGGCCTACGCGGCACGGCCTTCCGCACCTGGGGCATCTCGGCCACCATCGGTAATATGGACGAGGCGCTGGACGTGCTCGTGCCCCCCAGTCTACCGACCGAGCGCACCATCATCCGCTCCGGCACACTCAAGCAGACCGAGATGGTCACGGTGCTGCCCGACGAGATCGAGACCTTCCCCTGGTCGGGCCACCTGGGCATCAAGCTGCTCGAAAAGGTGGTGCCCATCATCTATGCCTCGGGCTCCACGCTCATCTTTACCAATACGCGCAGCCAGTGCGAGATCTGGTACCAGCGGCTGCTGGACTTCGACCCCGAGCTCTCCGGGGCCATCGCCATGCACCACGGCAGCATCAGTCGGGAGCTCCGCGACTGGGTGGAAGACGCCCTGCACGAGGGTACGCTCCAGGCGGTGGTGTGTACATCGAGCCTCGATCTGGGGGTGGATTTTCGTCCGGTGGAAACCATCGTACAGATCGGCAGTCCGAAGGGTGTAGCCCGCTTCCTCCAGCGCGCCGGCCGCAGCGGACACCGACCGGGGGCTAAGAGCACCATCCACTTCGTACCCACCAACAGCCTGGAACTCCTGGAGGCCTCCGCCCTACGCCGCTGTATCGAGGAGCAGGTGATCGAGGCGCGCATACCCTATATCCGTAGCTTCGACGTGCTGGTGCAGTACCTGGTGACGCTGGCGGTGAGCGGGGGCTTCCGGCGTGACGAGGTACTGGCCGAGGTCCGCAACACCTTTTGCTTCGCCTCGGTGACCGACGAGGAGTTCGCCTGGTGCCTCGACTTCATCACCACCGGGGGCAATAGCCTGGGGGCCTACGACGAGTTCCATAAGGTGATCCGCGACGGGGAGGGCGTCTATCGGGTAGAGAGCAAGCGCGTGGCCATGATGCACCGCATGAGCATCGGGGCCATCGTCAGCGAGACCACCGTGATGCTCAAGTACATGACCGGCGGCTACATCGGCTCTATCGAGGAGTACTTTATCTCCAGCCTCAAGCCCGGCGATACCTTCTGGTTTGCGGGTCGCAGCCTCAAGTTCGTCAAGCTTAAGGGCACGGACGCCCTCGTCAAGCGCAGCAACGCCAAGAAGGGCAAGGTACCCAGTTGGCGCGGTGGTCGCATGCAACTGTCCAGTCAGCTCTCCGAATTCCTGCGCAGGGCCATGGAGCAGCTCAAACTAGAAGACTACCACGACGCCGAGCTCACCAAGCTCACCCCCCTACGCAACATTCAGATGCGCCGTAGCGCCGTCCCCGCCACCGACGAACTGCTCATCGAGTACTTCCAGGACCGCGAGGGTTACCACCTGGTCATGTACCCCTGCGAGGGCCGCGGCATTCACGAGGGACTGAGCTCCCTGGTCGCCTACCGCATCGGTCAGTTCGCCCCCCTCACCTTCACCATCGCCATGAATGACTACGGCTTCGAGCTACTCTGCGACCAGCCCATCCCCATCGAGGAGGCCCTGGGTAGCGGACTCTTCGACGCCACCGACCTGACCCACGACCTCAACGCCGGCATAAACGCCACGGAGATGGCCAAGCGCCGCTTCCGCGACATCGCCGCCATTGCCGGACTCATCTTCAAAGGCTACCCCGGCAAGCAAAAAAAGGAAAAGCACCTCCAGAGCGGCTCCCAGCTCTTCTTCGACGTCTTCACCGACTACGAGCCCGGCAACCTCCTCCTCCAGCAGGCTTACGACGAGATCATGACCTTCCAGCTCCAGGAGGCCCGCCTGCGCGACGCCCTCGACCGCATCAATGGCCAGACCATCCTGTTCAAGCAACCCACCAAGGCAACCCCCTTCAGCTTCTCCCTCATCGTAGATCGCCTCCGCGAGCGCATCAGCTCGGAGACGCTGCAGGACCGGGTGAAGCGGATGCGGCTGGCGCTGGTGCGGGATTGATGGGTCGTGGCTCCTAGCTGCGGTTCGATGGGTCGTGGCTTCTAGCCGCGGTTCGATGGGTCGTGGCTTCCAGCCGCGGTTCTCCACTGATAGCAGGCCGCGGCTAGAAGCCACGAACCGCTACAATCCACCAACCGCCCCAATAGTCCACTCCAGCCGAGTCTCAATATTCTGCGAGGTGATGCCCAGGGGGTGAAAGACCAGCTCCATGCGCACCGCCTCCTGCTCCAGGTAGAGGTTGCGGAAGTTGCGCAGTCCGGGGTTGAGGTTGATCACCTGCTGGCGGCGGCCGTCGTGGTCCACGCTGAACATGATATCGGCCAGGGTACACTGCGGCTCGCTGCTGGGGCACACGCGCAGCTCTACGCGGCGGATCTCGCGGAAGTCCTCCCCGGAAAGACTTACGATGCGGGCGCGGATACCACCGACCTGGTCTACGTCGTCGGCCGTAAAGTCGCTGGCGTCGAGGGTAGGTAGGAAGCGGGTAGCCATGCTGGCCTGAGAGACGACGAAGAGCTGCGGGGCCACCTGTCCGGCCGGCACGATGAACTCGATGGGCTCGTAGGTGATGTCGAAGAGCCGCTCGCCGGTACTGCTGCTGGGGCAGGCGTAGAAGAGACTGAGGCCCAGGCAGGCCAGCAGGTAGCGCATGGTGTAGGTGGTTAGAAGCGGTATACTAACGCGCTCCGGGGGTGAAAACTTACCTTGTCCCCCCGTGAAAGCCTGGATCCCTAATTTCGTCACTCTGCTCAACCTGTTCTGCGGCTGCGCGGCGCTGATCTGCATCCTCGACCTCCGTTTTATCCCCGCCTTCTGGTTCCTTTTCGCGGCCGGCTGGTTCGACTTTGCGGATGGGCTCGTGGCCCGCGCCCTTAACGTCAGCAGCGAGCACGGCAAGGAACTGGATAGCCTGGCTGATATGGTGAGCTTCGGGGTCGTGCCGGCGGTGATCTACTACGTGCTCCTGCTTTCCGCGAATTTCTTGGCACCTGCGGCCCCGCCCGATCCTGATGCATATGCCCCACTGGCCCCCTTCACCGTCACCTGGTCGTGGTACGCCGCCCCCGCCCTGCTGCTTGCCCTGTTCAGTGCCCTGCGCCTAGCTAAATTTAACCTTGACACCCGCCAAACCGATAATTTCCTGGGCGTAGCCACTCCGACCAGCACCGTCTACGCCACTGGCCTCATGCTGATCGTAGCCACGAACGAAGCCTGGGCCCCGTATGTCCTCAGTCCCTTAGTCCTTTATCCCTCCATCCTACTTTTCTCCTACCTGCTGGTCAGCGAGCACCCCATGTTCAGCTTCAAACTAAAGGGTTTCGGCTGGGCGGGCAATGAGACGCGGTATATCTTTGCCGCCGCCGCCATCGTGCTGTTCTTGCTGCTGTGGACCTCAGCCTTTCCCTTCATCGTGCTGGTCTATCTGCTGCTCAATCTCGTCTCCCCGCCCCGTTCCCACTCCACCGTATGACCTACCTCGCCCACATCAACATCATGCCCAAGGCCGAACTCCTCGACCCCCAGGGAAAAGTCGTCGTCAAGAACCTCCCCAACCTCGGCATCCAGGGCGTCTCCGACGTGCGCATCGGCAAGCATGTGACCATGACCCTCGAGGCTGGTAGCGAGCAGGAGGCCCACGATACAGTCGAGCTAGCCTGCTCCAAGCTGCTGGCGAACGTGATCATGGAGGGGTATGATTTTGTTATTGAGGAGGGCTAGGCGGGCGGGGCCGCAGGTGCAAAGCGAATAGGAAGGGCGTCCAACTCCGCACGCAGCGATCACGCTTGCTGGAGTGGTGATTTATTACTTTACCTGCGCTCAACGTGGACATGGCGCCCTACCGCACGCTGGATCGCACGACTAGGCGGTGGTGGGGGGTGGATTCAATGTGGGAGGGATGGCGTTTGAAGGGTCAGGGAATAGGTGATTCCCACTAGAGGCGCTTGATTCCTCGAGATAGTGTTATTTGATATTCGAAAGGTCTACGTTCTTCGTGGGTAAGACGGCTGATTGTCGGCCAGTTCTTGGCCAGTGCCTGCACCATCTCCCAGACGGAAAGCCCCTGCTTTCTCGAAGATCCACGCAGATAGAACATACCGATGCCGTGCTTCCGGTAGAGTTCTTGCTCATGTTTGCGGAGACTTATGCTTACATCCTGAGTGATGACGTAGGCCTCCTTCCCAAGCCCAGGAATCCATTCCACGTCCTTCGCGCCCCGACCGAATACGGTGGGGGTATATTTCACCACTATGGGGTAACCGCTCTTCAGGCCCTCTGGAATCTGCAGAATGTTAAAGCTTTCTGCGACGTGCTCGGGTATATTCTCGTCTACAAAAATTGTCATGCAGCCCGACAGAATTCAAGGGCGTCTACCACTTCCTGTGCTTCAATTTTATAGACGTAAGCTATGTAAGGTATAGGATCTCCAGCTTGAAAGTGACCGTAAAGTGTTTCTGGGTAAATATTCCGGTCTCCAATAAGTGGATGACCGAATTTACGGTTAGGATCGACGACAATTGTCTTATCCTTCCCCATCGGCCAGAACTTATTTGCTAAGTCGTTCGCGTCGAAGTCCAGTCGCTGAAAAAATAAACGAATGAAGTCTAGATTCAACTGATCCGATCCGTCAAGACTTATTATTTCTCCTTCGGGTAGCTGGAAGTAAATGTGTTTTTCATCCGTTCGGATATTTTCTAAAACCTCTCCCTTCGCAAAGGGAAAAGGAGTACCGTACAACTCACCAAGCCGTAGGTGGGCCTTCATCACTTTTCGTGGGGGTACTCCGGCCTCCCCAAATAACATCATCAGGTAAAACTCGACCAGCGTATGAAAGCTTACCGCCTGTGACCCATCGGTGCGCCAGGAGTAAGAGTGCTTATATTCTTGTCCCAGCTTCCCATCCCAGTATACGTTGATCCAGCGGTGTACCTGCTCATAGGGCAACCGTAAGATATCCGCAATGTCGCGTGGCGTATAGATTCCCTGACCGATAGTTGGTTCGTTCTCGAAGTTCATCTCGTGTTGTGCGTCACAAAGTAAACGTTTTTCGGAGCGAGTGGGTGTGTCTTGCTTGCTTCAACTCCCGCCGCACCCGCGCCCCCGCCAAAACCCCACACCTCGGCCTACAAAGCCTCGACCTTCATCTCCCGCCCTACCTTCACCTCATGGTAGCCATCATCAACTACAACGCCGGCAACATCCGCTCCGTCCTCTACGCCCTGGAACGTATCGGCGTCGCGCACGAGCTCACGGCCGACCACGACAAGATCCGCGCCGCCGAGAAGGTCATCTTCCCCGGCGTAGGGGCCGCGGCCTCGACGATGGCGCACCTCAATGCCACCGGACTGGCCGACGTGATCCGCTCCCTCACCCAACCCGTCTTTGGGGTATGCGTGGGCATGCAACTGCTGTGTAGCCACTCCGAAGAGGGAGACGTGCCCTGCCTGGGCGTCTTCCCCGAGCGGGTCAAGCAATTCCGGCCGGTAAACGGGGAAAAGGTGCCGCACATGGGCTGGAATGACGTGCGCCTACAGCGCGGCAATGACTGGGTGAGTGGCGAGGTAGACGGCGGCTACTGCTACTACGTGCACAGCTACTACGTGGAGGCGGGGCCGGATACCGTAGCGACCACCACCTACTGCGGCACCGACTTTGCCGCCATGATGCACCGCGATAATTTCTACGCCGCCCAGTTTCACCCGGAGAAGTCGGCGCTGGTGGGGGAGCGGATTATTCGGGATTTTTTGGCGGTTTAGTTAGCTGCTAGCTTAGGTAGCGTTCGATGATCGGTAGCTCTTCCGTTGTTGGACTCGGCTTTAGCTTTTCAATTGTGTAGTGTATTGAGCGGTCGTATAGCCCAAAACGGTAGACTTCCGTGAATACCGCCTGTAGATCGAGCGGTAGCATCCCATCCTGAGATAATAAAGGGACGCCAATAGTCGGCAGCGCCTCATCGAGGCCCACTGCCCAGAAACCTACCATATCCGGTATAGCCTCTACCGCCTGGATGCGGTACGTTCCCCTCGGCCAGTCTTCCGCCAGGAATGGGGGAGTGCCCCCACGCAGCAGATCGATCTCCACCAGATTGACCTCGTTGCGAATCAGTTCCTGGCGCTTGCGCCGGTAAGCCGCTAGTCCCGTTCCCTGTTTGTTGACGGGGGAGAGTACTTCTACGGCGGTTACTAGTTCCGCTTTATCTACGGTGCGGATGGTGAGTGTACGTTGGCGTGTGTTACTTAACGAAGCATATACGGTAGGTGCGTTGATGGCCGCTACGTCTGTCGTGGTGTAAGAGGGTTTTGCTGAACCTTCTGCGATACTGACATCCGGCCGGTAAAACCGATCCTCTCCTTCAAGTAGATCTCTTGCGATGATCCCCATTTCTGCGGCGATCGTATACCGCTCGGGCAGACGAGGTGCCAAGTTTCGCATGGTGCCGGCAATGAAGTTGAGGTGAAACGAGCCCCAACCATACCCTTCGATGAAGGGGTCCATACCGGGGAAGGGACTGTTCTTCATGACCTGGGCGTTTTGATTTTAGCTGACTCTAAGGTAAGTCAATTAAAACTCCGTAAGCTCAGTCTCCCCACTATCATTCCCCCCACCAAAAGTAGTCGTGAAACTCAGCCGCACCCCAAAGTCATCATAGGCCCCATCCCGGAAGCTGGTCACGAACTCCAGCCGCAGCACCCGCAGGATGTTATCCAGGGAATAGCCCAGCTCGGTGTAGTGATCGGAGGTGGGGGTGTAGAGGTAGTTCACGAATAGGTCCTCCTTGAGGCCGATGAGGTGGAGCTTTCGGATATTGGTGAGCAGTAGCTTACGGAACTGGTAGTGCACGTAGGCCTCGGCGTACTCCTCGCCGGTGCTATTGAGGTAGTAGGGCAGCAGGCGGTAACTGCCGATGGGGTCGAGGCGGGTCAGCAGGATCTCGGAGGTAGCGAAGTGCTGGAAGTCGGGAAAGTCGACGTAGGCATTATTGAGAAAGGCACCGGCCCGCAGCAGCAGGTTAATGTCGCCCTTGCGGCCGGCCTCGAAGCGGTGGCGGTAGCTGCCCTCTACGAGTGTGAAGTCAGAGGTACTACTGCCGATGGAGGGGAGGCCTGTCTTGACCCGCAGCCCCAGCACGGGGGCCGAATCATCAATGACCCGTTTATTGCCGTTGCGGATATAGTACTTGAGCCCCGGGCGGTAGGCGGCCAGGATCTCCACCAGGGCGGCATTCTGTACTTCATCCACCACCCCGCGCTCCGCGTTGAGCGGTGCATTGGGCGCGTAGGCGAACTCGTCCGGGCCGCCCCAGCGGTGGTCCGTTTGATTGGTCACGGTGCGGCGGTCCTCGTAGGTCACCGTGCCGCTGAGCTTGAAGGCATCGCTGAAGCGCTTGCGGTAGCCCAGGGTGGCGTAGGCCCGCTCGTACAGGCGGGTGTAGCTGTCGCCCCAGATCAATGCAGTGAAACTGTTGAGGATAGGGTCGATGGCCGGACTATCGTCGAACTGCCGCAGGTAGCGCCCGCCGCGGATGTAGTAGCGGCCCTTCGCCCTATCGTTCGTCCAGTTGGTGTAGCCCACTTCCCAGCTGGCGCGCTTCCAGGCGAAGCCGTAGCGGCTGCGCAGACTAAGCTCACCAAACTTCTGCTGGTGGCTGCTGGTATCGCCCTCCTCCTGTACCGTGAAGCGGAGCGACTTCGTAAGCTGAGCCCCCACGGCGTAGCCCTCCACGGGATTGAACTGCAGATCGGGGTCTACATCGAAGCGTAGAAAGGAGGGTAGCGACTTGCGGTTCTTATTCTTTCCACTACTCGGCTTCTCCCCCCGGGCCTCGGCGATGGAGTCGAGGCGGTTGACGGTGGCGATGCTGTCCTGGTACTTATAGCCCCTAATCTCCTCGGTGGTCAGCGGGATGGGGCGGATAGCCTCCCAGGCGGCGGAGTCGCGCACGGTCTTCACGCTATCGTCGAGGAAGGTGTAATCGGCTACTACCTCCGGCTCATCGGACTGCTCCCGTTCCTCCTGCTCGTACGACTGCATCAGTTTGCGGAGTTCCTTACGGGTGAGCTCGCCCCCCTCCTGCAGGGTATTCTCGTAGCCGGCCACCCGGTTTTCCTGGCGGGCCGCGGCGGCCACCTCGGGCTGGGTCTTTTCGTCGATCACCTCGACGTAGCCGCCGAGGTCAGGGTTGAGGGTGATCTCGTAGTTGCTGGTCGAGGCGATGTAACTGGCACTGATCTTTACGCCCACGATACCCCCAAAGCCCTCGATGATGGTGGTGGTCGGTAACCAGATGTGGGGTTCTATCTCGTTGTAGTTGATCTTTACATCCACGGTGAAGCCTAGGCGGTAGGTACGCAAGTCGAGGCTGTGGAGCGACCAGTCGTCCTGCACGATATACACGTAACCCTCGAAGACGTCCTCACCCGGGCTGCGCGGGATGACCTTTATCTTATTGATCAATTTTCCCTGGTCGACAAACACCCCCTCATGGGCGAATTTGTAGTACGCGAAGCTCTTCGGCGAGAGCGGACTCACCACCTCGGCTACCTCCGGCTGGTAAAAGCTGGAAAAGACATAGCCACTGACCGAGAAGTTCTCCTCCCCCACCACGTAGCGGCTCACGACCTCCTCCCGAAAGGTATTCGGGCGGGTGTAGGTGATCTTGCTGGTGGTTTCGCTAGTGAAGCTCTTGCCAATGATCTCCGTGACCTCCTCCCGGTCCTCCTTCGGCACAAGTTTCTGGAAGAGCTTCGGGATCTTGTCCACCTTGCCCTTCCCCTTTAGGTATACGTCGGCCGAGTAGCTATCCAGCTGGTTGCGGTGGTAATCGGCCTTGGCAATGGCACGGCGGATCACGCTGTAGCTTAGGTCCTCCCCGCCGCTGAGTACCTCTACCTGCTCCAGGTCTAGTGCCTCGGGCCGTAGCTGTACGTCGAGCGAGCCGCGGCCGCTGCTCACCTGTACCACCTGCGTCTGGTAGCCCAGGAACTGGAATACCAGCGTATTATCTCCCGGCCGTAGCCGCAGCTCATAACGCCCTTCAATGTTAGTGGTGGCCCCGGTGCCGGTCTGCTGCAGGTAGATTGAGGCGTAGGGAAGTACCTCGCCGGTGGACTCATCCGTCACCCGCCCACTTAGCACCTGCGCACCGCCGGCAAAGGACAAGAACAGCAAGGAAAAACAGAGTAAGCGGGCGGCAGTAGTCATGACTAGTAGTTAGTATCCTACGAAAGTAGGCGCTCCGGCTCACCCACCCCTCTGCTTTAACACCACTTTATACCGATGCTTGGCTACGGCAGACCAATGCCCCTAAAACAAGCATGGCCCGCGATCCCGGAAGGGGAAGGCGGACCATGAAAACTAAAATTGCTGGGAAAAAGGTAGGTCTTAGCGGCTCTGCCGGCTGTACTTCTCGCGAAACTTGCGGTACAGCTCCGCCTGCTTGTTATCTAGGTTGATGTCGCGCCCGTCGATGTACGCTTTTTCCACATTCGAGCGGCGCATATCGAGCAGATCACCATCAACAATCACAAAGGTAGCGGATTTTCCAGTAGCGATGCTTCCGTATTCTTCATCTATACCCACAATCTTGGCCGCAGCTAGGGTCACGGCTTCCACCGCCTTTTCGTACGGCAACCCGAAGGCGACCGCCTGACCGGCCACGAAGGGCAGGTTGCGCTGCTGCCAGTAGCCCTCGTGGCTGATGGCGAAGTCTACCCCGGCCTCGGCCAGCAGGGCCGGATTATGGTAGGGCTCATCGACGGGCGAGTCCTGGGCGGCCGGCAGGGCCTGGGTACTACCCAGGATCACCGGTACGTCCTCCCGCTTCAGGAAATCAGCTACGAGGTGGGCCTGATACCCGCCCACTACCACCGGTCTAGCCCCCATCCGCTTCAGGAGTAGCACCCCAGCCTGGATGTTTCGCGCCTCATCCGCGTGTAGGTAAGCCCGGGCCGTACCGCTCACCGCATCGCAAAAACCCTCCAGTTTCAGGAGCCGTTCCCCTTCCCCCTCGGCGCGCCCGCAGTAGCCCACGGCCTGCTCCAGGAAGGCCTCCAATTCGCGTACCTGCTCGTCGTAGTTCTCGTTCGGCAGCAGGTCGCCGGTTTGCCAGTTGTACGTATTGCGGTTGGGCCAGTTGATGTGCACCCCATCGTCGGCCCGCACCGTAGCGTCCTCGAAGTTCCAGCCGTCGAGCTGCATGATGGCACTGCGGCCGCCCACCAGAGTACCCTCTGGCGTAGCCTGGGCCAGCAGCACCCCGCGGCAGCGTACGGTAGGGATCACCTGCGAGTCGGTATTAAAGGCCACCACCGCCCGCGCATTGGGGTTGAAGGTACCCACCTCGCGCTGGTCGTTCGTGGCGCGCACCGCTCCGATCTCGGTGAGGCCGAGCTGGCTGTTCAGGGCGATCATTCCGGGGTAGACGTCCATGCCGCTAGCGTCCACGGTCTCGTAGCCGGCCGGTACGCTCAGGTTCGGCCCCACGTTTTCGATGCGTCCGTCGCTGACGAGCAGGGTAGCGCTTTCCAGCACCGTGCCGTCGCCCACGTGCACCCGGGCATTCGTCACGGCAAAGGGGGTAGTCTGCGGCGGGGCGGGCGTCGGATTCTGGGCGCCCAGATAGCTATCGGGGCAGGTGCAAAGCAGGAGGAAGAGCGGGAGCAGCGCGCTCGATAGATAGTTCTTCATGGGGGTAGTGGCTAGTTGTTGACAGAATCGCAGTGCAGGAGGCGGCGGCTATTACCCCGGGGCGACTGGGTTTTCCCGCCCTGGTTTTTATCGTTCAGACTGGCCTGGATGAGGGCGTTGCGCTCGGTTTCGAGTTCGGCGCGGCGGGCCTCGTTGTCCTCGCGGTTGAAGTATTCCTTGCCGTCGACGTAGGTGCGCTCGGCGCGGGCGTAGATGCTCAGGGGGTTATCGTTCCAGAGCACCAGGTCGGCGTCCTTACCGGCTTTGATGCTACCAACGCGGTCGTCGATGTGGAGCATTTTGGCCGGGTTGAGGGTGACGAACTTCCAGGCCTCCTCCTCGCTTACGCCACCGAAGAGTACGGCCTTACCGGCTTCCTGGTTGAGGCGGCGGGCCATCTCGGCGTCGTCGGAGTTAAAGGCGGTCACCACCCCCTGCTCGTGCATCAGCGCGCCATTGTAGGGGATGGCCTCGTTGACCTCGAACTTGTAGGCCCACCAGTCGGAGAAGGTCGAGCCGGCCGCCCCGTGCTCGGCCATCTTGTCGGCCACCTTGTAGCCCTCCAGAATGTGGGTGAAGGTATTGACGCGGAAGTCGTGGCGCTCGGCCAGCTCCATGAGCATATTGATCTCGCCCTGCTGGTAACTGTGGCAGGTGATGAAGCGCTCCTCGTTGAGGATTTCGAGCAGGGTCTCCAGCTCTAGGTCGCGGCGGATGTCGTCGCCGGCCTTCATCGCCCGACCGTATTCCTCGGCGCGGCTGAAGTAATTTTCGAAGATTTGTTCTACGCCCATGCGGGTCTGGGGGTAGCGTACGCGGTTGGCGTCGCCCCAGTTGGCCTGCTTCACGTTCTCGCCGAGGGCAAATTTGATGAATGGATCGGCCCCCTCGAATAGCATCTCCTCCGGCGTAGCGCCCCAGCGGAACTTGACCAGGGCGGACTGTCCGCCGATGGGGTTAGCCGAGCCGTGGAGCAACTGGCTCGTGGTGACGCCCCCGGCCAGCTGGCGGTAGATGTTCTCGTCTACGGCATCGACCACGTCGCGCATCCGCACCTCGGCGGTGCTGGACTCGCTGCTCTCATTCACGTCGAGTAGGGCGATGTGGCTGTGCTCGTCGATGATGCCGGCGGTGAGGTGCATGCCGGTAGCGTCGATCACGGTTGCTCCACGGTCGGGCAGACCCTGACCTACCTGGCTGATCTTACCGCCGTCGATGAGGACGTCGGTTTCCTGTAGGATGCCGTCGTCCTCGCCGGTCCAGACGGTGGCGTTACGAAATAGCACCCGCTCGGCCTGGGGCAGTTCGGTGAGTCCGTAGGCGATGTTGGGGTAGGTGAGGCGTCCTTTGTATTCGGTGGGCTCATCCTCGTCGTCTTTCTCATCGTCGTCCGCGTCGTCGGCACCAGTTGCAGCACGGGGCTTGGCGGTGAAGGTAATAGGATTGCCCTCCGGGTCGCGACCGGTACCGGCGTAGCCCTCCCCATCGGGGGTAGCATTAACGCGGTAGTAGCCGCCCTTCTCTCCGGGGCGGAACTGGAAGGTGACTACGCCACCGCTCTCGCTGAAGGTGACGTCGCGGGCGGTGGTATCGCCGGCGGTGGTGACCTTCATCTTCTGACTGCCCGGGTCGCCGGTCACCTCGGCGGTGAAGGTTTCTCCTCCTACGGTGATATCGTAGCCACTAGCCAGGTCCACCTGCTGGATGGGTTTGAGCTCGAAGGGGTGGCCCTGCACCCAGTTTTGGTACACGGTGGCCTTTTCGGTGAAGGGGTCTTTGTCAGTAATGATAAAGTTGGCCAGCATGCCCTCCTCCAGGGTGCCCACCCGATCGGCGATGCCGAGTAGTTCGGCCGGGCCGGTGGTAAGGGCGGCCAGGATCACCTTGCTATCCGCGCCGGCCTTGACGGCTTTGCGCATGGCCTCGTGCAGGTCGGTGGGCTTTTCAAGTCCGTCGGCGGTAATGACGAAGGGGATGCCGGCGGCGGCAACGGCGGCTACGTTACCCGGGGCCCGCTCCCAGTGGCGGAGCTGGGCGATAGAAATTAGGTCGGCGGCGAAGGGATCGCTGACATCGTAGGTCTTGGGAAAGGTGAGGGGCAGGATAAAGGTGGCTCCAGTCTCCTTTAGGGCATCTAGGCGCTGGTACTCATCGCCGCTGCCTTTAATAATGTACTGCTTGCCGAATTCATCTCCGACCTGATCGGCCCGCAGGGCGTCCTGCCAGTCATCGACGGCGAATATCTGGGGCATGTCCTGTAGCTCGGCCCAGGCATCGAGGCTCAGATTGGCCTCCTCGCGGCGCTTGGCTCCGTACCAGTCGGCGTCGATGTAGGTCTGCCGTAGCAGGGCGATGGCCCCCATACGCGAGTTAGGGTAGTTCTGCTGGGAAGAGCCCTTATCGAAGGAGAGATGGTGGGCGACGTTGCGCTCCAGCAGCACCTCATTCTCCCGCTCCTCGGCCAGGGTGACGACGGCGGCCGTGCCGCGGCTGATGCCGTCGGGGTGGTGGGTGGATACGGTGCCGAAGCCGGCCTCGCGTAGGGCCTTGGCGGCCTTGGTATCAATCGTGAAGAGGGCGGAGGCGTCCGTTTCCGGCCGCAGGGCTTGGTTCCAGGCGTAGGCACCCTCGGTTTCCGATTCCAGTTGCGGGGGCGAGTTCCAGCTGCCGCGACTTTCCTTGACCTCGGGCATGCCGTAGCTGCCGTACACCTCGATGAAGCTGGGGTAGATGTGCTTGCCGTTCAGTTCGACCGGTACGGCACCCTGCGGCCCCGCCCCGCCTGCGTTTACGCTTTCCACCTTGCCGTTGCGGATGACGAGGGTGGCATTTTCTAGCACGCGCTCCGAACTGACGTGTACGGTGGCACCGGTGAAGGCGTAGTAGCCCTCGCGCTGGTCGTAGACGCCGTTGTAGGGGAAGGTGGTCTGGGCTAGGAGGGAACCTAAGGTGAGGGTAAGTAGGGATGAAAGCCAGTGGCGTGGTGTCATGCTTCGGTAGTCGACTAGTGGGGTGGGATGGCCCGTGAGGGGCGGAAAATTACGGTAAATATGAAGAGTATTAAGGGGAGGGGGGTGGTACAATTCGTTTTACGCAGTCGCTGTTTGATCTACCGGATGGTCATCGCTGCCAGTGGCGGCGGCTGACTCCCTCAGTAATTACTTCATTTCACTCACGCATACCGACGGATGAAACTAGGCTTTTACCTTCTGATTTTTAGTACATTTTGTTTTTTACCGGCTCAGGCGCAAGTCCTTGTAGCCAACATCAATCAGAGCAATGCCGGTAGTAGGCCCGAAGCGCTACAGTCCGATGGCGAGTTCGTGGTCTTTACGGCGCTGGCGGACGGGGGCGCGCGGCAACTGTACGTTGTCACCGAGGCGAACGACCAGGCGGAGCTGCTAAAGGACGGCCTGGATGGACGGCCCATACTGGACCCCTTCGCAACTACACTAATTGACGGCGTCGTCTACTACTACCAGCACGGCAAGGGTACGACGACGTACTACCGGGTGGACTTACGGGATCGGGTGGTGACTAGCTTGGTTACGCTACCCTCCCCCGGTGCCAATGCGGGCGAGAGTTACTTTAGGGCGGTTGGGGACCGGATCGCCTTTGTGCACCTCAACGACGACTACATGGAGGAGTTATACGTGACGGATGGTACTACAGCGGGTACGAGCCACCTAATCGACCTACCCGAGGATCAGTATATTAGTGAGGTGAATACGCTTGGCGATCGGCTATTCATAACCTACGACGACCAATTTGGCGAAGCGGTGCCCTACACGGTGACCGATGGTGCTGGGGGGGGGACGTTTACCCGATTCCCGCCGCCGGAATTTGCGGGGCTCTACGGAGCGATAGCCGTTGGTGACTCGGTGATCGTCTCGGCTTACGGCCGCGATAGTTCCGGCGTATTTATTACCGACAGGCAATTTTCCGAACTACGCCCGCTGCGGGAATGGGCTTCAGCCCTGCCTCTGGGTCGACTGGGCCGATTCGGTGAATGGCGGGGGAAAGTGGTATTCACTCAGTCGGATAGTACGACCGGCTACCACCTTTGGGAGATCGATCCCACCAACCGGTCGGTAGAACTTCTAGTTGATCTCGACATCGACCGCGATTCTTTTTACCTGCAGCGTCTGCAGTTAACGAACGACCTAATTTTTTACCGCCTTTACAATCCCGCCACGAAAACGTTTACCTTAAAGAGAACGGACGGCACCCAGGCCGGGACCTTCACGTTACTTGACGGCATTGAGGCCCGTAATGTAAATGGATTCAGCTCGGGACAAGTCGTCGCTACGGATGCAGTATTCTATTTCCTGGCCGACCGGCCCGGGACCGGACTGGAGCTATGGCGTACGGACGGGACCGTTCGGGGTACTGCAATGGTCAAAGATATCTATCCCGGTAGCGACGCCTCCGATATTGACCAACTAGCCGTCCTGGGCTCACAGTTGCTATTTGCGGCTGAGAGTCCCGAGTTCGGGCGTGAAGTGTTCAGCAGCGACGGTACGCCGGGGGGTACGCAGCTTTTGCAGGATGTGCGGACAGAGGAGAGCGGTTCCTATCCTAATCGGTTTTTCACCTTTCAGGATACATTATTCTTTACGGCCAACACGGGCTGTACGGGCTTTGAAATGTTTCGCACCGAAGGCGGTGCATCGACCACTGTGCTGCTGAGTGATTTGACCAGCGGTAAAGCATCTACCTTCAATTCTCCTCCGGTCCTTCTTGGTAACGAATTTTTCTTTGACGCCCCGGGGGAAGGATCCGCCATCGACCGTATTTTTCGCTCGGATGGCTCGGTAGCCGGAACGCACCAGTTTAGCCCCCAAGACACTACACTGGCCAAGACACCCCGCCTGTCTAACCTCGGTGAGGTGCGTGGTCGCCTGCTGGTACGTGGCTTTTTTAGGGGGCTTGGGCAGGCGCTGTATGCTGCAGATCCCTCTTCCGGTCAATTAAGCCTGCTAAAGGTTTTCAGCCGCGACGGGTTCAACAGCACTAGTTTTGGCTTTACGCCCCTGAATGACAGCACCGCCCTCTTCGTCGAAAGCACTGAAGAATTGGGCCCCGAACTCTGGCGTACGGACGGCACGGTGGCAGGAACTTATTTAGTGAAGGACATCCGGCAGGTTTGGGAGACTTATCCTTTGTATCACATCAGCGATCGCACCGTCATTGACGGTATTGCGTACTTCTCGGCCGATGACGGCTTCGGACCAACCCTCTGGCGATCGGATGGTACGGAAGAGGGTACTTACCAATTAGCGAGCGCGGACATGGCTTACAGACCCACTGACATCTTCAAGCACCAAGACCGTATCTACTTCGTAGCGAGTCGGGGCATGTACGGGTACGACCGAATTCTCTCTACCCGGGGCGAACGCTTTGACGTGGAACCTTCTAGCATTACGGAGAACACCCGCTTCCATTCTATTCGCGATGTGGTGGTCTCAGGTAGTACACTCGTCTTTACCGGCCATACCGATGCTACGGGCTCCGAACTATGGGCGGCGCCAAACTTCACCTCGCCCGCCATTCCGCTCGGTGATTTGAATGCCGGTCCGGGACATTCTTATCCCCGCAACCTTACCGTTTTCGACAGCCTGGTATACTTCAGCGCCGATCTACCCGAGCTCGGCCGTGAGCTCTGGTCGACCGACGGCACTCCCGAAGGCACCGTACTGGTAGCCGACATCAACCCCGGCACGGCCTCTAGCGGCCCGGACAATCTTTACGCTTACCGTGACTTTCTCTACTTCGCCGCCGACGACGGCCGGGTAGGCTCCGAGCTCTGGAAGTACTCCCCCACCGACCTCGACAACGATGGCTACACGGGGGCCGATGACGCCGACGAAACCGACCCCCTGGTCAACGCAGGCACCAACGGGGACCCCAACGCCGTAGGTGTAGCCTGTGCACCCGCAACGGACACGACCAGCACCGGGGTGACCGACCTGATGCTAGCGGCGGTGCGCGCCTATCCGAATCCAACGAGTGACTGGCTCACCGTGACCCTCCCCGAGGAGGCCAGATCGCTCCAGCTCACCCTGCTTACTAGCGGGGGCCGGGCGGTGTATACGCACCGGGGCAGCTTTTCTACCCACACCGTACCGGTAAGTATGCTTCCCGCGGGCAGCTACGCCCTGCGCGTGAGTGATGTACGTCGTGGTACTAGCCTGACGCGGTGGGTGACCATCCTGCATTAAACAGGACCAAAGCGTCACTCAGGCTATTCTGGTTGGACTTAAACCTAAATTGAAACGGCGGCGTTTACCCAGATACGGAACAAAGTCGGTGAGCCTGCCGGCCTGTCCCTCGAAATAGCTTATCTTTGCGTCGCATTCGGATAGCGTTCCGGAAGTGGTCCTCCAGCGCGGCGTCAGGCAGATGGGGGAAAACCGGTCCTTTAGGGTAGTTCTAAATGGCCCCGCGGCAGCACCCCGCGGTCAACGAATGGCGTGCTTAAGAGATCGAATGAGTAAACGACTAATTAAAGTAGCGAAGGAACTGAACGTGGCCACCTCGACCCTGGTCGAGTACCTAAGCGGAAAGGGCTTCAATATCGATAATAAACCCACGGCGCCGGTCAGCGGCGAGATGGAATCGGCCCTCCGCCAGGAGTTTGCTAAAGCCATTTCCGATAAGCAGAAGGCCGCTAAGATGGAGTTCGGTACCCGCCCCACCGCGCCGCCCCCGCCCGTCGTCCGCAGCACCACCCCGGCCCCACCGCCGCCGCCCCGCCCCACCGGTGTGCCGGCCCCGCCGCCCGTGCAGCGACCCGCTCCGCCCGCCGCAAAGGCTACTCCGCCACCCCCACCGCCCGCATCAGCACCCACCACGGGTACCACGCCCTTTACCCCCGCCCCGGCCGCTCCTAAGGAAGCCGCCCCCGCCGGTAAGCGTGAGGTACCCGGCCTGAAGGTGATGGGCAAGATCGACCTGGACGCCAACAAGCGCCGGCCCGCCAAGTCCGCTCCTAAAAAAGGACAACCCGCTCCGCCGCCCACCGCGAAGCGCGCACCAGCCGACCCCACACCCGCCCCCAAGGCACCTACCCCGCCGCCCGCCGCTAAGCCTACTCCGGCTACCGCCAGGGCTGAGCCCGCCACGCCGGTTACCGAGGTAAAGGCCACCGATAAGCCCGACGTGCACGTCACGGCCGAGCCCAAACTGCGCGGTCTCAAGGTGCTGGGTAAGATCGAAATTAAAAAACCCGAAAAGCGGGGCAGCTCGTCTACCTCCGACGACGGACGTAAGAAGCGCAAACGCAAGAAAATCACCACCGGACCACCCCAAACCGGCGGCGGTGGACGCAGTGGCGGCGGGCGCAACGACCGTGGCCGCACCGGCGGTGGTGGACGTAACGACGAGCCCAAGGAGGTATCCGCCAAGGACATCGAGGACAAGATCAAGGCCACCATGGCCCGCCTCCAGGGCGGCGGCGGCAAGAAAAAGCGTCAACGGCAGCGCCGCGATAACCGCGACCGCATCCGCGAAAAGCAGGAGGCCCTGCGCGACGAGCAAACCACCGACAAGCTACAGCTGACCGAGTTCGTCACGGCCCAGGAACTGGCCAACATGATGGACGTCGGTATCGGTGAGGTCATCACCGCCTGTATGAATGCCGGCGTGATTGTATCCATCAACCAGCGCCTGGACGCCGAGATCATCGAGCTCGTAGCCGAGGAATTCGACCACGAGGTAGAGTTCATCAGCGTCGACGAGACCGAGGAAGACGAAGAGGAGTACATCGACGATCCCGAGGACCTGTCGCCCCGTCCGCCGATCGTGACCGTCATGGGCCACGTCGACCACGGTAAGACCTCGCTGCTCGACCGCATTCGCGACTCCAACGTCATCGCTGGGGAAGCCGGTGGGATCACCCAGCACATCGGTGCCTACGAGGTGAAACTCGACAACGGTAAGGAAATCACCTTTCTGGATACACCGGGTCACGAGGCCTTTACGGCCATGCGGGCACGGGGTGCCAAGGTGACCGACATCGCCGTCATCATCATCGCCGCCGACGACAACGTGATGCCCCAGACCAAGGAGGCCATCTCGCACGCGGAGGCCGCCGGGGTACCAATGGTGTTTGCCATCAACAAAATCGACCGCCCGGGCGCCAACCCCGACCGCATCAAGACCGAACTGGCCAGCATGGGCTACCAGGTCGAGGAGTGGGGGGGCAAGTACCAGTCGCAGGACATCAGCGCCATGACCGGCGTCGGCATCGAAGATTTGCTGGAAAAAGTCTTGCTGGAGGCCGAAATGCTCGAGCTCCAGGCCAACCCCGACCGCCCCGCCGTAGCGACCGTACTGGAAGCCTCGCTGGAGAAGGGCCGGGGCTACGTGACCAAGATTCTGGTCCAGCACGGTACCCTACGCGTACAGGATATTCTGGTAGCGGGAGAGGCTAGTGGCCGCGTCCGCGCTATGTTCAACGAGCGCAATAAGCGCGTCAAGGAGGTAGGCCCCGGCTCGCCGGTCCTGCTACTCGGACTCGACGGTGCGCCCCAGGCCGGTGAAATCCTCAAGGTGATGCCCAGCGAGCAGGAAGCCCGTCAGCTCGCCAGTCGCCGCGCCCAGATCAGCCGCGAGCAGGCCAACCGCGCCGCCAAACGCGTCTCGCTCGACGAGATCGGTCGCCGTCTTGCCCTGGGTACCTTCAAGGAGCTCAACCTCATCGTGAAGGGTGACGTGGACGGTTCGGTAGAAGCCCTTTCGGACTCCCTCATCAAGCTCTCGCAGGAGACCGTACAGGTCAACGTGATCCATAAGGCCGTCGGCCAGATTATCGACTCCGACATCCTGCTGGCTACCGCCTCGGATGCCATCATCGTTGGCTTCCAGGTACGTCCCAGCTCCTCGGCCCGTAAGCTCGCCGAGCGTGAGGGGGTAGAGATCAAAACCTACTCGATCATCTACGAGGCCATCGACGAGATCAGCAGTGCCATCGAGGGCATGCTTGAGCCGACCAAGGAGGAGAAGACGACCTGTCAGGTCTCCGTCCGCGAGGTGTTCAAGATCTCCAAAGTGGGTACCATCGCCGGCTGCTACGTTGACGAGGGTAAGATCAGCCGCAACACCCTAATCCGCGTGATCCGCGACGGCATCGTCATCTTCCCCCTCAAGGAGGGTCAGGTCGGCGAGCTGGCCAGCCTTAAGCGCTTCAAAGACGACGTCAAGGAAGTCCGCAGCGGCATGGAGTGCGGTCTCAACATCAAGAACTTCAACGACATCAAGGAAGGTGACGTGATCGAGGGCTACGAGATCATTGAGATCAAGCAGAAGATGCAGACGAGTTAGACTGCCTTCGGCAGGTAGACGTCGCTTCGCTCGTTAGACGCCTTCGGCTGGTTAGACCGCTGCGCGGGTAGCGTGGGGATGCTCGCTTCGCTCGTCTTGGCGGCAATTCCCTCGCCCCTTAACTTCCTAACCCTTCGGTCCTATGTGTGGACGTTACAGTGTGGTAATTGACGAAGCCAAGTTGCGCAAGCAGTTTACGAAGGAGCTGACTACACCCCCCGGTGGGCTCCAGCCAAATTATAATATGGCGCCGACGCAGAACGGACTGGTCATCACCGATGCCCGGCCGGACCAGCTGTCGGAGTTTCGCTGGGGCCTGGTGCCCTTTTGGGCCAAAGACCTGGGTATCGGAGCACGTATGATCAACGCCCGGCGGGAGGGGATCGAGGAGAAATCCAGCTTCCGTAAGCCGATCCGCGAACGGCGCTGTCTGGTGATTGGGGATAGCTTCTACGAGTGGCAGCGCAAAGATGGTGGCAAGCAACCCTTTCGGATCATGCCGAGCAACGAGCAGTTACTGGTCATGGCCGGCATCTGGGAAAGCTGGACGCCTAAGGACGGAGGCGATACGGTGCATACCTACTCCGTCATCACCGGCGAGCCGAATGCGGAGATGGCCCCCATTCACGACCGGATGCCGATGTTACTACTGGATGAGGAGCGGCAGAGTCAGTGGCTGAACCTCCAAGCCAAGCTGCCGGAGATCCTCGCGCTGCTGGAAACGCCGCCGGATGGGACGCTGAAGACCTACCCGATCTCGGCGAAGGTGGGTAATGTGCGCAACAATGGGCCGGAGTTGCATGCCGCGGTATAGCTCCTCCCCCCGCATTGTACGCGCTACCCCCGCCGACCACCCCGCCATCGAGCGCATTGCCCGGCTGACCTGGCCGGATACTTTTTCCGGTATTTTATCCACTACCCAAATCGATTACATGCTGGGGCGGATGTACAGTCCGGCCGCACTGGCGGAGCAGGTTGAGCAGGGGCATGTGTTTCATCTCCTGTTAAATGCCGACACAGCCACCAATGATGACTACAGCGGCCAGTCGGCTACCCGCTACCGCCCGGTGGGTTACGTGAGTCACCAATCCGAGTACCTACCCGGTACTACTAAAATTCACAAGCTGTACCTGCTACCCGGCACCCAGGGGAGGGGTTTCGGTCGCTTACTAGTTGAGCACGTCGAGCACGTGGCCCGCCGGGCCGGTCAGGAGCGGCTACGCCTCGATGTCAACTACCAAAACAGAGCCGTCGACTTCTACGTGCACCTCGGCTTCGCCAAGCTCGAACGCTTTGACACGGATATCGGTAATGGCTTTTTGATGGAGGATTGGCGTATGGAGAAGACGCTCTAGACCCGCTCGTACCGCGCCCGCACGAACATAAACAGGCCGTAGGCCAGTAGCCCCAGCCCGACGATGGAAAGCAGGGCCGCACCGTACGACTGGTTTTCGATGTAGGACAGCGACTCCCCAATACCCCGGAACTGGCTGGCATCGTCGAGGGTAGCCGCACGAAATAGCGAGTAGGCAATGATCCCGTAGACCACGAAACGCGCCGTCAGGCCTACCTCACCGGCCTTGTCAAACAGCTCGCGTTGGTCGTGACTCAGTTGCTGCCCCTCGATGCCCTCCATGTGCTTGTCCTTCAGCGCCCGGTAGAGCTGATAAATTGCTACCCCGGCCATGATGACGGCAATGGCACCGATTACGTAGGGGCCCCAGCTGTTGCTGAGAATTCGGGCGATGATGTCCTGCTTACTCTGTCCACCACCGCCACCGCCACCACTGAAGGCTAGTTTAAAGGCGTGGGCGCTCAGTATACCGTAGGCCGTCCCGCTGACCGCGTAGGCGATCCGCTTGACGACGCCTTCCTTATCCCTGCCCTCATTCTTCTTATCCTGTACCGCGGTGTACCAGCGCCAGCTACAGTAGGCCAGCAAGCCTACACCGATCAGGAACAGCAGCACCTGTCCGAAGGGGTTGGTTCCGATCCAGGTGATGACCGCCTTAGGGCCGCCACCCGACTGCCCGGCCCCACCGACCACCCCGGCGATGGCAAAGATGCCGATGAGGCTATATACGATGCCCTTAGCCGTATAGCCGGTGATGAAGAGTTTATTCTCGGTAGAATTGCTTAATGCCATGGGGTTGAGTTTATTCTATATGGCCTTCCGCAATCACATTGTTCGCAGGAGTAGGGGGCGGGGCCGCCGGTGCAGCCTCCGTGGAGGGGCTACCCAGGGACTCCGCCCAAACAGAGTACCTTCGCCCGAAACCGGATGGACTTATGGCCGTAGATGTACTTTTAGGACTCCAGTGGGGTGACGAGGGCAAGGGTAAGATCGTAGACGTACTCGCCCCCCAGTACGATATCATTGCCCGCTTCCAGGGGGGCCCTAACGCCGGTCATACGCTCATCTTCGACGGCAAGAAGTTCGTGCTCCACACCATCCCATCCGGCATCTTCCGCCGCGAGCAGCTCAACCTGATCGGCAACGGAGTGGTCATCGACCCCATTACGCTAAGCAAAGAGCTCGATGCGCTCGACGCGGCCGGTATCGACTACCGCGACCGGCTCTTCGTAGCCCGCAAGGCCCACATGATCCTACCCACCCACCGCCTACTCGACGCCGCCCGCGAGCACGCCAAGGGGGAACGCAAGATCGGCTCCACCCTCAAGGGCATCGGACCCACCTACATGGACAAGACCGGCCGTAACGGTATGCGCGTTGGCAACCTCACCGCCCCCGACTTCCAGGAACGGTACGAGCGGCTCAGGGAAAAACACCTACAGCTGGTGGGCCTGTACCCCTACATCGAGTTCGACCTGGCGGGCGAGGAACGGGCCTGGTTCGCAGCTATAGAGCGGCTCAAGGCCCTTCCCTTCGTCGATGGCGAATACTACATCAACGGTGCGCTTAAGGAGGGCAAAAAGGTGCTGGCGGAGGGGGCGCAGGGTAGCATGCTCGATATCGACTTCGGCACCTACCCCTACGTGACCTCCTCCAATACGATCACGGCGGGGGTATGTACGGGCCTCGGCGTAGCGCCCCAGCAGATCGGTGAGGTCATCGGCATTACTAAGGCCTACTGCACGCGGGTGGGGGCCGGACCGTTTCCCACCGAGCTCAACGATGCTACCGGCGAGTTTCTGCGCAAAGAAGGCGCTGAGTTCGGCGCCACCACGGGCCGGCCGCGCCGCTGCGGGTGGATCGACCTGGTGCAGCTACGATACACCATCATGCTCAGTGGGGTCACCCAGCTCGTGGTCACCAAGGTGGACGTGCTCAACAAATTCGAGACCATCAAGGCAGCCGATGCCTACCGGGTAGAGGGGGAGGTGACGCACGAGCTGCCCTTCGACCTGGTGCACGAGAATTACGCGGCGGTATACACGGACGTCGAGGGATGGAACAGCGACCTGAGCGGCGTGAAGGAGGAGAGTGAACTGCCCGCTGCCTGCATCAGCTACGTCAAGTACCTGGAAGATAAACTAGGGGTACGCGTAAGCATGGTGAGTACCGGTCCAGACCGGGAGGAGCTAGTGGTGCGGTAGCTTCAACTGCCTCTCAAACAAACTCCCTATCTTTATCTCATGACCGTGCCCGTGGAGCCCGAACTATTGCTGCACCAGACCGACTGGACGCTGGAGCAGTACGAGCGCATGGTAGACGAAGGGATTCTTACTCCCGAGCACCGGGTAGAATTACTGTTCGGCAAAATCGTACATAAGTTGGCTGTTGGTGATTTACACACGTTTTGCGTGCAGGAGTTGAATTATGCTATGATAGAACGCTACGGGCGTCAATTCACCTGTCGCCAGGAGCAGCCAATTTCCCTACCCAAGCACAGTGCCCCGGAACCTGACTACATACTCGCTGCGCCTGCCGAAGATCGCTACTTCAATCGCAAACCGCTCCCCGCAGAGATTAAACTTGCCATCGAGGTGTCCGACAGCACCCTTGCACGGGACCAGGGAAGCAAGGCTCGGCTTTACGGTCTATTTGGTATTCCTGAATACTGGATCATCAACCTGGTCGACAAACGCGTAGAGGTGCATACCTCCCCCCGGGGGCATACCGACAAGGGGGGGTACGAACGGATCGAATATTTCAGCGCGGATACCGCGTTTCGTAGCGGAGTATTAGGAGAAATTGCTATGACGGACTTTATTCCGGCCGTAGCGTGGAAGTAAGATAGCTACACCTAGCAGATTACTCCCCGAAATGGTTCCAGCCCTGCGCCTTGATAGCGTGGATGTTCCCACCCTTCGTATGTAGCTTCACCCCATCTTCCTGCGCGACGATCTCACCGGCGATATAGATATCCGGAAGGAAACGGATCTTTTCCGTGTCCTGGGGGTCGATGGTAAAGAGTAACTCATAATCCTCCCCACCGCTCAGCGCCGCCGTAATGGGGTCGAGGTTGAACTCCAGGGCCTGCAGTTGGGCATCATTATGGATGGGTACGCCGCTTTCCTCGATCACCGCCCCGACCTCGCTAGCCTTACAGATGTGGAAAATCTCGCTGGCCAGCCCATCACTGATGTCGATCATGGCCGTAGGCACGATCCCCTCCTTCGCGAACAGGTCGACCATATCGGTGCGCGCCTCGGGCCGGAGCTGCCGCTGGAGGAGGTAGGGCGCATATTCACCCATATCGGGCTGCATGTCGGGGTTATCCTTGAATACCTGCTTCTCCCGCTCCAGCAGCTGTAGGCCCAGATAGGCCGCCCCCAGGTTTCCGGTAATGCAGATCAAATCCCCCACCTTCGCCCCACTTCGCCGCGTGATCCGCCCCGCCGGTGCCCGCCCGATGGCCGTGACGCTGATGATGAGCCCCCTGGTAGAGCTGGTCGTATCACCCCCCACTAGGTCCACGCCGTAGTGCGTACAAGCTGCTCTAATGCCGGCATAAAGCTCGTCCAGCGCCTCTACCGAAAAGCGGTTGCTCAGCGCGATACTCACCGTAATCTGCTCCGGCCGCGCATTCATCGCCGCGATATCCGATAGATTCACCGTCACGGCTTTATAGCCCAGGTGCTTCAGTGGCGTGTAGGTGAAGTCGAAATGGATGCCCTCCACCAGCATATCGGTACTGACTACAAGCTGCTCGTCGCCGGCAGCAATGATGGCCGCGTCGTCGCCCACGCCTAGAATAGTCGAATCTTGCTGCGTAGCGAAGCCCTCCGTGAGGTGGTCGATGAGGCCGAATTCGCCGAGGGTGTTTACGTCGGTCATGAGGGATCGCATTGTTGAGTTGTTGGGTTGTTGCGTGGCCGTCGTTGGAGGCGTCGGAGGTGTGATAGGTGCCGGAGGTGTTACAGGCACAACGGGTAGGCGGGCCCGCAGGTGCGCAGAAACACCAAGACGAGTCCCGATAGCTATCGGGAGAGCGTCCCCACAAACGCAACAACTCGACAACGCACAAACCCAACAACGCCTACCTTGCACCCGCGACCCCGCCCCAAAAGTACCACCCCATGCCCAGTGTAGACATCGAAGCACTCAACCAGCAAATCCGCCTAGATAGCGAAGTCGTGGAGCGTATCCGCCAGGAGACGGCTAAGGTGATCGTGGGGCAGGAAAATATGATCGACCGGCTACTACTGGGGCTGCTAAGCCGGGGACACATCCTGCTCGAAGGTTTACCCGGACTAGCCAAGACACTGGCCATCAAGACGCTGAGCCAGACCGTTAGTGCCGACTTTAGTCGCATCCAGTTTACGCCCGACCTGCTACCGGCCGATATCGTAGGTACGATGATTTACAATCCTACGCTCAACGACTTCAGCGTCCGCAAGGGACCGGTGTTCGCCAACTTCGTACTGGCCGACGAGATCAACCGGGCTCCCGCCAAAGTGCAGTCCGCGCTGCTGGAAGCCATGCAGGAACGGCAGGTAACGATCGGCTCCGATACCTTCCGGCTAGAGGAGCCCTTTCTCGTGCTGGCCACCCAGAATCCCATCGACCAGGAGGGCACCTATACGCTGCCGGAGGCCCAGACCGACCGCTTCATGCTCAAGGTCAACATCGGCTACCCCACACGGGAAGATGAGCGTATCATCATTCAGCGCAACCTGGGGGCCGGCTTCGCCACCATCAACCCGGTAGCTACGCCGGAGGACATCCTGCACGCCCGCGAGTCGGTCCGTAAGGTCTACATGGACGATAAGATCGAACGCTACATCATCGACATTGTCTTTGCCACCCGCGAGCCGGAAGCCTACCGCCTGGCTGATCTGAAGCCGCTCATCAACTACGGCGGTAGCCCCCGCGCTAGCATCAACCTGGCCCTGGCCGCTAAGGCGCAGGCCTTCCTCGAGCGGCGCGGCTACGTGACCCCGGAGGACGTGCGCTCGGTGTGTGAGGACGTGCTGCGTCACCGTATCGGACTGACCTACGAGGCCGAGGCGGAGAATATCCGGCAGGAGGACATTATCGGGCGGGTGCTGAATGTGGTGGAGGTGCCGTAGAAATTTACAATCTACCAGGTACGACGTACGAATTTCCCGCAGGACAGCGGTACGCCTCTGCTCGCCTGCGGCTCGTGATCGTTAGTCGACGGGTTTACTATCTTAGACCCCATGCTGTACACCCTCGCCTCCGTACTCAGCTTACTGCTCCTAGCAAACTATGTTGCACCTGCGGCCCCGCCCCCTACCACACCTTCAGCGACGGCCCCGCAACAACTCCACAACCCAATAGCCCAATCCCCCAACATCATCCTGTTCCTAGCCGATGACTGGTCCTACCCCCACGCCGGGGTGTATGGCGACCCGGTGGTGCAGACGCCGAACTTCGATCGCCTGGCCGCCGGTGGGATGCTGCTTACGAACGCCTACACGGCCGCGCCGAGCTGTAGTCCCTCCCGGGCCAGTATCCTTACGGGGCGCTATCCCCACCAGAACGGCGTGGCCGGTAACCTGTGGTCGGAATTTCCGGCCGAGGCGGTAACTTATACAACGGTGCTGGAGGAAGCCGGCTACATCGTGGGGCACGACCAGAAGGGCTGGGCACCGGGGGATTGGCGCAGTACGGGCTGGGCGCACAACCCGGCGGGTAAGGAATACGACGACTTTACCGACATGCTGGCGGAGCGGGATGCTGAGCAGCCCTTCTGCTACTGGTTCGGCAGCCAGGATCCGCACCGGCAGTACCTGACTAACCTGGGGGCCTGGTCTGGGATGGAGGCTGACTCCGTAGTGGTGCCACCTTTCTTTCCAGACCTGCCGTGCGTACGCAACGATATGCTCGACTACTACGCCGAGGTGGAGCGCTTCGACCGCCACGTGGGCGAGATCGTGGACCTGCTGGAGGCCCGCGGCGAGCTCGACAATACGCTCATCATCGTGACCAGCGACAACGGAATGCCCTTCCCGCGCGCCAAGGCCAATCTGTACGACGCCGGTACGCGCATGCCCTTCGTGGCCCACTGGCCGGCGCGGATACCGGCGGGGACGGTGCGAACCTCCTACGTGAACCTGGCCGCCCTAGCGCCGACCTTCGTAGAGGCGGCTGCTACCCAGGTACCGGACGAGTTTGAGTTACAGAGTCTGCTGGATCAGCTCACGGATGCTGACGTACCGGGAGATACCGCCGTATATCTCGAACGCGAGCGCCACGCCCAGGTCAGGGCCGACTCCGGCAGCTACGCCGTGCGGGGGGTGCGCACGGACGACTTTCTCTACCTCCGCAATGCCTTCCCCGAGCGGTGGCCGGCCGGCGACCCGGAGGCGGTGCGCAGTGTGGGGGCCTACGGGGACGTGGATAACTCCATCACCAAGATGCTCATCCTGGCAGGGGATAAACCGGCGGGGGATACGACCGACTATTACCGGCTGGTCTTCGGCAAGCGACCCGGGGAGGAGCTGTACGACCTCCGCCGTGATCCTTACCAACTGACCAACGTAGCGGACCAGACGGCCTACGCGGGTGATCGGGAGCGACTAGCTAGCCAGGTGGACCGCTGGATGGAAGCGACCGGTGACCCCCGGGCTACGGAGGCCCGGACGCTGTTCTGGGATCAGACGCGGTATACGCCGGATTACGGGGTGCGAGGATATGACGTAGAGGAATACATCGAGGGGTATAAGTACGCACGCAGTGTACAGCATACCCAGTTCGAGCTGGTGGGGTGCAGGGAGTGAGCTTTGTCCCTACTCAACCATCACTACCCCCCAAACCTTCATATGAACAATCGTTCATATAACACCCCCCGAGCAACATGACCATCGAGCAGATCTACACCGGGTGCCTGGCCCAGGGCGCCTACTACATCGCGAGCCAGGGCGAGGCGGCCGTGATCGACCCCCTACGCAGTCCCGAGCCCTACCTGGAACGGGCCCGGGCGGCCGGTGATACCATTAAGTACATCTTCGAAACCCACTTTCACGCCGACTTCGTGAGCGGCCACCTGGACCTGGCCCGGGGGAGCGGTGCGCAGATCGTATACGGCCCCGGGGCAAAGACCGATTACGAAAAGTATGAAGCCAGGGACGGGGAGGAGTTTCAGCTGGGAGCACTCACGATTCGCGTACTACATACGCCCGGACACACGCTGGAGAGTACCACCTTCCTGCTGCTGAACGAGCACGGCACCCCCCATGCCATCTTCACCGGCGATACGCTCTTCATTGGCGACGTGGGCCGTCCCGATCTAGCTCAGAAGAAAGGTGCCCTGACAAAGGAAGACCTCGCCGGCCTACTCTACGATAGCCTGCGCCGCAAGATCATGTTGCTACCCGATGACCTCATCGTTTATCCCGCCCACGGGGCCGGCTCGGCCTGCGGGAAAAAAATGAGCCGCGAGACTACCGATACGCTAGGCAACCAAAAAGCTACGAACTACGCCCTACGTAAGGATATGACCCGCGAGGAGTTCGTGCGGGAAGTCACCGAGGGCCTGCTGCCGCCGCCGGCTTACTTCAGTGAGAACGTGCGGATGAATAAAGCGGGCTACGAATCATTCGAAACGGTGATGGACCGCGGAGCCGTAGCGTTGTCCCCCGCCCAGTTTGAGGAGGTCGCGAATCGCGAGATGGCTCTAATACTGGACGTACGGGCAAAGGAGGATTTTGTCAAGGGTTTCATCCCGAACAGCATCTTCATCGGTATCGACGGCAGTTTCGCCCCCTGGGTGGGGGAGCTGGTACCCGATCTGCAACAACCCATTCTCCTGGTCACCGAGCCAGGGCGGGAGGCCGAGACCGTCGAGCGCCTCAGCCGCGTGGGCTACGACAACGCCCTGGGCTACCTGGAGGGCGGCATCGCAGCCTGGCGCACCTACGGCGGCGAGGTAGATACCATAGAAACTATCCGGGCAAATGCCTTTGATCCCGAGCGCGCCGAGCACGTCATCGACGTGCGCAAGGAAAGCGAGTACGGCGGTGGCCACCTGCGCCGGTCCCTTAACCTGCCGCTGGCCGGCCTTTCCGCGGCGATGAGTGAGCTCGACCCGCAAACGGAATACTACGTTCACTGCGGCAGCGGCTACCGCTCGACCATCGCGGCCAGTATCCTCAAGGCGCGTGGTTTTGACCGCATCGTGAACGTACAGGACAAGGTAGCCGATATCCTGGCTACCGAGTCGGTCGACGCCTAGTACCGTCGTGCGGTCTTCCTTATCGTCCTGGTTTCCCCAACCCGCTGACTACCGCCTACGGGGTGATGTAGTGGCAGGCCTCACCCTGGGCGTGATCCTCATCCCCCAGGCGATGGCTTACGGCATCCTGGCCGGGGTGGCTCCGGTGTACGGACTTTACGCCGCGCTTTTTCCTTTGCTGGTTTATACCCTGCTGGCGAGTACGCCCCACGTCTCGGTTGGCCCTACTGCCCTGGCTAGTCTGCTCTGCCTCAATGGCCTCAGTCACCTTGCCGAACCGGGCAGTGCGCACTACCTCACTTATGCGGTGGTACTAGCTGGACTTACCGGAGTGATCCAGTTGCTTTTCGGCGTGCTACAGTTGGGGGGGCTGGTCAGTCTACTGAGCCGACCGGTGCTCTCCGGCTTTGTCTCGGCGGCGGCGGTGCTGATCGTGGCCTCCCAGCTCCGGTCCATCTTCGGGGTCGCGATGCCGCGCACGACCTACCTGCACGATACGGTCTACCAGTTCGTGCGTCACCTCGGCACGCTCCACCTGCCGACTACGCTGATGGGGCTCGGGAGTCTCGCGGTGTTGGTGCTTGGCAAGCGTTACCTGCCCCGGGCACCCGTTATGCTAGTGTGGATCGTAGTTACCACGCTGCTTGTGTACCTGCTTCGCCTGGACCGGGTGGGCATCGACGTGGTCGGCGCGGTGCCGAGTGGGCTACCTGCTCTCGTCCTACCTCGCGTCGACCTAAATATCCTGACCACCCTATTTCCCGTTGCCCTGGTGCTGGCCCTGATCAGTTTCGTAGAGACGCTTAGTATCGGCAATGCCTTCGCCACCCGGCACGGCTACTACCGCATCCGGCCCAACCGGGAGCTACTTGCGCTGGGTGCTTCCAAGATCATCGGCAGCTTCTTTGCCGCCATTCCCACCTCGGCCAGCTTCAGCCGCTCGGCGGTGGTAGAGGAGGGCGGGGGGCGTGGGCCGCTGACGGGGGTGGTGGCCGCGGTGCTACTGGCGGCCGTGTTGCTCTTCTTCACTCCGCTTTTTTACTACCTCCCCCTGCCGATGCTAGCGGCCATCATCGTGTTCTCGGTCGGTAAGCTCTTCGATCTCCAGGAGATGAAGCGGCTGGCTAAACTAGCCCCCAAGGAGCTGGCCGTACTGCTGGTCACCTTCGTCTTTACGCTCTTCACGGGGCTCCAGTGGGGCATCGCCGGCGGGGTGGTACTCTCCCTGGCCTTTGTCTTCCTACGCGCCGCCCGTCCCCACCTGGCCGAGCTCGGCCGCATTCCCCAGACCAACGCCTTTCGCAACCTGGAGCGCTTCCCCACCGCCGAGACCGATCCGGCCCTACTCGTGGTCCGCTTCGATGCCGAGCTCTACTTCGGCAACGCCGAGTACTTCGGTGACCAGATCCTGGCCCTGGCCGACGAGCGCGGCGATCCCCTACGGGCCGTCATCCTCGATGCCCACACCATCAATGACCTCGACACTACCGGCCTCTACGCCCTGGAACAGCTGTTCGATAAGCTGGCGAGCCGCGACGTGGCGCTCTACCTAACGGGCGTCATCGGCCCAGTCCGCGATGTACTCTTCCAGTCGGGCCTCATGCAGCGTATGGGGGCCGAGAGCCACTTCCTGTCCATCCAGGACGCCATCCGCTACTATCACGAGCGGGGTGGGCAGCGGGACTGGAACCTGCCGGCGGTACAGCATGACTGAACCGGCCACAACCTTATGTCATAACGATGCGTTATCTTTGCCAAATAAGGCCGTAAGACGCAGTGGAGGGAATCGCAAGGTTCCCTCTTTTTTGTGCCTCCATCCCCGACAGGGAGTTAAGGTGATAAGGAGTCAGGGAGTTAAGGCCGTGTGCCATGTCCTTAACCCCTTACCTCCCTAACCCCCTAACTCCTTAGAAAGGACATGGAAGAGACGATTACTAATCTACTGGAAACTTACTTCGCCGCCGAGGAGGACTTCGCGGACTGCTTCGTGGTGGACGTGAACCACTCCAACAAGCGGCTGGAGGTGTTCGTAGATAGCGACTCGGGTATGAACTTCGGGAAGTGCCAGCGCATCAGCCGCTACCTGGAAAGCTACCTTGATGAGGATAAGCCCCTGGGAGAAGAATACGTGCTGGACGTGAGTAGTCCCGGCGTGGACCGGCCGCTGAAGTTCTACCGGCAGTACGTGAAGAACGTGGGCCGTACCCTGGAGGTGACTACCACCGACGGCGATACCTACACCGGTCAGCTCAAGGCGGCCACCCCTACCGAGGTCGTGCTGGAGGCCAAGCGGCGTATTCAGGAGGGCAAACGCAAGAAGACCGTCGTGGAAGACATCACGCTGACCACCGACGCCATCAAAAAATCAATCGTAAAAATATCCTTCTAAGCCATGATGAACCTGGTCGATACCTTCAAGGAATTCAGCTCGGGCAAAGCCATCGATAGCCCCACCATGGTGCGGGTGCTCGAGGACGTGTTCCGTACCCTGATCAAAAAGAAATTTACCACCGACGAGAATTTCGACATTATCGTCAACGCCAATAAGGGCGACCTGGAACTCTGGCGCGTGCGCGAGATCGTACCGGACGGTGAGGTGACCGACGAGCTGAGCCAGATCTCCTTCTCCGAGGCCATCGCCATCGACGAGGATTACGAGATCGGTGAGGAGTGCTACGAGCAGTTGTTCCTGGAGGACTTCGGTCGACGCAGCATCATGGCCGCGCGGCAGACGCTGATCAGCCGTATCATGGACCTCGAAAAAGACGAGATCTACCGCAGCTACACCGAGCGGGTGGGCGAGCTGGTGCTGTGTGAGGTGCAGCAAATTCTCAAGCGCGAGGTGCTGGTCATCGACGATGCCAACGGTCGCGAACTCGTAATGCCCCGTGTGGATACCATCCGCGGTGATTACTTCCGCAAGGGCGACATGGTCCGCGGCGTGATCAAGGAGGTAGAGATGCGCAACAACAACCCCGTGGTCATCGTAAGCCGCACCGATGAGCGCTTCCTGGCCAAGCTGATGGAGCAGGAGGTGCCCGAGATTGAGGATGGGCTGATCACCATTAAGGGCATCGTGCGCATCCCCGGCGAGCGCGCCAAGGTAAGCGTGGAGAGCTACGACGATCGTATCGACCCCGTAGGTGCCTGTGTGGGTATGAAGGGATCGCGCATCCACGGCATCGTGCGCGAGCTCAACCAGGAGAACATCGACGTAATCCCCTACACCAGCAACACCAACCTATACATTCAGCGCTCGCTCACCCCTGCCCGGGTTTCCAACATCGACCTCGACATGGAAAGCCGCCGCGCTAAGGTGTACCTGGAGCCCGATCAGGTCAGTCTGGCCATCGGCAAGGGCGGTACCAACATCAAGCTGGCCAGCCGCCTGGTCGACTTCGAGATCGACGTGTACCGCAACAACGAAGTAGAAATAGACGACGTCGACCTGGAGGAGTTCAGTGACGAGATCGAAGGCTGGGTCATCGACGCCCTCAAGGGCATCGGCCTGGACACCGCCCGCTCCGTCATCGAGACGAGCCCCGAAGACCTCGTGCGCCGCACCGACCTGGAGGAAGAGACCATTATGAACGTACTGCGGGTACTAGCCGCGGAGTTCGACGATGTGCGTTACGTGGAGGAATAGTCAAGATTCCGCCATGGCATCTTCTAAGGACGGCTCGCTTTCTTTCCGGGAAGCGAGCCGTCGTGCGTTAAGCTCACGACGCAACTGCTCACTAGTCCGGCGGCTGCCGTCGTGACTCCAGCCCGGGGGGCCAAAGAGGTACGCCAGTCGCGCCCGCCAGCCGGGGGCGCCATGAATATCCCGGACCATGGCCGACCACTCGTGGGTAGCGATGCGCAGGGGGTTATGGGTGGTGATGTTGGTGACTAGGCCGTAAGTAGGTTGTTCTTCCTCGGGCTGAAAGGTGCCGAAGAGCCGGTCCCAAATGATGAGCACGCCGCCGTGGTTGCGGTCGAGGTACTTGACGTCGCTGGCGTGGTGGACCCGGTGGTGACTCGGCGTATTGAGCACGTACTCCAGGGGAGCGGGCAGTTTGCGGATGTACTCGGTGTGAATCCAGAACTGGTAGACCAGGCTGAAGGTCTGAAAGATGGCCACCATAATGGGGTGAAAACCCAGTAGTGGAAGCCAGGCGTGAAACAGAAAGGTACCCGATAAACTACCCGTCCAGGTTTGCCGCAGGGCGGTGGAAAAATTATACTTCTGACTACTGTGGTGCACGACGTGGCTGGCCCAGAAATAGCGTACGCCATGGCTGCTGCGGTGGAAGACGTAGTAGGCCAGGTCTTCGGCAAAAAAGCAGAGCACCCATACCCACCAGGCGCCCCCGAGATCGAAGAGCCGGTACTCGTAAATGACAAAAAACACACCGATGCTGAGCCCCTTGGTGACCAGACGGATCAGGGCATTGCCAATACCCATCGCCAGACTACTTAGCGTGTCCTTCGGCGTATAGCGCTCCCGGCCCTCGGCGATAGCCACGCCGAGCTCCAGCAGCAGCAGGACGATGAAGCCGGGGATAGCATACTCTAGTGGGAAGGGGTCGGTAGTGAGTTCGGGCATGAAATGGATTGACGGGAAGGGTGCATGGGCAGGGAGAGACCACCCTCAGGGGAAGTTACGTGAATTTGTTAAGCCCATTAGTCTAACGGGGGGCGGCTGCTAAATGTCACGCAGACGTCTTCTTTCATATCTTTCTGAAAATTAGTAACACGGTGTTTGCGCGTATCAGGAAGCAACCTGCTGATCAACAGTCAGTTGCACCGCAGAAGACCAGCTGACCGGCCGGGATTGTGAAAATAAACCCCTGTGCTGGGGTAATTTGGTTGCACCGTATCTAACGTTTGCCTAATTTTGGTTCAACAAAACGGCCCCGGCCGCACGCTATGATGACGCAAATTGACTTTTTCCGGCAGTTCGATCAGCAGTCTACCCTTCTACATTCCTTTGCCTACAACCTGACGAAGAACTCTGAGGACGCCAAGGACCTCTACCAGGAGACGGCTTTTCGGGCCATGACGAACCGCGATAAATTCCGGCAGGGCACCAACCTCAAGGCCTGGCTCTTCACCATCATGAAGAACATCTTCATCAACAACTACCGCAAGAAGATGAAGGCCAACACCATCATGGACAATACGGACAACCTGTACTACCTCAACTCAGGTTCGCACGCCATCGAAAATGCCGCCGACAGCAACATGCTCATCAAGGAGTTAACCGAGATGATTGATGAGCTGGAGGATTCTACCCGCATTCCCTTCCTGATGCACTACCAGGGTTTCAAGTACCAGGAGATTGCCGACCACCTACAGTTGCCCCTAGGCACGGTAAAGAGCCGCATTTTCTTCGCCCGCAAAGATCTTAAGACGCAGATTGCCCGCCAGTACGGCAAGCTGCGTGAAAAATAGTGGTGTTGTCACAGTGTTTGTCTCTTTCTTGCCATGTTGCCGATGTAGTCTACAGGGTTATGGATCCGTGTTAATTAAACCTTGAAGCAACATGCTTTAGGCCCATTGCATCTTTGCGGCGGGTCTCTGGCATTGACGAATATGGCGATAGCAAAGGTAAACTGGCAGCACTTTCGCGAGGAACTACTAGCCTGGTACCGCCCCGAGCGGCGCCCCATGCCCTGGAAGCAGGAGGCCGATCCCTACCGCATCTGGCTCAGCGAGATCATCCTACAGCAGACCCGCGTCGAACAGGGCTGGCCCTACTTCGAGCGCTTCGTGGCCGCTTACCCCACCGTGACCGACCTGGCCGCCGCCGAAGACGACGCAGTGGTAAAGCTGTGGGAGGGGCTGGGCTACTACTCCCGCGCCCGCAACCTGCTGAAGGCCGCCCGCACCGTAGCCGACGAGCACGGGGGTAAGTTTCCCGATACCTACGCCGGCCTACTTGCCCTACCCGGCATCGGGCCATACACCGCGGCGGCCGTAGCCTCCTTCGCCTTCGGTCGGCAGGTCGCTGTAGTGGATGGCAATGTATTCCGGGTGCTGGCGCGCTACGCCGGCGATGCTACCCCCACTACGACCGGACCGGGCAGGAAGCACTTCCAGCAGCTCGCCGAGCGTGCGCTGGGTCAGGTACCTGCCGCCCGCTTCAATCAAGCGATCATGGACTTTGGGGCCCTGGTGTGTACGCCCAAGCAGGCAGACTGTGTGCACTGTCCCGTAGCAAGTGGGTGTCAAGCACGGGCTCAGGACAGGATCTATGACCTACCGGTAAAGGGCAAGAAGACCATGGTACGCCCACGCTACTTCCACTACCTTGTGGTGTCCGACGCCCGCAACCGCTACCTACTCGAACGGCGACCGGCGGGGGACATCTGGCAGTCGCTCTACCAGTTCCCACTCGTGGAGACCGACAGCGTGGACACTAGCCTAGAACAGTTGACGCAGCATGCCGACTGGCCGGCCGTGCTTGACCCTACTGGCTTACGCCAACTGCGCCGTAGCGGAGTATACCGACATCAACTTAGCCACCAGACGATCGGAGCGGTCTTTCACGTGCTGGCCTCCCGCGATCTGCTTGCCCCTGCGGCCCCGCCCGTTGGTTCGTTAGTTGTGCCGCGGGACGAGTTTGACCGCTACGCCCTGCCCCGCATCATCACCCGTTTTTTGGAGGATACGACCCTTACCCTGGGCTTCTGAGCCGGGGGGTGTAGCTTTGCCGGCTAACCTCACCCGCCGACGATGATCAACCGCGTAACACTAGTAGGGCACCTGGGCGCCGATCCGGAGATCCGTACCCTTGCCAATGGCACGATGGTCGCCCGCCTGCGCCTGGCCACTACGGAGAGCTACAAGGACCGGGCCGGGCAGTGGCAGGAAGAAACACAGTGGCACGACGTGGTGCTCTGGCGCCACCTGGCCGAACGGGCGCAGAAGCAGTGCCGCAAGGGGTCGCTAGTGTTCCTGGAGGGTAAGCTCACCCACCGAAAGTGGGAGGATAAGGACGGCAATCTGCGCCGCAGTACCGAGGTGGTGGGAGCCATGTTTCGCACCCTGGACGGTAAGCGGGATAGCTACGACACGGACGGCAACGACGCCGGTTCGGTGAACGAACCGCCCCCGATGGCCGCCGAGGAAGATCTGCCCTTCTAGTGCGGGCGGGGCACTATCTTTGTTGTCCACCAATCCCTATCGTTGGACCCCTCTGATCCTTTTTTATCCCACTGGCCCGTGCTCTTATTAATAAGTACCGGGGTAGAATTGCTGCTGGGTTTTGCGGGGATCGCGGTGCTGCTGCTGCTGTCCGGCCTAGTGTCGGGCTCGGAGGTGGCCTTCTTCTCGCTCACCCCCAACGACTACGAGGAGCTGGAGCAGACCAACAACCCCTCGCGGGATAAGCTGCTGGAGCTGCGCGAGAAGCCCCGTCTGCTGCTGGCCACGATCCTGATCGCCAACAACTTTATCAACATTGCCATCGTGCTGGTGTCGGAGATCATGCTCAGCAAACTGTTCCCCGCCAGCCTCTTTGCCGCCTGGGCACTCAATATCCAGGAGAACCTCACCTTCATGCGGCAGGTGGGGGTGGATACCCTGAGTGGGGCTATCGGATTTACCATCACCGTGATCGGAGTGACCTTCCTACTGGTACTCTTCGGCGAGGTAGCCCCCAAGGTGTACGCCAGCTACAATAAGGTGCAACTAGCCACCCAGATGGCCAGTCCGGTCGCCCTGCTGATGCGCACCCTCTACCCCATTTCCTCCAGCCTGGTGCAGGGGGCCGGTTTCATCGAGCGGCGGCTGGAGAACCACACCCTGGATGCCGCGGCGGCCAGCCAGGAAGACATCGACGAGGCCATCGACCTGACGGTGAACTCCGACGAGGGCGGCGAGGAGACCCAGCGCCAGGATGTTGATATCCTCAAACGGATCGTGAAGTTCAATAACGTGACCGTACGGCAGATCATGCGCTCGCGCGGCGACGTGGTGGCCGTAGATAGTAAGCTGAGCTACCCCGAGGTGGTCAGCGTGGTGCGGGAGTCGAGCTACAGCCGCATTCCGGTCTTCGAGGAGGACTTCGATAAGGTAGTTGGGCTACTCTACGTAAAGGACCTGCTGGGCCACCGCCACGAGCCGGCCAACTTCGACTGGATCAAACTGGTACGGGAGGATATTCTCTTCGTGCCGGAAACTAAAAAGATCAGCGACCTACTCAAGGAATTCCAGACCGAGAAGACCCACATGGCCATCGTAGTCGACGAGTACGGCGGCACCGAGGGCATCGCCACCCTCGAGGACGTACTGGAGGAGGTGATCGGCGACATCCACGACGAGTTTGACGAGGACGACGAGATCATCTACCAGCGCATCGATGAGCTCAACTTCGTATTCGACGGCAAGACGCTGCTCAACGACGTCTACCGGGTACTGAAAATGAACACCTCTACCTTCGAGCCGGTGAAGGGCGAGGCCGAGTCCCTGGCCGGCCTGTTCCTGGAGCTCCTCGGCCGCCTGCCGGAGCCGGGTGAGGAGCTGGTTTATGAGAACTACCGCTTCCAGGCCATGTCGGTCAACAAGCGCCGCATCCAGGAAATTCTCATTACCCTGCCCGAACCACCGGAGCCCGATCCGGCCACGCCCCCCACCTAAGCCCCCCGATGTACGGTCCCGAACAGCAACGCCAGTACTACGCCCGCACCAAGGAGTACCTCGCCGGTGCCATCGCCCTACCCGCCGCCGAGCAACTGCCCGAACTGCGTAGCCTACTGCGCTACCACGAATGGCGGTACTACGTGCAGAACGACCCCGTGCTGAGCGACTACGACTACGACCGGCTCTACAAGCAGCTCGAAGCCCTGGAGGCGGAGTACCCGGAGCTGGTGACCCCCGACAGTCCTACCCAGCGGGTGGGCAGCGACCTCAGTGGCGACTTCGAGAGTGTACCCCACCTGGTACCGATGCTCAGCCTCGGCAACAGCTACAACGCCGAGGACCTGGCTGAATTCAACCGCCAGGTGAAGCGGATGCTGAATATGGAGGAAGAGCTGCCGCTGGCCTACGCCGTGGAGCCCAAATTCGACGGGGGCACCATCGCTCTGATCTACGAAAACGACCGACTGGTACGCGCCGCCACCCGCGGTAACGGGGTACTCGGTGAGGAGATCACCCACAACGCCCGCGTGATCCGCTCCGTACCGCTCACGGCCGCCTTCAGCCGCTACGGGCTCTACCGGGTGGAGCTACGCGGCGAGGTAATCATTCGCAAGGACCGCTTCGGGGAGCTCAACGCCGAGCGCGCCGCGGCCGGACTCACCCTCTACGCCAATCCCCGCAACACGGCCACCGGTGGCCTGCGTATGAAGTCGCCCACCGAAGTAGCCGACCGCAAACTCGAGGCCTTCATGTACAGCTTTGGCTACGGCACGGACGAGGCGGGCAACGATGCCGTACAGGCCCTCGGCACCCATACCCACGCGCTGGACGTACTGACCGAACTCGGGTTCAAAGTACCGGCCACCGGCTACGAGCGCGCCGCGGTACCCGACATCGCCGCGGCGGCCGCCTTCTGCACCAAGTGGGAGGCCGACCGCGAGGCCTACCCCTACGAGATCGACGGCATGGTCATCAAGGTAGACGACCTGGCTCTCCAGGAGCGGGCCGGCTACACCAGCCACCACCCGCGCTGGGCCATCGCCTACAAGTTTGCCGCCCGTCAGGCCACGACCACCCTGCTCAACGTCGAGTACCAAGTAGGTAAGATCGGTACCATCACCCCCGTAGCTAAGACCGAGCCGGTGGCCCTGGCCGGCGTCATGATCAGCAGCGTGAGCCTACACAATGAGGACTTTATCCGCGAAAAGGACCTCCGGCTGGGCGATCAGGTGCTGCTGGAGCGGGCCGGCGACGTAATCCCCTACATCGTCAAGCCCCTGGAGGACCTACGCGACGGCACGGAGCGCCCCATCGTGTGGCCGCTGACCTGCCCCATCAACCAGACCGACGAGGAGGTACTGTTGGTCCGCGCCGAGGGCGAGGCCGCCTGGCGCTGCCCGGTCTGCGTCTGCGGCGCCCAGAACCTACAGCGCATCATCTTCCACGTCTCCAAGGCCGCCATGGACATCGACGGCATGGGCCGCCGCTACGTCGAGCAGTTCTACGAGCTGGGTTGGCTTCGCACCATCGTCGACGTCTACCGCCTCCCCTACGACCGGATTGCCGAGCTGGAGGGCTTCGGCGAGCGCTCGGCTGAGAACCTGCGCCGCAGCGTGGACCACGCCAAGCAAAACCCCCTCTGGCGCCTCCTCTACGGCCTCAGCATTCACCACTTCGGCAAGAAGGCCACCCAGCTCGTGGCCCAGCACATCGAGCACGTTCTCGACCTGGCCGACTGGACCGAGGAGCAGTTCCTCCACATCAAGGACATCGGCCCCACCGTGGCCGCCAACGTCACCGCCTACTTCGCCAACCCCCTGCACCTGGAGCAGCTCCGCGAGCTGGAGGCCCTAGGCGTCAACGTGCGCCCCACCGACGCGGACCGCCCCGCCGCCGAGGTCACTGAAGGGCCCTTCGTAGGCAAAACTATTCTTTTCACCGGTAGTCTCCAGCAGCTCAGCCGTAAGGAAGCCCAAGAACGAGCTAAGGCAGCGGGCGCACGCATCGTCTCGGCCGTGAGCGGCAAGCTCGACATCCTCGTAGTGGGCGAAAAGCCCGGCTCGAAACTGAAGAAGGCCGAGGCGCTGGGCACGGTGCGGGTGCTTACTGAGGGGGAGTATTTGGCGCTGGTGTAGCGGCTCCCGGCATCCTTGCCGGGCTGCGGGGTGCAGAACGACAGCCGCGGCTAGAAGCCACGAATCGTCTGCCCCCCAGTGCTACCACCCGAACTCAATTCACCCCCCAACCGTTTTCCCCAACAAAACCACCATGGCCAACACCTCTTTCCAAGAACTCATCAACGGCGACACCCCCGTGCTCATCGACTTCTACGCTACCTGGTGCGGCCCCTGCAAGGCCTACTCCCCCATCCTGCAGCAGCTCAAAGAAGATATGGGCGATAGCATGCGCCTCATCAAGATCGACGTGGACCGCAACCCCGAGATCACCCAGAAGCTCGGCGTACAGTCCATGCCCACCACCATGATCTTTCAGCAGGGCGAGCTCAAGTTTCGCGCCGCCGGCGTACAGAGCCCCCAGACACTTAAGAACGAACTGGCCAAGCTGAGCTAGCTTGCCGCCATGAACCCCTCCCTCTCCCCCTACGCCATCCTCGGCATCGTCGGTGCCTACTTCGCGGTGCTGGTGTTGGTTGCCTACCTCACCAGCCGGCGGGAGAGTGAGAACGTCGACTTCTTCCTCGCCGGCCGCAAGTCCCCCTGGCCCCTGGTGGCCGTGGGCATGGTGGGCTCCACGCTCTCGGGCGTCACCTTCATCAGCGTACCCGGCGCGGTGGGGGCCGGCGGCGTCAACCAGGCCTTCAGCTACATGCAGGTGGTGATGGGCAACATGCTTGGCTACCTGGTCATTGCCCTAGTGCTGCTGCCGCTCTACTACCGCATGCGGCTCACCAGCATCTATGAGTACTTGCACGAGCGTATCGGCTGGTACGGGTATAAGATCGGGGCGTTCTACTTCCTGCTCTCCCGCACCATCGGCTCGGCCTTCCGGCTCTTCCTGGTGGCCATCGTGCTGCAAAACTTCGTGGCCGAACCCATCGGCATCCCCTTCGCCGTCACCGTAGCCGTCACCATCGTGCTCATCTGGGTCTATACCTTCCGGGGGGGCATCAAGACCATCATTGTTACCGATACACTACAGACGGTCTGCATGCTGCTGGCCGCCGGCATCACGGTCTACTACATCGGTGGGGCGCTTGATACGGACCTGGGGGGCATGACGCGCCTCATCCGCCAGAGCGATTACGGGCAGTGGTTTTTCTTCGACGGCGGCTGGGCCGACCCCAACAACTTCTTCAAGCAATTCCTCAGCGGGGCCCTCATTACCATCGTCATGACCGGACTGGACCAGGATCTTATGCAGAAGAACCTCAGCATGCCCAACTACCACGACGCCCAGAAGAACATGCTGGCCTTCAGCGTCGTCCTCTTTTTCGCCAACATCCTCTTCCTTAGCCTCGGCGCCTTACTTTACATCTACTCCGCTACCGTGGGCCTGCCCGCTCCCGAAACCTCTGACCTCCTCTATCCCACCATCGCCCTCACCAACCTGCCCCCCGTGGCCGGCATTCTCTTCGTGCTGGGCATCGTAGCGGCAGCCTATTCCAGTGCCGACAGCGCGCTCACGGCCCTGACCACCTCCTTCTGCGTCGATTTTCTAGGTATGCAGGACCGGGAAGTACAGCCCGCAGCACAGGGGGAAAAAGCGGGCGGGGCCGCCGGTGCAAGCCTTTCGGACAAGCGGCAGCGGCTCCTCGTGCACAGTGGCTTCTCCGTGCTACTGTTCGGTGTCATCATGTTGTTCCAACTCATCAATGACCGGGCGGTCATCAACGGGCTGTTTACCGCGGCGGGCTACACGTACGGTCCGCTACTGGGGCTGTTTGCCTTCGGGCTGCTGACCGATTTTCGGGTGCGGGAGACCATCACCGTGGGTGGCGTACGGTTACCGGCATTGCTGATTGTGTGCCTGCTCTCACCCGTTATATCCATCGCAGTCGACCGTAACTCAGCGGAGTTGCTGGGGGGCTTTCAATTTGGCTTCCTCATCCTGGCCTTTAACGGGCTACTCACCTTCCTGGGGCTCATTGCGCTGAGCGTTTCACCACGGGAGTAGGGCGGCGAGCGAAAATTCGCTTTAGCGACCGGCAAACCCCGGTATTGTCGCTTGGCCCCTGTAGCGGGCTCGCCGTACTTTGCGGCCATGTCCGAACTGCGCGCCGCCATTACGGGGGTACAGGGCTACGTGCCCGATTACGTCCTGACCAACGCCGAACTGGCGACCATCGTCGACACTAGTGACGAGTGGATCACCAGCCGCACCGGTATCAAGGAGCGGCATATCCTGAAGGGGGACGAGATGGGCACCTCCGTCATGGTGGCCGAGGCCCTGCGCGGCCTACTGAAGAAGACCGGCACGCGACCCGAGGAGGTCGAGCTCGTCATCTGTGCCACCGTAACCGGCGATAGCATTTTTCCGGATACGGCCAACGTGGCGGCCTACAAAGCGGGGATCCACAACGCCTTCGGCTTCGACGTAGGCGCGGCCTGCAGTGGCTTTCTCTACGCCCTCACCGTAGGGGCTAAATTCATCGAGGCCGGCCAGCACAAGAAGGTGGTCGTCGTGGGAGCCGATAAGATGTCCTCCATCATCGACTATACCGACCGCACGACCTGCGTGATCTTCGGCGACGGCTGCGGAGCGGTGATGCTGGAACCCACTACGGATGGTACGGGTCTTATGGACTACCGCCACTACGGCGACGGCAGCGGCGAGGAGTACCTCTACCTGGTGGCCGGCGGCTCGCGTAGGCCCGCGACCGTAGATACGGTGATGGCGCGCGAACACTTCGTGCGCCAGAACGGGCAGCCAGTATTTAAGGCGGCGGTGCGGGGGATGTCGGACGTAGTCAAGGAGGTCATGCAGCGCAACGACCTTACCGTCGATACCCTGGACTGGCTCGTGCCCCACCAGGCCAATATCCGCATCATTCAGACGGTGAGCAGAATGGTAGATTTTCCCCTGGATAAGGTGATGGTCAACATCCATAAGTACGGCAACACGACGGCCGGCACCCTGCCGCTTTGTCTGTGGGACTACGAGTCTCAGCTACGGCGGGGCGATAACGTGGTGCTGACCGCCTTTGGGGGAGGCTTCACCTGGGGGGCGCTATACCTGAAGTGGGCCTACGACGGGGCGGCGGAAGCACGGTAGCCGCACAAGGCGGCGGATTTGCGTGTTGGCCTTAAGGTATGAGTAGGGAGGAATTGAAGCGCAGCGGTATACTAGACCAGTACGTGCTCGGTTTGCTCGACCCCGAGCGATCCGCTGAGGTAGAACGCCTACTCGAAAGCGACCCTACCCTGGCCCGGGAGGTTAATCAGTTGCGGCGAGACCTAAATTCCTACGCGGATGCCCGCAACATCGCTCCGCCGGCGGACGGACGGCCGCCCCGCACCGCCGAGGATTTTCACGACCTCGACCACGAGATGATCACCGCCATGATGGAGCGCAACCACACGCTCAACATCTGGCGCTACGTACTCATTGCGGCCTGCCTACTACTGGTTGGACTCAGCGGTTACCTCTTCCGCCTCAAAGAAAATCTGCGGGGCGAGCTGGTCACCCAGCGTGCGCTGCACGCCCAGGACGAGGCAAGCCACCGGCTAGACATGACCCACAATCGCGCCGCGATCCAGACCGCAGTGGGCAACTGGGATAACCTACAATCCATTGAGCAGGCCGTAGATACCGGGGTGCTGCACGTGCACCTGTTGGCGGGAGCTGGAGTAGCGCTGGTAGACCTCTCGGACATAGCCGCACTCAATGGGGGAGAAGCCTACTATATCTTCGGGGGGCAGGCCGGGGCGCCTCCTGAGGTCGTGACGGCGCGGCAGCAGGGGGGACTTTCGGTGGTCAAACTAGGCACAGCTGCCGGCAGCTTACGAATCTACCGTAGGGCCGTGGATCATGGGGGTCCGCCGCTGGAGGGAGAGCAGCCCTTAGTGACGATCGAGCTACCGGGTAAAGACTAAATCAGAAGAATCTGACGTTAGGTTTGGAAAACTAGCCGAAATAACGTTTATTGCGCGCCTGTCCGCGGTCGTTGCGATCGACGTGATGACATGCCTTCCTCCTTACGTCCGAAACCATTTAATTATCCCCGTATGATGCTTCTTTACGTACTTATGGCTGCTTGTGCGCTGGGTGGTGGTCTTAGTCTTACTTCAGCCTTACTGGATGGTTCCCGCTATCTATAGCGTGGAAGATCACCCATCGAATTAGTCCTGACGGTCGTCCGCTACTGCGGGGGGCCGTTTTCCATTCGCGGCCTATATTTACTCACCGTATTCCACCCCGCCCGTGCAGCCGCTCATTCCTCCCTTTATCCAACAAAAGCTCCTGGCGGGCGATCTGCATGGCGAGGTGGAGGCTTTTACCCTGAACATCGACCTGAGCGGTTTCACGCCACTGACGGAGACGCTGATGAAGCAGGGCCTGGCGGGGGCCGAGCAGCTATCGGTCATCCTCAACGACATCTTCGAGCCGCTGGTAGCCCTAGTCTATGCTACGGGCGGCTTTATACCTTACTTTGCCGGCGACGCCTTCACGGCCGTGTACCCGCTGGGACTGGACCGTACCCACGCCATGCACCTGCTGCGGGTAGCGGAGCGGGCCCGGCAATTGTTTCGTGATCGGGGCAACCGCTTCGGCGATCAGTTCACGATCGGTATCAAGGCGGGCATCGGTGCCGGCAAGGTGCACTACGGTATCGTGGGCGGTGAGCTGAGGGCCTTTTACTTCCGGGGGCCGGCCATCGCTGCGGCCTCCAGTTGCCAGAGTCAGGCCGGTGAGCAGGAGATCGTAGTGGACCAATTTGTGTACAGCCTTACCGAGGGGGGACTTGTCTACACCGAGGAACTTAACGCTACGGCTTACCGGGTCCTTGGAGATATAGCCACGGGGGCTGACGAGCGCGTACGCCCCCTCGAACTGCCGGCGGTATCGGCGGAGGTAGCCGCGAAGTTTTTGCCGCCGGAGGTGGTACGCTACGATCAGGCCGGTGAGTTTCGTACGGTAGTGTCCTGCTTTCTATCCTTCGAGGGGGTACACTCGCACGACGAACTAGACCACTTCGCCACCGTAGTACTCGACCAGGTGCGCGACTTTGGGGGCTACTTCAAGGAGGTGGACTACGGGGATAAGGGAGCGCTAATGGTGATCTTCTTCGGTGCACCAGTCTCCTACGAGAACAACATGGCCCGGGCAGTGGAATTCGCGCTGGTGGTGCAGCAGGAGCTCGACACCCTGGGAGCGGCCGCTAAACGACCCTTTCAGTACCGTATGGGCATGACGGTGGGTACGGCCTTCACCGGTATTGTGGGCGGCAAGGAGCGGGCGCAGTATGCCTGCGTGGGCAACCGCGTCAACCTGGCAGCCCGCATCATGGCCGAGGCCGACTGGAAGGTGGTGCTGGTGGACGGAGAGATCGGTAGTAGTCCGCAGTTCCGTTTTCTACCCAAGGGAGCTATCCACTACAAAGGCATCCAGGAGCCGGAGCCAACTTACGCGCTGCAGGGACGTAAGCAAACCTTGGGTAAACCTACCTACGGGGGCAAGTCCATCGGCCGCGACGAGGAGGTCGCCCGGTTGATGACCTTCGCCGAGCCCATCTTTTCCCGGCAGCCGGCGGGCATCGCCTACGTGCTCGGGGAGGCCGGCATCGGCAAGAGCCGCCTGACCTACGAGCTACGCCACCAACTGCGGGAACGGGGCACGGTCAACTGGCTGCTGGGCAGCTGCGACCAGATCCTGCGCAAGCCCTTCAACCCTTTCACCTACCTGCTGCAACGCATCTTCCGGCAGAGTGCCGAGCTGGGTACCGAGCAAAATCTACGCCGCTTTCAATTTCGCATCAGCCGCCTCCGGCTTAGCCTGCAGCGGCAGGAGGGGGAACAATCAGGCCAGCTCGCCGAAGAGCTGCAACGGACTGAGTCCGTCCTTGCCGCCCAGTTAGGAATCGTAAAACCGGGCTCACTCTGGACGCGGCTCGACGCTCAGGGCCGCTACCAGAATACCGTCGACGCCATCGTCAACCTCATCATCGCGGAGGCCACCCTACAGCCCACCGTGCTAGAGCTGGAGGACATCCACTGGATCGACGAGGATAGCCTCACCGTGATTCGCGAGCTGGTGCGCCGTATCGACAACCACCCCTTGCTAATCTTGGCCACCGCCCGGCCCGACGACGACGGCAATTACCCCCACCTGATCCGTACCACCCTACAGGATAAACTGGCGGTAGATACGCTGAGCGTGGAGATCGGGGCCCTCAGTCCCGAGGCCGTCAAAGAGTTCGCCGAAACCACCCTGGGGGGCCCGATCGACGAAAGCACCTTCGATATCCTCCTCAAGGCAACCAATAGCAACCCCTTTTACCTGGAGCAGATCCTGGAGTACTTCCGCGAAAACGAATTACTAACTACCCAGGAAGACGGCCTACTGCACCTGAGCGACGAGAGCATCAAACTATCGACTAGCATTACCTCCATTCTGACCGCACGCATCGACCGGCTTTCCGATATGGTGCGGGAAACGGTAAAGGCCGCTGCGGTGATCGGCCGGGAGTTCGATATCCCCGTGCTCAGCGAGGTGATGCGTGCCGACGCCGGCTTTGACGGAGCGGAGGATGTCATGCATTTATTGGAGGAACAAATCCAGGTGGCCGAGCGCGGACAGATCTGGAGTGCCATGAACGAGCTACGGTACATCTTCCGCCACAGCCTGCTGCGCGAGGCGGTGTACGGTATGCAACTCACTACGCGCCTACAGCAACTGCACCGCCAGATTGCCCAGGCCATCGAGAAGCTCTACGCCGATAACATTGAGGAGCGCTACGTCGATCTGGCCTTCCACTACGAGCAGAGCGGAGAAACCAACAAAACCCTCGAGTACCTCAGCAAGGCCGCCAGCTACGCCCGGGCCAACTACCAAAACCAGCAGGCCCTGGAGCTCTACCAGCGCCTCATCAAAAAGATGAGTCAGCAGCCCCAGGAAGAACTGACCGTACAGGTGCACCTCAACCAGGGCAGCGTCTACGAGATCGTGGGCCGCTGGGAAGAGGCCGAGATTGCCTATAAGGAAGCCCAGCGCATTGCCAAATCGAGCCGCGACGTGGTCCTGCTGGGCCGCACCAACAATGCCCTGGGCCAGCTCCACACCCTGAAGGGCGACTACGAACTGGCGATGGATTATCTCAAGGTAGCCGCCGGACTGTTTGAGTCCGTCGACGATATGTTCGGCATCGCCAAGGCTTACAGTAATATGGGCCACCTCTTCTTTCGCACCAACCATTACGATAAGGCCCTCACCTACTACACCCAGTCCCTCGAAAGCGGGCTCAGCCAGGCCGGCACCACTACTTCGGCCAGCACCATCAGCCACCTGGGCCTCACCTACATGAACCTGGGCCAGTACGAGGAGGCCATCGCCGTCATTCGCGACCAGATCCCCCGCCACGAGCTCAGCAGTGATAATATGGGACTAGCTACCCTCCACACCAACCTCGGTATCGTGTACTTCGAGAGCGGCGACTACACCCTCTCCCTCGAAGAGCACCGCAAGGGCCTTAAACTGGCCCGCGAGCTCGGTGACCGCCGCCTACAGGCCATCGGGCTCGGCAGCGTAGGCAGCATCTACGAGCGGCAGGGAGATTATGAAGCCGCCCGCGAGCTCTTCGAGGAGGACCTGAAGATGTGCTACGAACTCGGCGACCGCCAGGGTATCGCCGTCACCGAGGGCCTGCTCGGTGACCTCAACAGCGTGATGGGCAACTTCACCAAGGCCATCGGCCACCTCGACCGCTGCCTGTCGATCAGTAGCGAACTGGGGTACCGCAAGGGCGTGGCCAAGGCCGTCAACACCCTGGGCGATATCTACTACGTACAGGGAGAATACGACCGCTCCGTACAGTACTACGACCAGGCCATCGACATCGCCCGCACCACTAACAACCGCTTGGTGCTCGGCGCGAGCCTCTACGAAAAAGGACAGGTACTGCTAGCAGACGGTAAGCTCGAGGAAGTAAAGGCCGTAGAACAGGAAGCCCTGGAGGTAGCCGAGGAGCTAGGCAACCCCGATGTCCTCTTCGGCGCTAAGTTGCTGCACGCCCGCTGCCTGGTAGCCTACGACGGCGCTAACTACCAGCAGGCACGGGAGGTGATCCAGGAGCTCCTGGAGGCTAAAACACTCACCCGCGATCAGGAAGCCGAAGCCTACCTAACCGTATACCGGCTCAGCGGCGGAGTTGACGAGCAGGCCCGCGAGCACGCGCTCTCGCTCTACGAAACCCTCTACGCCGAAACCCCGAAGTTCATTTACAACTACTACCTGACGATGCTGCGTCCGGCCGAGGCCTAGTTGCCACCACCGCCCAGGATGAGGGGCAATCCGCCGCTGTCGCCATTACCCACCACTACCACCTTACTGTTAGGCGATTTGGCGAGTTCGAGGGTGGCTTCGATGCCCTTATCACGCAGGATATTCTCCGACAGACTGGCCGTCAGGATGCGGTTGGCATCCGCCTTGGCCTGGGCTTCGATAAGGCGGCGCTCGGCCTCCTGCTTCTCGCGGGTGAGGATATACTCGTACTTCAGTGAGGCCTGCTCGGCCTCGAGCTTCTCCTCGATGGCGGTACGTACCTTATCCGGTAACTCGATGTCGCGGATAAGGATGGCGCGCAAATCGATGTAGTTATTGGCCAGTGTCCGGGATAGCTCCTCGGTGATGAGGGTCTGCACCTCGTCGCGCTTCGTGGAGTACAGCTCCTCGGGGGTAAACTTACCGATCACCTGCCGCACGCTGGAGCGCACCTCAGGCCGGATGAGCCGCTCCATGTACTCGCGGCCGAAGGTCTCGTGCAGTAGCGCCACCTCCCCGAAATTGGGTCGGATACGGGCCGTCACGTCGACCCGAATATTCAGGCCGTTGCTAGAAAGCACCTCCATCTCCTCCTCCAACTGGGCCTCGCGGACTTCATAGACGTACATCGTATTCCAGGGAGCTACGACGTGGAAGCCAGGCGCATAAATATTTTCTTTATCTAATCCGTTGAAGCGGCGAAAGAGCACACCCCGCTCTCCGGAGTCGATGGTGACGAAGGTCGCGCTGCTCACCATCGTCAGTACGATGAGGAGGAAGAAGGCAATGATGCCCCAGGTCATTAATTTTTTCTGGTCCATGGTTTGGGTTTAGCCGAGTCCGATGTATGTGCGAACTCGCCCTAATTTAACAAACGAGAGCCGAGATAGATGAAGGAGACCCGGCTTTGCCGGGGTAGAGCCCTCGCTGGCGCGTTCGGGCGTAGACCGCGTTGCGGCGGGTAGACCCTTCGGGTTAGACTCCTCTCGCAGACACGACATGCGGCAGCTCTACCCGCGCAGCGATCTACCCCCGAACGCGTAAGCGAGGGGTCTACCCCAGCCGAAGGCTGCGGTCTACCGCTGCGCCTGCGAAACGAAGTAAAGCGCAGCCGCAAAGAACAAGATATTCGGCATCCACATCCCCAGGTACACCGGCAGGTCCGTCCCCGCACTGATCGTAGAGGCAAAGCGGCTCAGGAACACGAAGAGCGCGCCCATGAAAATGCCGATGGCCAGTTGGATACCCATCCCCCCCCGCACCTTGCGGCCGGCTACAGAAAGGCCAATGAGGGTGAGAATGAATATAGTGAATGGTTCGGCGGTGCGGCGGGCCAGCTCGACCTCGTATTTGCGGATATTGCCCGAGCCCCGCTCCTGCTGCTTGCGGAGCTGGGCGAGGAGCTCGGGGGTGGTGAGGGCAGACTGCTGCTCGCGGTAGTCGACGAAGTCCTCCGGGCGCAGGTTGAGCACGGTGTCGAGGGTTTCGCGGTTGCCGACCTCGATGGTCTCCTGCATCCCGTCGAAGGTGCGGGTCTCGTAGTTGTCGAGGCGCCAGCGGCCGGGATCGCCGTCGACGAAGTGGGCGGTGCGGGCCTTGGTCAGACTCACCAGCTGGTTGTTGACGATGTGCTCGATGCGGAAATTGCGGGCGGCGCTATCGCGCTTGCTGAAGTGGGTCATGAATACCTTGGTATCCGGGGCCACGAAGAAGTGCACGTTGGTGGTCTTACCCTCGTCGCGGCCACGGCCGAACCAATCGCGCTCGATCATGGCGCGGTGGGAATTGGCCAGGGGCACAAAGAAGTGCACCCCCCCGAGGTAGAGTACGAATAGGAAACCGGCCGAGACCAGGTAGGGCCGCATCAGCCGCCAAAAGCTCACCCCGGCGTTGAGAATGCTGATGATCTCGGAGTTGTCCGCCATGCGCCCGGTGAAGAAAATCACGGCGATGAGGGTAAGCATCGGCCAGAGGAAGCCCAGGATGAACAGCAAAAAGGTCGGAAAGTACTCAAAGGCAATCACCGAGGTAGGGATGCCCGACTCAATGAACCGCTCGATCTTCTCGCTGAAGTCGATGATCATACTCACCAGCGAGAAGATCAACACCGTGAAGAAGAAGGTGCGGAGGAACTTGCCGATAATATACCAATCCAGTTTCTTCAACATAGAATTAGATCGCCTTCGGCTGGTTAGACGCCTACGGCTGGTTAGACGCTTCGCTGGTTAGATGCCCCTAGCCCAGTAGGCGTTTGACGGTGGCGGCGATTTGTTTGCCGTCGGCGCGACCGGCTACCTTGGCGTTGGTCTGACCCATGACCTTGCCCATGTCGCGCATGGAGGTGGCTCCGGTGTCGGAAATGACTTGCTTAATCAGGGCTTCGAGCTTCTCGTCGCTGAGGGGCTCGGGCAGATAGCGACTGATGACCTCGATCTCCTCCCGCTCGGGCTGGGCCAGGTCGTCGCGGCCCTGCTGCTCGTAGATTTCCAGGCTCTCCTGGCGGCTCTTCACCAGCTTCTGGAGCATGGCGATCTCGCCGGCCTCGTCGAGGGTGGTGCCGCTGCCGTCGGTCTGCTGGAGGAGGATGGCCTGCTTAATGGCACGGATGCCGCGCTTCCCGGCCTCGTCCTTATTGCGCATGGCGGTTTTGAGGTCGTCGGTGATGCGTTCTTGGAGGGTCATGTGATCGAGGGGTTAAGGAGTTAAGGGGTCAAGGAGTTAAGGGGGAACGTGGTAGGCGGGGGAAATAGTTGCTCAGGCGTTATTGGTGACGGCTGCGTAGTACATCGCGGACTTCGTTGAGGGTATAGCCTTTAGCGGCCAGGAGCACGAGGTAGTGGTACATGAGGTCGGCAGCCTCGCCGAGGAAGAGATCCTTATCGTCGTCCTTGGCCTCGATGACCAGCTCGACGGCCTCCTCGCCTACTTTTTGGGCCACTTTGTTGATGCCGCGCTGGAGGAGGGAGGTGGTGTAGCTGCTCTCGCTGGGATTATCGCGGCGGTCCTGGATGGTGCGCTCCAGGTGGTCGAGAAAGTCGCCCTGGTTGGGCTGGTCCCAGCAGGTATCGGCGCCGGTGTGACAGACGGGTCCGGTGGGGTGGGCCTGGATCAGGAGGGAATCGAGGTCGCAGTCGGCGTCGATGCGCACGAGCTTCAGGACATTGCCGGAGGTCTCGCCCTTAGTCCAGAGGCGCTGCTTGCTGCGGCTGTAGAAGGTGACCCGGCCGGTGGTGAGCGTTTGGGTGAGGGCTGCGGGATTCATGTAGCCCTGCATCAGCACGACGCGGGTGCGGGCGTCCTGGACGATAGCGGGGACAAGGCCGTCGGGGAATTTGTTAAAGTTAAGTTCGGCCGTACCGTTAGCGGTTATTTGCATTGTTTTTATCTTGTACACTCACACACCTTATACACGCATGATTGGAGATACTACTTTAGATAGTGGCTACGGCAGTGGCCTGATGGTCGATGGACCAGTGGCCGCAAACCTACGTAATGCCGGCAAGTGGGCCCGCTTTGTTGGGATTGCACTGCTGATTGTCATAGGACTCAGTCTCATCCCGTTTCTTTTCACGGGCACGGCTGCCTTCAGCGATCCGGCCTTTGGGCCGATTGCTGCCTTTGCAACGCCCTTCCTCATTGTGGTGGTTGCTGTCACTCTATTTAGTTTGTACCTCTACTACTTGGTGTTCGATTTCGGGCGTAAGGCCATGCGTGCGGTAGATAACAACGATCAGCTGGCGATGCAGTCTTCAATAGCCTCCTTGAGCAAGCTATTTTCTATCATCGGTATTTTAGTAGTCGTATACTTAGTGATTATCGGCGTGGTCTTCGTAGGTAGTATCGCAGCGGGTATGCTCGCTGGCTAATCCACCGGCCGCACCGCTATTCCCTCCCCCACCAGGTAGGTCTTCAGCTCCCCGATGCTCACCTCGCCGAAGTGAAAGATGCTGGCGGCAAGCCCGGCGTCGGCCTTGCCCCGCGTGAAGACGTCAGCGAAGTGCTCCTTATTTCCCGCCCCGCCACTGGCGATGATGGGGATACTCAGTTGCTCGCTCATCCGCGCCAGGGCCTCGGTGGCGAAACCAGCCTTGGTGCCGTCGTGGTCCATGCTGGTGAATAGGATCTCGCCCGCCCCCCGCTCCTGCGCCTCGCCCACCCAGTCGTATAGGCGGTGTGTCGTCTTGATGCGGCCACCGTTGAGGTGCACGTACCACTCTCCCCCCACCATGCGGGCATCCACGGCCACCACCACGAACTGGTTGCCGAAGGCGTAGGCCAGTTCGTCAATCAGCTCCGGGCGGCGCACGGCGGCCGAGTTGATGCTCACCTTGTCGGCCCCGGCGTCGAGCAGCACGTCGACGTCAGTGAGCGACTTAATGCCCCCACCGATAGTAAAGGGGATATTGAGGTGGCGAGCGATATCGCGCGCCAGATCGGCCAGCGTTTTACGCCGCTCATGGGTGGCGGTGATGTCCAGAAACACCAGCTCGTCGGCCCCCGCCAGGCTGTACTTCGCGCCCAGCTCGACGGGGTCGCCGGCATCGCGCAGGTTAACGAAGTTGACGCCCTTGACGGTGCGGCCGTCCTTGATGTCGAGGCAGGGGATGATGCGTTTGGCCAGCATCGTGCAAAGCTAGTCACTATTGCCCCCATCCCGCCGGGCGAGGTACTCCCGTACGTGGTCATAGTGAGAGTGATCGGCCCTGCCCCGGATCACCAGCTGCTCCGGCAGCGGCAGTAGGCCATCGTACTCCCGGTGCATCTCCTCCAGTAGGGCCCGGGCGCGTTCCGGCTCGCTGGTCAGCAGGTTGTTTTGCTCGCCCGGGTCGTCTTTGAGGTTGAAGAGCAGGGTATCGTGGGCGGCCACCGCCTTCATCCCCGGAGAGCCCGCAAAGCCACGGTAGGGCAGCTTCACCTTGTAGTCGCCGTGGCGGTAGGCCCGCAGCTCGTTGGCAAAGATGTAGAGCAGGCCCTGGTCAGCACGCTCGCCCGTACCCTCCAGCACGGCAGTCAGGTCGCGGCCATCGATGGGGCGGTCGGCGGGTAGTTCGGCTCCGGTAAGGGCGGCAAAGGTGGGCATCCAGTCCATCTGCGTAGCCAGCTCGTCGTACACCTGCCCGGCGGGGATACGGGCCGGCCAGCGGGCTACCGTCGGCACGCGCATGCCCCCCTCGAAGGTATACTGCTTGCCCTCCCGCAGTGCACCCGCGCTCCCGCCATGATCCTCCATGACTAGCCACGGCCCGTTGTCGCTGGAAAATATAACGAGAGTATTTTCGGCGATACCCAGGGAGTCCAGGGTTTGCATCACCTGCCCCACACTCCAGTCTAGTTCCTGCACCACGTCACCGTACAGTCCCCGCTCGGAGCTACCCACGAAGTCCGGCGAGGCGTAGATCGGCACGTGCGGCATATTGTGGGCCAGGTAAAGAAAGAAGGGCTCCCCGGCGTGCGCACGGATAAAGTCAGTGGCGTGCCGGGTATAGGTCTGCGTCAGGTACCGCTGATTGACCTGGAAGGAGTCCACCTCATTGCCGCTTAGGTACACCGCGCTTTCCATATCGTTGCTGTAGGGCATGCCGTAGTAGCTCTCGAAGCCCTGATTGAGCGGCAGGTAGCGCTCCATATGCCCCAGGTGCCACTTACCTACCATACCGGTCGCGTAGCCCAGGGGCTTGAGCAGCTCGGCGATCGTAATCTCCTCTGGTGGCATGCCCGTAAAGCTCTCCGGGAAGAACACCTCGTTGATGCCCATGCGCACGGGATAGCGGCCGGTGAGCAGGGCGGCGCGGGAGGGCGAGCAGACGGCTGAGGCGGAGTAGAACTCCGTGAATTTAATGCCCTCGGCGGCCAGGCGGTCGATGTTGGGGGTGGCGATGTCGGTGGCGCCGAAGCAGCCCAGGTCGCCGTAGCCTAGGTCGTCTACGAAGATGTGGATGATGGAGGGGGTGGTTGCGTTGTTGCGTTGTTGGGTTGCGGTCGTTGGAGGCGTCCCAGGGGGCGGGGCCCCGATAGCTATCGGGGGTGCGGAGGGATCGCAGGACAACAATGTGCATAGCGTGAGGATGAGGCAGGCGTGGGGGTAGTGCTTCATGTAGTTAAGATAGTGAATCAGAAGAAAAGGTCGAGGCGTTGTACGCCGAGCTACCGCGCGCGAAAATCGAGCCACAGCCGGCCACCCCAGATGCTCTTGCCGCCCCGGTGGCCACGAAACTGGTTGGGCATACCACTCGGAGCTACGCGCTCGGCTGGTTTGAACTTGGTGCCGATGGGGCTGATCGCGTCCAGGATGGAGACGTTGCCAATGGGGAAGCGGCCCTCGGTGTGTTGATTAGTGGCACCGCGGGGGCTATCCGGGGTGAAGAGGTGGAGGTACTTGCCGGGGGTGGCGGTGAGGAGGGTGAAGGGCTGCTCGGTGGTCTCTACGGTGGCCCAGTATAGATCGGCGTAGTAGCCCTTGAACTCGGGGTAGTCCCAGCTCTCGCCGGTGACGGTGTTGTTGTAAGCTTTCTCGTACAGCCCGAGATCGACGCCCCGCAGCCGGTTTTTCCATACGCGGTAGGGGCCGTCGCCTAGGTAGCGCACGCCGGTCACCCGGTCTTCGGGGTAATCGAAGGTGATGCCCATAAAATCATGCTCGCCGGAGGGGAAGTAGGCGTAGTCCAATTGGAGCAAGCCGCTGGGAAGCATCCGGTAGGTCAGGGTATCGAGGGGGCCGTCGAAGATGAATTCTACCACTGCTGCTCCATCTTCAGTGCGCTGCGTTACCGACCGGAGGGTGGCCGTATCCATAGTGAGCCGGGGGCCATTGCCAAAGGCGATCGGTCCGGCGGTATTGCGCACCGAGGCGATCGTACCGTCGCGCTTGTCTAGGCTGACGGTGACGCCGGCGGCGGAGAGGGTGATCATGGCATCCGTCTCCGTAGTCTGGGGCGCTGCTTCCCCGTCGGACGGGGCTAGCGCGGCATCCGTAATTCTAGCCGCCACCTCCGCCGGTTCGCTGATCGGGAGCGTCCAGTACATGACGGTGCGGCCGTGGGGGTCGGTGGCGACTAGTTCGAGGGCGTCGTGCTCTTCCCAATCCTCCGGGAGGTCGAGGTCTACGTAGGCACTCAGGCCGGGGGCTAGGGAGGGTAGATTTACGGTGGAGGTCGCTACCGTATCCACCCCGGCCGTCGTATTCGGGGCGGGGAAGTCGACGAGGGCGGTGCGCAGGCTACAGTCCGCCAGATCGGTAAAGTCGAAGCGGTTCTCGATCAGTAGCCGCCCGTCGAAGCCCGGGGGCAGCCGCTGCCGCTCGATGGCGATGGGCGACCAGATGTCGCGGATGGTGTAGAAGCTCGCCTCCCGTTCCCGGTAGGGACCTACGATGCCGTCCGGGGCCTTGTTGCCCTGGGTATCGATGCTGTCGCCCCGCGCCACGCCCTCGTCGGCAAACACCCACAGGAAGCCACCGGCGGAGAGCGGTTTACCACGCATCTCCCGCCACCAGTCGGCCAGCCCCGCGCCGTGCCCGCCGTCGTAGAGGCCGTGCAGGAACTCAGTAGGAAAGAACACCTCCGTACCGTCGAAGAAGGCCCCACCGCAGCAGTTAAAATCTGCGTAGTGGAAGGTGTAGGTGTCGTTGACCAGTCCCCAGGGGTGGATCACGGTCCGGTCCTGCGGATCATAGCGCCGGTAGTCGCCGAGCAGGGCGTAGTTATTGCCGCCCTCGTTACCGTTCGCCCAGAGCACCACGCTGGGGTGGTTGACGTCGCGCACCACCAGCTCCTCCACCAGTCTGCGGCCCACCACCGTATCGTAGGCATCCTGCCAGCCGGTGAGCTCGTCGATCACGAGCAGGCCCAGGGAGTCACAGACCTCCAGGAAGTGCTTCTCCGGTGGGTAATGCGACATGCGCACCGCGTTCATGTTCATGTCCTTCATGAGGTTCACGTCCACGACGCTGAGCGCCCTACTGGTCGTACGGCCGGAGGTCGGCCAGGAGGTATGGCGGTTCACGCCGCGGAACCGGATCTTCTGCCCGTTGAGGTAAAAGCCATCGCGGGGGCGCAGCTCGAAGGTGCGAAAGCCGATGCGCTCCGTCATCTCGTGCAGGGTGGTGCCGGCCTCATCTTCGATAGACACCACGAGTTGGTATAAATTAGGATATTCCGGTGACCAGGGCTCCACCTCCGGGATTCGGCCGGTGAGCACGACCAGACTGTCGGAGGCGGCCAGCGGCGTGGTGAGCGGGGGGCCTACGGGGGTCCCATCCGGGCGTTGCACCTGCGACCGCGCCCGGAGGGTACTGCTCTGGATGCCCTGCGGGAAGAGGTGGACGGTGAGGGTGCCGTCGGCCCGGGCATCGGTAGCGATGCGGCGGATGTGCTGGCGGGGCTTGGCCTCCAGGTAGACGGGGCGGTGGATGCCGGAGTGGACCCAGAAGTCGGCGTCGCGCTCCGCCCGGTTGACGGAGGCGTTGCGGGAGACGTTGTTGACGGTGACCTCCAGCTCGTTCTGCCCCGGGCGCAGTAGCTCGGTCACGGGGTAGCTGAACTCATAGAAGCCGCCCTGGTGGGTGGGTCCGGCGCTCTGTCCGTTGATGCGCACGCTGGCGTCGGTCATGACCCCTTCGAAGACAATGCTCACGTGGCGGTCGCTCCAGTTGGCGGGCACGGTGAAGGTGGTGCGGTATACGGCCGTAGCGTCGACCTCGGGCATGAGCTCGTGCCAGCCGGGGCGGTCGGGGCCGTTGGCCTGCCCGTAGGCGAACACCCCGTAGCCCTCGAACTCCCAGTTGCTAGGTACGGCGATCTTGCTCCACTCTCCGCTGTTGCGGCCGCGGTCGATGCGAAAGTCCCAGTCTACGCGGTGGTCCTTATCGGTGCCGGAGAGGTAGTAGGTTTCGGTAGTCTGGGCGAGGGCGGAGGTGGACAGCAGTAAGAAAAGGAGGTAGCGGAGTGGCATGGTGAATCGTCTGGGCGCACCCAAGTTAGGGAATGCGGGCGGGGCCGCTGGTGCAAAGCAGCGGAAGTAGCGCTGCGAATGTCATAAGAGTGCGTATCTTCCTCACGCACTACCACTTAGCCCATGAAGACTTACCTATTTTCTCTCTGTATGCTCCTGGCCTTCACGCTTACCGCCCAGGAGCGAAAGGGTAATTTTTATCTGAGTGGCAATACGGCCCTACAGTACTCGAAGGTAGAACGTGACCTCGATCAATTGAGCGGTGGTGCTAGGGTGTCTCAGCGGGTGACGGGGCTGCGCTTTGAGTCGTTCCGTAGCGGGTACTTCCTGACGAACCGCCTGCTGGTGGGGGCCCGCGCTGACTACGCCGGGGTCTCGCGCGACCAGCGGCAGTGGATCGGTGGTCGCACTACCCTCGCCTTTCAGCCCTTCGTGCGCTACTACTTTCTCGACCTGGGGGCGCGGCCGCTTTCCGTATTCGGTGAGCTGGGCTTCGGTACCGTAGGTGTCGGGGACGGCTCCGGTTTCGAGACCGACTTTCACCTTGGGCTGGGCGCGGAGCTGACCCTTGCTCCGGGCATCCTGGGTACGGCTAACCTGAATTACGACGCCTACGCCTACGGCCTAAACTACACCGTGTTGAACCTGGGGTTGAACGTACTCACCGGGCAGTTGCGCGGTACCACCAAGACAGCCTCCGTGGGGGCGGGTACCCTGACGGCCGCCGGGCAGTTAGCCAGCCTGGCCTACGGGCGTACGGCCAGCGGGGGACTGGCGGAATCCAATCTACTCGTCCGCCTATCGCCCCGTGTGGGCTACCTCGTGCTGGACGGTCTGCTGGTCGAAGCCGACCTCGGGGTAAGCTACGAGAGCTACCGTAGCGAGCGGGACTTTAGCTCCTCCTTTTTCGGTGACCTCACCACTGCGGACCTGACGGCCGGGGTGCGGGGCCGCTACTATTTCCTGCAGCGGAGTCGGCTGCTGCCCTTCGCGGGTGCCGGGATCGGCTACCGGCGACTGCGGCAGGAGGTGGGAGGGTTGGGCAACTCGGTCGAGCGGCGCTCGCGTACCTCCACCTGGCGACTGGGAGCGGGGGCCGCGTATTTCTTTTCGCCCCAGCTTGCGCTCGATCTCACTGTGGAATACAATTCGGGGACCGGGCGCTCGGCTTCCGGCCTCGTCGCGGCCGCCGATCGGGAGTGGGGCGGCGCGCTGGCGCTGCGGTTCTTTTTACCTCGGTAAATAGGTGATTAGGTTTACTTATCTTATATCGTAAGTATTCAAGCAGATTCGGTTATCGGGGGGAATAGGGCCTATCATTGTTGTTCAGATTTAATGAGTTTGACTTTCACCCGGCTTATCGCCCTCTACGCGCTACGTCTCAGTCTTTGACCAGTTGGCTGACATTGAACAACCCTCCTTTCTAATCCCCGACCCCGTCATGGAGTGGGTGCAGGCCAATCCCTTGCCTACCTTACTCGCCACGGAAGAAGGGGAGACCGTGGTAACAAATAAGGCCTTCGACGAGCTGCTGGCCCAATCGGAGCTACGGACGCAGGACTTTTTGATCGGTCACCCGGAGGAAGTTCCCGACGCCTCGCCGGACAGCAACCTGTTCGAAACTTTAAAGAGCGGACAGTGCGTCGTCAAACGGATCACGCTCGCTAAAAATCAGCACTACACCACCCATACCGTAAAGCTTACGGTTTCCGAAGGTTCCTGCCTGTGCTGTATGCTGATGCCGAGTGAGCATCCGGCACAGGCTAGGTTTTCGGCTATCCTTAATGATGTAGCCTGCTTTATTATCGAGCTGGACCTGAAGGGCAACCTCTTCTACATCAACGACCAGTTGCTGAAGCACCTGGGCTATGCCCCCCGGGAGCGGGATAAACTGTACCACCTCCGGCAGATCATCCAAAACTTGCGAGAGGAACGACTACAGCGTCAGATGGAAGATGTGGATACCAATGGGTCGACGCATTTTCGGACCGAGTTCCTCCGCAAAGACGGCACCCTATGTCCGATGGAGGTCAGTATCGTGTCGAGCCGTACACCCGACAATAGCCTGTACCTCCTGACGGCCCGCGACATCAGCTCCCAGCTCGAACACGAGGGTGCCCTCAAGGAGGCGCTCGTACAGGCCGAGTTGGAGGTCGGCGCGGCAGCGGACGAAAATCACCGGTTGCGAACGCAGCTCGACCACGGTGGCGACGGCACCCACCTGATCTACCACAGCGAGGCCTTTGCGGAGACGGTGCGGCAGATCCGCATGGTGGCGCCCACCGACGCAACCGTGCTCATCACCGGTGAGACCGGTACCGGCAAGGAGCTCATCGCCAAGACCATCCACGATCTCAGTGCGCGGGTGGACCAGCCCTTCGTCACCGTAGACTGTGGCTCCCTACCTCCCGAGCTAATTGAATCCGAGCTCTTCGGCTACCGCAGGGGGGCCTTTACCGGAGCGGCTAAAGACCGTCAGGGGCGCTTCGAGCTGGCCGATGGGGGTACCATCTTTTTGGATGAGATCGGAGAGTTGCCGCTGCTGATGCAGACACGCCTGCTGCGCGTACTTCAGGACGGCGAATTCATGCCCCTGGGGGCTACTCAGGTGAAGACCGTCGACGTACGCGTCGTCGCGGCTACTAACCGCGATCTACCGCAGCTGGTCAAGGAGGGCACGTTCCGCCGCGACCTCTTTTACCGCTTGAACGTCTTTCCCATTCGTACCGTGCCGCTGCGGGAGCGCAAGGACGACATCAACCCCCTGGTCCGTCACTTCATCAAGAAGTTCAACACCAAGTTCGAAAAAGATATCTCCGGTATCGATAGCACCACCCTGGACCGGATCAAACAATATGAGTTTCCCGGCAACGTCAGGGAGCTGGAGAATATGGTCGAGCGCGCCTTCATTATCACCAGCGGCGGCACCCTGCCCCTGGCCCTGCCACAGCACGAACCGGACCAACCGGAAACCCCCGTGCTGGATCTGTTCGACGGCACCCTCACCGAGTTCCTCTCCTTCGAGGAGTACCAGCGCAAGTACATCCAGCTGGTGCTCGATAATACCGGCGGCAAGGTGAGCGGTAAGGGCGGAGCGGCGGAAATTCTACAGATACACCCCCAGACGCTCTTCAGTAAAATGCGAAAATTGGGCATCCGGCGGTAACATCACGTTTTTATATCACATTGAAATCTTCGCCTCGTGCAAGTAGTATCTTCCTACCGTCTCCATTGGAATACCATCCTACAGACCGGCAGCATCGACCTTCGCCTCCAGAACGGTTCGGACGTCACCCTCACCGCCCACGACCCCGGGCATCTGATCCTCTGGGTAGACATGCTAAAACACGAACAGCCGGTCTACTACTGGAAGAACAACGACGGCGAGGGCCTGGCCTCAGACTGGGAGGAAGTGGAATCCTCCCAGGATGGGATGATGAAGCCGGCTACTAAGGGGGGGGGGGTAATGGGCGGGCAGCGGGAGTAACGTCATTCCGCGCCGAAAAAGATTATTCTGGCGCTGGTTTCCGCGAACCTAGCGTGAATGATCGCCCGGCCGGTATCGTCGAAACTTACGTCTACCCCCTCGGTGAGCCAGAAGTTCCGATCCACCCTTGCCTCCGTAACGTAGCTTACTTCCCGCCGGCCGTTACCGAACAGGACTACGGCTCCCCGGCCGGTCCGTGGGTCGATCTTCTCGTGGATTTCTACGGATTGCCCCGGGTTACCAGTGGTAAGCGGTGCGGCCCGGGTGATGGCCCCACGGACCTGCTTGTACTTATCCAGTACGGTGCCGATGAATTGCGTGCCCTCGGGGGAAGTGTCTAGGATATTCCCCCAGATACCATTTTGCCCCAGCACGAGGGAGGCTAGGTTTATCAGTTGGGAGTTTCGGGGCTCGTCGGGTTGGTAGTGCGTCAGGAACAGCACCGAGGGGATCCACTTATCATAATTCAGCACGGAGCGTAGGTACCAGCCCCGTGCCGGGCCTGGATTCACCAGTACATTGACGTTCCCGTTCGGGAGCGGGGTCTGCCATTGCTCGCTGACGTCCAGGTTGTGGTAGTACGGACCGTTATTAATCGCGAAGTACTTGCCCGAGGCCAGAAACGACAGCCCCACGGCCCGGCCCGGCTCCGTCACGTCAAAATCGAAGATCGTGGCGGGGTGCGCCCGGCTGACCTTGTCGACGATCTTAGATAGATAGATGGGTAAGAGGAACCCGTCGCGCGCATACCGTTCCGCTGCCGTGTGCGCCTCCGTTCCGTGATCGTGGCCCGCGGCATTGCAGTCGTTTTGCCAGACCGCGTCCCACTTGAAGTAGCTCACGCCTACTTCCTCGACCAGGTCGCTGAGGCGATCGGCGAAGTCTTCCCAGTAGGGGCTCACGATGCAGAGCGGGGCACTCTCCTCGGTTTCCCACACCGCTTCGGTCGGCCCCGGCACCCCATCCAGAACGGTGCGGTACTGCTTATTGCGTGCATACATCTCACTGCTCAGCGCCGCCATGCGCGGGTTGAACCAGAGTCCGAGCTTCATCCCGTACCGGTCCAGTAGCTGTTTCACCTGCCGCAGGGAGTCCGGAAAAAAGCCAGCGGCGGTATTCACCCGCCAGTCGCCCGTAGCGGTATACCACCCTGTATCGATCACGAAGACCTCGATACCCATCCGGTGGGCCCGTTCGATCTCCCGTAGCGTCTGCTCCAGGTTCATGGATCCGAGGTAGCTGCCCCCCGCCCACTTGACGCGCTCCTGCCGGCCCCAGGTGTTGTAAAAAATATAGGGCTGCCGGCTTTCTTTATTTTCGGAGAGGTAGTCCAGCACGAAGGTCCGGTAGTGTGCCGCCAGGCTATCCGCTCCACCACTGCTTCCCCCGAGCTCGAACCAGACGCTTCGGTAGGCGGCAGTATCCGCCAGTACCTGATCGCTGAGGTAGTTTCCCCTTACGGCCCTCAGCGATACGTTGCCGTCCCGCCGCAGGTCGTACTGTAGGTACGCACTACCATAGTCCGAACCATGCTCGTAAGCCAGCAAAAAGGTGCTATTTTCCCGTTGCAGCACCAGCAGGGGCCCCATCACCGCTAGCTCGTTGTCGAAGTACCGCTGCCCCACCACCTGCTCATCCAGGCTATAGCTGTGCGACCGGTCGTCGTAATTCGATAGCCGCACTTCCGTTACTTCGGTAAAGTCACCGGACCGGGTGGTCAGGTAGGTCAGCCTATCCTTCCCACCGGCCTTCGTCAGCTTATGGTCCGCCCCCCCCGACAGTCCGTAAGCAAAGCGGACGACGGGATTATCCGGTGCCAGCCGCACCAGGATGCTTAGTTGAACACCGGGCAGTTGGCTCAGAGCTCCGCTGAAGCGGTACTCGGTTACCCCGTTAAGAAGCGTACGTGGAGCCGCGGCTACCGTAAATTCATCCACCTCACCGCTGACCTGTGCCCCGTCGATCTCAAACTGTGGGGGCTCGAGTTCCAGACTTACCCCGCCGGCCTTCAGAGTGTACCGCCAGAGGTAGTCGCCTCCCTCGGCGAGTTCCAGCTGGATCAGTTCATTCTCGAGGGCGTGCTGCGCTTGGATGGAGCTCCGGTAGGTGACGAGGAAGAAGGGGAGGAGGAGGACTAGGAGGCGGTGGTGCATAATCAGGGGGCCAACTCAGTCGGCGCTACTAGCAAAGTGGTAATTCGCAAAATCGATGAACTGGTTCCAGTCGTAGTCGAGCACGGCGTGGCCCCGCCGGCGGAGGTGGTAGCCGATGGTGGCCCGGTCCAGGGCCTCGTTCGGGGGCGGGGGGGTGTCCTGAGGTAGGCCAGAGGCGCCGAGTAATCGGTAGACCGGACCGGCGTGGTAGGCCGCCAAAAACTCGCCCCGGGGGTCGGCCCAGCGGTCATCGACGGCGCTGGCGACGTAAACCGGGCGCGGGGCCACCAGGGCAATTAGCTCATGCTGGTCAACGGGCAGGTCCTCCTCCCGACCGGCGTACTCCGGAAAGCGATCATTGAACCAGTGGGGGAAGGCCTCGTTGATGCTGGCCACCGTCTCGCCGTAGCGCCGCCGGCTCAGGGCGGCACCGCCGCAGCCGGAGTTGTTGGAAACGACCACGGCGGCGCGCGCGTCATTGGCCCCGGCCCAGAGGGCGGCCTTGCCCATGCGAGAATGGCCCATGATGACGATCTGATTGGGATTGAGCAGGGAGTCCGTCACCAGGTAGTCGATGGCGCGGGAGTAGCCCCACGCCCAGGCCGCGATCGTGCCCCATTCATCCACCGCGGGCCGTTGCTGCGTACCGGTGTAGAAGAGGGGGTGCACGCCGTCGGTCCAATCGTCGGGGCGGTCGCCGTCGAAGTCCCCACTGTAGATGGTCGCGAAGGCGTAGCCCCGGCCCACGACGAGTTCGGGGTTCCAGCGGTGGCCGCGCGCGCCGCGGGAGGCTTCCATGGCCCGGTGTTCCGTGATGCCGTAGGTCTCCTGGTTGGGTAGCCAGTTGGGGGTGAGTAGTACGGCCGTGTCCGGCAGTACGGCGTGGTTGCCGAAGAAGTTCATGCCCAGCAGTACGGGTACGGGGCCGTTCGCCTGGTTGGGCACGTAGAGCAGCAGTCCGGCCCGCAGCTCGTGCGGCCCGTAGTACATACTGATAGCGACCTGCCGCCGGAGGGCCTTGCCGCGCATCGCCTCGCCCTCCTCTACGATCTGCCAGCTTATGCTATCCAGTTCGCCGGGCACGCTGCCGTACACATGGTCTTCGAACAAGCGTAGGAGTTCGGCGCGGCGCGCGGGCCATTCGGCGGCGGTGACGGGGGTGCCGTCCGTGGCGATGAGGGGGTCCGGCAGGGTGTAGGCGGGGACTTGGGCTTCGTCGTAGTTGGGCTGGGGGGTTTGGGCGGGGAGGTATCCGCAGGCGGTCAGTAGGAGGTAAACGAGGAAGTAGTTACGGTACCGGAGGTGAGTCATCACATTATAATATTAGGCATGCATGGATAGAAAGACTGGGCACACCCCGCCCCCTACAAACTCCAAGCCCGCCCCCCCAAACTAGCCAGATCCACACACCCATCATACCCCCCCGGCACCGGATCGTAGTGCAGTACCTCCGTCCCAATCTTCTCGGAGGATAAATAGCCCCACAGCGCCATCGACTTCAGCGAACGGTAAAAGCCCACCGGCGGCTGCTCGCCCACGGCCGTGCCCCAGACCTGCGGATTGTACCTAGGTGCCACGCCCTCGGCCGCCGTAAAGAGCTCGCCCCGCTGCGTAGCATCGAGCTGGTGGAAGGGCATGCCGTACTGGGTGCGGGCCCCCTCGTCGAACTCCAGGATGCCAGTCTGGAGGGGGGAAGGTTTGTCTCCTTCACCGGCCGTAGCGGCCATGACGCGGTCGATGAAGGCGGGTACGCCTACATCCAGTCCGCCGGGGCCCCGATAGCTATCGGGGGTGCGGGGCAGGAGGGTATCGACGTAGGAGGTGACGAAGCGGGCCTCGCTGTCGGTGAAGTACTGCGGCGACCAGTCGAGGTCGGGCTCGTCGCGGCCGCAGGACTGTAGGGCAATTAAAAGTGAAGGGGCAGTAACGGCCACCCCGCTGAGGTAGCTGAGGTGGCGGAGGACGTCTCTACGGTGCATCAGATATTCTGTTTGTTGAGCTCGGCGACGGCGTGGTCGGCCGCGCGGGCGGTGAGGGCCATGTAGGTGAGGGAGGGGTTAACGCAGCTGGAGGAGGTCATGCAGGCTCCGTCGGTGACGAAGACGTTCTTAGCGCCGTGTACCTGGTTGAAGGCGTTGAGCACGGAGGTCTTCGGGTCGCGGCCCATGCGGGCGGTACCCATCTCGTGGATGCCGTTGCCCATCTCGTGGCGGTTGTCGAAGCCGACGATGTCCCTGAGGCCTACGCGCTCGAGCATCTCGACGGCATCCTCGCGGGCTTGCTTGTTGAGGGCGTACTCGTTCTCACCCCACTCAGCATCGATGGAAAGCGTAGGCTGGCCCCACTTGTCCAGCACCTCCTCGTTGAGGGTGACCTGGTTGCTGTGGTAGGGCAGGCACTCCGAAAAGCCGGTGATGAAAAACTCCCACGGGCCGGGCCCGAGGATCTTCTCCTTAAACTCTGCCCCGAAACCCTCGGCGTTGTTGTTGCCGATGCGCCCGCCGCCGCCCTGGTAGCCGAAGCCGCGTACGAATTTATCGGATTGCGATTCCGCGTTCACGTTCCAGTAGCGGGGAATGTAGATGCCGTTGGGCCGCCGGCCGCTGTAGTACTTATCGTCGAAGCCCTCCACGGTGCCCACGGCCCCCACGCGGTAGGTGTGGTCCATGAGGTTGTGACCGAGCTCGCCGCTGTCGTTGCCCAGTCCGTTCTCAAAGCGCTGCGACTTGGAGTTGAGCATGATGTGGGTGGTGCTGAGGGCCGAGGCGTTGAGGAAGATTACCCGGGCTTTGTAGTCGATCACGTCGTTGGTCTCGGCGTCGATCACGCGTACCCCGGTAGCCCGTCCTTTCGCATCGTCGTAGGTCACCGACTGGGCGATCGAGAACGGCCGTATGGTGAGCTTGCCCGTCTTCTGGGCGGCCGGTAGCGTGACAGCGTTACTGCTGAAGTAGGCTCCGTACGGGCAGCCCCGGCTACAGCGATTCCGGTACTGGCACTGTCCGCGGCCGTTGTGCGGCACGGTCAGGTGGGCGCAGCGACCGATGATGAGGTGGCGGCCCTTAAAGTTTTTTTCCAGCCGCTCCTTCACGTGCTTTTCCACGCAGTTCATTTCCATGGGGGGCAGGAAGTGACTATCGGGTAGCTGCGGTAGGCCCAGCGGCGACCCACTGATACCGGCGAATTTCTCCACGTAGGTGTACCAGGGCTCGATGTCTTTGTAGCGGATGGGCCAGTCTACGCCGTGCCCATCTTTAGCATTGGCCTCGAAGTCGAGGTCGCTCAGCCGGTAAGTCTGTTTGCCCCACAGGATCGAGCGGCCGCCCATCTGGTGAGCGCGGATCCACAGGAAGGGCTTGATCTCCGTGTAGGGGTTTTCGCGGTCGTTGGCGTGGAAGTGCTCGATGTCCTTGCTCACGAAGCCCGAGCGTACGCTCTTGTAGTGCTTGTCGCGTTCCTGGGCGGTGAGGCCGCCGCGCAGCTCCAGGTCCCAGGGGTCGAGGTTCATGGTGGGGTAGTCCTTGACGTGTTCTACGATTCGGCCGCGTTCGAGGACCAGCGTGTTGAGGCCCTTTTCGGTGAGTTCCTTGGCCGCCCAGCCGCCGGAGATGCCGGAGCCTACTACGATGGCGTCGTAGGTGATGGATTTGTCGGCGTCGATGTTGTAGTTGGCCATTTGGGTGGTTTAAGGGATCTTGAAGATACGGCGGTTTGAGTACAATGCTGCCTCCGGCGGCGGCAGTAAAATGCAGCCTCTGGCTGCGCTGGGGTATGCGTAGCAAACTCACCACAGAAGGGCTTCACCGAGGTTATACAGAGAAGCTACTGCCCGTCATACAGCACACGCCGCAGCTCCACCAACCTCCCCTCCGCAAACCCCACCGGCAACTCCTCCGGTAACTCACTCTTCGTCACCGCCGCATCCAACGCTGCCAACCGCTCTTCGGCAAGCTCCAGCACCTCATCCAGCGTATACCTCCCTGCTTTGACGGCGAGGAGGAACTCCCGGTTCGGACGCCGCACGTTGAGCCGGCCCTCGGTGAAAATTTCGGTAGCCATTTCGAGCAGGCGCAGCGTGTGCATCATGTTCTTGGCGTCGTAGCCCTGGCCGTGGGCGAGGGTGCCGAGGTAGCGGGCGTCGTTGCGGCGTTCGACCCAGTCCCAGTAGGCGCGGTGGTCGCGGCAGTAGGTGGAGTAGCCGTCCTTGTTGAAGCTGAGGTAGGCAATCACGGGCTGGCCCTTTGGTACGTCGGAGAGCACCACCTGGTTGGACTGGGGGCGGGAAACGCCCTGGCCCCAGCCCGCCCCGCTGCTATCGTGGTACATGGCGTAGAGGTCGCGGGCATGATCGACTTTGGCAAGGGCCAGAGTAGCGGCTGGGGTGCCGGTTTGGTGTGACCAATCGGCGAGGGACTGGCTGCGGCCGTGCTCGATTACGTAGCAGAAGGCTTCGACGCCGGCGCGCTGCTCCGGCATGGGGTTATGTACCTTTTTGTTCAGGCCACGGGCCTTGCGGATCTGGGTGATGGCGTAGCCGGCGAAGGTGTCGCGGCAGGCCTTGGTGAGCCAGTCCGCTACTTGGAGCTGGTTCATGAGCGGGTGGCGGTACAGGACGTCTACTCCTGTAGTAGCCAATAGCTCCAGGGCAGTGGGGTTGGCTTTGTCGAGTAGCTCGACAAAGCGGCCGAGCTCGTAGTAGCTGCGGTCGTTGGTGGCATCGGCAAGCTGGGCGGTATAGTGTAGGCCGAGCAGGCGGTCGTAGGGCAGCAGGAATACCCCACGGAAGTCCTCGTCGGACTCGGGGGTGGCGAGCCCGTAAGCGTGGCTGCCGCTGCGGCATTCCAGTAGCAGGTGCCGGCCGGGACGCAGGTCCTCGACGTTCATGGATAACCGATGGTTTGGCGGAAGAAAGCATCTGCCTCATCGGACCGGTTCACGTCCTTATCCATCCCAGTACAGGCGGTGGTGGCGTGCATCTTTAGCTCAGCGAAGTAGGTCATCAGGCGGGGGTCGACGCGGGTGCGGTAGTCTTCACGTACGGTGTGCTTGAGCTCCATCAGCTCGTGGATGAGCGCCGTCAACTCACGGTCATCGATCAGGGGCAGCAGACCATCCATCGTAATGGGTGGCCGCCGGCCGTGCCGTACGATGTAGGTCGCCGCCAGGATCGGCCGCATCCAGTAGCAAAATTTCTTCAGGTTCCAGCGCTCATCGGTGTCCAGGCCAGCCTGCCGGGCCCCGTGGGCGATGCCCAGGTAGTGGGCGATGGCTTTGCGGGGGCGGAAGTAGGTATCGGCGAGTCGGCGGCAGTCCTCCAGAAACGTTCCCGTGACATGGTAGACGATCGGCGAGGCCAGCCACTCCAGCACATTGGGGTTACTGTTCGATAAGTGATGCAGGAATTTACGTACGTCCCAGCCGGCCAGGTCCAGTTCGCCGCCGCGCTCGATGTGGGGACCGATCATATCCCGGCCCGGGTGCAGGCTCAGGTACCAGGCCGGCCGGTGGCGGTATACGAAGCGCACGTCGTAGTCGCTGTCGGTGCTGGCCAGGCCCCAGGCGCGGCTGCCGCTCTCGATGGCGAAGAGGATTTCTACGTCGTAGCGGGTGGCGGTTTGCGCGAGCGCGGGTGCAATGAAGGGGGGTGGGGGCATGGTGAGACAACGGTCGATACGTATTGAAAAGTTCCGTTGGCTCCCGGCTTCCAGCCGGGGCGACCGAGCCGCGGAGGCTTGGTCACTGAGCTGTGTAGACCGTAGTGGCTAGTGCTAGCTGCCCCATGAGGGTGAGCAGGGGAGCCATTAAGAATAGCGATAGCACTTGCCAGGTTTTACGGAAGCTATCCTCGTAAAGCAAGGGGCCAGTAGGCATACTGCTGGGTAGTTTGTAGTTCGACACCGGTTCTGGGTAGTGCGTTGCACTCGCGTTTACAGACTGTGTTAACCAGCGCAGCCAGAGGCTGCATTTTGCTACCGCGGTCGGAGACCGCATTTTACTGCCGGTGATAATACCGGCACCGCTCCCGCACCACACACTCCCCACACTTCGGCCGCGAGTAGGTACACACCCGCTGCCCGTGCTTGAAGAGCAGCTTGTGAAAATTCAGCAACTCATCGGCGTCTTTCGGGAGCATGTCGAGCAGGGCCTTGTGCGACTTGGCCTGGGTGATCTTCTCGGGCAGGATGCCGAAGCGCGTACTCACCCGGTGCACGTGGGTATCGACGGGCAGGGCCGGGCGGCGCAGGGAGAAGAGGAGCACGAAGGTGGCCGTCTTGAAGCCTACACCGGGTAGCTCCATGAGTAGGTTCTGGGCCTCGTCGACGGGCATGTCGGCCAGGAACTGCAGGTCTAGCTTGCCGTAGCGTTCCAGGATCAGGTTGAGCATCTCCTTGATGCGGGGGGCCTTGATCTCGGGCCAGCGCGAGGTCTGGATACACTGCTCGATGCCCTCCACCGTTGCACCTGCGACCCCGGCCCAGTCGCCGTAGGTTGCTAGCAGATTATCGTAGGCTTTTTTCTCGTCGGCGTAGTTGGTGCGCTGTGAAAGGGTAGTGGCGATGAGCTGGTCGACGGCCGACTTGGTGCTGTAGCGGGTCTGACGGCCGTAGGTGGCCTCCAGCGTCTCGACGAGGTACTGCAGGTCTTCGTAGGTAGCTTCGGTGGCGGACATACCCCTATAAGGTGCCCCACACCACCGGATGTTTTAGGGGGCGGGGCCCCGATAGCTCCGATAGCTATCGGGGGGGGTGCGCACTAAGTGGGTGATGGGCGGTATGCCTGGGTTCAAACCGTCATCACGCGGGTAGCTGATTTACTGAGCTTTCCGGTATCGACGTACAGTCCGAAGCCGGGTGCCGGCTCCCAGTGCACCCGCCCCGCCGCGTCAGTGTGGGTAGCTTTCTGCTCGATACAGTCCAGGAATGCCGTCGACTCCTGCGGCTTTTCCAGTGCCTCGGTGCACACGGCGCCGAACCCACAGGCGATCTGCTGCCAGGCCGTAGCCCCCGCCCCCACCAGGCTATCGTCGCCGATCATGATCTGGCCGCCCCAGCCCTGAATGCGGCGGCCAAGGGTGACCATATCCGCCAGACTACCGGTCGTCTTCGGGTGGAAGTTGTAGATCCTGCCCATGCCCGGCAGCAGGGTGTGGACGCTCTCCCAACTGGGGCGGAGCGGCTTATCGGGGATGAGGGCCAGCTCGCCGACCAGTCCCTGTAGCTCCACCCATTCCGGATTGGTCAGCTCGGCGGGGTCCTCGCAGCCATTCAGACCGGCGGCGTGGTGAGCCGTGAGGATATTAGCGTACTGTTGCAGCGTGCCGTCCTTGTAGCCGCCGTTCGGATCGCCAATCAGGAAGGCCTCCGGCCCGAGTGCTTCCCGGAGGGTACGGATCAGCACCCGGTCGTTTTCCGCGTCTCCGAAGAGCTTCAACTTCACGTGGCTGGTGAGATGTTGCGCGCGGGCCTCTTCCACTTTGGCCAGTAGGCGGGCGGGGTCGGACTCCAGGATCGCAAAAAGGCCGGGCACGGATTGGTTGTCCTTTAGCCCCAGTAGCCGCACCGCCGGCGTATCCTCCTGGCGGCCCAGGAGGTCATACAGCGCGAACTCCAGCCATTCCACCGGTCTGCTTTCCCACTCCCCGTACTTTTCGGCCCGCAGCCAGTCGAGTGCTTGCTGTGGCGTTTTTCCGACGACGAGCGCCGCGCGTTCCCGCCATTCCGACAGGTCTACCTCCGGCTCGTTCACGCTGGCGATGATTTCCGACCAGCCACCGTGTGCGTCGGTACGCAAGTGCAGCATCAGGTGCTGGCGGTTGTACCAGGTGCCGGTACTGAAGTGCCTTACGGCCTCGACGTTGATGAGGTACAGCTCGGCGCCGACGATCGACGGCTCGACGTGCCGGCGGGGCAGGGCGGCCAGTCCGGCAGCTAGCCCCAGGCTACCCGTGGTGAGGAAAGTTCTTCGGTTCATGCCCCTAAGTTACTCCGGCCAGTTGACACGTAGGCGTGTCCAACCATCCGCTTCGGTAGCCAGGCGGTAAGTAGTCCCGTGCCCCTCCAGAATATCCCGCGCCAGGGTCAGCCCCACCCCCTGTCCGCTGCCCTTTGTACTGAAGAAGGGCGTGAACAGGCGGTCGGCCACCTCCTGCGGGATGCCCGGCCCGTCATCCGCGATCACAAAGCCAACCGGACGGGCCTGGGTGCTCAGCTCGATCCGCCCTCCCTGCCCGATGCTCTCGCGGGCGTTCGTGAGGGCGTTGATGATCACCTGCTCCAGCTGTCCCGCATCGGCTTCCACCGGCACCGGGCGCTCGGCTAGGTGGTAGCTTAGCTCAATCCCGGCGGAGTGGAGCAACCCGGCCATCACCTCCCCGGCACCCCGTACTAGTTGGTTCAGGTCCAGACGGCTCAGCTGGGGTTCGGGCAGCCGCACCACGCGGGCGAAGTTGCGCATGAAGGCCGTCAGGTTCTCCGCTCGCTGGATCACCGGGGGTAGGTACTCCCGCGTAAGCTCGGGCAGCTGCGGGTCAGCCTCTTGGGCGATCTCCAGCAGGGAGCGCAGCAGCGATACAATGGCGGCATTCGAATTATTCACCTCGTGGGCCATCATGCGGATCACCTTCCCGTAGGCCTCCTTTTCGGCCTGTAGCAGGTCGGCCGTCACATCCTGTAGCACCACGAAGCCACGCTCAAAGCCCCGGTCGATAAAGGTGGCGTACTCGGCGTGGATGCGGCGGTTGTCGGCCGTCGTGTATACCCGCTTTTCTCCGGGTGCTTGCGTCCCGATAACCCCGATAGCTATCGGGGGGACAGGTGCAAGGATACCTTCGATAAATCCGGGTGCTTTCTGCCTTAAGCGAGTCACCCAGGGGTTTTCCGACTGCACCCCGCCGTCGAAGTCCAGGATCAGGATGCCCACCTCCGCGGCGCTCACCAGTTGGTCCAGGAACTCCTCCCGCTGCCGGCCCGTGACCCGCTCGCGGCGCAGTTGGTCGATCATGCGGTTGTAGACCGTGCCGAGGCGGTCCATTTCGGGGCTACCGGTGGGGGTCATCTTGACGGAAAAGTCCTGATCGGCCAGCGCCCCCACCCCGCGGCTCAGTAGGTCGAGCGGGGCTACCAGCACCTGGTAGAGGCGGTAACCGAGGTAGGCGCTCAGGAGCAGGATCATCTCCACGAGCAGCAGTACCGGTCCGCCGCCGATGGCATAGTAGGCCAGCACCCCCAGCAGCAGGTGGAGGGTGGTGAGGTAGGCGATGTACTTTAGGGGGGTGGGCACGGGGGGTACGGTAAGGGGGACAAAGTCAGTCTTACCCTGGCGGACGAGCCAAAACTACTTCTTCAACCCGATCTCCCGCAGCCGCTCATCCAAATACTCCCCGGCCGTGATTGGCGCGTAGGCCTGCGGCCGCTTCTCCGTCACCGTGCTCGGTAGCACGTCCAGCCGCATCTCCGGGCGGGGGTGCAGGAAGAAGGGGATCGACAGCCGCGGCTCGTGCCACTGCTCGCGGGGCGGGTTGACGACGCGGTGGGTCGTCGACTTCAGGTAGTTGTTGGTCAGCCGCTGGAGCATGTCGCCGACGTTGATGACGATCTCATCGTTCTCGGGCACGATCTCTTGCCACTCGCCGGCCGTGTTCTGGAGCTCGAGTCCGCCGGCACTGGCACCGACCAGCAGGGTGATCAGGTTGATATCCTCGTGCTGCTCGGCCCGGATGGCGCTCTTCGGCTCCTGGGTGATGGGCGGGTAGTGGATCGCCCGCAGAATGCTCATGCCATCGTGGGTGTACTGCTCGAAGTATTTCTCATCGAGGCCTAGGTAGAGTGCGATGGCCCGCAGCAGATCATTCCCGGCCTGCTCGAAGGCGCGGTAGAGTTGCAGTCCCAGCTTCATAAAGGCGGGCACCTCCTCCACGTAGGGGTTCTGCTGGTAGTCGCTGGCCGAGGTATCGCTGAGCTCCTGCCCGATCTGGAAAAACTCCTTGAGGTCGGCCACCTGCGACTGCTTGGCGTGCTCCTTGCCGAAGCTGGTGTAGCCCCGCTGTCCGGCCGCTCCCGCCACCTCGTACTTGCGCTTGGTTTCTACGGGTAGGGCGAAGAATTGCTTGGCCGCTACGTAGAAGTCGTCGATGAGTTCCTTAGGAATACCGTGGCCGGTCACGCCTACGAAACCGATGTCGTGAAACGCCTCGCCGAGCTCGTCGATGAACTCTTGGCGCTGGGTGGGGTGGCCGGTTTGGAACTGGGTTAGGTTGACTAGGGGGATGGTACGGGTCATGGTGGGGTTGTTGGGTTGTTGAGTTGTTGGGTTGTTGAGTTGCTAGCGTTGGAGGCGTGGTAGGCGTGGTAGGCGTTGGGGGGTGTGGTAGGTACTACTTGGGGCGGGGCCGCAGGTGCAATATCTACAGAGAAAGGCGAAGCAAGCAACACTAAGACGAGCGAAGCGAGCTTCCCCATAACGCAACAACTCAACAACCCAACAACCCAACAACCCAACAACCCAACAACAACCCCTACCTTGGCTTATACCGAGCTCCCCGCAAGATCTCCTGCCCATCCCCCATCCCCATCAGCTCCGCCAACGTCACCTCCGGGTGCTGCACCATATACGAGGCCACGATCTGCCGCCCCAAAAAATTCACCGCGCCCCCCGGCGACTCCTGCGGCATACCCACGGAGTAGGGGGCCGGACCGGTATACTTGCGGATCTTGTTGACGTCGGTGCTGTAGAGCTCGTCCTCCCGCTGCAGGTAGGCGTAGATGGGCGTCTCGTTGTCTTCGAGCCAGGCCATCTCGGCTTCGGTGACCTCGTAGACCACGTGGCGGGGCACCTTGGGCAGCAGCCGTTCCAGCACGTACAACTTCTTACCCTCGTACACGAGGTAGTCGATCAGGCGGCCGGAGCGGGGCGGGGGGAAGCGGTCTTCGAGCAGGACGCGGAGCAGCTTACCGGCGAAGTTGTCGGGGGTGTAGCTCTGCGCCAGGTAGTCGCTGAAGATGGGCTCGTTGGGGTCCACCTGACTGTAGTCGAAGGCGGGGCCGAGGAAGAAGTCGAGCCCGGCGGCCAGCTGCCCGTCGCCGTAGAGGAAGGCGGCCAGCTCGAAGTGGGTGGCGTAGGTGACCAGGGTATCGGGTAGGGGCGCGGCCGGGAAGTAGTGGCGGTAGTATTTGAGTGATGTGGTGAGCTGTTCCACCAGATCTTGCACCTGGCTTACAACGGGCCCCCCTCCCCCCATTGACGCAGCCCCCCCTGTTGCATCTCCGTAGTTTTCCGTTACCAGAGAGTCGACGAAGTGGGTGAGGGGATAGTCCAGGTAGGCCCGCAGCACCCGCTGGCCCTCTGCCGGACTGAAATCGCCCCGCCGCACCGGCACCAGGTGGGTGAAGAAAACGTCGGTGAAGCTGCCGTACTGCCGGTTTAGCTCGGCCAGGGAGGCGGTGAGGTCCGTGGTGTCGAGCTTGGCCAGGGCACGATCGAAGCGCAGTACCGTGAGATTTACCGTGATGTCACTGACGTCGGGCGGGGGGGGGCCGTCGTCGTCGGTGCAGCTACTCCAACCCAGTAGGCAGAGCAGCAGAACGGTAAACAAAGGGCTATCTTTCGTCATGGGCTAAACACCGGCCGGAACGGCTCGTTTGGTAACGACTGACGAACCTAAAAAGTACCCTATGAAACCCTATCTACTCCTTCCCCTGGCCTTCGTGTTCTCCCTCACGGCCGCGGCGCAGATCAACCCCATCCAGCTCGGCATCCAGCTCAGCCCTACCTTCAACTACCTGACGACCGATAACAACCTCATCGAGTCGGACGGCACCAAGCTGGGCCTCAAGCTGGGACTGATCGCCGAGTACTACTTTCAGGACAACTACAGCATCCACACCGGCATCAACTTCCACTTCGGGGCCGGCGGGGCGCTGCGGTACGACGACCAGTTCACGCAGGTGAACATCTGGAGCGAGCCGCTCAACGAGGTGCTCACCACCCAGCCCACTCCGGGCCAGCTTACCGGCGGCAGCACCTACGACTACAACCTACAGTTCGTGGAAATTCCCCTGGGCCTGACCCTGCGCACCCGCGAGTTCGGTTACCTACGCTACTTCGTGCAGCCGGCCTTCACGCTGGGCATCGTGGCTAGCTCCAAGGGCAGCATCGAGCGGGCCAGCTACATCGACGACAACGAGAGCTTCAAGATCGGCAGCGAGGTCAACGCCCTCAACCTCAGCTGGGGCATTGGCGGCGGCGTGGAGTACAGTATCAGTACACAAACTAGCCTAATCGGGGGACTAGGCTTCCAGTCCGGCTTCCTGGACCTCACCACCGACAACGATACCCAGGTGACCCGCCCGGGCCGCGACCCCGCCGAGGACGACAGCAAGGGCCGCCAGCAGAGCATCATCATCATGCTCGGCGTGCTCTTTTAGGTAGTAGCTGACAAAACAGTTTGGGCGCGTGCGTCCCGATAGCTATCGGGACAATGAAATAAGTGTACCTAGCGTTCGTTTTCCGTGACCCGGGGGCCCGTCCGCCGGGCTACCGCTTTCTGCTATCGAATGACACATCTATGCACGCTTACACTACCTTGATTCGGGGACTGGTACTGGTTTTGTTGGGGGTTTTGGGCTTTGGGGGGTTGGGGGCTCAGGGGCTTTTCAAATCCACAGAGATAGTGAAACCATCTAAAACAGGCTTTGATAAAGCTGCCTTAGTATGTGATGATGACGCTGGTGAGATTTCTCAGTTCACCAACGTCAAAATGAACAGCACAAGTCTAAATCCTCCTACACGGGGAGGTTCTTTGCCCTACATTCCGTATAGTGCAAGTAACCGGGATACCATCTTTCTGTGCCGGGGCGATCAGTTCACGCTGAATCTGGATGAGAACTCAGTCAGACTTCCTGAAAGCAGCGATCCTGATCCCAATACCCCTCCCGGTATTGCCTACACGATCTATGACTGTCCTCCCTCCCAAACCGGTGAGACGCGCGAAGCTTTCTTAAGTGATAACTGCTTAGTCCCAACTGGTCGTAGCCCCTTTGGTCAAGACAGTTTAGTTTTGTTCAGTCCAGTCGACTATGGGGAAAAAGATTACGACTTGCTAGTCGAGAATTACTCGGAGGAAACATTAATGGAATTTTTCCCCGGTCCTGATGGTCGACCTGGGCCTAAAGTACTCTTTGTTACCCCTATTACTGTTGATGCAATAAACATTCGAGATGACGGCTTTGGGGGTCTTGACAGCGTCTTTGTCTTTGAGGCAGACAGTACCTTTCAGTGCAACAACCAGCGTACAGATCAAGTCACAGCTATTGGATGGCTCAACGAGATCAGTATCGAGAATGAGGTGGTAGGTTCATCAGACTGCTCGGGAAGCTTCAATATCCGAGGAGGTATAAGCGAATTCCGTGGCACCGATGAATTGACGGTTTCTATCATCCCCATGGGCGGGAGCGGTGGAATTGCTACCCTAGACCGGCAAAGTCGCAAGTACGGTCATAACGATGTGGTGAACTACGACGTCACCCAACCGGGCACCTACCGAATCGAAGTTACTGATGGAATTGGGTGTGGATTCAGTGGTGAGGTCACGCATACTGAGGCTGCATGCCAGGCCGTAGCGCAACCAGAAGATTGTGGGGCTGACGCCGGCACCATCGGTCGACTCACCAATGTAAATATTCAGAGCTCTAGTTTAGGAAATGTACCAGCAGGGGGAACGGTGGACTTTAGCTCCTTCGATAACCTAAACGACACTGTTTTCCTGTGTTTAGGAGATGAGTTTACTATCGATTTTAGTGAGGGAAGCGAAATTCTTCCTAGCAGCCTGGAATCTGCGGGGATAGCCTATCATGTGTTTGGCTGTAGGCCTACCGTAGCGGGTGAAACTAGGGATGACTTGTTAGCCGACACATGCAACTTTACCGTACCATTCCCATTTCAGGAAGGACTAGATGTCTTGTTCCCAGCTGGCTACTTTGCTGGTAATTACGACTACCGTATAGAGCACGTCGAAGCTCCCTACGCTACCCAAACGTTCAACGGAACTCCCGATAACCCGCAGCCAGTCTTTCTCACATTTGTTCCCATTACAATTGATTCAGCTGTTAGAAATGCTGTTGGGGTCATCGAGTACGAACATGGCAACTGCATAGACGTCGCTATCGAGTCCCAAATCACCATTGGGTACCTCAATCCAATCGACGCTGACCTTTCATCGGGTAGCTGCTCCGATAGTTTCACCGTCACCGGAGGAAAAAGTGAGCTTCAGCGCGGAGGTAGCTACACCATCACGGTTACCGACGCGACTGGTGCACAAGTAGATGCTTTAGCACCTAGCGCAAACGGCTATCGTCACGGAGATGTGGTTAACTATTCGTTTGCTGAAGAGGGCACGTATACGGTGTCGGTAAGCGATGAAGTTAGTTGTAGTTTCACGGGTGAGATAAACGTCACTGATGTTTGCACTGTCCAGCAGCAACCTAGTGCAGAGATCGATTTCACTGTAAGTGCTACGGACGTTATCTGTAGTGGTGATTCGGATGGAAGTTTAACAATCACCCCAAGAGGGGGGTCTGCACCTTATGAAATTGACTACTTGCGTACTAGTCCAGCAACCCCCCCTGTTACTGGCTCTGAAACCGGCGCAACTGATGGCGAAGCGGTCCTTTTAGGAAACCTTCCAGGGGGCGAGTACCAAATCACTGTGACCGACAATACTGGTGCTAAAAAAGAACGTAGCGCAGAAATAATTCAGCCAAATATATCAGTCCGGATTGAGGTGGTGCAACCCATTCAGTGTTTCGATGACACAAATGGATCATTACGTGCAGTTATACTGGATGGCAGTAATCCTGTTAGTAGTGAAGGGTACACTTTTGCCTGGAGCAATGGCAGTACTACAGGTACTGTCGCAAATTTGGGACCCGACAGCTACTCGGTGATCGCCACAAATACCGCAACTGGTTGTTCCACTGAAGATTCTGAACCTCTCACCGCCCCTAACCGCCTTATAATTAGTAATAGTTCAAGGACTATTGATAACGCGACTTGTAGTGGAGTTGACGACGGCTCTGTCACTATCACAGTCAGTGGTGGAACAGTAGATGAAAACGGAGAATATACTATAGCATGGTCTGACGGGGAGGTTACTAGCAGCAGCCAAATCACAAGAACCGATTTGCTGCCCGGTGCATACACTGCTACAGTAACTGATGCTAATGGTTGTACAGCAAACACTGAGTTCTCGGTCAGTGCGGATAAAATCCTGATACCAGATGCAGTTCCAACTCGAGTAAGTTGTTTTGGTAATGTTGACGGCAGCATTTCTGTGACCGCGACATCTGAAGGCACCGCACAGCCTGTTCTTCCTTATGAAACTAGCTTGCTAAGTGTAGATAATATGATTCTAGAAGATTTTGCTGTTATCGAATCAGGAGGATCAGAGCCATACGTATTTGGAGACCTTGCACCTGCCACCTATATCGTTCTATTACGCGACCAGGATTTGTGCGAAAGTCGCGACACCATCGAGGTGATTGAGCCAGCTGAACTGGTGCTGGAAAAGGTAGCGACTACTCAACAAATATGCCCGGAAGACTCGCTGGGTACAGCGACCCTCATCGTCTCCGGAGGAACGGGACCATACACCTACCAAATCTACAATGATAGCCTGCCAGATCCGGTCGATAGCCTAGAGACTTTCGACAGTCTGCTGGTAGACACGAACTTCTTAGATAATCTACAACCCAGCCCCTTCTACTTTGCCGTGATCAACGATGCCAATGATTGCGGGCCGGACACGCTGGCCTTCGAGATCCTACCGCCGCCGCAGCCCCAGGTGGTTAACGCTCTGATTGACCAGATTTCCTGTCCGGGTAATACGGACGGACAATTAAGTGCCATCGTAAGCCCGCCACCCGGCGACTCCATCACGATCACCGATTACGCCTGGTTCCGCCTGAATGAGGATAATTCAAAGGGAGAGCAGGTAGCGGTGGGACGTACTACTGAGCCTAATCTTACCGTAGGGGCTTATCTACTCGAGGTCACGCTTTCCAATGACTGCGTGTGGCCCTTCCCCGGTTTTGTAGATAGTCCCGGCCTGGTGTCGCTCGACTCCGTAGCGATTGATGATCCTACCTGTTTGGGTGATACGGATGGCAGCATCGAGCTCTTTGCCGTCGGAGGCACCCCTAATCCCGACGGCAGTTACAACTACAGCTGGTCGGACCTTGACAGCCCCATCACCGTAGCTACCCGTACGGGACTCAGCGCCGGCACCTACAGCGTTACCATCAGCGACGCCAACAACTGCCAGCCGGCCTTCGAGACCTCCTTCGAGGTTGAGGACCCCGATGGTATCGTCGGTGAGTTTACCGTCGTGGAGAATGTCAGCTGCCCCAGCGATACTACGGCAGATGGCCGTATCACCTTCGCGCCCCGCTTCACGAACGACAGCATCGGTACCTTCGACTTTTTCTGGTCTACGGGTGATACTATCCGGGGCGAAACTAGTAGCAGTTTGAGTGGCCTGGCCCGTGGCCCCATCTCGGTCACCGTCACCGACGGCGTATGCCCGCAGGTATTCGATACCATCATCGGTAGTCCAGACGAATTCGCTTTTGAGCCCATCATCACCGATGCCACCTGTAACGGTGACACGACCGGCGCAGCCGAGATCACAGTCACCGGCGGCACCCCCGGCTACACCTTCAGCTACGTCGACCGCCCGGAAACGACCAATCGCCTGGAGGACGTCGGGGCCGGCCTGTACCAGCTACTCGTAACCGACGCCAACGGCTGCCAGGCCGATACCTTTTCCTTCGTCATCAATCAGCCAGACTCCCTGATCCTAGCCATCGATCCCTTCGTGACCACGCCCCGCGTGACCTGCTTCGGCGATGAGGACGGGGTACTGGCCGTACAGGTTGTCAGCACCAACAACAACCCGCTTGGGGATAGTCCCTACAACTGGTCACCGGCCGTAGCGAGCAGTAATGAACAGACCGCCACAGACCTCGCTCCCGGCACCTACGGCGTCACCGTGACTGATGAGGTAGGCTGTCAAGATAGCCTCAGTTACACCATCTTCGAGCCGGACCCGATCACCTTTACGGTCGATACGATCGCCGACCCACTTTGCTTCAACGACCCGGCCGAGATCACCCTCGATACCGCCTTCGGGGGGCAGGGCACTGACCTACTGGACTATAGTTTCACCATCAACAACGACGGCTTCCTGACGCCCTTCGATCAGGTGGGGCTGGGCTTCGGCGATAGCGTGGTGATCGCGGTGTTCGACTCGGTGGGTTGCTCCAGCGAGCAGACTTTCCAGATTCAGCAGCCGGACGAGATTGTGATCGACCTACCGAACCGGCTCCTCGTCGAGCTTGGTGATAGCTCGACCCAGCTCAATCCGCTTATCAGTCCCGGCGGCCGTGACTACCGCTACCGCTGGACGGCTCCGCGCTTCGAACCCCCCGCGCCCTTCCTCTCCAACGATAGCATTCGCGATCCCTTCCTGGTCGTCCCCACGCAGAGTGTCGAATACACCCTGACGGTGACCGACGAGAACGGCTGCCAGGCCATCGACGACATCTTCGTGGAAATCGATGCTAACCGCAACATCTTCATCCCTAATGTTTTCAGTCCGAATATGGACGGCCGTAACGACGACTTCCGCATCTACGCTTGTACCGGCGTAGTCGGCATCACCAAGGTGAACATCTTCAATCGTTGGGGGGGGCTGCTCTTTGAGCGGGAGAACATCCCATCCAGCTGTCTAGATGGTACCCTCCTGTGGGACGGCCGGACACCAGAGGGGCGGGAAGTGGACCCTGGGGTCTATGTCTACACCGTAGAGGTACTGTTCATCGATGGAGTGACGCTCCTGTACCGGGGCGATATTGCGGTGGTACGGTAAGGTAGACCGGCGCTTAGGTGCTGATCAGCGCGTCCAACTTCCGTTCGAGGCGGGCGACGCGCTCGGCTAGTTCGAGTGAGGTTGGACCGGCGGCCCCGCCCCCCGTATCGCCCTGGTGGAGGAACTGCTCATTGCGGGTCTTGAGGCCGATGACCTGGTTGTTGAGGTCCTCGATGGTGGTGGCGTAGCTCTGGTTGGTGGCCTGTAGTTGCTCGTTGGTGGTGCGGGCCTCGGTGAGCCGGTGGTTGAGCTCGCTGTTGCGGGACTGGGTGGTTTGTAGGCGTATGAGGAGGTCGTCCTTCTCGGTGGTGAGGTCGACGAGCTCGTGGGCTAGTTTTTTCTGTTCTTCCTCGTTGGTTTGGAGGCGCTTCTGTAAGTTTTCCTTCTCCAGTCGTAGGCCCTCGATCTGCTTGCGTATCCGCACCACCCTTCGCCGACCGATCAACCAGCCGATGCACAGGGCCAGGGTGAAAACCACCAGGCCAAGGATGCCAAGCCACAGGGCGATCTCCTCGGGCAGTTGGGCGAGGTAGTTGGTGAACTCGGTGAAGTAGGTTTCCATAGTGGGGAAGATACGGCGGCGGTAGCAGCCAGGGGCTAGTACCCCTTGCTGCGGTAGGGTGCCCCTTCCAGGGACACGGATTACGGTCTAGGCCTTCCCTGGAAGGGGAGCCCTTCGCAGCGGGGTCTGTAGCACGCCGCAGGCGGGCCAGGGCCCCGCTGCCGTCAAGCGGAATGGGGTTACCTAGAACGGAATATCATCATCCGTATTCATCTTACTCGGCAGGGTACCGCCGCCGTAGGGCTGCTGCGGCTGCCCACCGGTGATGGCCCCGGAGGGCAGCAGGTCGAAGTCGAGGTCTTCCAAATCACTGAAGCGGGCGAAGTCGCTATCGAAGCGCAGGCGGATGTCGCGGGCCTCGCCGTGGCGGTTCTTTCCAACGATCACCTCGGCAACGCCGGCCAGGCTATTGCCCTGCTCATCTTCGGTGATTTTGTAGTACTCGGGGCGGTAGAGGAACATGACCATGTCGGCGTCCTGCTCGATGGAACCCGACTCCCGCAAGTCACTCAACTGCGGCCGCTTATCCCCCCCCCGCGTCTCCACCGCCCGCGAAAGCTGCGAAAGCGCAATCACCGGCACCTCCAATTCCTTCGCCAGCCCCTTCAGCGAGCGACTGATCGCCGATACCTCCTGCTCCCGGTTGCCCCCCTTGGTGCCCTCGCCGGCGCCGGACATGAGCTGTAGGTAATCGATGATGACCATGCCAATTTTCTTTTCGAGCTTCAGGCGGCGGCACTTGGCGCGCAGCTCGAAGACGTTGATGCCCGGCGTATCGTCGATGTAGATGGGGGCCTCGCCCACGTGGTTCATGGCGTTGACCAGGCGCACCCACTCCTCCTCGGTGAACTTGCCGTTGCGCATCTTCTGTCCGTTGACCTCGGCGTCCTGACTGAAAATGCGGCCGGCCAGCTGGGCGGCACTCATCTCCAGACTGAAGATGGCCACCGGCGTAGGCTTATCGGCCTTAGCTCCGAGCGCCGCGTTGCGGGCCATCGAAAGCACGAAACTAGTCTTACCCATGGCCGGGCGGGCGGCCACGATGATGAGGTCCGATTTTTGCAACCCGGAGGTCAGCCGGTCGAGGTCGGTGAAGCCGGTGGCTACGCCGGTCAGACCGCCCTCGCGGGAGCGCAACTGCTCCAGCTGTTCCATGAGCTGATTGGCCAGGCTGCCCATGTCGGCCACCTGCTTGCCCATATTGTCTTCCGTGATCTTGAAGAGGTGGCTGCCGGCCTTGTCCAGCAGGTCGAGCACGTCGGTGGAGTCCTCGTAGGCCTCCTTGATCACCTCCGAGCTGGTACGGATAAGCTCGCGCTGGATGAACTTCTCCGTCACGATCCGCGCGTGATACTCGATGTTGGCCGAGCTCGTCACCCGGCTGGTGAGCTGCGCCAGGTAGCCGGCTCCGCCTACCATCTCCAGCATCTCGTTCTTGCGTAGGTCCTCCACCACCAGCAGCAAGTCAATGGGCTGCGAGCGCTCGAACAGCCGCCGCATACTGCGGTAGATCTCCTGGTGGGCGGGCTTATAGAAGGACTCCGGCCGGATGATGTCCAGCACCTTCGTCATCGCCTCCCGCTCGATGAGGATGGCCGACAGGATGGCCTCCTCCAGGTCCGGCGCCTGGGGCGGTAGCTTACTGTAGGAGGGCAGGTTCGCCTCCTCCAGGCGGCTGCGGTTGGTGTACGCCGCTACGGTGCTGTTCGAGCCGCTGCCGTTGTAGGCACGGCGGTCTTGTTTGTCCTTTGCCATCAGGTGCCAAAGATAGGGGTTTTTGAAACAAATTGTTGTGGAAAATGATGTGGAGAAGGGGTTTGTTTTGTGGAAAACTTTGTGCGGGAGGCGCCTGGCGGCGTAAGTATTTAACCACAGAGTATCACAAAGGGAGGCACAGATTTTCACGGAGTTATGCAGGAAAACTTTGTGAAACTCTGTGCCCTACTTTGTGTGACGCTGTGGTTCCCCCATCCCCACCCCACTAACATCCAGCATAGCAAAAGGCTCCCACTCTACCCCCGTCACCAGCGCCTTACGGTAGGCCAGGTGCACCCGGTGGATCTCCGTATTCATCTGCCGGCAGGTATCGACCATGAGTTTGTTGTGGCCGCGGATGGTGGCCATGTCCACATAGCGGTAGGTGCGGCTCGTATGGCGATTGCCACTCTGAAACATCGCATCGACCATGAGGGGGTATACGCCCTGCCGCTGGTAATCCTGCGCGATGCCAAAGGCGATGCCCTTGCAGTTACGTGGCCGGCGCTGAAACTTGAGGCGGTAGAGAAATTTCGGTAGGCCCAGCCAGTTCAGCTTGCCGTTCGTGCCGCCGAGGAAGCAGTTGATGTCCGGGATCAGGCCCGCCAGTCCGATCGGCCGGCCCTCCCGGTTGTAGGCCAGGCAGGTGAGGTGGGGGTCCATGATGGGCTTCATCTGCTGAAAGGTGGGGTAGATGTCGGCCCCGGTCAGCGGACGGAAGTACGGCCAGTGACTGAAGGCCGCATTGTAGGCCTCGGCAAAGTCATCGGCTCCCTGTTGCAGGTTGCCGGCGTCGATCTGCCGCGTGTAGAGCCCGTAGCGTTCCCGCACCCGTGCGGCCAGCTTGCCGAGTCGCTCACCGGGGAATTCGGCCACCACGCCCCGCATCGTCAGGCACTGCTCGTGCGGCCGGTAGCCCCGGCGTTCTAGCATTTCCTGGTAGTACGGCGGGTTATACGTTTCCTGATAAATAGGCCTATACCAGCCTCGCACCAGCAGGCCCCAGAACTTGTCACGTTCGCCGAAGTTGATCGGCCCGTCCACACACTGCATCCCGCGGCCCCGCAACCATGCCTCCGCCGTTTCCAACAGGAGATCGGCTACCCCCTCATTCGCGATGGTCTCGAAGAAGCCCATGCCCCCCGCCGGTAGGGTGAGCTCCTTATTGCGCTCCACGTCTACGAAGGCGGCGATCCTACCCACGGCCCGCTGCCCGGCGATCACCACCCAGCGCTTCAGGTTATCGCCGGTGTAGGCCGCGTTTTTCTCACTCAGGATACCTTCGATGTCGCTACGCAGGGGGTAGACATACTGTGGGTTGCCGGCATACACCACGTCGAGCACGCTATGCCATTCCTCCCAGTCGGTATTTTCCCTAATGTAGTACGCAGCCATGGCGGCGAAGGTAGCGTCCTAGCGTACGACGCCCTCCATGATGATGCCGTCCAATACCTTGTCGGAGGTACCGTGCAGCACCGAGATGTCGCCGGTCGTCTCCAGCACCACAGCCTTCACCTCACTGAGCTCGATGACGTTGGCCTCCCGCAGTTTGGCGACGATATCGGAGCGGTTTACCCCGGTACGGCGCATGTTGTCGTGCAGGAACTCGGTGCCGTCCATAAGCAGGGTGGGGCTATTCTGCGTCAGGTCCTCAATGGCCGGTACGCGCAGCTTCAGCCCCGCAAAGATCTGCTGGAACAACATAATGGCCGCCAGGGCCACCGCCCCCTTCAGAATGGAGGTATCGCTGTTCATCACCACGGTGGCCAGGATCGAGCCCATGGCCACCGTAGAGGCGAAGTCGAAGCTCGACATCTTGGCAAAGGTGCGCAGCCCCGCCAGGCGCACGAAGAGCACGATGATGGAGTAGATGATAAATACGGTAGCGGCCGTCTCCAGCACCGTCCCCCAGGGGGCCGTCAGCCAGTCTTCCATAATGCAGTGTACTTAGCGTTCCTCCGTCCAACCCATATAACCCCCCTCCAGGTTGTGTACCTCGCGAAAGCCCAGCTCATCCATCAGTGCGCAGGCCTTTCCGCTCCGGTTGCCACTGCGGCAGTACACGAGGTAGGTCTTGTCGCGGTCCAGGGAGTCTACTCGGTCGGCAAAATCTCCGGCCTTGAAGTCAATCTCCTCGGCCCCCTCGATCATGCCCAGGCTGGTTTCGGCAGGGGTGCGTACGTCCAGGATCACCACGTCGGGCTCGTCCATCCGCTGTTTGAACTCTTCCTGTGTGAGGTCGTAGGGGGTAGGGGGCGCGCTCGCAGGTGCAGAGTCGTCGGCGCAGGCCAAGCACACTCCTAGCAGTAAGCTTATCAATAGCATCTTCATTGTCCGTAGGCATTGATGCCGCCATCCAGGTGGACCAGGCGCGTGATGCCGGCGTTTTTCATCAGGGTACAGGCCCGCACGCTGCGGCGGCCGCTACGGCAGTACACGAGGTAGGTCTGGGCGGGGTCCAGGGCGTCGAGCTGTTCCAGGAAGTCCGGTCCTAGGTAGTTGAGGTTACGCGCGCCCTCCAGGTGGTAGCCGGCGTATTCCGCGGCGCTGCGCACGTCGAGCAGGGTGCCGGGGGCAGCGGTGGCGCGGAGCCGGTCGAACTCCGCGGGGCCCACGTTGATCAGCTCCTGCTTCAGCAGTTGCCAGCGGGGGATAGGGCAGGTGGGGGCAGTATCTTGCATTGGGTTCGGGCGCTGGTGGATTCAATAAAGATAACGATATGCTCTTAGTCAGGTTGGTCGTGCCCCTATTGTTTCTTGCCTGCGCCGGGGGCCCACCGGCTCCCGGGCGCACCGTGGCCGCCCCCCGCATCGAGCAGACTGCGGATAGCCTGCGCATCACCATTGCCGGCCGGCCGGTGCTGACGTATCACCTCACCGAGCGGCTGCCCGGTGGCGTGGCTCCTTACTATGCCCGTAGCGGATTCATCCACCCCGTGTACAGCCCCGGCGGCCAGGTCGTGACGGACGACTTCCCCGCCGGTCACGCCCACCAGCACGGCATCTTTACGGCCTGGACCAAGACGCACTTCCGGGGCCGGCCGCTCGACTTCTGGAACCAGCAGGAGGAGCTGGCCACCGTACGCCACGCCGAGCTACTCGAGACCTATACCACCGATGGCCTAGCGGGTTTCCGAACCCGGCTACAGCACGTCAGCCTTGCCGACGGCGTGGTGCTGGAGGAAGAGTGGCACCTACGGGTGCACGCCGACCGCTCCCCCTACCGCTTCGACCTGCGCAGTGTACAGACCAACGTAACCGACGATACCCTCTTTCTCGAGCGCCATATCTACGGCGGGCTAGGCGTACGCGGCCACCGGCAGTGGAACCGGGCGGATAGCCTCCACTACCGGGCGGAGGCCTCCTTCCTTACCGACGAGGGCCTCACCCGCCTCGCGGCCAACCACAGCCGCCCCGCCTGGCTGGCGATGTACGGAGCGGTGGACGGGGGTACGGTGGGGCTGCGCGTGTTCCCAGACTCAGCTAATTTTCGGGCCCCACAGTTCGTGCGCGTACACCCTGAGATGCCGTACTTTTCGGTGACGCCGGTGGTGGAGGAGGGCTTTTTTATCCCGCCGGGGGGGACTTACGAGCAGTGGTACCGGTTTGAGGTGTTCGATGGCACGCCCCGCTAGTACTGGTGGCAGAATGCAAACGTGCTGTTAACCCACTCCCCCAACCGTGCGTTTTCCGGATACGACCACCATCTTTACCAACCATGCGCAACGGCATCATTCGGCGGGTCGTCTTCCTGGGGGTCGTGGCTATCCTAGGCATCATCGGCATGCAGACCTACTGGGTAGCCACCACCTGGAACCTCAACGACACCGAGTTCAGTCAGAAGGCCCAGTTGGCCCTCTACGGCGTGGCCCGTCAGTTGGCGGCCGAGAACGACGCCGACCTGCCGAAGCGCGACATCGTGCGCCAGCGCAGCAGCAACTACTTCATCGTCAATACCGAGAGCGAGATTAACGCCCAGCGCCTGGAGTACCTCATGCAGCAGGAACTGCAACGGCTGCGGCTAGACATCGACTTCGAGTACGCCATCTTCGACTGCTCCACCAACGAGATGGCCTACGGGGGCTACTGCACGGCCGAGTCGGAGCAGCTACCCACCGATCCGCAGACTAGCAGCTACCTGCCCCCCGACGAGGGGCTGCTCTACTACTTCGGCGTCAAGTTTCCCACCCGTATCGGTTACATCTGGCAGAAGATGCAGTTGGTGGTATTCCTGAGCCTGATCCTGATTCTGACGGTGGCCTTTTTTGCGTACTCGCTAGTGGTGATTCTATGGCAGCGGCGGCTGGCTACGATGCAGAAGGAGTTCATCGACAACATGACCCACGAGTTCAAAACGCCGCTGTCGACCATCCGCATTGCCGCCGGGGTGCTGGCCCGTGACCCCCATGTGGCGGCAGACGGACGGCTGGCCCGTTACGCCCAGCTGATCCACGAGCAGTATGCCCGCCTCAACGAGCAGGTGGAAAAGGTGCTACAGATCGCTAGCATCGAGAAGGGCAAGTTCACCCTCCAGCGCGAGCGCATCGACCTTCAGGACCTCCTACCTCCCCTGCTCAGCAGTGCCCGGGCCCGCACCGAGGAGCGCGAGGGCCACCTCACCTGGCAGCTGCCCGACCGCCCCGTGCCGCTGTACGCCGATCCCCTCCACCTCGCCAACATCCTACACAGCCTGCTCGACAACGCCATCAAGTACGGCGGCACGCCCCCCCGCATCGCCGTAGTGGGCCGGGTCGCTAAGCGTCACCTTCACCTCGCTGTCAGCGACGACGGGCCCGGCATCGCCCCCGAGCACCGGGAGCGGGTGTTCGAAAAATTCTACCGGGTACCTACAGGAGACGTGCACGACGTGAAGGGCTTCGGGCTGGGGCTCTACTACGTGCACCAGATCTGCCGGGCCCACGGCTGGGACATTCGCGTAGATAGCACCCCGGGCCGCGGCACGACCTTCCACCTCCGCTTACCCCTCACCGCCCTCCCCGAACCCGTAGCCGTATGAGCAAGGCCCACCTCCTTTACGTGGAGGACGATGCGGACCTCGGCTTCGTCACCCGTGACAACCTTGAACTGCACGGTTTTGCCGTCGAGCACCTCAGCGACGGAAGTGCCGCCGCCGCCCGCATTGTAGGCCAGCCCCTGGACGTCGATCTCTGCCTGCTGGACGTCATGCTACCCGGCACCGATGGCTTCGAGCTAGCCCGCCTGGTGCGGCAGCGCGACCGGGACATTCCCATCCTCTTTCTCACTGCCCGCAGCCTAGCGGAGGACCGCCTAAACGGCCTACGCCTTGGTGGCGACGACTACATCACCAAACCCTTCAGCATCGAGGAGCTGATCCTGCGCATCGAGGTCTTCCTGCGCCGCAACCGGGTGCGGCCCGCTACGCCCGCCTTCGATCCCGGCCAGTTGGGTGCCTACCGCTTCGACGTGCACGAGCTGTACCTGAGCCACCCCGAGGAGTCCGGCCCCCGCCGCCTCACCCGCCGCGAAGCCGAGCTACTCACCCTCCTGAACGACCACCGCAATACGGTGCTGGAGCGGGGCACCATTCTGGAGCGGATCTGGGGTGCGAACGATTACTTCCTGGGCCGCAGCCTAGACGTCTTCATCAGCCGCCTACGCAAGTACCTGCGCCGCGACCCCCACGTCAAGATCGAAAACATCCACGGGGTAGGCTTCAGTCTTACCGTAGCCGATACCGACTGATCAATTGCGGTACCACATCAGTAGGGCCCCGAAACAGGTGATGAGCAGCAGCAGTACGGTAGCCATGCGGATACTGCGCCGCAGGTAGTTCCCGAAATCCCGAATGGCCGCGGCCTGCTGCGGATAGGCCGGCACCACCTCCTCCTCCATCCGCTGCCGGCTCAGGATCTGGGCGGCGGTGAAGTCCACCTCCGACTGCACCAGGATGCGGTAGGCGCTAAGCACCTTGGCCCGGAAGTACAGGTTGACGAAGAGCATCGCCAGGAACAGGACCACGATGATGGTGAAGAGCAGGATGTACATAGGTGCACGAACAAGCACCCGCCGGCCTGGGTTGTGTGGGGTGACGCCAGCGGACCCGTCTTAAGCAATCTACCGTGTACAATATGTCCGTATATAGCTTAGTTTCAGTCTAGTGTACCTTTGTATACCACTATGAACCGGCAGGGCTAGTCTGCCGCTCGTTAGCTAATACCTTCACCTTGTGATAAGACCGTCTTTGTTGCTGGTACTTTGGTGGGCCGTGCTGCCCCTACTGGCGCAGTCGGACTCCGGTGGGTTGACGCTCGACCCCGATTACACCGCCGAGCGGCTGGTCACCGAGGTGTTTGCTACCGACCGCTGTAAGACCATTTTCAATGTTCAACGCATCGGCGTGAGCACGGAAGGCATCGGCTATTTCGAGGGGCCCAGCGAGGTAGTCGGCTTCGAACGCGGTATCATCCTATCGACAGGTAAGATTACTGATGCAGCCGGCCCAAATGATGTCAGGGATCAAGGCACCCGGCTGGACGGCCCCACCAGCGACCCGGACCTCGACCTAGTCAGCAACAAGGAGGTCTTTGACCGTAGTGGGGTAGAATTCGATTTCATCCCCCTGGAGTCCACGGTCACCTTTCGCTACGTTTTCGCCTCGGAAGAGTACTGCGAGTACGTCGGCGCCAAGTTCAACGACATTTTCGGTTTCTTCGTCAGCGGGCCGGGCTATACCGGTTCGTTCACCAACGGGGCGGTTAACGTAGCCCGCGTGCCGGGCACTTCCTCTCCTGTAACCGTGAATACAATTAATAACAAAACTAACCAGCAGTTTTTTCTCGACAACACTCCCGATCGTAATACCCTAGGCAGTTGCCGTACCTCCAACGGCGAGAGCCCCCGCCTCGAAACTATTCAGTTCGACGGCCAAACCACCGTACTGACCGCCACGCTGAAGGTGCAGCCCTGCGAGACCTATCACATCCGCATGGTGATTGCTGATATCAGCGACGACCGCCTCGATTCCGCCGTCTTCCTGGAGGGGGGCAGTTTCGACCTCGGCGCGGGTGCCTCGCTGTCCGGCCCGGATGGTCCCGAGGAGCCCCTCATCGTCTACGAGGGCTGTGCCGACACCCCCCTGCGCATCAGCCGCCGTCCGGGCAGCAAGCTCGACCAGCCGCAGACCGTCACCTACCGTCTCGGGGGTAGCTCGGTGGCCTCCGATACGGCTGATTTTCAAGCCGGCAGCGGGCGCATTGTCATTCCGGCCGGACAACCCTTCGTCGACATTCCCGTACGGGCCCTGCCCGACGACCTGGTCGAGGGCGAAGAAGAAGCCTACCTAGTACTTGACGTACCCTGTGCCTGCTACGTCGACTCCCTACGCCTACTCGTGCGGGAGCCCACGCCGCCCGAGATTCCGGCGGGGGAACCCTTCCGCTACTGCCGCGGGGGCGGCTCCCGGCTATCGGCCGACGTGCGCGGCGGCGTCCCTCCCTTTATGTACGAGTGGAGCTTCGGTAGCACCGAGCCTAATCCCGAGATCAGTGGCACGCTACCCGACACCGTAGGCCTGCGCCTCACCGATGCCTGTGGAGCTAGCATCAGTTGGCGGGCGGCCACTGAGGAGACCGCTCCCCCGACCGTGGACTTTCCCAAGCAGGACCTGACGGCCTGCTGGGGCCAGCGTCAGGCAATCCTGGCCGATCTACAGGGCAATGGTCCCTTCACCCTGACGTACCTCATCGACGGGGAGCCGCAACCCGACTCCGAGCTCACAGCCGGCGAGCCCTGGCCCGTAACCCGCAGTGGCACCTACCAGGTCACAGCCGTCACCGATCAGCTCTGTAGCAGCGAGGTCAACGAGCGCCTACGGGTCGACTTCTACAAGCCCGTGCTCAACACCTTTTACACCGACCCCAGCTGCTTCGAAGCCGAAGATGGCCGCATCACCGCTACCCACCTCCCCTCGGTCGAGCCCTACAGCTACCGACTCAACGGCGCCCCCATCGCGGACCTCAGCATCACCGAACTAGCGGAAGGCACCTACACCCTGACCATCGCCGATGCCCTGGGGTGTAGCGATACCGCCGTAGTGGCCCTCCTCGACCCCGAGCCCATCAACCCCATTGGGGTAGACTGCGAGGACCTACGCCGGCCGCCCCTCAAATTGACCGCTTCGGGGGGTGTACCGCCCTACCGCTATAGCGTCGACGGCGAGAACTACCGCGGCGGGGAGGACTTTTGGCGTACCATCACGGCCGGCGAGTACTACCTACTCCGCATCCGCGACGCCCGGGGTTGCGAGCTCGAGCAGCCGGAATTCTTCTTCCCCCGCGCCGCCACCGTACCCGTGGCCGTACCCAGTTTTATTCCCCAAAAAGTGGGCGAGACCACCCAGGTCGAGCTTAATTACCGCGTACCCCCCAGCCAGGTATTCTCCTACAGCTGGTCGCCGGCCGCCCTCTTCGACTGCCCCACCTGCCCCAACCCTACCATCTCGGCCCCCTTTACCCAGGACGTCAAACTGGTCGTCAGAGACATCTACGGCTGCACGGATAGCCTGAGCACCTACGTGGCCGTCGACGGCCGCCAACCCATCTACGTGCCTAACGCTTTTACGCCCGACGGGGACGGCAACAACGATTACGTGGCCGTTTTCGCTAATGCCGACCTGGTACGCCGCATTGTCAGCTTCCAAATCTTCACCCGCTGGGGCGAACAGGTGTACTCCGACGGCGACTTCCCCCCCAACATCGCCCGCCGGGGCTGGGACGGGCTGCTCGGTGACCGCCCCGCTCTCTCGGGTACCTACCTGTGGATAGCCCAGGTGGAACTCTACGATGGCCAAACGGTGCGGGAGGCCGGCACTACGATTCTGCTGGCGCACTGAGGTACTCCAGCAGCACCCGCCGCTCCGCCACGAGGTACTTCCGGGCGACCCGGTTGAGCTCGTCTACGGTGAGCGCCAAGTAGCGCTCCATCTCCGTGTTGATCAGCTCCGGCTCGCCGAGCGCGGCGTAGAAGACCAGTTCGTTGGCCCGGTTGCTGATGTTGGCCTCCCGGTAGTGGTTGCGCTGCTCCAACTGGTGGATTACCTTGGCGAGCTCCTCCTCCCCAATGCCCTGCTCCAGCAGCGCGTCAATGGCGGCCAACAGGGCGTCGTAGGCGGTGGCATACGCCACGTCCTCACTCGGCCGCGCCTCCACGATGATGCCCCCGTACTCCAGGTTGTCGTTGATGCCGGCGCTGACCTCGGCGTAGAGCTCCGTATCCCGCACCAACCGCCGGTACAGCCACGAGGAGCGCCCGCCTCCCAGCAGAAAACTGAGTACGTCGGTAGCCGGGAAGTCCGGGTGCAGCCGGTCCACCGTACGGTAGTGCAGGTAGATCACCGGACTAGGTACCTCCCCGTACACCGTCTGCTGGCGGGGGCCCTCCTGCTCGGGCTCCGGGGCGATGGCCGGCTGGGGCAGGGCGGGGTCGGAGGGCGGGATGTCCCCGAACCACTGTGCGATGCGCTCCCGGATCGTCGTCGCGTCAAAGCAGCCGGCTAGGCACAGGACGGCGTTATCCGGTCGGTAGTAGCGCGCGTAGAAGTCCCTGACCTCCCCCAGCGTTGCCTGCTGGATGTGGCTGATGTCCTGCCCGATTACCGGCCAGCGGTAGGGGTGCTCGCGGTAGATCAGCGCGTTAAAGTGGTGGTACAGATCGCCGTAGGGCTGCTCCAGGCAGGTCTCCCGAAACTCCTCCACCACCACCCGCTTTTCGTTCTCCAGTGACCGCTCACTGAAGCGGAGTTGCCGCATCCGATCGCTCTCCAGCCACAGGGCGGTCTCCACGTTCTCGGCCGGCAGCACGTCGTAGTACAGGGTGTAATCGCTGCTGGTCACGGCATTATTCTCCCCCCCGGCCAGTTGCAGCGCATCGTCGAAGTTGGGGACGTGCTTCGAGCCGGCGAACATCAGGTGCTCGAACAGGTGGGCAAAGCCCGTGCGGTGGGGCGGGTCGTTGCGGCTACCCACCTTGTAGAGCACGTTGACGGTGACCACGGTACGCTCCGGATCGTGGTGGAGCAGCACCTGCAGTCCGTTGGCAAGGGTATAGTTTTCAAACTGCATACGCCAAAGCCAACCCCCACCGCATCGGTATAGTTGCCATGCCTACTCCCGCCCTGCTCGCCGGTCTCTTGCTACTGCTCGGCTGTGCCCATAGTCAGCCGCCTACTTCCGCCTCTCCCCTCGATTACCTCGAGCTAGATACCCCTGATGGCTGGCAGCTGCGCGTGCACGGTGACGGCAGCGGCACACTCACCCACCGACAGCATCCTCTGCATCACCTAGACTATCCAGCCCGTACCTTTCCATCCGGCACTCCTTCCGGGCGGGGACGCCGGTGCAGGCCTGATCGTGGGGTGGCCGGTTACTACCAGGTCCACTACTACCTCGCCCGCCAGGATAGTGCTTACAGCTGCGCTACCGACAGTGCAACCGTCCAGCAACTCATGCACACCGCCATCGCCCGCATGCAGCTAGCCGTCGATGACGCCGGCAGCGAGCGGGCCTGCCGCATGCTGCGCCGTACCTGGCTGGCGGCTAATTAGGCGTTGCTGGCTAGGGCTCCCCCCGGACCGGAACCGCTAGTTGAGCCGCCAGAAGTAGGGGGTGAAGAGCACCAGGACGGTGAAGATCTCCAGGCGGCCTACGATCATGACGAAGCTAAGAAATACCTTGATCTCGGGGCTGAGCCAGGCGAAGTTATCGACCGGGCCCACCCCACCGATGCCCGGCCCCACGTTGCCCAGGCTGGTGGCCATGGCCCCGATGGCGGTGACAAAATCCAGGCCCAGGATGCTGAGCACCACCGAGCCGAGCACGAAGATGATGAGGTACAGCAGCAGAAAATTGAAGATATGGGTGATGATGCGGCCCGGCACGATCTGCCCGTTGAGCCGTAGCGGGATGATGGCCTGGGGGTGCACCAGCCGCTTGAACTCCAGGTAGCTGTTCTTGAAAAAGACGAGGTTACGGATAATCTTGATGCCTCCGGCCGTGGAGCCCGCACAGGCCCCCAAAAAGAGCAGCACGAAGCAGATCATAGTCAGGCTGGGCGCCCAGCTGGTGTAGTCGGCCGAGACGTAGCCGGTAGTGGTGATGAGGCTCACGATCTGAAAGATGCTATCGCGGAAGCTCAGCTCCCAGTCGGCGTCCGTGAGGTAGTATACCCGTAGGGTAAATAGCAGAGTGAGCGAGAGTACTAGTAAAAAATAGGCCTTGAGCTCCGTACTCTTCCAGACCTCCGCCCAGCGCCCCTTGATGCTCAGGTAAAGCACCGTGTAGTTGACCCCGGCCAGGAACATGAACACTACCATGATGTACTGGATGGTGGGGGAAAAAGCCGCCGCCGAGGCATTACGCGTACTGAAGCCGCCGGTGGCCATGGTGGTCAGGGCGTGGTTGATGGACTCGTAGGGCGACATGCCGGCAAAAAACAGCAAAAAGCCCTCCAGTACCGTGAGGCCCACGTAGATGAACCACAGCCGCTTGGCCGTCTCGCTGATACGGGGGTGCAGCTTATCGGAGGTGGGCCCCGGTGCCTCGGCCGCGAAGAGCTCGATGCCGCCGATGCCCAGTAGCGGTAGGATAGCCACGGTGAGTACGATGATGCCCATGCCCCCGATCCACTGCGTAAGGCTACGCCAGTAGAGCAAACCGCGGGGCTGGATCTCGATGTCGGTGAGCGTGGAGGCCCCCGTAGTGGTCATACCCGAGACCGTCTCGAAGAGCGCATCGGGTACCGAGGGTAGCATGCCACTATAGAGGTAGGGCAGCATGCCAAAGCTAGTCATCGCCACCCAGCTCAGGGCCACGATGAGGTAGCCCTCGCGCTTATGGATGCTCAGCTCGGCGACGCTGGGCAGCACCCCGCCCTTTTTGCGGTGGCTGAGCAGCCAGAGTAGCCCGGCGGCTACGATGGTGGTCCCCCCGGCGTAGAGCAGCGGTAGGGGCGTCTCGCCGTAGTAGGCACTGAAGGGGATGCCGGTCCACATCAGCACGCCGATGATGAGCAGCAGCACGCTGAGTACACGGGCAATGGGCCGGTAATTGATCAACTCCCGCATACCGGACTAGCGGAATAACTGCTCGAGCCGGCGCAGGGCCTCCGGCTTGGCGAACACGATGACGCGGTCCCCGAGCTGTAGCTGACTGGAGCCGTTGGGGATGATCGTCTCGTCGCCGCGAATGACGCCACCGATCAGGGCCGTGCTGGGAAAGTGCAGGTCCTTAAGGGGTAGCTTGGTCAGGCGGTTGCTCTTGGTGATGACGTACTCGATCACCTCGGCGTCCACGCCCTGTAGGCTGGTGATGGCCTCCACGTTGCCCTTACGTACGTAGCGGAAGATGTCGTTGGCGGCCAGCAGTTTCTTGTTGATGAGGGTGTCCACGCCGATGTTCTGGCTGATGTGGATGTACTCCTTGTTTTCCACCTGGGCGATGGTCTTGTACACCCCGTGGTTGTGGGCCGTGAGGCAGGCGATGATGTTGGTCTCGCTGTTCTCGGTCAGGGCCATGAAGGCGTCCATCTTCGACAGTCCCTCCTCCTCCAGCAGGTCGAAGTTGGTGTAGTCGCCGTTGACGACCAGCACGTTGTCCAGCAGCTCGGTGATGTGCTGGCAGCGCTTCTTGCTGTTCTCGACGATGGTCACGTTGTAGTCGTGCTGCAAGCGGCGGGCGGTGGCAATGGCCAGGTCGGTACCGCCCATGATCATGGCGTTGACCACCGTACGGGGTTTTTTGCCCACGAAGTGCTCTACCAGGTTGGTGTTTTCGGGCCGGGAGATGAAGTAAATGTGGTCGTGGCGCCTCAGCTCGGTATTGCCCCGCGGGATGATCGTCTGGTGCCCGCGCAGGATGGCGATGAGCTGCATCTCCTCGCGGTTGTTGAGCCCCTCGACCTCCTGTAGCTGCTTGCCTACTAGGGGAGAGTCATTGGCCAGTGTGATCCCCACCAGGGAGAGCTTCCCCCGCTCGAATTCGTAGATGTCGGTGAAGGAGCACTTCTTGATTAGCCGCTCGATCTCCAGCGAGGCCAGCTGGCGGGGGCTGATGAGCTGGTCGATACCCAGGGAGCAGATCGTCTCGGTGCCGTCGCAGTCGAGGTACTCCTCGTTGTCCACCCGGGCGATGACGCGGCCGGCCCCCATCTTTTTGCTTAGGATGGCAGACATCATGTTGGTCTGCTCGCTGGTCGTCACGGCCAGCAGCAGGTCGGCATTGCGCACCCGGGCGGTTTCCAGGGTGGCGATACTGGTGGCGTCGCCGCGCACGGTGAGCACGTCCAGGTGGGAGCCGGCGTAGTCGAGCACATCCTGGTCGTTGTCAATCAGTACGATGTTCTGGTTTTCGGTGGCCAGCAGTTCGGCCAGGTGAAAGCCTACGTCTCCGGCACCGGCGATGACTATATTCATGGGGGGGGAATTGGGGTACGCCGCGGCGCAAAGGTCGGTAATCTCTAACACATGAAATGCGGGCGCGGTCGCAAGTGCAACGTAATTCGATCATGGGGCTACCGGTGCTGCGGTAGGCTACGGCGGTGGCGAAGGCCAGGGGCTCACTGTGGCCGTCTTGGAGGAGGGTGGTGGGGGATGGAAGGTTAGCGCGGCCCGCGCAGCACCGACAGTCCGGAGCTGCCTTTGGTTGAGGGGCCGCTGCGCGACTTCGGCGGCAAGGTGTTACAGATTCGGGCCAAAGGCCGCTCGACCTTGGAACACGTAGGGCCGAACAATCTCGCGGTATTCCACGCTTTCGCATTACCGGCGCGCTTCGCACCTGCGGCCCCGCCCACCACCATGGAGAAAAAGCAGAAGATCCTCAACGATCCCGTCTACGGCTTCATCAGCATCCCGTACGGCGTGCTATTCGACCTGGTGGAGCACCCCTACTTTCAGCGGCTGCGCAACATCAAGCAGGTGAGCCTGACGCACTACGTGTATCCGGGGGCCCTGCACACCCGCTTTCACCACGCGCTGGGGGCCCTGCACCTGATGCAGCAGGCGGTGATGAGTCTGCGCGAAAAGGGAGTAACGATCGACGAGGAGGAGGCCGAGGCGGTCATGATCGCCATCCTGCTCCACGACATCGGCCACGGGCCCTTCTCGCATACGCTGGAGAACACGCTAATCGATGCCCGCCACGAGGAACTCAGTCTGCTCTTTATGCAGCGGCTCAACGAGGAGTTAGGGGGGAAACTGGAGCTAGCTATAAAGGTATTCCGTGGGCAGTACGAAAAGCACTTCCTGCACCAACTGGTGAGCGGACAGCTCGATATGGACCGCCTCGACTACCTCAACCGCGATAGCTACTTCACGGGGGTGGCCGAGGGCGTAGTCGGCTCCGAACGCATCATCAAGATGCTCAACGTGGTCGATGACCGGCTGGTGGTGGAGCAGAAGGGCATCTACTCGGTCGAGCGCTTCCTGACCAGCCGCCGCATCATGTACTGGCAGGTGTACCTGCACAAGACCGTGGTGGCCGCCGAGCAGATGCTGCGTCTCTGTCTACAGCGGGCCCGCGCCCTGGCCACGGCTGGAGCACTCCCCTGGGCACCACCCTCGCTGGCCTACTTCCTGCGCCACCACATCACGCGCAGGGACTTCTACGCCCGGCGCAACGAGCTGCTCGACTGCTTCGCCGCCCTCGACGATACCGACATCAGCACCGCCGTCAAGGCCTGGCAGCAGCACCCCGACCCCTTGCTGAGCTACCTGAGCTACGGGCTGGTCAATCGCCGGCTCTTCCGCCTCGAATTCAGCGACACGCCCTTCCCCGCAGATTACGTAGCCGGTATCGAACGCACGCTCGCCCGGAGCGGTAAGGTGCCGAGTAATATGGCCGCCCAACTCATTATCCGCGGTAAAGAATCCAACAGCGCCTACACCACCCAGCAGGAGGAGATCATGATCTGCCGCAAGGACAATACGGTGGTACCGATGTCGCAACTGAGCGATTTTGGGATCACGCCGCGGGTGTTTGTGAAGTACTTTCTTTGTTATCCGAAGGAGCTATAGGGAGTCCATCACATCATACCCCAGCCCCAGCCGCGCCACCGTCTCCTCCTGCCCCACCGTTTCCAAGATCGCGAAGGCGTCCGGTCCGTTCGTAGTGCCGCTGACTGCCAGGCGGAGTACGGGGAGTACGGCGCCGAAGCTCAGGCCGCGTTCTTTCATGAAGGCAACGGTGGCGGCTTTGATCTTGCTGGCCTCCCAGTCGGGTAGCTCGGCGAGGCGGTCGCGCAGCTCCTCAAAGGCGGGGCGCTGTTCGGGCTTCCACTTCTTGCGGGCCATCTTTTCATCGGTGATGCCCACCCGCTCGGTGAGGTAGCGGCCCTGGGGGTAGAACTCGTCTAGCGTATGCACACGCTCCTTGAGCAGCCCGGCGATGCGGGTAGCCTGCGCGGGGGTGATGGACTGGCCGTGATCGGCAAACTGCTGTCGTACTAGCGGGGCGAGCTCCTCGTCTGCACTGGCGATCAGGTACTGCTGGTTGTACCACCGGGCCTTTTCGAAATCGTACTGGGCCCCGCTCTTGTTGATGCGGTCGAGGTCGAAGGCTTCGACTAGCTGCGGCAGGCTGAAGATTTCCTGCTCGGTGCCGGGGTTCCAGCCCAGGAAGGCTAGGAAGTTGATGGTAGCCGCGGGCAGGAAGCCGGCCTCGCGGAAATCGAGGGCGAAGACCGGGATGCCAAGCTTTTCGCCGTCGCGTTTGCTGAGCTTGCCCTTGCCGTTAGGCTTAAGTAGGAGGGGAAGGTGAGCAAACTCGGGCATGGTCTTTTCCCAGCCGAAGGCCCGGTAGAGCAGCACGTGCAGGGCGGTGCTCGGTAGCCACTCCTCGCCGCGGATCACGTGGCTGATCTCCATCAGGTGGTCGTCGACCACATTGGCCAGGTGGTAGGTGGGCAGTCCGTCGGCTTTCATCAGCACCTTGTCGTCGACCTCCTCGCTCTGGAAGGCGACGTCACCGCGTACGATGTCGCGGATGTGGATGGTTTGCCCGGGATCCACCCGCAGCCGCACTACGTAGGGCGTATTCCGATCGCGTAGTCGTTGGGTTTCCTCCTTGCCCAGGCTCAGGCTGTTGCGCATGCCCTCGCGGGTGGAGGCGTCGTAGCGGAAAGTGTGGTTGCCGGCGGCCTTTTCGTCCGCGCGGCGCTGCTCGAGCTCGGCCTCGGTGTCGAAGGCGTAGTAGGCCTGTCCGGCGTCGAGCAGCTGCTGGGTGTACTTGCGGTAGGTGTCGCGGCGCTCGCTCTGGCGGTAGGGGCCGTAATCTCCTCCGATGCCGGGGCCTTCATCGGGCGTGATACCGGCCCAGTTTAGGGATTCCAGGATGTACTCCTCGGCCCCCGGCACGTAGCGTTTTTGGTCCGTGTCCTCGCTACGCAGCACGAAGGTGCCGCCCTGTTGCCGGGCGTAAAGGTAATTGTACAGGGCGGTGCGCAGTCCCCCAATGTGTAGGGCACCGGTAGGCGAGGGAGCGAAGCGTACGCGAACGGTAAACATGACAATGTAATTAAGCGGACACCCGCGGGGAATATAATATTTGGGCAAGCAGCAGAACCTACCACAAAAACGTTTATGAAATACCTGAGATACCGGCTCGTTAAGTAATGGACGCAAAGGTAGTTCAGCCTCACCAATGAGCTATTCCCCCCCAACGCCCTTAGCCCGATGTACCTCATCAAAACACCGCGGGTAATTCAGAAACTGTTTCCCACCTTCCACTGGCGGGTCGACTGCCCCATGGCCCGGCCTACCCTATACCTCACCTTCGACGACGGGCCCATCCCGCAGCTTACCCCCTGGGTGCTGGACCAGCTCGCAGAGTATGACGCTAAGGCTACGTTCTTTTGCGTTGGCAACAACGTGCGCCGCTACCCCGCCGTGCTCCAGCAGGTCATCGACGCCGGCCACACCGTGGGCAACCACACTATGCACCACCTGGATGGTTGGAAGACGGACAACGTCCCCTACTTCCACGATGTGCGTCACTGCGCTAAGCAACTCAAGACGGTCCTTTTCCGTCCCCCCTACGGCCGCCTTAAGCCCAGTCAGGTACAGTTCCTCCAGCGCCATTACGAGATCGTGATGTGGGACGTACTCAGCGGCGACTTTGACCCCGAGCTCACTGCCGACGACTGCTACAGTAACGTCATCGAAAACGCCCGCCCCGGCAGCATCGTGGTGCTGCACGATAGCCTGAAGGCGGAGGAGAAGGTGCGCGAGATTCTGCCGCGGCTGCTGGCTTATTACAGTGAGCGGGGATATGCGTTCCACCGGCTTACCGCTGAGTTGGTGGCCTCGCCTAGCTCGGTAAGCGACGTGCAGCTCAAGACTGCTTAGTTAGGTAGTATTCAGCGGTTAGTGGAAGCCAGTCGGTCCAAACCAGCCTTAGCCAGCATGTGCAGGCCCGTACGGTACTCCGCCGGGTCGATGTCCAGGCAGGTCTGGAAGTACTTCCGCGCCGCCATCGCATTGCCCCGCTCCTCCTCCAGTAGCCCCGCCTGTAGCGCCGCATTGCAGGCGTAGAAGGCCGGGTTATCCCGCCCCAGGGTGATCGTACGCTCGTAGAAGGATAGCGCCCCGGCGTAATCTTTCAATCCCCCCAGTACCCGCCCGGTACGGTAGCGGTGCTCGAGTTGCTCGTCGGGGGTGAGGGTGGTCAGTGCGATACCATCCAGCTCCGCCCGGGCCCGCGCGAAGTAGCCGCCGTCAAAGAGTAGGCGCGCGCGGAGCAGGCCGAGGTGGGGCGCCCGATCGCCGGCTGCCTCCCGCGCCGCACTCTCATCACCCCCCGCCCGGCTGCCCCCGCTGATCTCGGCCATGGTCTGGTGGTAGCCTGCGGTGTTGCCCTCCAGCAGGTACGACCAGGCAATCTTCTGCATCGCCTCCTCCCGGAAGTGGCGGCCGGCGTAGCGCAGTAGGAAAGACTGGAAATGCACCCGCGCCTGCGGATTCAAGTTGCGCAGCTTGGCCTGCCCGAGCAGGAAATCGAGGTAGGGAAAATCGGCCGTGCCGCCCCCCCGCTGCTGCCGTTCGAGGAGGGTAATGGCCTCGGCGTTGCGGTCGGTGCGCATGGCCAGGGCGGCGCGTACGAAGCAGTGCAGGTTGTTGGTGGCGGGTTCCAATGCGAGTTGCTTTACGCTACGGTAGGCCTGCTCCGGCTCATCGGCCAGGTGCAGCTCCATAAATGCGTAGAGCACCTGGGTTTCCAGGCGGAACGGGCTATCGGAATCCAGCAGCGCCCGCTGTAGTTCCGCCCGCCCCTGAGCGATCGTCCCGCTTAGAGAAGAGAACAGCTCCACCCCCCACTTGTACTGCGGCGGGATGGCCCCTACGGCGGCGTGCAGTAGGCCTAAGTCTTTGTACGTGAGGGCGAAGTTTGGGAAGATCTCTGCGTTGTCCCGCAGCTCCTTGTGTGCCCGGTTGAGATTGCGAAAGGCGGCCAGGTGGCGCTCGAAGCGCAGGTCCATCAGGCTGCGGTGTAGGCGAGCCTCGGCTAGTGCGTAGCGGTAGTAGGGGGAGCTCTGATCGCCCCGTTCCAGCATCGCGATGCGGCGATCGAAGCGTTCGGCCAGGAGTCCGTCCATGCTTTCATCTCCGCTTAGGTATAGACGAAAGAAATCGACGTAGCTCTCCAGGTGGTAGGCGGCCAGGTTGCGGGGTTCGGTCTGCTTCAGGCGGGTGATGCCGGCCTGGGCCAGGTCCAGTTCGAGGCGCATCACGTCAGCGTAGATGGTCTTGGCTTCGGGAGTAAATACGTATTCAAATTCCGTCGCCTTCCCGATGGCCCCGCCTAAGATTAGTCCGCACAGCATAAACACTTCACGCATAACGCGCGAAGATACGGTCGATGCGATCGGCGAGTTTACGGTCCTTGTCGGTCACCGTATTTCCGGCGTCGTGGGTCGTCAGGTCGATCGTTACGCGGTTGTACACGTTCGACCAGTTGGGGTGGTGGTTGGCGGCCTCGGCGGCGAAGGCCACCTCGGTCATGAAGGCGAAGGCCTGCCGGAAATCGGCAAACTCAAAGTCGCGGTGTAGGGCATCGTCGGTGTGGGTCCAGGTCATGGCGAAGGCTTTGCAGTACAACAGGGGGGCGGGGCCGCCGGTGCAACGCTAAGCGTCAGATACCTTTTCGCTCCAGGGGTACGACGCTAAAGCAGTAGGGGGCAACGTGCTCGGCCAGGATGTAGTAAGTAGACCCACCGGCGCGCAACTCGACTTCTGTTTTATGGCGTTGGCTGGCGGGAGAGATGCGTCGAATGGCAGTAACCCCTTCCCGCCGTAGCCATCGGAACAAACTACGGGCCGGATCAATTTCCGACAACTCTACCGTGGCACATCCCGCTTCGGCTAGATGAAGGAGGCAGCGCAACACCCAGCCGGCGATAAAGTCATCATGCAACTGCCGCTCGGGGCGGTAGACCTCCTCCGTTGCCCGCCCCCCATCCGTGCGATTGGGATTGAAACGTGGGTAAAGCGACAGCGGAGAAACCCAGACTTCCTGCCGGGGGTAGCGCGCTCGGGCAGCGCAGACGGTAGCGGCCTGACCGGCGGCGGTTTCGATGATGGACCACTCGTCCGTCTCGTGTACTAGGGCGGCATTGCCAAAATAGACGAAGTCGTAGTCGAGGTCGTCCGGCGGTGGGAAGCGGTTAAGTTCGGTGAAGTAAAAGGCACTACCGAAGCCCCGGGGAATGTGGGGGAACGATTGCTGTAGAAGGGGAAACAGTTCACGCAGTGTGTCGCCCGTTAGCATTTTATCCGCTACGGTTGCTACCGATACGAAGCCTACCCCTAGGGTGGGCACCAGGGGGAGAAGCTTACGGAGTTCCGCCACGGGCTCGCCACCGAGTACGAACGCTAGGTGGACAGGCGACCGAAATACTGCGGGGACAACGCCGCCAGGAAGAACATCCCTTCGGGTGACCGCTAGCCGCTGCGCAGGCTCGCGAGCGTAGAGTGGTGTGCAGCCGTGCAGTCGGGGTAGGGGGCGGAAGCCTTCCTGGCTGGGGTAGATAGCGAGCGTTAAGCTCTGGACGATGCGGTCGCCACGGTGATAAGCCACCGGGAAGGGTTGGTCCAGGGGAGGGGCATAGAGCTTGAAGGCATCATCGGTCCAGTTGCGCTCGTCTTCCATCTCAAACATCTCGCCGTCGAGGGATAGCTCGATGTGGGTACCGCCCGGAGTGTTCCAGTGGAGACCGGCGACTCGCTGCATGGGCTGGTGGGGACTGATGAACGTGGGGAAGGAGGTATCGGTGATCGAGCCGTCGGGATGATGAATACTGGCCGGTTGGCCGGCCGCGGTCGCGGGGGCTATGCGGAGGTACATGCCCGCCCGGTTAGCCCGGTACGGTGTCAGGCACTCGCCTGCTACGGCAACGCTCAGGCGGTTGGCCGCCAGGATGAGGGTGACCGACCAGCCGAAGACCCTCGCGCCGTTGAGGTGGTTTTCCGCAGTATAGCTAATCTGCCGGTGGTTGCTGTGCTCTACGATGGTTGGTTCGCCCACCCGTAGGGGTATTGTACCCCAGTTAGGATCCCGTAGGGCTAAGCCCACCAGACTGAAAATCTCTTCACCGTAGCAGGTCAGTGCGCGCAACCTGCCGCCCTTGAGCGTGAAGTTGATCGCGCCGGTACGGAAGTGACGTATGCTATCGGATTCGGGCATATTACTGGGTACTGCTTCGTAAAGTGTTCGGTATAACCCGTGGGGGATACTGAGCGGAAAGTCGCTGAAGGGGGGGGTAGGATTAGCGCCGCCCCACCGCGGGTTTGACCACAAAAAAATCAATCTTTGTGTATCTTGGTTCGTGTTAAGTCGATCTTACAAGCTCACTAACAAATTGCCCGTTGCAACCTTGTCTCCGTACCGTCCCCGTCTTTGGTATCGGCAGCTATACCTTCCCCTGGGCAGTGGGGGTAGCCGGTCAGGGGCTGCCCTCCTCAATTGGTCCGGATGAACTTCTACAACTAGCGGACTCCTTAGGGGCCGTTCGGCTACAACTTGCCGACAACTTACCAGTCCACACGCTGCCGGAGCACCGGTGGCAGAGCGTACTAACGGAGGCCGCTAGCCGCAACATTCAAATCGAGCTAGGTATGCGGGGGCTGACGGAAGATCGCCTTCTACGCTACCTTTCCCTGGCCACGGACTGTAACTCACCCTTCCTGCGGGTAGTCATCGACGGACCGGGCTACACGCCCGGCCACGATGAGATCATTGGTACCCTACGCGCAGTACTGCCTGGCTTCACCCGGGCCGGGGTGTGCCTGGCCATCGAGAACCACGACCGCTTCCGGGCACAGGAACTTGTGGACATCATCGCGGCGACCGACTCCACCATGGTCGGTATCTGTCTGGACACAGCTAACTCCCTGGGTGCCAATGAAAGCATCTATGAGGTCACACGGCTGCTCGCGCCCCATACCGTCAACCTGCACGTAAAGGATTACTGTATACGGCGCTTCGATCATCAGATGGGATTCACCGTCGAGGGCAGGGCTGCCGGGGATGGACAGTGCCCGATCGCGTGGTTACTGGCAGAGCTAGCCCCCTATGGAAAGTGTCAATCCGCCATACTCGAAACCTGGTCGCTACCTTTGGATACGATAGTAGCATCTATCGCCCGGGAGCAAGCGTGGGCCGAACGGGGCGCTACCTTTCTACGCGGGTGCCTACACGACCTATACCAACTCCACCAACCAAGCCTAACGGATGAAGTATGATCTAGCCTTATTGGGTGCCGGCGGTAAGATGGGGCGGCGCTGCGTCGCCAACCTGCGTAACCACTCCGACTACAACTGCCACTTTCTCGAGATCGATCCGGCAAGACGGGCCGAATTAGAAGCCGAGGGCATTCGGTTGGCCGCGGCCGAGGAAGCTATTCCCGTAGCGGACATTGTCGTGCTGGCCATCCCCGATATGGCGCTACGCAGAGGTAGCGCTGAGGTTATTCCCCGGATGAAGGCGGGAGCCATGGTAGTCGTGCTCGACCCGGCCGCCCCACTTGCCGGCCACCTGCCCCACCGTGACGACTTGACCTACTACATCTCCCACCCCTCCCATCCCTCCGTGTTCAACTGGGAGCCGACGGAGGAGGCGCAGCGGGATTACTACGGTGGCATTTTGGCCCACCAAACGGTCGTCTCTGCGTTAATGCACGGTCCGGACGCGGATTTTGCCGTCGGCGACGCCCTGACCCGCGTTCTCTTCGGGCCGGTCACCCGCAACCACCGTCTGACGCTGGAACAGATGGCCATCCTAGAACCGGGCTTTTCCGAAACCCTCTCCTCGACCTGCATCAAGAAGATCCGCGACGGGCTGGATTTGGTAGTGGCTAAGGGCGTGCCCCGGGAGGCCGCCCGGGACTTCATCCTGGGCCACATCAACATTCAGCTGGCCGTGCTCTTCGGTGAATTGCCCATTCAGTTTTCCGATGCGGCCGTTAAGGCCCTCAACCGGGCGGAGTCCATCCTATTCAAGGAAGGCTGGGAGCAGATTTTTGAGATGGACAATATCCACGAGCAGATAGCCGCCATCACCACCCCATGACTATAGGCGTCATCGGGTGTGGGTTCTGGTCTGGCTACCAGGTGGCGGCATGGCGGGAGGCCGATCCCACCCTGCAATTCGTGTTTTGCGACCGCCAGGCGCAGAAGGCCCAGGCGCTGGCAGATCGCTTCGGTGCCGCGGCCGTCTATACCGATGCGGACGATCTTTTCCGGGACGCGAGGGTCGATGCCGTAGACATTATCACCAACCCCGGTACCCACGCCGCGCTGACCCTAGGGGCCAGTGAGCGCGGGCTACCGGTGATCTGCCAGAAGCCACTGGCGACGGACCAAGCCACCGCCACCGACGCGGTTGCTCGTTGTCGCGAGCGGGGTGTTGCGCTGTACGTCCACGAAAATTTTCGCTGGCAGCGTCCGATCCGCCACCTAAAAATGCTCATCGATGGGGGGGAGGTCGGCCGCCCCTTCCGGGCCCACTTGCACTTCAACAGTCGCTTTCCGGTATTCGACAACCAGCCCGAACTTGCCCGACTGGAGCGCTTCGTGCTCGCCGACTTGGGCGTTCACTTGCTGGACGTCTGCCGCTACCTTTTCGGAGAGGCACGGCGGGTGTACTGTGTCACCCAGCAGGTCAATGCTACCATCCGGGGGGAGGATGTCGCCAGCATACTGCTGCGGATGCAAAATGGCATGATATGCACGGTGGAGCTATCCTACGCTACCGTGACTGACCTAGAGTGCTTTCCGCAAACCCTTGCGGAGGTAGAAGGAGAAGCGGGCACCATCCGCCTGTTGCCAAATTTCGAATACGTGATCACCACCCGGGCCACCACGCGGCGTGAACGGATCGAGCTGCCTACCTACGACTGGGTGAATCCACTTTACGCCGTCGCTCAATCCGCGATGGTGCCCCTACACCAGCAATTTTTACGGGGCCTGCGCAGTGGCGACGTCGTAGAAACCACCGGAGCGGACAATCTGCGCACCCTGGCCCTTACTTACGCCGCCTACCGCTCGGCCGATACCGGCCGGGCCATCGATACTGAGCCTACTCAACCCAAAACAAGGCCTGGTGCCCACTAGCTCACTACGGAGGGTGAACTGGCCGGAGCATCAGATCCTGCTGCTCTGCATCGTGTACTACGTGGCGATGGCAGCGTCGGCCCCCGGCTTCTTTAGTATTGCCAACAGTTGGAACCTACTGTTCAACCTACTCCCCCTGCTCATCGTCGCCGTAGGGCAGACCTACGTCATGCTCACGGCGGGCATCGACCTGAGCATCACCTCTATCATTGCCCTGAGTAGCGTTGTGGGGGGCTATTTGATGAGCGCCAACTCGGGACTCGCGCTGGCAGCCGGCTCTGCGATTGGCCTGGGCATCCTGTCGATGCTCGTAATAGGCCTGGGGGTCGGCCTGGCCAACGGCTGGTCGGTAACTGCTCTGGGCATGCCCCCCTTTATGGTTACCCTCACTACGTTGATTACCGTCAGCGGCCTAGCGGTCTGGCTGACCTCCTCTCAGAACATTTACAACCTACCCAGTTCCTTTACCGATCTACCCTACGCCGACTTCATCGGCATTCCGGTGCCACTGTGGCTGGGGGGCACCTTCGTTGGTCTGGCCTACTATCTGCTCGATAGGACGGTGCTCGGCCGGTGGCTCCGTGCAGTGGGGATGAATCCGCAGGTTGCCCGCATCTCCGGAGTGCCTGCGGACCGGACCATCCGTTTCGCCTACGTAGTCAGCGGCATTAGTGCTGGGCTGGCAGCCGTGCTTTACACCGCACGGCTAGAAACCGGCTCGCCGGTCATGGGGCAGCACATCCTGCTCGACGTGATCGGCGCGGTGGTCATCGGCGGCACCTCGCTATTCGGCGGCCGGGGCAAGATTCTCTGGACGATCTATGGGGTGCTGTTCATCGTCCTTCTTGACAACAGCCTTAACCTCATCGGCTTCTCCTACTTCCTGATCATGATGGTGAAGGGGGCGGTGATCCTGCTGGCGGCCGTGCTCTACGTAATCCGCGAACGCCGCCTAAGCCCCCAACGATGAGCCTTCTGCGCCTGTACGACATTGGTAAGCGCTTCGGCGAGGTGACGGTGCTCAGGGGCATCGACCTGGAGCTACCGCGTGGCGAGCTACTGGCCCTGATCGGCGAAAACGGGGCGGGGAAGTCCACCCTGATGAATATTGTCGGTGGTCTGCTTCCCCCCACGGAGGGCCGGCTGGTTCTTGACGGTCAGCCCTACCTCCCGACCTCCCCCCGGGACGCGTTGGATGCCGGAATCGCTTTCATCCACCAAGAGCTCAACTTATTTCCCAACCTGACGGTAGCCGAGAACCTTCTGCTACCGTCCTTCCCCACCCGCTCGTTCCTGGGCCTGTCGGTGGTCGACCGCGCGGCGGTACGGCAGCGCGCTACCGCGCTCCTGGCCGAGGTCGGCCTGAACGTTTCTCCCGATTTGCCGCTGGAGCGCCTCACCCCCGCCCAACGTCAATTGGTGGAGATCGCCAAGGCTCTGAGTAGCAAGCCACGCATCATCATCTTTGACGAGCCCACTACCTCCCTTACCCGCCACGAGGTGACGGCCCTCTTCACCCTCATCGACCGGCTCCGGGCGGAGGGGATTGCTATGATCTACATCTCTCACAACCTAGAGGACGTCATCCAGCTGGCGGATCAGATCTTCGTCCTTCGTGATGGCGTAGGTGTACACACCATTCGGCGCACGGAGGGTTACGACCTGGCTGAACTAGTACGCAAGATGGTAGGTCGGTCACTCGACCGCTTCTTTCCGGCACGAAACACCAGGGTGGGTACCGAAACCGTGCTTGAGGTAGAGGGGCTTACGGCCGGGCAGCGGGTCCAGGGGGTGAGTTTTTCGGTGCGGCGGGGAGAAGTTGTCGGCTTCTACGGCCTGGTGGGTGCCGGACGCACCGAAACCGCCCGCCTGGTCTACGGCCTCGATGCCTTCGACAGCGGGGCCATCGGCTGGCAGGGGGAGTGGCTGACTTCGGTGCACCCGGCGGACTGGGTCGACCGCGGCCTGGGCTTCCTTACGGAGGACCGTCGGGAGGAAGGTATACTTCCGAGTCACAACATCCGGGAAAACATCGCCCTGGCCAGCTACCGGGAGTTTGCCCATTCGCCCGTGGGGCCTATTCGGCGGCAGCGGCTGGCCGACCGTGCGGCAACCTTTGCCGCGGCGACCCGCGTCAAGTATAACAACCTGAACGAGCAGCCCGTCGCCACCCTCAGTGGCGGCAACCAGCAGAAGGTCATCCTAGCCCGCTGGCTCATGACCGAGCCGACCCTGCTCATCCTCGACGAGCCCAGCAGGGGCATCGACATCGGGGCTAAACATGAGATCTATACCCTCATCAATGAGTTGGTCACCCGCGGTGCCAGCGTCTTACTGATCTCTTCCGAAATCGAGGAGCTACTAGGCATGTGCGACCGCATCTTAGTCATGAGCGCCGGTAGGCTCACCACCGAATATAGCCGGAAGCAATTCGATCGGGAGGCCATTCTATCCGCCGCTCTCCACCGTCAAACCGATCCTGTATGACTGCCGGACGACTGCTGGACAACTCGACCTATATTTTCTTCGCCCTTATCGTACTGGTATTTAGCCTGCTATCTGGCCGTTTCCTAAGCATGGAGAACGGCATCAACATCCTGGTGCAGGCCGCACCGCTTGCCATCGTGGCCACAGGCATGACTTTCGTACTGCTCACCGCCGGCATCGACCTTTCGGTGGGTTCCATCATGTTTCTGGCCGGTGTGGTATCGGCGAAGCTAGTGCTCGCCGGGGTACCGCTCGGGGTGGCCACGCTAGCGATCTTGGGCGTCGGCTTACTTTTCGGGCTAGTCAACGCGGTATGCATTTACCGGGTGAGGATCATCCCCTTCATCGTCACCTTGGCCACCTTTTACGCCGGCCGGGGGCTGGGCCTACACCTCTCCGAGACGCGGGCCATCAACCTACCGGAGAATTTTCTCCTACTTGGCTCCGCCCGTCTGCTCGGCCTTCCCCTACCGGTTTGGGTACTATTGCTAGTGGTCGGCATCGCCCATCTTGTCCTCTCCCGCACCGTTTTCGGTCGGCAGCTTTACGCGGTGGGCAACGACATAGAGAAGGCCCGCCGGGCCGGCTTGCCGGTCGAACGTATCCTACTGGCGGTCTACCTGATCTGCGGGTTCTGCGCGGCACTGGGGGGGCTAGTAGCACTTTCTCAACTCGGGGCTGTGTCGCCAACCTTTGGCTATCAATACGAATTCGTAGCCATCGCCGCGGCCGTGCTCGGCGGGGCTAGCCTGTTCGGGGGCAGGGGCAGTGTGTTTCCCGGTACCCTCATCGGTGCGCTCCTCATTCAGTCCTTACAGAGCGGACTGGTCATCGTCAACGCGGATCCTTATCTATACCCCCTCATCACCGGAGCGGTAATCTTCATGATTGTGATGCTCGACAGCCTCCGGCACCGCCGCGCACTAAACCGCCGCAAACTTGCCCGCGTATGAAGCCCCTCTCCACCCTCCCCTTCCTCTCCGTGCTGCTCTGGGCCGGCTGCGCTACCACCGCCGACGACAGCCCCATCATCGGTATCTCCTTCGAGACCCTACAGACGGAGTACTGGGTCAGCAGCCTCGACGCCCTACGCGCCGCCTGTGACGATCGCGGCTTCGGGTACGTGGAGGCCGTGGCTAATGGTGACGCCAACCGGCAGTTCGAACAGGTCAACAACTTCATCGCCCGGGGCGTGGATGGCATCGTCATCGCTCCCAAGGACGGCAACACCGTCATCCCCATCATCAAGGCCGCCAACCGCGCTGGTGTCCCCATCGTGATCTACAACCGCCTGCCGGCGAGTAATTCGGGAAAGTACGTAACGGTCGTAGCCGACAACTTCGAGATCACCCGGCAGACCGTCCGTCATCTCTGTGAGTTAGCCCGCGCGACCGGCACCCCCCGCAGGGCGATGATCCTGATCGGCGACCTCGGTGATGTCAACGCCGTGCGCCGGCGCGAGGGCTTCAATGCCGCCATCGCCGACTATCCCGAACTGATCGAGCTAGTCGCCGAGGTGCCTACCGAATGGAATCAGGAAAAGGCCCTAGCCGGGGTGACTAACGCGCTCCAGGCCCACCCTGACATTAATTTCATTTTCAGTTCTTCTGACTTCCTCTTTCCCTCCGTCGTCTCCGCCCTGCGTAACAAGGACCGCTACCACCCCGTCGGCCACCCCCGCCATATACTACTTGCCGGCTTTGACGGGGACGCTACGGCCTACCAGATGCTAGTAGACGGCTACCTCGATGCCGACGGCGTGCAGGATGTTTTCTACGAGTGCGAGCAGGCCGTAGATGCCATCGCCCGTCGCCTGGCCGGCGAGAGCGTCCCGGAACTCCTCATCGACCCCGGCTTGGTCATCCACCAGGAAAATCTCTCCGAAAAAGCCGGCCGCATGTGGGGAGCCGTCGTAGCCGGGGCAGAGCAGCAGGCGCAGGGCAAAACGGGCGAATGACTACTACCTCCCGTCAATGCCTACAAAAACATCAAACGGCTGATCGGGGAGAGCAAGATGCAGCCCCACGAATCCATCACGGAGCAAGCCCTCGCCGCGGGGTACGCTAATTATTCCGCAGGGCCTCGATCAATTCTGACTTGCTCATCTTCGAACGCCCTTCGATACCGATCTGCTTGGCCTCATCGTAAAGCTCCTGCTTGGTGCGGTCCTCGTAGTTGCTGGCCTTACCGCCCTTCTTGCCGGCATCCGGCGTATTGGCGATGCGGGCGGCCTTCTGCTTGCTCATACCCTCGTCGCGTAGGGCCTCGTACTTGTCGTCGTCCTTGATGGTGGGTCCGTGATCTTTGGCCATGGCATTTCTTCTTGCTAACTCCCGTTCGTGGTCGGAGGTTGGAGCGGGGCCGCGGGTGCAGTGAATTTTTGTAGCCGTTGCAACGACCAGCAGCATTGTCCTGCGCCCCAACTGCGCGGTTGTCGATTTTACCTGCTGCCTAGCTCCCCCCGTAATCTTTACCTTTAGGGAGTTGACCTCCGCTATGCAAAACTTACTCTACCACAAGCTTACGGGGCGCTCCGATGGTGCCATTACCCTATTTGCTTTGTTCGCTCCGCTCATTTGCTGCTGGCAGGTTGCCGGCCAGTCCGGCATTCCCAAACAGTGGGATGTCACGGAAGTGAGCCTGAGTGCCGATACCGCCTACGATAACCCCTACCGAGAAGTAGAGGTCAGCGTCATCTTTACCGGACCGGAAGGACAGCGGCTTTCTCTGCGGGGGTTCTGGGACGGTGGGCGGACCTACCGCTTGCGCTTTACCCCCCCCGCGCCCGGGCGATGGCACTATCAGATCGAAAATAACCAGCAGGATGCCGGGCTGACGGGGCAAGGCGAAATACTGGTGGACCCCGGTGACGAACCAGGCTTCGTACGGCGTGACTCCGCCCACCCCTACCACTTCGTGCACGACGACGGGTCGCCCTACTTCATGTTCGGCACTACCTACTACGATCTGATGCTCAACGCCATGGCCGGCGACCGCTGGCAAGCAGCGATTGACAGCGCGCGGCATTACGGTATCAACAAGGTGCGGATGAACGTCCATCCGATGCACAGCGAGAAGTCGTACTATCCCTTCGTCGACGGCTTCGTCACAGTCGGTGCGGACAGCGTGAACGCCAATCGCCTCAACATCGACTACTGGCGCAAACTGGATGAGGTAATCGCCTACGCAGCCGAACGGGGTGTGAAGGTGGACCTAATGCCCTTCGGCATTCACCGAACCTACTACGCGCCAACCGTGGAGGAGGACGAGCAGTACCTACGCTACGTCATCGCACGCTACGCCGCCTACCCCCACGTACTCTGGACGCTAGTCAACGAGTGGAACTACCGCACCCGCATCGGCATCGAAAAGCCCTACTGGAACCGCATGGGCGAGCTGCTGCGCGAGGAGGACCCCTGGCAAGCCGACTCAGGCCAAGGTCCCCGGCTGCTATCCATTCACCAGCAAACGCGCATCGACTGGCAATTCCTGAACTACGCCTGGCCGAGCCACATCATCCTGCAGGTGGGAGTACGGACGGGTCAGGGCACCGTTGCCGACGAGTGGGACCTCACCACCGAGACCCAACCCGCCTACCGGGAGGGAGACGCCTGGGGTAATGCCGGTATCCTGTATAACCGGGGGCACGAGCTGCCGGTGGTGAACGATGAGTACGGGTACATCGGGGAGCCCCGGGACCGCGCCGCCGCCACCAATCGCGACGACAAGGAAAGCTGGCCGCGGCTGACTCGGGAGCGGCACCGCAACATCATTTGGGGCATCTACCTAGCCGGCGGCTACGGTAGTGCTGGCGATAAGAACGCCTACCCCGACGGTAACCCCTATTTCTCGGCTAATTGGCACCCGGCCCCCGAGTATGAAGACATCAAGCACCTGATTGACTTTTTCACCACTCTGGGGCTACCCTACCGGCGCATGCAACCGAGCAATGACCTGGTAGACGACGCCGAGCGCGTGTACCTACTAGCCGAAGCCGGGCGGCATTATCTCTTTTATGATGCAACCGGTAGCGCTTTCCAAGCCACGGTAGAACCGGGAGATTACAGCCTGTTGCGCTTCAATCCGGCGACCGGATCATCCCAGGAAGAAGCAATTACAGTCGGGCCGGAAGGGATCCACCTAACTAAGCCACCACAGGCAGGGCACGACCGGGTAATCTACCTGAAGCGGCAATAATCCCCACGACGTACTAAGAGTCTACCGCCGGTACGTTCCGATCACCTCACCGCTAGCCAGTACGTGGCCCCGCATCGCCTCCAGGAGTTCCGCTCGGCTGGCTCCGAAGGGCAATTCCAGCTCCGTGTCTAACGCAAAGACCTGGAAGTGATAGGGATGAGCGGGGTCACCCTTGGGGGGTCGGGGGCCGTAGTAGCCCAGCGATCCATAATCATTCGGGCCCTGTAGCGCACCCTCGATGCCTGGCACGGTAGGCCCGCCGGGAGTAGCCTCGGCTAGCTCCGTTTTATCGGCCGGTACATTGTAGAGCGACCAGTGGAGGAAGGGAGGATGCATCGGCACGGCCGGGTCCTCCATCAGTACGACGAAGCTTTGCGTGCCCTCCGGTGCGCCGCTCCAGGCTAGCGGGGGTGAGATATTTTCCTGCTCCGCGGCGTAGCGGTTGGGGATGGTAGACTCATTAGCAAAGGCACTGCTGCTTACACTGAGCTTCGTGGAAGCTTCAGTGAGTTGCATAGCCAGCGAGTCCGGCGTGTCGGCGGCCTCGGTGGGCGGGGCGATGCCGGTCATGCGGACGTCGGCTCCATCTTCATTAGTCGGTTTGCCGGGGTTGTTTGCACTCCCGATAGCTATCGGGACTCCGCCCCCTTCCGCGTAGCTGACCCGGTAGATCACGCCGTTGGTATCGTCAGTGAAGAGTAGGGAGCCATCGGTAGTCTCGGCCAACCCACAGAGACGGCCGCGGTGGCCCCACTCGTCGCCCTCCTGAGTCACGAAGCCCTGTACGAAGGGTTCGAAGGAGACGGGCTCACCGTTTTCAAAGTGGATACGCACTACCTCGTAGCCGGAGGGGGGCTGACGGTTCCAGCTGCCGCGCATGGCGATGTAGGCATCCCCCCGGTAGTCGGCGGGAAAGCTGCTGCCCCGGTAGTACGCGAGCTGCATGGGCGCGGCGTGGGGGATGTACAGGCCGATGGCCTCGGCGCTCTGGGCCTTCCAGTCCTCCATGGTAATGCCGTCGGGGGGGTAGTCGGCCGGGTTGTACTTGCCGTCGGCGTAGATGTAGGGCCAGCCGTAGGCGTTGCCTTTCACGATCTGGTTGAGCTCCTCGTGCTGTTCGTTGTCGCCCAGCCAGTCTATGCCGTGGTCCATGCCGTAGAGTTTGCCGCTGCCGGGCGCGAAGCCGTAGCCGATGGTATTGCGCAGGCCGGAGGCGTAGATGCTGCGGCTACTGCCATCGGGGGCGATGCGGAGCATGGTGGCGTTTTCGGGGTTGGGCTCGGCGCAGGCGTTGCAGGTGGAGCCGGCTGTGAGGTAGAGGTGCTTATCGGGGCCGACCACGACCATGCGGTTGGGGTGCTGGCCGCCGTCGGGTAGGTCGTCGAGCAGTAGGGTGAGGGTGTCCAGGCTGCCGTCCGACTTGATCGTAGTCATGTACAGGTCCTTGACCGTGGTCAGGTACATAGTATCGCCCGTGATGGCGATGCCGTGCATGCCGGGTCGGTTGGCTACGACGCGCTGTTCGTCGGCAGTGCCGTCGCCATCGGTGTCGCGCAGCAGCATGACGTCGCCGAGTTTGCGGCGGGTGACGTAGACGGTGCCGTCCTCCGCTACGGCCAGCATGCGGGGATTCTCCAGCTCACGGGCGAAGACGTTTACCGTGAAGCCTTCCGGCAGCCGTAGGACCGAGAGGTCATCGGCGGCCGGCGGCAGTTGGCGGGGTTCTACGACGTGGCCAACCACTTCTACGTTGGCGGACTTTACGTCGGGTCCCTGGGCGCGCAGGAGGGGGGGAAGGAAGAGTAGGGGGAGGGTTAGGGTCTTAAGCATGTTATGGGTAGTTAGAAAGAAGTCGGTTTTCTTTAACCCGGGATAAAAACGCGGTGTTCGGGTGGCCACTCGACCTTAGTGCGTGGTAGTATCTTGGTCAGGCACCAGACTTCCCCGATCATGCGCATTCTACTCTTGATTATCGCTATAATCACCTTCCCCCTCGCCGCCCAGCAGCTCCATATCGACAACACCCTACCCCGCCTCACCGTAGCGGGCGACACGGTCGATGCCCACGACGGCCGCATCATCCGCTTTGAAGACACCTACTACTGGTACGGCACCAGCTACGCCACCACCAACGGCTTTACCACCGCCAACCATTACGTCGTATATAGCTCGCCGGATATGCAAAGCTGGACCAGGGAGGGCCGTCTGCTTCCCAACCAGCCCGAGGGCGTCTACTACCGGCCCCACGTGATCTACAATGCGGCCACGGAGCAGTACGTACTCTGGTACAACTGGTACCCCCAGCTCTGGGACGGACAGTTCGGCGTGGCCACTAGCCCCACCCCCACCGGCCCCTTTACGATCGTGAACGACGACGTGCAGATGTTCCGCTCCGAAGTGGGTCTGGGCGACTTCGGTCTCTTTGTAGACGCGGATAGCACGGCCTACATCAGCTACAACACCATCCAGAACCACCAGGTAAGCATCGAGCGATTGAGCGACGACTACCTCTCCTCCACTCAGGAAAACGGCGGCATCATCGCCGAGCACAGCGAGGCCGGCTCCCAGTTCAAGCGCGACGGCAAGTACTACCTGCTTACCGACGTCACCTGCTGCTTCTGCAACTACGGCTCCGGGGCCCGGGTATACGTCTCCGACCACCCCACGGAGGGCTACACGCTCACCACCAACATCAACCGCTACCCCGGCCGGTCTGCCCTAGCCCTGACCGACGGCGTGACTACCGGCACGAGCTATGAGACCCTGGTCACCAACGATACCCTGCCCCAGAGCCTCGTTGCCCTGCACCCGCGTCCCCGGCAGACGGATCAACTGACGCTCAGCCTCTTCACCGGCAACCGCCCCGAAAACTGCGGCGATGTCAGTAACCCCCGCGTGCACCCCGAGATCGGCACGCCCGAGTTCACCGTGTCGTACTGGGACTTCGACCACTGGCGGGAGGTAGATTCCCTCAGAGTAGAGCGAAATGGTACCGCCCTGCGGCAAACCTTGACCATGAGTTTCACCCCAGTCACCAGCACCCGCATCAAGCTTACGCCCCGCCCGGGTTACCCCTTCCTGGCCATCTATCCCACCGAACTAAGTGCCGGGTTCGCAGGTGCGGAGGATGAAGTCCAAGTCTACGTGACGGGCCACAACATCCCCCAACCCCCGGTCATTCCCGCCCAGCAGGCCTACGTGATGGAGCTACCGACCGCGGAGGGCACTGAGTACATCTGGATGGGCGACCTGTGGGGCTCGGCCTCCGATAACGTGAAGGGGCACGACTACCCGTACTGGAGTGCGCCTTTGGAGTTTCTAGAAGATGGATCGGTTCTACCGCTGGAGTGGACGGATACTTGGAGTGTGGACACTGAGTGATAATAAAAATGACCACAGAGGGCGCAGAGGACCGCAGAGGCACGTCACACATGCGGAAGCACCTCTGCGCCCCTCTGCGTACTCTGTGGTTCAACAAATTTGCGCCGCAGGCGCTACAACGGGGTAGGCAACTGCGCACCCATATCCGCCAACCGAGTCTTCAGCAACTGCTCCAGCTCCCGCGTCTTCTCCGGCTCCGCCCCACTCAGGTCCGTGGTCTCCCCCGGGTCGGCAGCCAGGTCGAAGAGCATGGAGCGCTCCGTTTCGTAGTCGTACACCAGCTTCAGCTTGCCCTGCCGCAGCGAGCTAGCCGGCTTACCCCCCTGGGGGCTGTAGTGCGGAAAGTGCCAGATCAATAGCCGCTCTGAGGTGGCATCGCCGAAGAGAGGGGACATGCCGGTGGGGTCCCGGAGAGCGGGGAAGATATCCTCACCCACCACTGGTGTATCGCTCACCTGGCCGGCGGAGATGCGGGCGGGCCAGCGCACGATCAGGGGCACCTGAGTGCCACCTTCGTAGAGGTAGCCCTTGCCGGCGCGTAGGGGGCCGTTGTCGGTCGGTGGGGTGTGGGCGGCGAAGGCGGGGACCTCCTCGACACTGAGGCCGCCATTGTCGGAGGTGAACACAACGAGGGTGTTGTTGGTGAGGCCGAGCGCTTCGAGGCGGTCCATGATGCGGCCGACATTCTGGTCGATGGCGTCGACCATGGCGGCGTAGACGATGTCGGGAAAGCTGTCGTTGGGGTTGGCGGCACGCTTTTGGCGGTACTTTTCGATGAGCTCCTCCTTGCCCATGATGGGCACGTGGGGGGCGTAGTAGTTGAGGTTGACGAAGAAACTACTGTCCCTGTGGGCGTCGATGTAGTCGAGGGCGCGGTCGGTGAGTACGTCCGTGAGGTAATCGCCGGGCTTAGCGCTGTCCTTGAGTCGCTGGTGCTGATTGGGGGGGAAGAAGGGGTAGAAGAAGCTCTGCGGCAACCCGTTGGCCCCGGAGCCGATGGTATAGTCGAAGCCCTGGAACTCCGGCTGGAACTCCCCGCCGCCCAGGTGCCACTTACCGATGTAGGCGGTGCCGTAGCCGCGCTCCCGAAAGACCTCCCCCGTGGTGCGAAAACTCAGGGCCAGTTGCTGGGCAATGGGCGGGGTACGGAGCTGCTGCCCCGGTCGTGGGGGGCCGTTGCCGTGGATGTGCTCGGTGATGTTGGTCGCAACGGGAGTCAGCCCGGTGAGCAGCGAGCCGCGCGACGGGCTACAAATCGCCGCGGCCGCATAGCCGTTCGTGAAGCGGATGCCGGCCGCAGCCAAGCGGTCCAGGTTAGGGGTTTCGATGAAGTCATTGCCGTAGCTGGCCAGGTCGAACCAGCCCAGGTCGTCGGCTACGATGAGCACTACGTTGGGCGGCCGGTCGGTGGGGGAAACCACACCGCCCCCGGTGACGTCGTCATCGGAGGCGGAGCAGCCCAGTAGCAGGAGGCTTAACAGGAATAGGAGGTAGCAGCGAGTCATACCACCTAAGGTAGGCTAGCGGCCGCGTAGAACTATCCGGTGCTGTCCGGTCTGACCGGTGGCGGGGTCCTCCACGCGTAGCAGGTACACGCCGGCGGGGTAGGTACCCACGGCCAGCTGAAGCTCTCCGGTGAAGGGAGTGTTGAGCAGTTGCCGGCCGGTAGCGTCAATCAGGCGGGCCCGTAGCGTAGTCGACCGCGAGTAACGCAGTTGCAGCCAGCGGCCGGCGGGGTTGGGATAGACCTGTAGGGTACCGTCCAGTACCGCAGTGGTGGTGGTAGAGGTGGTCTTTTCCATGATGCCGTCACAGTTTTCGTCCACGTCGTTGTCGGCGATCTCCTTGGCACCGGGGAATACGCTGGCGTCGTTGTCATCGCAGTCAATCCAGAAGTACATCCCGTCGTCATCCTTATCCAGGTCCTCTACAATGGTGGAGACTACCGTATTGGTGATCACCGGGCGGTTGAAGTCGAAGAAGATACCGGCCGTATTCTCGATGCGGGTGAAGTCGGGCAGGTCCTCCTTCGGCTCGATGTCAAAGACCACGAAGCCCTGACTCGCCGTAGCCGATACGGAGCTATCGACCAGCTCGATACCAGGGAAGTCGACGGTCAGTAGGCCATCTTCCGACAGCGTAAACTCGTAGGGGTGACTGGCGTGAATGGGCAGCAGGGTGGTCCAGTCCAGGTGCTCCGAAAGCTGGTCCTCGATGCGCACCGCGAAGGCCGTATCGTTGCCCATATTCTCGAAGCGGATGCGGTAGCGCAGCGTCTCGTCGGCCTGGGTGTAGTTGCTGTTAGTGTCGTCGGGGCGGAAGGGGAGCACGGACTTGTCGTTGGGGTCTACGGCGCAGCGCAGTACGGTGGTGTAATCGACGCTATCGGTGACCGTTGCCTCCCCAGCAAAGCTTGCACCTGCGGCCCCGCCCAGGAGGATGGTATCGCCGGCAAAGTCTTCGTTCGGCAGCTGCAGCTTCATGGAATTGTGGTAGGACTCGCCGGGCTGGAGGGTATCGAAGGTGAAGGTGATGGTGTTGTCGGTGAGGGTGACCGAGTCGCGGGCCACGGAGACGAAGCTGACGTTGTCCTGTAGCCTGACCGTAGCGGTGCCGGCCAGGGGCAGACAGCCGTCGTTGCGCACCGTGATCCAGAAGGGGGCCTTGGTGTTGCAACGCACGCGCCCGGCGTTGAAGTAGAGGGTCAGATCGGCCGCTCCGTCTTCAAGGACGTAGCCGAAGTCGATGTCCTCGTAGTCGTCGGTGGGTACCGTGATGGTGTAGCTGTCCGCGGCAGTGGTGCGGGCGTAGCAGTCGGGCTGGTGGGCGGTGACGGTGTAGGTCTCGCCGTCGAGCACGGCCAGGGCGTAGTTGCCGTCGTCGTCGGTGGTGAGGAATTCCTTCGTTTCGGGGCCCTCGATGGTGACCAGCAGGTTGGCGATGCCGGGCTCGTCGGCGTCCTGGGTACCGTTTTCGTTCTTATCCGTAAAGGCGGTGCCGTGCAGGGTACGCTGATCGTCGATGGTAAGGTAGTGCAGCTGTTCGCCGCGGCCGTCGACCCGGACGGCGAAGTACAGGCGGTTGCCGATGGTGGCCAGGGGCGGGTTGGGACCTACGAGGTTGAAATCGGCGGCTACTTCCTGCAGGTCGTCGTTGCGGGGGTCGAAGAGGTACACCGGGTGGTGATCGCTGGTGAGGGCCAGGTAGTTTCCTAAGCGTACCGTCTGGGCGGGGCCGCGGGTGCTCACCTTTTGGAGGGTAGCTGCGTCGCGGGTGCCGGCGCGAGTTCCGTCGGTGAGGACGATCTTCCAATTGCCTTGTTCGGTACGGCGGTAGAAGAGGGCTTCATTATCGTCGATGCGGGCCACCCGGGGTATGGGGATAGCGGAGTAGTCATCTACGCCGGTCCACTGTAGGTATTCTGCCTGGCCGGTATTGTAATTTACGGCAAATACGCCGCCGCTAGTATCAATTCCGATGAGGGCAAAGGGCAACGCAACGGAGGTATTGGTTGCCAGGCTGGCCTGTAGTTCGGGGCCGATGGCAGTCGGTGTAACAAATTCCAGCGTTGGGTATAGGTCGTGGATGGAGTAGCTGCTATGGCGGACTATAGTATACTCATCTACCCGCTCGAAGGTCAGCGCGCGCTCACCTTCGCGTTCGCCGAGATCATTGACCTCACCCGTCGCGGGATCGTAGGTAGCCGGACCAACCTTGTTCCCGTGGGCGTAGGCGAAGTATATTAGGTTACCGTCGGTAACTAAGTTGGTGGTATCCGGATAGTCCGAGTTGTTGATGGTATCGGAGACCACAATCTGACTTTGCTCCGTGGCGGGGTCGGATGCAATGAGCTGCACGATTTGGGGATCATGCTCTCCTACGTCCTGGTAGCGTACTGCGTAGAGTCTGCCGTTGAGGAGCACCGGCGTAGTATGGTGGTACTTTGGGTCCTCCAGCAGCGGAAACTCCAGCAGCTCGGGCACCGGCACGATGGCGTCCACGACGATGTTGTAGCGCTCGTCGTCCGTAGCGTAATGGAAGTAGTAGGTATCGCCAACGTTACCGAGTAGCTCGATGCCATCGCGCAGTCCTATCCCGCCCTGAAAGCTGAGGGTGGACTCGGCCGAGCCGTTGGAGAGGTAGTTCACGTCGCCCTCGGTGGCCCAGTAGATGCGGCTGCCGATGGGGGCGAGCTCGAGGATCTTGGTCCCGGGGTCGTCGGGGTTGACGTCGAGAAAATCGAGCTGGTAGGGGATCGTCTGCGCGCTGACAAAGAAGGGCAGCAGGAGGGGAAGGGCTAGAAGGTAAAGCTTCATCAATAGATGGATGGTGGTGGGGTCGGCAAATGGGCGCCGGTGGGGGATAAAGCCGGGTAAAAACCTGGTTTATCACCGTGGATGATTGGCGTGGGTATAGAACGTTGGGGTGGGGGGATTATTGGGTGGGGGAGTGAGATGAGGGGCGGGGGATTGCTGGTGTGGTAGGGCGCCCCTTCCAGGGACGAGCTGTGCCACGCGTTTCCCTGGAAGGGGAACCCTACCTCGAGTAGGCTGCTAGGCCTACTCGAGAATCGACTAACCTTTATCTTTACCACCATGACGCTGGTAAATACCATACCCATCGAAGCAGAACTGCTACTCCACCAGCCGGACTGGACGGTGGCGCAGTACGAGGCGATGGTCGCCGCGGGTGTACTCGGGGATGAGGACCGGGTAGAATTGCTTTTCGGAAAAATTGTGGAACAGATGCCCATCGGTACCCGGCACAGCTTTTGTGTACAGGAATTAGCTTACTTTATGATCCGTCGGTTTGGGGACCGCTTCGTGGGGCGGCAGGAGCAACCGGTGCTTTTACTGGAGCATAGCGTTCCCGAGCCAGACTATGTACTGGCTACTTTGCACCCGCACCGCTATGCCAATAGCAAGCCAGAGGCGGAAGACATTCAATTGGTGGTGGAGGTAGCTGATGCCACACTCGGACGCGACCAGACCTCAAAAGTTCGACTTTATGGTCAAGCGGGGATCCACGAGTACTGGATCATTAACCTGATCGACAACCGGATAGAAGTGTATACGGAACCGGACAGTACGACAGGAGGATATACCTCGGTAAAATTATATGCAAAAGGCACCTCCCTCGCGAGTCCGCTGCTGGGCGAGCTAGCTGTGAACGATCTTATCCCGTGACCTCCTCCAGCACCTCCTGACTACACTGCCCCCCCGCAGCCTCCAGCCACTTACTGAACTCATCCAGCGCCTCATTATCAGCCTGCGTAATACGCTCGTCGTGGCGGTGCAGGGCGGTATATTTGATCTCGGCGTAACTCTCGACGATGGTAGCTGTGCCATTTACCTCCAATGGTTGGTACAGGTGCCAGCGGAGGGAGCCGGAGCGGTAGCGCTTGTTGCGTAGTTTGAGCAGCCGCTTTCGTAATTCCCCGACGTGCTCGGGGTCGATCTCGTAGCGGTTGCGGATCAGCAGCATGCCTCCGGGGTCTTCGCCCTCGCCGGCCGGGACGTGCAGCTCGGGGTACTGCGTAAAGGCCTCCAGATCGGCCCCCTTGGCCTGGTCGAGGGGAAAGCGCCGGCCGACGAAGGCCGTCACGAGGCAGACGCCGGCGGCCACGAAGTGGGCCGTCGCCAGGGAAAGCGCATCGGCTAGCCAGCCCCACAGGGCACTACCCAGCGCTAGGCTCAGTCCCATGGCCATGAAGTAGTAGGCCATGCCCCGTACCCCGAACCATTTCGGTAGGGCATACTGCGCCGAGGAGATCAGCGAGGTGAAGGCCAGTTGCCAGCAGACACCGGCCAGGGCGCAGGCAGGATACGCCCAGCCTGGGGCAGGTGCCAGAGCTAGCCCGATCAGACAGCCGCCGAATAGTATACTCACGATCACGGTAAGTCGGTTGCTCCCTCCCATCCAGGCGGCCACCTCGTCATAGGCTAGTCCGCTGACCACGGCCCCTACGCCGACGGCCCCCACCAAGTAGCCATACAAGCTGGCATCACCACCGAGTTGCTCCTTGGCCACCAGCGGTAGCAGGGCCCACAGTGCTCCCGCGCCCATGAAAAACAGAATAGCCCGCAGTACACTATTGTACAGCGCCGGGGTGTACCGCAGAAAACGCAGGCTATCGCCCATTGCGAACTGGAACACCCGCGGGGGCATGTTCCCGTCGCGGTGACGATCGTCGGACCAGAAGAAGATCACCGCCACCACCGCCACAAAACTGACCGCATCGATCCAGAAGGGCAGCGACATCCCGTAGGTCGTGATGAGCCAGCCACATAGGATCGGTCCGATAGCCCGTGCCGAGTTAAAGGAGATACCTCCGATGGACATGGCCGTACTCAATCGGTCGCGGGCGACCAACTGGGGGATGACCGCTGTGATAAGGGGCGCGGAGAGAGCTGTCCCAATCCCGTTAAGCAGGGTAAAGACCAGTAGCCATTCCGCCGTCGCCAGCTCCCCCTGCACCAGGTAGGCAAACACGGCATTCACCGCGATGAGCGCCGACTGGGTGATGAGCAGGATGCGGCGGCGGTCGCCCAGGTCGCCGAGCGTTCCGGCCGGTACGGCAAGTAGCACCAGTGGTAGCAGGTTAGCCGTTTGCACCAGGCTTACACTTAGGGCGCTACCCCCCAGGTCGGTCATCAGCCAGCCGGCCGCCACGTTGAACAGCCACGTACCCGTATTCGACACGAAGGCCGCCCCGACGAACAGGAGAAAGAAGGTATTGCGCCAGGGGGAGGGGGAGGGCATGGGAAGGGCAACCGTGGGGGTGGGGGGAAGGTTTAGGGTGCCTCTATTCCAGTAGCTCCCCCGCCCGCCAGTGCATACTCGTAGCCGCCACTCCCTCCGGTCCCGTCCCTGGCATGTGATGTTGTTCCGACCGCCCTACTCTACCGCCAAGGCGCTCGTAAACAGCTCTAGCACGCGTGTTACTGTCCAGTACCCATAGGTAGAGCTTATCGTTTTGCGCCTCCGCGAGCACGAGGCGCGCCGTAGCCTGCATCAGTCGCTTCCCCAGTCCCGTGCCCTGCTGGTCGGCGCGCACGTGCAGGTTATCAAGTAGGCTGCCGTCTTCAGAGTGGTGGTCGAGAAAGAGGCAACTGAAGCCGAGCAACTCCCCATCGTCATCTTCCGCCAGCAGCACGCGCATCCCGGGGGCGGGGTGGGCAAAGCGCTCGGTCCAGACGGCAAGGCGTTCGGCGGGGGCCTCCTGCTGGAGGTAGGTCGCGGACATGGCGGCGGTGTAGTTCTCCTGCCAGCTGCGGGCGTGGAGGGCGGCGATGCGGGGGGCGTCATGGGGGGCGGCTGGGTGGAGGGGGGGCATGGGCGGGGGAATTCTGGAACTATATGGCGATTTCCGACATGGCGACCATCCGGAAAGCCTGCACCCGCGGCCCCGCCCTACTGCTTCACCAGTTGCCGGACTCCAGAAGCTTTGCTTTTGATATCGTATATCTGTAAAAGATAGCTACCTGCTGGATATTTTGATAGGTCTACAGAAGCTTGCCCCTTGAACGTGAATTGATGTAGCAGCCGGCCGGTGAGATCGAGAAGGTTCACCTGTAGCAATTGATTAGCAGGTCCGGTGAGGGTGGCCCAGCTAGTGGTCGGGTTAGGATATACCTGGAGCTGCATACTTAGTATGTTCCTCAGGGCCGTTGGTGGTCCGTCGTTAACCTCAAGCGTGAGGTAATGGAGCTCCTCCCCCAGCACTGGATCCACGGCAGAGAAGTGAAGCCGATTGCCCGCCACTACGGGCGTAGTTGGACCCTGGAAGCGGACAGGTACCTCCGTAAGAGATTCGGTAGCTAGGTCTATCAGTTGAAAACCCTCCATATTCCATACGAAATAGTAACCCCCGAAGGGGAGTACGCTCCGGTAGTCGCCAGGAAGGTTCAGTACCGTACGGGTGCCAGCGGGGGTACCGTCGGTGCGCCAGAGAGTAGAGGTATTTTCCCCCGTTCTACGGATGTAGAGGGCTTCGGTAGTACTAACTTGAGTGAAGTCCGTCACGGCAAATTGATCGCCCGGTGCTATGTTGGGCTCTAGCAAAGTAGCCGAGCCATTACTGTAGTCTATTCCGTATACTCGGCCATCATCACTTACTTGCACCCAGGCGCCTGCTAGTCCTACCGCAGTGGTGTTATAAATAAAGTTATCTGGCAGGGTAGCACTGACATCCGTCGGGGAGAGTAGCCGAACGGCATCGCCAAACGTTTCTTTATTGTATTTGATAGCTACCCGGCTACCGCGACTGTAGTAGGCAATTGGGCTCCGCGTAGCCAACTCGCCGAGTGCAGTGATGCTTCCCGTAGCTGGATCGTAGGTAGCGGGACCAAATCCAGCTCCCTGGGCAGTAGTAAAGTAAATTAGTTGTCCATCAGTGGCCAGGTACTGCCGTCCCTGATTGCGCTGCCCTGGGTAGGTATCGGTCTGTACTGCCGTTGAGGTGCCCGCTACTGGATCGACCGCTACCAGCTCAATAGTTTGCTGGTTGAAGGTGACACTGACTACTCGGATAAAGTAGATGCCATTCTGTAGTAACAGAAGATCGCTGATGGCTCCGGTAAATAGCTCGTTAGGTAGATCGCGGACTGATCCATCGCTACCGCTCACTTCGCTTACGGCATATCCCCCACCGCTTTGCTCTACCGCGAAGTAGTACCGCCCCGTAATTTCTCCTAGCAAATTTGCATAGGGGTCCAAGGAAATTTGGTAGGTCTCGGCTAGTTGCCCATTCGAAAAATAAGATACAAAACCCCGTTGCTCGTCCCGCCTGGTCCACACTACGTCGCTACCTAGGGCGAAGAGGTTCGTGATCTCATTCCCCGCATTGTTGCGGTATAGATCGCTGACCAGGGTAGTGGACAGGTCGTTTTCGATGCGGTAAATCGCATCTCCCAGTTCGGGGTCGAAGGCGTAGGCATATGCTTGTTCACCAATACCGAATACGCGTGCGGCGGAGGGATCGTCAGCTACCACCCTGTTGATAAGGCGTAAGTCCCCTGCCCGACCCTGGGTCGCGTAGATGCCCAGTCCTTCGTTGCCTTCCGGTAGTAGGAGATAGAGAATATCATCGATTGCACCTAGGGCGTCGAGACTAAATCCGAACGTCAGTATTTCTTCTACGTCCCCAGCCCGGGTGCCGAAGGAGAGCAGCGTATCGCTGTAGTAACTCCCTCCGATTAGCAACCTGTTGTTGAGGGTATAAAGGGGTACCTGGGAAGGCGAATAAGACAGGGTACCTACCAGTACGGTCGGTTGTTCCTTGTTCCGTGGATCCACGTTCAGAACGGCTGCACCTGTTGCAGCACTGCGGTCGACAATGACCTGGAGCGTACTGTCCTGAAGCATCTGTATACGGAGGTTCTGTCCCTGACTCAGATCGTAGGTTGCTCCATCAATTATCATAAAAGTCCCCCCGTCCGTTCCATCCGATACCCAAAGCTGAGTGGTCTCTACGCCATTGTACTGAAATACTAAAAACGACCCGGAGCCATAACGGTCTCCTGGATAACTAGTAACTACACCATCTACAGGCCCACTCCGGAGCGGCTTCAAAGCACGAGTACCCGCCTGGGTGCCGTCGGTAATGAACAGTTCCCGCCCTTCGGCCTCCGTGGTAGCGGTAATGAGCAGGCCATTGTCAGTGGCTTTGATCCCGTTTACCTCGGTAAATTGCCCGATGCCGGGGAGCCCTCGTGCTAGGTCAGTCACCTGACCGGTGGCAGGGTCAAACACCTCCAGCTTATCATAGGTCGGGTGGTACAGTTTGCCATCATGGACTATGAGTTGCCTGGGACTTTGCGTTTCGTTGAAAACCGTCCGTGTCCCTGCTAGGGTACCATCGGTAAGTACGTACTCGGTCCGGTTATTGTACACCAAGCGGTCGCCGAAGCGGAAAAAGCGGTCGTAGTCGCCGCAAATGCAGTCATCGTAGGTATTGCGTAAGATTTGCTCTTCACCATTTTCGGTGTACGCTATAACTCCCAGATTAGAAAAGGTCAGTAACTGCTCACCCAGTTGATACGTATGCGGCAGTTGTAGGGTGCGACTGGTCAGCGTATCTACCGCTCCCCCGTTACGGGCTACGAACAGGATATGTTGGTCGAAAGGCTCGTCCTGTATCCGCTGCCGTACAAAGGCACCCCGTGCGGTAGCTCCCAATAGCTCGATGGGTTGGGCAGATTGGTAGAGCTGCCGGACGCTATCCCCATCGAAGTAGCTCACGGTACTCTCTTCCGAGTTTAGCCCGAATCCGTGGTAGAGATATACGCCGTCCGGAGCCTCTAGAACCTGCTGTAAGCCCCGGTAATAAATCGGATCGGTATTGCGATCGAGAATGGTAACAGAGTAGTCAATTGACTGTCCCACTACAAGTGAGGAGAGTAGCAGGAGGAAAAGGTGAATGTGCTTCATAGTTTACCGCAACCCCTGTAGTAGTGAAGGGCAGGGCCGCAGGTGTAGTACAAAGATGCAAGTACGCATTCATATGCGGTAGTTAAAGTTTTTACAACACCTCCCACCCCCCAGGATTCCACCAGTGCCGCACAAACGCCTCCGCATACCCATGCCCGCTCTCCATGCCCCGGTACACTTCCATCCGCCCGTGACTCTCCGCGTAGATCTCTTCCAGCCGCTGGCTCACGTGCACGAAGCAGGCCGCGTGTTTGAGTTCGCGTACGGGGCTGATGTCGACGTAGTTCGTGGGAGCAAAGTTCTGGGTCTGGCCACCGCTGACCACCTCGTAGAAGTACAGGTCGGGCCGCTCCTCCAGGCCGAGCCAGGCGGTGTAGGTGAGCATGGAGCAGGCGCGGTGGTCGCGGTGGGTGTCGATGGGCCAGTGGGTGAGCAGGAGCTGGGGACGTAGGGCCCGCAGTTGGTCGGCTACGGCGGTGTAGGCGGCGGGATTGGTGTAGGTTGCCCCGTCCACCTGACCGAGAAAGAGCGGCGTGGCCCCCAGTAGCTCGCAGGCCATACGGGCCTCCTCACTGCGGGTGGTCGCGGCGGCATCGGCCGCCGTACCCGGTATCCCCGCCTCGCCGCGCGTAAGGTAGGCGATGGTGACCCGGTGGCCGGCCGCGGTAAGCCGGGCGATGAGCCCCCCACACCCCGACTCCGGATCGTCGGGGTGGGCTCCGGTGACCACCACCCGTAGCGGCTCGTCGGGCCGGTGGGCAGCCGTAAGCGAGAGGCCGAATACACTGGCTCCGAGAGCGAATCCGGTACGCGCGAGGGCTTGTCGTCTGGTGAGGGGCATGGCGGGGCGGGGTTATACGAAGCGTTGCGGATTACGCGTATGCCGCTGGTAAGCCTCGGCGTAGGCACAGCCGTATTCCATGCCCCGAAATTCTTCCATCAGGGCGTGATCGGTGGGGTAGAGCCGCTCCATGTTCTGACTGGCGTGCGCGTAGCAGGCGCGCCGCTTTAGTTCTACCACAGGGGTGATGTCGGCGTAGTCCGTAGGGATGAAGTTCTGCGTCTGCGCCCCGGGGGCTACCTCGTAATAATACAGGGCGGGTTTTTGGCCCATATAGTTCCAGGCGTCATGTACCAGGGCGGCGCAGGCGCGGTGATCGAGATGGGTGTCCATGGGCCAGTGGGTGAGCAGCAGGTCGGGCCGCTCTTCCTCCAGGAAGGCCAGCATCTTAGCGTACTGCGCATTGTCGGTGAAGGTACCGCCGTCGACCTGCCCGAAGTAGTGAGTGCGTGCCCCCAACATTTCACTTGACACGCCTGCCTCCGTCGTACGGATCGCCGCCGCCTCCTCTTGCGTCTTCCCCGGAATGCCGGCCTCGCCCCGCGTCAGGTAGCTGAATACTACCTCGTGACCGGCCCGGGCAAGTAGGGCGACCAGACCACCCGCCCCGGCCTCGGGGTCGCCGGGATGGGCACCGGTGACGATGATCTTTTGGGGTGTGGGGGGGAGCTGCATGGTGGGAGGAAGGTAGGGATTTGGGCGGGGACGCAGGTGCTGGGGACGTGGCGCGTTGCAGCGATCGCGGAGTCCTTGCGCGCCAGCGGCGTGCTACAGACCCCGCGAAGTAGGGCGCCCCTTCCAGGGACGTGTCACAGGCCCCGTTTCCCTGGAAGGGGAACCCTCCCTCGAGTAGGCTGCAAGGCCTACTCGAGCTTATTCAAGGTTTCCAGCCGCCTCCGCCGGGTCGGTCTCAAACAACCACCGCTCCTCATACTCCACCCCATACGCGTCCAGCAACCGCCGAAACTCCTGCTCGAAGCTCAGCTTCACCACCTCAGCGTAGCCCTCCATACTTCCATAGTGGTGCAGCTTCTGCCGCTCGACATACCGCTGTATCCCTTCCATATTTCGGTAATCGACAGAAAAAGACGCATAGCCATTCTGCCAGTAAAACACGCTACAGCCCTGCTTCTTCATCCAGTGCGAGCTCTCCGTCTTGATGGCCTCCAGCACTTTAGCGATTGACCTCGTAGTCGGCAGACTATGCAAAAGATGCACGTGGTCCAACACCCCGCCAATACCATACACCCGACAGCCCGCCGCCCGCAACCGCGCATCCAAAAACTGATACAGGCCCTGCTCCCACCGCGGAAGTATCCACGGCTTACGATACTTTGTACTAAAGGTGGTATGGACGATAATTCGGGTATATGACTGCGGCATAACTTTTTACTGCGATCTACCACTTATACACCAAAAAACTAAATTCCTTAGACCACCTTCTACCCTTCCTGGACTAATGCCCTACCGTCCCTGGAAGGGGCGCCCTCCCTCGGGTAGGCTCCCAGGCCTACCCGAGCTACCACGACGGCCTCCACGACCGCTTGCACGATCACCGCACCCGCGCACCCGCCCCCACAAAACACGCGCCCCCTAAAACGCCCGATACGCCCCAGCCAAATACCCATTAGCCTCCTCCTCCGCAAACCGCCCCGCACCCGCCTCCCAGTGCAGCGTCTGCCCCGGAAACCGACCGGCGATCGTACCCAGCAGGATCACCTCCGTAAGCCGGGCCCCGTAGCTGAAGGGAGCCGTAGTCTGCCCCTCCCCTAGACAAGCATCGACAAATTGGTGGTAATGCTTCGGGCTTTCCGTCTCGTAATTGCGGATCACCTCTCCGAGCTCCAAGGCTTCAGCCGCTGCGGTGATCTCCGCGCTGATGTCCCGATACTGCCCATCTACGATCAGTCGCGGCTCCTGCATGAAGTGGGGCAGGAGCAGGCGGCCCTTCTCACCGACAAACATGGCCCCCTGGTCGGGCAGCTCGTCGCTATTGGGTAGCTCCAGCTCGGGGTGGGCATCGGGGGCGCCGGGGCCGTCGGACCATACCCACGTCATCCGCTCCGCCGTGTACTCCGTGCCGGGAAACTCGTAGGTCACCACGTTGTGCTCCGGAAAGCCGTAGCCGGTCGGCGGACGGCATTCGTTGCGCACCGTCAGCGGCACGTCCAGCCCCAGTGCATTATAGGGGGTGTCGAAGATGTGCACGCCCATATCGCCCAGGGTGCCGCAGCCGTAGTCCATGATCTGCCGCCACTTGCCGGGGTGGTAGCGGTCCTCGGCGTAGGGCCGCTCGGGGGCGGTGCCGAGCCAGAGATTCCAGTTTAGGCCCTCGGGTACGGGATCGGCCTCGGCGGGTGGCGGACCGTCGTAGCCCCAGTTCTTCGGCGACCAGGCCCGCACGGTGCTCACCTTACCGATGATGCCCGACTGCACCAGCTGAGTACCCACCCGGTAGTCGTAAAAGCTGTGTACCTGGATGCCCATCTGCGTCACCAGCTTGCGGTCGCGGGCCACGCGGGCCATTTCGCGGGCCTCACTTACGTGGTGGGTCAGCGGCTTCTGACAGTACACCGGCTTGTCCATGCCCATGGCCAGCAGGGCGGCCGGGGCGTGGGTGTGGTCGGGGGTGGAGACGAGCACGGCGTCGATTTCGTCGCCCAGCTCGTCGAGCATCGTACGGTAGTCGGCGTAGGTACGGGCCTGCGGGTGCAGGGCCTGGGCGGCGGCCAGCGCTTTGGCATCGACGTCACAGAGCGCCACGACCTCCACGGCGGGATGGGAGGCTATGGCCTTCATATCCTCCATGCCCTGGTAGCCTACGCCGATGTGGGCGGTACGGAGGCGGTTGTTTTGGGGCGCTGCGTTTTTCACAGCACAGCCCGGCAGCACGGCGGCGGCGGCCAGCAACGCACTTCCCTGAATGAATTTCCTTCTTTGCACGATCGATCGATTTTAAAGCTCGCGGATGCGGATGTTGCGAAACCACAGCGGACTGCCGTGGTCCTGTAGGACAATATAGCCCGAGCGGAACTTCCCGTAGTCCGGCGTATCCTTCCACTTACCGGAGTCGCGCTTTTCCTCCCATTCCTCCGACCAGGGCACGAAGCTGAGTAGCAACTCGCCGTTCAGCCAGTGCTCCGCCCGCTCGGGGGTGAAGACAATGCGGCTGCTATTCCACTCCCCGGCCGGATTGAGCTGCTTTTTGGCGGGGTCGGGGGTATGCATAGCGTAATCCGCCCCCGTGCGCTGCCAGTCCTGCAGCTGCTCCGGGTGCTCCACGCCGAACTGGCTGTTGTAGCCCGTCAGGTCGTGAATTGCCGCGTAGCCCTCATCATCGATCAATTGATACTCGGGGGCAATGTCCGAGGGGGCGTCGTAGCCCTCCTGCACGTGGTATAGCACGCCGCTGTTACCGCCCTCCGGGATCTTCCAGTCCCACTCTAGCTCGAAGTTGTCGAACTCGCGGTCGCCGTAGAGGATGTCCTTGCCCCCGGTGTAGTCTTGCTCCAGCTCTACCTCGGTATCGAAGAGCAGCATCCCGTCGCGGGCCACCCAGCCGGGGGGCAGCGTCTCGGCGTTGTAGCCCCGCCAGCCGTCGGTGCTGCTGCCGTCGAAGAGGGTGATCCATTCCCCTGGGGTAGTGTCGGCGACCATGGCTGTCTCAGCAGCAGAGGTAGCGCGGGTAGCATTGGTATCTCCGCAGTCCGACAGGCAGGTAGCCAGCACGGCGAAGCATAGCGTAGCGAATAGGTTTTTCATCGACGTCACGGCGTTTAGTAAAGGCCCGGTAAGATAGCACCCCCGCCCGTACCCACCGCACACCGTACTTTGTACCCCCCAATCCCTCACCCATGCGGCTGCTCCTGGTTTTGCTTTTCGGTTACAGCCTGTGTGCTATGGCCCAATCTCCGCCCCCGGACTGGAACGAGCGCCCCTGGCCCGCCGCCTGGATCACTGCATCCTGCGCCCCCGCCACTGACTTTGCCGTGGTGCACTTCCGCCGTACGTTCGACCTGCCCAGTCTGCCCGATAGCCTGCCCGTCATGGTCTCGGCCGACAACCGCTACCAACTCTACGTCAACGGCCAGCGTGTAGGCATGGGACCGGCCCGCAGCGACCGCCTACACTGGCGCTACGAAACCTACGAGCTGCGGCCCTACCTCCAGCCCGGCTCGAATACCATCACCGCCACGGTCTGGAACTACGGCATCGACCGGCCCTGGTCCCAGGAGAGCTACCGCACGGCCTTCCTCCTACAACCCCGGGGGGAAACCTTTGCTGAGCTACGTACCGATGCTACTTGGTCTACTCGCTGCGACGAGGCCTACGCTCCCATCACCGGCTCCCGCGAGCGACTGGGCACCTACATCGTGGCCGGCCCCCAGCTGCGTATCGACGGCAACAAACTGGGCGGGGGCGCAGGTGCAAGCAATGTAGAGGAAGCGGCCGTACCCCTCCTGCGGGCCAATCCCCGGGGCGTAGGTACGGAAATGTACTGGCCCCTAGTCCCGCGCCAAATCCCCCCGCTGGAACTCCGCCCACTCCCCCCACCCGCAGTGATCCGCGAAGACCGGCGAGTAGGCCCCTTCACCGATACCCTGCTGCCGGCCGGTACCCGCGATAGCTTCCTCCTCGACATGGGCCAACTGACGAACGCCTTCTTCAGGTGGCAGACTGCCGGGGGCGCAGGTGCAAAGCTCACCGTCACCTACGCCGAGAGCCTCTTCGACGCCGATGGCGGCAAGGGCCACCGCGACAGCATCGCCGGTAAGCACATACGAGGGGTGTACGACGAGTACCTGACGGCGGGGGATGAGCGGACCTACACCACCCTCTGGTTCCGCACCGCGCGCTACCTGCAGGTGAGCTATGAGACAGCCGACGAGCCCCTGCGGCTACGGGGTCTGGAGGTGGAGGAGATTGCCTACCCCTTCCGGGAGGTGGGCAGCTTTACGAGTCCGGACGGAGAGCGCCGCATCGGGGACATCCTCGTAGTAGGGTGGCGTACCGCCCGACTCTGCGCCCAGGAGACCTACGTGGACTGCCCCTACTACGAGCAGCTGCAGTACGTGGGGGATACGCGAATTCAGGCCCTGATCAGTCTGTACGTGAGCGGAGATGCCCGGCTGATGCGCAAGGCCATCGAACTCTTCGACCACAGCCGCATGGCCGAGGGGCTGACCATGAGCCGCTACCCCGATCATACCGGACAGGTGATCCCGCCCTACTCCCTCATGTGGGTGATGATGGTCTACGATTACCTAATGCACACCGGCGATGCGGCCTTCGTGCGCGAGCGGCTCGACGGAGTGCGTGCCGTACTCGATTGGTACCGGCGGCATGAGCTAGCGAACGGACTGGTGGGCCCCACCCCCTACTGGAACTACGTCGACTGGACCCCCGAGTGGCCCTGGGACAGCGAGCTACGCATCGGCGGGGTGCCGCCGCTGGAGGGCGGCAGCGCCATTATTAGCGGACAGTACGCGATGGCGCTGCGGGCCGCGGGGGAGGTTTTCGGCGCGTTGGATTTTACGGAGGATGCCGGTGATTATACCGCGCGGGCTTCGGCGGTTACCGCAGCGGTACAGACGCTATGCTGGGATGCGGGGCGGGGTTTGCTACGCGATACGCCGCAGGGTACCACCTTCAGTCAGCACGCCAACATCATGGGCATCCTCAACGACGGACTGCCGGTGCCGAAGGAGGAGGTACTAGCGCGCGTGCTGAAAGACACTACGCTGACCCAGTCGTCCGCCTACTTCGATTTCTACCTGGCCGAGGCGCTGCGGGCTGCCGGCCGCGCCGATCTATACCCTGCCTTCCTGGACCAGTGGCGCGGCTACCTCGATCTGGGCTTCACCACCTACCCCGAGAAGCCCGGCGAGACGCGCTCCGATTGCCACGCCTGGAGCAGCAGTCCCAACTATCACTTGCCCTCCCTGGTGGCGGGCATTCGGCCGGCCTCGCCGGGCTTTGCTACGGTGCGTATCCAGCCGGCGGAGGTGGCTGACTTCGGTTACACGGCTGTAGTGCCTACGCCACGGGGGGAGATCCGAATGGTGTGCGAGCCCCGCCCGGAAGGTGATAGGCCGCGGTACACGGTGGTGCTGCCGGAGGGCGTGATGGGGGAGTTCGTAGGTTGGGGTCTACGGGAGTCTCTGGGGGCGGGCGAGCGGGTGGTGGAATGAGTTAAGTTTATTTAGTCACCAGAAAATTAGCTTTTACCAAATAAATGATTAAATTTGTTTGGCACCACACCTTTCCCCCGCCTCGGTTTGCACGCTTGCAGTGAAGTCGGGCTGCGGAGCCCACCCCCCCGACTTAGCCCTAGTTGTAAGTTCTTTCCTAACCGGCCCCCCTGTGACACGAGCTGTCTACGGGCGTGGCGCTGACCATACAACTAGATGAATGCCCGTACCGCTACCCTATTTTCCCTGCTCCCGCTCTTCTTCTTGCTTGCCATTAGCCCTGCGGCCCACGCCCAAGCGGTGCCCGGAGATCCGATCTTCGAGGAGGATTTCCGGGGCGGCAACTTACTCGACGATTGGTTTATCAACGGCCGCGACTGGCTCTTCGGCTACGAGCTGGCGGGCGTAGAAGAACTGGGCTACGCGGTCAAACCGCGGAGTGTAGCCAATAGCCAGCCCCTAATCACCAAGCGGGCTTTTTCCAGTCCCTCCTACATCCTGGAAACCAGCGCCTACGGGTTCAAGCAGACGTACCAACGCGAGATGCGCTTCACCTTCGGGCAGGCCGATCCGGAGGTAGACCGGGGCTACTCCCTACGCTACCTCCCCGCCTCGGTGGGTAGTGGGGGTAGCAGCCTCACCCTGGGTTTTAGCGAGGACAATTTCTTTGACCTTACCACCCTAGACCGGCAGGTTATCAACTTGAATGACGAGCAGCTCTACCGATTTCAAATCGCGCGCTACCAGAGTGGGCTGATCGAGGTCTACCTGGATGAGGGCAATGGATACTCTGCCACCCCCATTCTACAGGCCGTAGACACCACAGTGGCTCAGCTCGGTCATTTCGGCTGGGGGGTATATACCCAAACCGCCGGGGCGGACTTCTATGTGTTTTCCGTCAATGCCTACGGGACGACCGCCGAAAAGATACCAAGTCCGGAGGATGATCTGATCGAGCGACTGGAGGTAGCCAGCGCCTACCCCTCCTATGCCGTAGCCAAACTCAACGTAGGGGATACCTACTACACCGACCGCAGCTACCTCATCACCTCCCTGCCGGCCTACCTCCAGGGGGCCACCTTCGTTCTACCAACTAACGCCGATAAAACGGAAACCTCCCCTGACTACCTCCGGGTCTTTGCCCGTAAACCGGTCATTGCTTATGTAGGCTATGACCCCCGCGCCAGCCGCGTGCCCGCGTGGCTCGGCGAGGGGGCCGGCTGGACCCGCACGTCCGAGCGTATCGGCACCACCGACCCGGGCACCCGCTACCTGGAGGTGTACACCAAGGTGTTTCCTGCCGGCGAGTTTTCCCCCATCGTGTTGGGCGGCACCCTAGCCGATCCGGCCAATGGTGCCCAGACCAACTACCTCACCGCCCTCGTCGGTCTTCCCGAGCAGCTCGCCTACGAGGCGGAGGACGCCAGTTTGTTGGGGGCCGCCGTGGCCACGGATCACCCCGGCTACAGCGGTACCGGCTTCGTAGACTTTCTGGATGAGGGTGGCCCGGAGTACATCGACTGGATCATCGACATTCCCAGTTCCGGCACCTATGCCCTGGAGTTTATCATGGCCCAGGCCGACACTACCGGTCCCCGCCCCGTACGCATCTCCGTAGATGGCTCCCCCCTGCTTGAGGAAGACCTCTGCCCCCGCAACGGCTGGAATACCTGGAATACGGTAGTCCCCGCCGCTACCACCCGCCTCTACGGAGTGGGTCGCCACCGGGTAACCATGGAGACCCTGGGCAGTAGCGGTCCGAATGTGGACTTACTGGTGGTCAAAGCGGTTGAAACCCCGCCTGCGGCTACGATTGCACAGTCTCCCCCTGCGGTAAAATCGCCCCTCGAACCAGCTCCTCCGCTGATGGAGCTCTACCCCAATCCCACCGCCAGCCGGGTAACCGTGACCTACAACAGTTCCACAGCCCAAATTTCCTTATTTGACCTTGGAGGACGGTTGGTGCGGACCTTCAGCAGTGCCGGTGGGCGGGTGAGTCTAGAAACCTCCGGCCTTGCGCCGGGCGTGTACGTGATAAGGCTCCAGGGCGAGCTAGGGAGGGTACAGCAGCGGCTCTTGGTACAGTAGAATTGTTGGTTATCTTCCCTAATGGTAAAATTTCTTAAAACCGTGAGCTTGTGTACAGCAAATAATTGCCATACCTTGTTCCCCGTCTGAGCTAGCGACCCCGCCACACCCTACTTGCATGAAGTTTTTTACTCGTGACCTTGCTAAGCTGTTTAGCCTAGCCATTATCTCCGTCCTATTTTACCCCCTGACCGCTCAGGAAAGCATCTCTTTTGAGCCGGCCTTCCCGGAACTGCGCTTTGCCTTCCCGGTAGAGATACAACAACCGGGGGATGGCAGTGACCGCCTCTTCGTGGTAGAACAGGCCGGCAGGATCAAAGTATTTGCTAATGAGCAGATGGTAGGTGCTGCTCAGACTTTCCTGGACATCACCGACATCGTGAGCTTCTCGAGCGGACAGGAGATCGGGCTACTCGGGCTGGCCTTCCACCCACAGTATGCCTCTAACGGCTTCTTCTACGTCTACCACACCCGCCGGAGTCAGGTAAGCGGCATCAACGTGGAGCTGGTGCTGGCCCGGTACCAGGTAAGTGCGAATAATCCCAATCGGGCGAACCCCGCCTCGCGCCTCGACATCTTCAGCTTCGACAAAAACCAGAACAACTCCAACCACAACGGCGGCAAGATCGCCTTTGGCCCCGACGGCTACCTCTACGCCTCGCTGGGTGACGGCGGCGGCGGCGGTGACCCCCAGGGCAATGCGCAGAACCTGAATACGATATTCGGTAGCATCCTACGCATCGACGTGGACGTCGACGGCAGCAACCCACTGGAAAGTAACCCGGACCTGCCGAACGGCAACTACGAAATCCCCGCCGATAACCCCCGCCGGGGCCGCAGTGGCCTGGATGAGCTCTACGCCTGGGGACTACGCAACACCTGGAAATTTTCCTTCGATGGGACTACCGGACGGCTCTGGGGCGGCGACGTCGGTCAGGGAAAGTTCGAGGAGATCAACCTGATCGAGCGGGGCGGCAACTACGGCTGGAACCGCTTCGAGGCCAACAGTACCTTCAGCAGCTCTACCACGCTGGTCACCACGCCCGACCGGAAGCCCGTCTACGCCTATAACCACAACAACGGCGATGTATCCATCACCCTGGGGTACGTGTACCGTGGCAGCCTGAACAATCCGGCGATCAAGGATAAACTTATCTACGGCGACTACGTATCGGGCAGGGTGTGGGCCCTGACCTACGATGCCGCCAGCGGGGAGGCCTCCGAGCAGTTCTTATTCCGTACGAACGGAGAGAATGTGTCAAGCTTCGGGCTCGATGAGTCGGGGGAGCTGTACTTCAGCGGCTACGGGCAGTCGGCGCAGCTCTACCGCTTCGTCGATGAGGACGCGCCCGAGCCTACCACCACCGCCATCGACGGCGTCGGTAGCTGGCAGGCGCTCGCCGGAGGCATCAACGGGACGGTGGAGGCCGTAGTAGTCGATGGCAACACGGTGTACGCCGCCGGTGATTTTGCAACCGCCGGAGGTACTAGTGCGGGCAACATCGCGGTATACACCGAGGCCCAGGGCTGGAAGGCCCTCTCTACGGGTTCTAACGGTAAAATCAGTGCTCTGGCTCTCGGAACCAACGGCCAGCTCTACGCTGGTGGGGAATTCACGACCATCGGTGGCGTGAGCGCCCGCAACATTGCAGTGTGGAACGGTAGCACGTGGCGTGCCCTGGGTGCGGGTACGGATGGTCCCGTCCTGGCCCTCGGGGTCAGTAGCGAGGGTGCGCTCTACACAGGTGGCCCCTTTGCTACCGCCGGAGGCCGGGCCGTCAACAACATCGCCCGGTGGAACGGTAGCTGGTCGGCCCTGACCGACTCCGGTACCGGCGTAGCTGGCACCAATAATGAGATCCGCTCGATCGCCTTCGACGCGAACGGGGTGCTCTACGTCGGCGGTAACTTCGCCAGCGCGGGGGGCAGAACAGCTAACCGCATCGCTACCTTTAATGGCAGCAGCTGGGGTACGCTAGGCCAGGGCACCAGCGGTTTCGTGCAGGCGATCGCGGTCACTCCGACTACGGTATACATCGGCGGCAACTTCGCCATCGCCGGCGACCGTACGGTGAACCGCATTGCGCGGTGGGACCGGTCCGGCGGCGGGTGGCAGCCCCTGGGCGGCGGCGTCAGCGGCAACGTCAATGCACTGGTCTACGACGGGGACTACCTCTACGCCGGGGGTAACTTTGAAACGGCGGCCAGTGATGCGACTCAAAGCTTTATCGTCAAAAACATCGCCCGCTGGAGCCCCGCAGACGGGTGGGAAGCACTCGGTACTAAAAAAGAGGTGGGCACCGACAATCAGATCAATGCCCTGGGCCTTGCGGCCAACGGCACCGACCTCTTTGCCGGGGGAAATTTTGTGGCGGCGGGCGCTACGGAGGCGGCCGGTGTTGCCCGGTGGTCCGAAACCCCCGACAACGGCATCGTGGACGGGGCCGTTTACGAGATGGAGCCCCAGTACAACACCACGCTACGGCTCGACGTACGCGGTGCCGCTACCGCCAATAGTACCCAGGTCCTGGGCTGGCGCAGAAACGGTAATCTGAACCAGCAGTGGAAATTCATCAGCCGTGGCGACGGGATCTACGAGCTTGAGCCCCAGCACGCCCCCGGCAAGCGGCTCGACGTATCGGGTGCCAGTACGGCTACCAACGCGCCCATCATCATCTACGCCCGCCACGGCCGCGGCAACCAGCAGTGGCGCGCCCTGCCCGTAGGCGATGGCACTTACCGCTTCGAGCCCGTCCACGCCCCGGGCAAGCTGCTCGACATCGAGGAAGTGGGCGGCAACCGCCTGGCCCTCAGCCGCAGTTTCGACAATGGCAACAGCCAACGCTGGCGGCTGATCCCGGGCGCGGGCGCAAACGCAGTGGCCCGTGTGGCATCTCCCGCTAGCAAGACGGTCGATCCGGTCACCGGGGTGCTCCTCTACCCCAATCCTACCTCCGGCCAGCTTAGCGTGGAGGCTACTTACCCCTACCACCTTTCACTCTTCGACGCCACCGGCCGTCGGGTGCTAGAGGGGCGCTACCCGGCCGGCATTACCCGCCTGGAGGTGGGGCAGTTGCCGGAGGGGGTGTACGTGGCTCGCCTGGAGGGGGAGGGGCTGGAGGTGGTTACTCGGCGTGTGGTGGTTCGGTAGGTCAGGGCGCGGGCGGGGCCCCGATAGCTATCGGGGGTGCAACGTCAGTCGTGCGTGTCATTTGTGCTATATAGTCATCGTAACGCTGCCAGGACTATTTCAGGGTTTAGTGACTCCCCCCGTGGTGGCTGTACGAAAGATCGAGCGGCGATCACCGTACGTATTTCCTGCTTTCGGTAGAGGGGTAGGCGCTCAGCTTTTTGACGTAGTTCTTCCGTAAGGACCTCCGCGTTATCTAGGTCCGACCATTTGCACTCTCCTACCAGGAGTACGCTGCCGTCCACTGACTCGGTAACAAAGTCTAGTTCCATGGCCTTACCGTCGCGGTCGTTACCCCACCAGCGGCGGGCCAGCCGGTAAGGTCCACCGGGTAGTGTGTTCAGGGACACCGCCGTGCGGCACAATTCCTCCCACTCATAACTGACGAAGCCAGGTAGGGTAGTTTGGAGTTGCGCTAACACACGATCTGTCAATCCTAGTTCAAGCTCACTTAGGGCGGGAAAAACATAGCGGTAATAAAACCGCATAAATGGATCGTGCACCTTATAAAGATTACACTGCTATACATGAGCCCAGGGGATATTATGAATCCGGTCGATTTTGTTAGCGACCTTTCGCAATAGCGCCGCCGGTTTGGCTAGTTGGATGATCACCCAACTCATTCCTTGGCGGAAAATGGAGTGGACCAGCGTCCTGACTTGCCGTTTGCCATCCCACTTGGTCTGTCGGCTCGTGGGATACTTGCGATAAAACTTCAGCCCCTGGGCACACATCCAGATATAGGCCAGGCTGACCAGTTGGAGCAGTAGCTCCCGCTTGGCGGTGCCTTCTACGCGCATGGCCTCCAGATCAAAACCGTTGGTCTTGAGGTGACCGAAGGTGACCTCGATACTCCAGCGCACACTGTACTGTTTATGCGCTTGGTCAGCACGTCGTAGACTGGTGAGCAAAAAGACAAACTCGTCCTCGTCGGGATGGTCGGCCTTGGGGTTACGTACCACGACGTAGTAAAAGGATTTTCCGCCCAACTGAATCGGTTTACTGATACGTGCCTTCTTCTTACACCGCCGCAGTTTAGCGCACATCCCTTGGCAGTTCTTGCCCCGGCTTTCGTTGATCGCCTGATGGTAGATACCGGCCTTAAGGCGGATGACAAAGTTGATTTCATACTCGGCAAGGGTAGCGAACCACTCCTGGCCAATGTATTCCCGGTCGGCCAGTAAGGTCATGCCCGCCAGATCATACTGCTCGGCGGCTCGCGCCAGTAAGGCGGCCCGTTCTTGCTGAGAGGAGTGACCCTTCTTGGCCAGATCGATGCTGGCGATGGGTACGGCTACCCCGTCTACGACCAGGGCCAGGGTCATCAGGTGCACCTGCCCATCACGGCAACCCCAGGACGTACCGTCCAGCACCAGTTGTTTGGCCCGGCGAATCGCTCGTTTGGAGAAACAGTTGATCATCGCCAGGCGGAAGTGATGCAGGGCCCGCTGGACCTGATCGTAAAACTCCTCACTTACCGCGCTTTTCACCGTGCGAATCAGGCGGGTGTAGTTAGCCTGCGGACGGGACTTAGCCGCGGCCGCCGAACCGATCACCTGGGGTACGAAATCCTTGGCCCTGGCCAGGTTGCACGAACGGCTTAGGTAGATGCTCTGGGCGGTGATGAACAGGTTGTTGAGCAGGTGATCGGGTAAGTCCGGGCAGCTTGCCTTAACTTGGTCCAAGAGTGGATGAGTCATTGGTTCTTTCAAGATGTGGTAATCCAAAAGGTACCAACATCCACTCACTTTTCCTACTCCCGCCGGACCGCTCAGCTAGCCCTCATGTATAGCAGTGTATATAAAGATTACGCTTCTTATCGCGTACGCTGGCGCCGTAGGGTTTTTCGCGTTTGAGGTACCCGAGTGAGATGAGTCGGTTGAGGGGTCGGTTCAGATCGGTAGTGGGCTTATTGAGCCGGCCCCCGATCTCGGTGAGTTTATGTGCTCCGTTGGCTACCACCGAGAGTAGGGCACTGGATAGTCCCGGGTCGCGCATATCATCTAGCAGCAGCCGCGTCGGCTCCTCGTGTAGGATACCGATGGGGTCAAGCACAAGCTGTCGTACCGCCTCAGTATAGGTACCATAATTACTCCGTAGTTTCCAGTACCGGGGCACTCCCCCCCAGGTAGCGTATTCCTCGATGATTGTTTGGCTGGACTGTTCTATTAAATGTTCACCCAGCCATCCGGCGCGAAGCGGAACGACCTTAATGATCTCGTCAGCCCGACCGTAAAGCGGTGCCGCCGCGTGCAGGATATAGTCCTGCATCATCTGCTGGGAAGAACCACAGAGGATTACGTCCATATGGAGTGCTTCGCGATCCTCTAGCAAGCGCTGTAGTACGCTAGGCACTGAGGTATCGGCCTTCACGAGATAAGGGAACTCATCGAGGATCAGCGCGAAACGACTACGCGGCCGCTCGGTCAGGGCAGCAAAAAGCGTAGACCAGTCGCCGTACGTACCGCGACTGAATCCAGGCAGTTGGGCATCGAGCGCCCGGGCAAGCTGTTGGCGCTGTACGGCGGCATCGCTCTGTGTAGCCATAAAGTAGACGTCGCCTTCCCGCATCGTTTGTTGTAGCAGGGTGGATTTGCCGCACCGCCTTCTACCGTAAATTACAATACACTGGGGGCGGACGCGCGCACGGGCTGCTTCGATCCGCTTAATTTCGGTTGTACGATTGTAAAATGGCATGATGGCTTAATATGCACGACAAACATAATGTTTCATCAACATGATAAATTCTTGTGCCCTCTACACCGCATCCCGCGACCCCGCCCCCCCTTACCACCTCCCCCCCACTTCGTACCTTTGCCCTCCAATACCCCGACCATGAAAGACCTATTCGACAAGTTTCGCGAGTTCAAAGGGCCCCTGGGACAGTACCAGGACGTGGCCCACGGCTATTTCTCCTTTCCTAAGCTGGAGGGGCCGCTGGGACCACGTATGACCTTCCGCGGTAAGGAGTGCATCATCTGGAGCATCAACTCTTACCTGGGCATCACCAACCACCCGGAGGTACGGAAGGCCGACGCCGAAGCCGCTGCCGAATACGGCATGGCCTACCCCATGGGTGCGCGCATCATGAGCGGAGAAACGGACGCCCACATCCAGCTGGAAAGGGAGCTGGCGGAGTTTACCCAGAAGGAGGGGGCACTGCTGCTAAACTTTGGCTACCAGGGGATTATGTCGATCGTAGATGCCTGTCTGACGCGCCACGACGTGGTGGTCTACGACCGCGACGACCACGCCTGTATTATGGACGGTATCCGCATGCACCAGGGACCGAAGTACGCCTTCAAGCATAATGACATCAACCATTTCCTGGTGCGGATGGAGCAGGCCAAGGCCGAGGCCGAAAAGCGTGATTCCGGCATCCTGGTCGTGACCGAGGGCGTCTTCGGTATGCGCGGCGAGCAGGGTATCCTCAAGAAGATCGTCGAGCACAAGGAGAAGTACGGCTTCCGGCTGCTGGTCGATGATGCCCACGGCTTCGGTACCATGGGCGCTACCGGGGCCGGGGCCGGTGAGGAGCAGGGTGTACAGGACGAAATTGATATCTACTTCAGCACCTTCGCCAAGGCCATGTCGGGCTTCGGGGCCTTCGTGAGTGCGGATGAGGAGATCATCGAGTTCATGCGGTATAACCTGCGTAGTCAGGTGTTCGCCAAGAGCCTGTGTATGCCGATGGTGAAGGGGGCACTGGTGCGGCTGCGGCTGCTGCGCGAGCAGCCCGAGCTGCGGGAAAAGCTGTGGAAGAACGTGCGCCACCTACAGGATGGGCTTCGCGAGGCCGGCTTCGACATCGGCAACACCGGAGCCTGCGTGACGCCGGTGTACATGAATGGTACGCCCTACGAGGCCGGGGCCCTGATTTACGATATGCGGGAGAACTACGGGATCTTCTGTAGCGTGGTGCTGCCGCCGGTAATCCCCCAGGGGCAACTGATCCTGCGCCTCATTCCTACGGCCGAGCATACGGAGGCCGATATTCAGACTACGCTGGATGCCTTTAAGGCGGTACGGAGTAAGTTGGAGGATGGGACTTATGATAAGATGGGGGAGATGTTTCGGGCTGGGGAGATTAATGTGGTGTAGGGGGTAGGGCTTGCTACCGCTTGTTGAAGGGTTCACCACAGATGGCCTGACGGCCACACGGAGGTATTCACGGAGGTTTCACAGAGGCGGGTGTGGCAGGGAAGAAGGCTGCCTGCGGCAGAGGGAGGACACGGAGTTGCCTGCGGCGGGTGTAATAGGTGTGGCAGCGTGAACCGGACGCGCTGACTGGGATGTTGGGGCAGTATGGAAAGATTGTACTACTGTTACGATGCGCTGTGTGGGTGGTGCTACGGGTTTAGCCCGGTGATCACGGAGTTTGCGCGGCGGCATCGGGAGGTGCCGGTGCAGGTGGTGTCTGGAGGGATGATCACGGGGGAGCGGATCGGGCCGATCGGGGAGGTGGCCGGCTACATCAAGCAGGCGTATAGGGTGGTGGAGGACCGCTGTGGGGTGGAGTTCGGGCAGCCATTCTTGCGCGATATTCTGGAGGAGGGGAGTGCGGTGTTTACCTCGGTGCCGGCGGCCGTGGCGATGGCTGTGTTTCAGGAGCAGCAGCCGGAGCGGGCGCTGGACTATGCGGCGGTACTGCAACGGGCGATCTACTACGACGGTATCAAGCCACTGGATCACGCGGCCTACGCTGATCGGGCAGCCGCACTTGGGGTCGATCGGGAAAATTTCTTGACTAAAATGGATAACCCCGCTTACCTCGAAAAAGCAGAGGCTGACTTCGCCCTTTCCCAGCGCTTCGGGGTGACGGGCTTTCCTACCCTGGTGTATGAGTCTGCTGACGGAGAGTTGTACGCTCTGGCCCGTGGGTACCTACCCCTACAGAACCTGGAGGAGAACTGGCGGTCTTTGCAGGAAGCTTTCTTTGGTAAAACCACAGAGTAGCACAAAGTAGGGCACAGCGTTACGCAGAGTTTAGGTGCGTTCACTCTGCGTAACGCTGTGCCACCCTCTGTGCAACGCTGTGGTTAAAACTCAGTACCGCCAGCCACTAAGATCTGCCCCAGCCGGTGCCAACTCCCCCACCTTCCCCGCCCACTTCGGGATAAACATCTGGTGGTACCGCAACCGGCTGATCGCATTGGGCTGCTCCGGGTCCCCGTTCCAGCAGTGCTCGGCCCGGTCGCCGTAGGTGATCTCGCCGCCGAAGTCCTTCGACCTTAAAAACTTCTCCGTCAGGTACACCGCATTGTTAAGGTAGTAGTTGTCCATATCGCCAACGTAGATATTGACCTTGCCCCGTAGCTTCGGCCCTAGGGTGGCCCAGTCACGCTGCATGATGTGCGTGAGGTCGTAGTTGTCGCGCCAGTAGGCGGCTACCGCGGGGTCGATGCGGCCGGATACTTTGTCCCAGATGCGGCGGGGGTAGCCGTCGTCACCCACCGGACTGTACACCGCCTCCCAGATGTCCCACTGCTGTCCGCTGCGGCTCTTGTCGCCCAGGACGAGCTCGCGCATATTGGCCTCGCGCAGGGTGGAGGAGACGTGCCCGAGGCTATCGCGGTGCCCCGGCCGCTCGGTGCGCTTGAAGGGGCTATCGAGGTAGTAGGCATTGGCGTCTTCGTATAGATTTACTACGGTGTAGGCCTGAAAGTCGATGGGGTCCGGACAGGCGGCGTAGCAGGTGCCGTATTCGTCCGGGTATTTCACCTGTACGGCCAGGGCCTCCCAGCCGCCGGTGCTGCCGCCATACACGAAGCGTGCCCAGCCCTCGCCGATGCCCCGGAACTGCCGCTCGATCTCGGGGATCAGCTCGTAGGTGATGGCATCGCCGTAGGGGCCCAGGTTCTCGGAGTTGACGGCGTAGCTATCATCGTAGTAGGGGTTGGCGTGCTGGATCTCGATGGCGATGACGCGGGGGAAATTCGGGCCGGTCCAGGTGCGGTAAAAGTCGTAGGCCTCCTGTTGCTCGGTGCGGTTGTAGCAGTCCAGGCCGAAGCGCGCACTGTACACGCAGGGCTCGGTGGTATCGGGCGGGGTAGTGCGCCAACCGCCGAAGTCATCGGGAAAGTGGCCGTGCATGATGGCCAGGGGGTACTTCACGTCGGGGTGCTCGGCCCAGCCCTCCGGTAGCAGCATGTGGGCGCCGAGATACATGTCGCGGCCCCAGAAATCGCTCAGTAGCTCGGAGCGGATCTTGATGTGCTTGACGTAATCGGTATCATCGGGCTCGGCAATTTCTGGGATGGCCTGGTCGAAGGCTAGGTCGATGGGGCCGCCGCGTTCGTCGCTCAGGGTGATCGTCACCGGGGTACTGATCAGGTTGCCGGGCGCGCGGTTCCACTGCTGACCTTCGCCGCGGTCCATAGGTAGCTGTACGGTGTGGCCGTCGCTGCGGTGGAAGGTCTCGTACTTATGTAGCAGCACCTGGGCGCGGTAGGTACCGGGCGGTACGTCGGCGAGCGTAGTGAGGGGGTAGCCCCGGTCGTCGGCGGTGATGGATAGGGTGGTGCCGGGCTGCCAGTCGGTCACGTTACGGCCGAAGGCAAGCTGGGTCTCCGGTCCATCGCTGAGCTGGAAGCGGGGCTCGGCGGTGCTGTCCCGGGAGAGTAGCAGGAGGAGGCGTCCGGTAAGGGCAGAATCGGCGAGGCTTTCCGGCAGGGTGACGTGTACGGTAGTCTGGGCGGGCACGCAGGTGCAGGCCAGTAGGAGAAGGCAGAGAAGGTGAGTGCGCATAGCTGTAGCGACGACTTTAGTCGTCATGCTTCAAGGTACAATGACGTAAAGACTTTTTCCGCCGCAACCATAGGTTGCGCGGCACACCGCTGCCAGAGGCAGCATTGTACTACAGCAGCACCTCCCGGTAAAGGATAGGCTCGCGGTACTCCTTACGCAGGGAGTAGCGAATCACGTCGAAGGCCGTGACCACCCCCTTAAGCTCGCCCCGCAGGTTCACCACCGGCAGGGTCTTAAAGCGGCGATCCATGAAGAGCTCGGCGGCGGTGCCGACTTTATCCTTCGGCGTGAGCTTGACGACGTGGGTGTTCATCACCTCACCTACCGTGCGGTTCTCGCTGTTGCGGTTACGGCGCACGTCGCGCCACATATCGTAGGAGGTGATGAGGCCGACTAGATGGCCCGTGGCGTCTACGACCGGAAGTTGTTGGAGTTGCTGGCGGAGCATGACCTTGGCGACGTCGCCGACGGACTGAAAGGGGTGGGCGGTGACCACGTCGGTGGTCATGATGGTCCGCACTTCTTCGTTCATCATAGCAGATGGTGTTGCGGCTCTCCGGGGTACCGCCCAATATACAACATTCGGGTCCGATCGCACGTACAAATGAGCACAATTTGATTCCCATGGACCCCGTCCGCGCCATCTACCTCGCCGCCGGCTGCCTCATCCTACTGGGGCTGGTGCTGACCTGGCAGGCGGGGGAGCCCTCCACCTGGCTGCTGGTGCTGCCGGCCGTGGCTGCGGCGGGTACCTACGCATTAGCCCCCCAGATCCGCTGGCGGTACTGGAAGACCCACCCGCCGGACCTGCCCACCGAGCTGGCTCCATTACTGGAGCGCTTTCCGCTCTACCGGGCACTGGATCTAGACGGCAAACGGGAGTTCCGCCGCCGGGCCTTTCTGCTGCGCGAGAACACCGAGTTTACCGGCCTGGCGATCGACAATATTCCCCAAGACGTGCGGCTGATGGTGTCCGCCTCCGCCGCTACGGTGACCCTTTACCGGGAGGAGTTTCTGATTCCGGGCTTCGAGAACGTAGTGTTCTACAAGCATCTGTTCCCCACACCAATGCACGAACGGCTACACGCCTCGGAGCTACATCCGGAGGATGGTCTGGTTATCTATACCCTCAATTACCTCATCCGCTCGGTCGTCGAGCCGCACAAGTACCTACAGCTCGGGGTGTACGAGTACAGTCGCGCCCTGATGTACACCGACCCCGGGGTGCGTACTACCCTTGAGGCCCAGCAATTGAGCTATTATGAGGTCGAACAGCTGACTGATTTCTCCGAGCGCGCGCTCAAGGACTTCGTCGGTCTGGAGGAGCTGGACCTGGCCGCCATCACCTATACCGTCTTCCATACCCACGCACCAGCATTCGCTAGCCGGTTCCCGGAACGCTTCAATAGCCTACGCACGGCCTTTGCGCCTTACCTTTAGCGTTGCATTTATGGAAGATCTTAGCACCGGCGGCCCCGCCCCAGAACGTTCCCCCGAATACGACGCCGAATTGACGCCCTCCCTGGGTGAGCTGCGCGAAGAACGCCCCGGTGGACACACCCTCGCCCCGGAAGACCGCATCAACCTCGACGCCCTCCACGCCGCCGCCGACCGGATCCGGGCCGAGGTCGGTAAACTCATTGTCGGCCAGCGCGACCTGATCGACTTGCTGATCGTCTCCCTCCTCGCCGGCGGTCATGTACTGGTAGAGGGCGTACCCGGTATCGCTAAGACGCTCACCGCCCGCCTGATCGCCAAGACCATCGACGCCGAGTACCGCCGCATCCAGTTTACCCCCGACCTGATGCCGAGCGACGTGACCGGCACCACCGTGCTTAACTCCACCGACGCCCGTTTTGTCTTCAACCGCGGACCGGTGTTCGGCAACCTGATCCTGATCGACGAGATCAACCGCGCGCCGGCCAAGACCCAGGCGGCCCTCTTCGAGGTGATGGCCGAGCAGCAGGTGACGGTGGACGGTACGACCCACAGCCTGCCCGACCCCTTCTTCGTCATCGCCACCCAGAACCCCATCGAGCAGGAGGGTACCTACCGCCTGCCGGAGGCCCAGCTCGACCGCTTCCTGGTGCGCGTGGTGGTGGATTATCCGGACCAAACGGAGGAGCGTGACATTCTCTACCGCTTCCGTAGTGACTTCATGCAGCGGCAGCAGGAAGAGGTACGGGCCGTACTGAGTAAGGCGCAAGTAGCGGAGTACCGGGCGGTGGTGGAAAAGGTGTTCATTCGCGATGAACTGCTCGACTACATTGCTGCGGTGGTGTACCGTACGCGTACCCATCCCGATCTTTACCTGGGGGCTAGTCCGCGGGCTTCGCTAGCGATTCTACGCCTGTCAAAAGCTGTAGCTGCCCTGGCCGGCCGGGACTTTGTCACCCCCGATGACATTCAGCTCGTGGCCTTCCCCGCCCTCAACCACCGCATTATCCTTACGCCGGAGCGGGAGATGGAGGGCTTCGGTACGCGGGACGTGATCAAGGAGATTTTGCAGGGAATCGAGATTCCCCGGTGATCGCTAACCGTCCGACGCTTGCAAGCGTCGGACGGTTACTCCGCGGCGAACGCCGCTACCACCTTCGCCATCCGCCGTCCGTTCACGCCTAGGTCACTATGCCCCACCCGACTGGCGCTGCGGTAGTGGATCACTCTAGCCTCCGGATCGACGATGAATTCTACGTCATCAATGTAGGGGATCGGCCAGGTCTTAAAGGTATAGTGCAGGTAGTGCCCGTCTTCCTCCGCCAGCGTGGTACGGGGGGTATCGGCCAGCAGCTTTTTGAGGCGGGCAGTGGCCTCTACGGCGGTGCCCTCGAAGGGGATGGGGTCGCGCTTCTTCTTCGGCTGGTCGGTCTGGGTACTGACGCAGTTGGGGGAGTCGGGGCAGGGCTTGAGGGTACGGGGCATGGTCGTGTTTGTAGGCTTAAGCATACCGGCGGCGCACCAGGTCGATGAATTCCCGGGCGGTTTCCTGCCGGTCTTCGCGCGCCCAGTCGTGCTGCTGGGCCAGGTCGATCAGTAGGGGTTTAGCGTTGGCGAAGCTGCCCCGCAGATTGAGGGTTTTCAGGGCATCGTTGAGCCCGTCATTGCCGTCGAAGAGCTTATTGGCAAACAGCACCCGGTTGTTGATACTCAGCGCGCGGTTGAGGTCGGTGACCCGCTGGCGCATCATGCGGCCGGCGATGCCACTCTGGTCTTTTTCTTCGAAGAGGTCCTGCACTTCCGGGCTCAGGTTGGGGGCGGGGGCCGGCTGCGGGGGGTTCGGGGCGGGCCGGTCGGAGACCATCGGTTCTACACGTGCGGTGTGGGCCGTAAACGTAGGGGCCGGCGGGGGGGGTACGGGGGGTGGGGGTTGGGTTGTTGGGTTGTTGAGTTGTTGGGTTACGGTCGTTGGAGGTGTGGGGGGTTGGGTTGTTGGGTTGTTGAGTTGTTGGGTTACGGTCGTTGGAGGTGTGGGGGTTACGGTCGTTGGAGGTGTGGGGGGTTGGGTCGTTGGGTCTTTGGGTTGTTGGGTTACGGTCGTGGGGGGGCTGCTGGCAGGTTCCGGGGTATTCTCTTTTTTTTGAGCCGGTTCTTCTTTTGGTTCGTCAAGCTCGGTGTACACGGTGTAGAGCTCCCGTAGGTAGCCCAGCATCAGGTCACGTTCTAGGCGCGAAGGAGTATCATCGTCCTGTTGCAGCTGTTCGTGCAGGGTGGTGATGCGGCGGAGGAGTCGGTCGGCTTTGGAGATCGGGGGCATGGGCCTCTAGCTTTTGTGGTACCTTCGCCGGCCAAAGTACGGCGGCGCGTATGTTTTTAGAACCTCACTTCAGCGGTCAACGCAGCGGCTGGTTGGAAGTTATCTGTGGCTCCATGTTTTCGGGTAAGACCGAGGAGCTGATCCGGCGGCTTAAGCGGGCGCGTATTGCCGGTCAGCAGGTGGCCGTTTACAAGCCTAGTGTCGATACCCGGTATGCGGAGGAGAGTGTGGTTTCTCACGATAGCAATTCATTTGTAGCTACGCCGATCAGCCAGTCCGCCCAACTGCTGGAGGTCGGTAAGGAGGTTACCGTCATCGGGCTCGACGAGGCGCAGTTCTTCGACCGCGACGTGGTCAAGCACACCCAGGAGCTCGCCCACCGCGGCAAGCGCTTGATCATTGCCGGCCTGGATATGGACTTTCGCGGTCAGCCTTTCGGCCCCATGTGCGACCTGCTGGCGGTGGCCGAGTATATCACTAAGGTACACGCCATCTGTAGCCACTGCGGCAATCTGGCCACCCACTCCTACCGCCTTACTCCCGATACGGATACGGTAGTGCTGGGGGAGCGGGACCAGTACGAGGCGCGCTGCCGGAAGTGCTTTCGGATGGGGAATATTCTTGACCTGCGGTAGGGGTCAGTACAATGCTGCCTCCCCCGATAGCTATCGGGGCGGCAGAAAAATGCAGCCTCTGGCTGCGCTGGTGGTGTGTGGAGCTGTGCGGCTCAGTTGCCGGGCCTCCACGGCCCGGTCGCCCCGGCTGGAAGCCGGGAGCCGCTACTCGAAGTACGAAGCGTAATACGGCCACCAGCGGATCAGGTGACGTATTAGCATGAATAAGCCGAAGAGCACTACCGCCAGGAGGATCAGCCGTACCGCCCGGGCGGTAGACCGATTCTTATCGCCGCGGCTGCGGTATTTGTGGCGGGTGGATTGTCGGCCCATGGTGCGGAGAGTAAGCGCAGCCAGAGGCTGCATTTTGCTGGCGCCCCGATAGCTATCGGGGAAGACCGCATTGTACTGCAGTACTAAAAGTCGAGCTCGATGGTGTCGCCGGGTTTGATGCGGCCGTTGGCTTTGGCCTTGCCGTTGCTGCTGGCCTGGGGTGTAGGGGTTTTCTTTGCGGGAGCTGCCTCTTCCTCGATCGGTACAAAGGGCTCATTGAGCTCCTTGATACTGACCAGCTTACCGTCGTGCAGCTTGTTGCCGAGTGCCTTCCAGCCCTTGACGTCGATGAAGTCGCTCAGGACTACGGTCTTTTCGTGCTTCTCCCGCTTCTCGCGCCAGGTGTAGCGGACCTCCGGGGCGGGGTGTACGCTAGCCAGGTAAAGCTTGGTCTGCTTGTGGTCGCTGAGGTAGTTGAAGGCCTGGCCGGGGGAGCTGGTCTCGATGTTGAAGCGCTTCACGAGGGTCACGCCACGTTCGCCCTCGTAGTAGACGGCGCTGATGACCATATCCTCCTCGTGCTTGCCGATGAAGTATAGATTATTGGGATCGTAACGGCGGGTAAGGTCGAGCTCCTCGCGCTCGTAGCTGCCGTCTTGGTACACGGCCAGGAGGTAGTCGCCCGTATCGAAGCCGCCGAGGTACTGGCCGCGGCCGTCGAGGTTGAGGCGGCCGCTGACCTCGTCCATCCAGACCTTCATGGCGCCCAGGGTGCTCTTGCCGACCTCCTTGAGGGTGATCTTACGCACGGGGTAGCGGGTCATGATGTTGCCGGCTGCGCTACGGCTCTTGATGGCTAGGTCGGCGAAGTCGAAGTCCTGGGTCTTCTGCCGCGCCTTGGCCGACTGGCTCATCTGAGCGGTGACGATCTCGGCCTCGCCGTTGGGATTGGCGCTGAAGTAAAGTAGCTTGGAGCCCTTATTCCCCTTGGTGAGGTCATACTCGCGGTCGCGGGTGATGGCCGTGACGTTGAAGCGCTTGGCCATGGCCCGGCCGGTCTTGCCGTCGAGGTAGACCATGTTGTAGGTGGTGCGCTCGTCGCCCTTCTTCCAGACGTTGACGTGGATGATGTCCTTGCCCACGAAGGTCTTATCGGCGATACGGGTCACTTGCATGGTGCCGTCGCGGCGGAAGACAATAATGTCGTCGACATCCGAGCAGTCGCAGACGAACTCCTCCTTCTTGAGTGACTGGCCCACAAAGCCCTCCTTGCGGTCTACGTAGAGCTTGGTATTGTTGGCGGCCACGGCGGCTACCTCTACCTTTTCGAAGGTGGAGATCTGTGTCTTACGCTCCCGGCCCTTGCCGTACTTATCGAGCAGGCCCTGGTACCAGGCGATGGCGTAGTCGGTGAGGTGCTCCAGATCGTGGCGGACCTGGGCGAGCTCCTCTTCGAGCTTCGCCATCAGCTCGTCGGCTTTAAAGCTGTTGTATTTGGAGATGCGTTTGATGCGGATCTCGGTCAGGCGGGTGATGTCCTCCTCGCTAATGTCGCGCAGAAGTAGCAACCGCTGGTCGTTGCGTTTCTTTTTTTCCTCCGGCTCGCGGACGTACTTCTTCAGCCCAGCGCGGATGATCTCCAGCACCTGCTCGAAGCTTTCGGCCTCCTCGATGTCGCGGTAGATGCGCTGCTCGATGAATATCTTCTCTAGATTGGCAAAGTGAATCTTCTCTTCGAGCTCTCGCTGGCGGATGAGGAGCTCCTGCCGCAGCAGCTCCTTCGTCTGCTCGGTATTGACCTGCAGGATCTCCTCTACGGTGATGAAGTGCGGCTTATCGCCCTCGATGATCACGCAGGCGTTGGGGGAGACGGAGAGCTCGCAGCCCGTGAAGGCGTAGAGGGCATCGATGGTCACGTCTGGACTGATGCCCGGCGCCAGCTCGATGAGCAGCTCTACCTCGGCGGCCGTATTGTCGACCACCTTTTTGATCTTGATCTTGCCCTTGTCATTGGCCTTGATGATAGAGTCGATCAGCGTCTGAGTGGTCATACCGTAGGGCACCTCCCGGATGGCGATGTACTTGCTGTCGATCTTCTCGATCGTAGCGCGAATCTTCACCCGCCCACCCCGCTTGCCGCCCTGGTAGTCGCTCACGTCGATGGTGCCACCGGTGGGGAAATCAGGGTAGATCTTCACCTTTTTGCCCTCCAGCACCTTGATACTCGCCTTACAGAGCTCGATGAAGTTGTGGGGCAGGATTTTGGTGCTCAGACCTACGGCGATGCCCTCCGCTCCCTGCGCCAGCAGCATCGGAAACTTCATGGGCAGATTGATGGGCTCCTTCTTCCGCCCGTCGTAGCTGAGCTGCCACTCGGTGGTCTGGGGGTTGAAAACGACGTCGAGGGCAAACTTCGTGAGCCGGGCCTCGATATAGCGGCTGGCGGCGGCGCTGTCCCCGGTCAGGGTATTACCCCAGTTGCCCTGGGGGTCAATCAGTAGGTCTTTCTGACCGAGATTAACCAGCGCATCACCGATGGCGGCATCCCCATGGGGGTGGTATTGCATGGTCTGGCCGATCACGTTGGCCACCTTATGGTAGCGGCCGTCGTCCATCTCCTTAAGGGCGTGGAGGATGCGGCGCTGTACGGGTTTGAGCCCGTCCTCGATGGCGGGTACGGCCCGTTCCAGGATAACGTAGCTGGCGTAGTCCAGGAAGTAGTCCTCGTACATCCCCTTCAGTCCGGTGACCTGGTCGTCGGGGGTGGTTATCGTGCCGTGTTGATTTTCCATCTGCTGCTTTATCCGAATTGTACTGCACCTGCGTGCGCGCCCTACTGTGACGTCCTGGCCGCGTGCGAAGATACGGAATTGGGATTAACTAACAAAATGTTTGAAGTGTTCTTCTCGTCGGCCGCCTTACATAGTTTGGCTCGTCCGCCGAGAAGATTAAACTGCTGCGCTCGTCGGACGAAGGAAGCTGCGCAACCTTCGGCCGACGAGCGCTAGTCCCCAATAGGCGACCCATCCGGCAAGTCCGGTACCACTACCGGTTCGTAGCTTTCGGGATTGGCCAGGTAGCTGCGTACCAGGTGATCGATGTACTCCTCATTGGCCGTTAACTCCGTACCGGAGGGCCGCCGAAGCTCGCGCAGTGCCCCGTGGGCCGCCGCCGTCACCGCCCCACTGATCTCCTTGTTAGCGGCCAGCTGGATCAGGTGGTGGGCCAGTCTTCGCTCGTTCATCTCGCTGACCCGTAGGGCGTAGGGCTCCTTGCGGTTATCGCGGGCCTGCTGCTGGATGTAGTCCGTGATGTTGCTCAGGTAGGCATCCAGATCGGGCAGGTTGACACTGCTGTACATGGCGTGCTGCTCGACGATGCGGGCCAGCCGGTCGGGGTGTAGTAGGAAGGTGAGGGTATTGTCGGTAGCTGACTGAGCCATAGCCAGCGGATCTAGTCCACCGCCGTTCTGGGAGGTGAATAGCTCGCGGTCGCGCCCATAGCCCATGGCGGGCGGCGGGATGAGCTGTTCGAGGTCCGTAGGCAACATCAGCGTCTCGGGGGAGAGCGTTTCCAGAAGCTTACTCACAGCACGCTGCTGGAAACCGGGGTTGGTGGGTACATACTTCGGGGTCTCACCCGCTACTCGCACTCCATAGTCATACTGGTAGCCACCAATCATTTTAGCCACCGCCTCCACCTGGTAGCGGTGCATGAGGTACACCGGCACCAGCACGCTTTCCAGCTCAGAGAGCGGCGCACCGACCGGGATGTTCTGCTCGCTGAATTTCTCCAACGCAACCTTGCGCAGTTCCAGCAGGCGGTCCATCTCGGCTACGGGGTCGCTGCCGTTGTCCCACAAGTGGGCCTGCGGTTGGCTACTGCCCTGGGGGCGGGCGTCGGAGTCGCTGATGTAGCGCAGGCCTAGCTGCTCACTCTCGGCGAGTACCGCGGCCAGACCGGCGGTTTCAGCGGCGGCATTAGGGTAGTCGGTATAGCCGTACTTGATGGTCTGCTTGTCCCAGGCGCCGATACCGCTGGTATAGGCCTGACTGAAGTCCATTTCGCCGGCGTCCGTGAGGGTGATGTAGGGATGGGGGTAGTCCATCACCGAGGAACGGTCGTTGGTGCTAGCGGCAAAGTTGTGGGCCAGGCCCAGGGTGTGGCCGACCTCGTGGGCGCTCAGTTGCCGCAAGCGGGCCAGGGCCATCTCCTCCAGCCGGGGATCGGGTGTGGTGCCGTTTTGGCCGTAAGCGGCGACGAGGCCCTGGGCGATCAGGAAGTCTTGCCGCACCCGCAGGCTACCTAGCAGCACGTGCCCCTTGATAATCTCGCCGGTACGCGGATCGGTCACCGAGCTGCCGTAGCTCCAACCCCGCGTGCTGCGGTGCACCCAGTTGATGACGTTATAGCGCACGTCGAGGGGGTCGGCGTCTTCGGGTAGCACCTCTACGCGGAAGGCATCGCGGTAGCCGGCGGCTTCGAAGGCCTCATTCCACCAGCGGGCACCTTCGAGCAGGGCCGTTTTGACCGGCTCCGGCGCACCCCGGTCGAGGTAGTACACGATCGGTTCGACCGGCTCGCTCACGGCGGCGGTGGGGTCCTTCTTCTCCAGTCGGTGGCGGGTGATGAAGCGTTTCACCAGCGGCTGGTCGATCGGTGTGGCGTAGTCGGCGTAGCTCGTGGGGTAGTAGCCCGAGCGGGGGTCGAAGGCGCGGGGCTGGTAGCCATCGTCCGGCAGTTGCACGAAGCTGTGGTGCATCCGCAGGGTAAAGCTTTCGCTATTCGGGGCTACGCTACCGATATTGCGGCCCGTTGGCTCCCCGGTGAAGGTGATCGTGGCCTCGAACTCGGTATTTTTGGGGAAGTTCTTGGTCCGCTCGGGGTACAGCGCGCTGCGGTCCTCGCTCACTTTATAGGTCCCTTCCTTCGCCTTCTTGAGCCGGGCGGCCACCCCGTGGGCGTCGCTTAGCAGCAGAGGCGTCAGGTCGATCAGCACCGTATCGCCACTCTTAGCCACCACCTTGAACCCTTCCACCACCGACTGCGCAAAAGCCTCCTCTACGCTCTGTGCCTCCGCCGGGTTATCGGATACGGCGCGGTAGTCGAGGTTGCGTTGCTGTAGTAGCACCTTGGGGCCCACCCGTTTGAAGAAGACGACGCGGGTGTTGCCGAGCTGGTTGCGGTCCAGGCCGATGTCGTTGCTGCCCAGTCCGGCGGCAAGGCTATTGACGTAGAGAAAGTCCTCGTCGGTGCGGTCGAGCAGCAGGTACACCTTGCCTTCCTCGGGGGCGTAGTAGTAGGTGTAGAAGCCGGTTTGTCGGTCCATCCCCTCCGTTTTGGTGGTGATGGTGGGGGTTTCCTTTTTGTCTTTTTCCTGGGCTTGGAGGGGGAGGAGGAGGGAGAAGGCTAGGAGGAGTATAAGGTAGCGCATGGGGGGGGGCGTTGCTAGACCGTGTAAGGTATGGCTTGGGTAGATTTTAGCTCCGCTACTAGCCATAGGGGTGGGCGGGGGCGCGGGTGCAGGCTGGGTCGAACGGGCGGTACATACCAGCAACCGGGTCTTTACACCCAACGGGGCCGGCAGTTACAGTTTGTGCTCCGCCGGAACCTTTCATCCCGGCCCCCCCACTAAGCCTAAATCCGTAGATTGGGGACGTGTTGATCAAGCTAGCTGCCGGGGTAGTTTGGGCGGGCGTTTCCACGCTTAGGGGGCGAAGCCGTAGGTGAGGGTATGCGTGTATGCGTCAATGAGTGTGTTCACGTTAATTGGAACTCGGGGGCATGGATCATTGCGTGAACACGGCGGGGAAGTGGGGTGGTGTATGCGTCAATTATTGCGCGGGGATAAGGGGTATATGTGCAATGCGTGTACGTTGATGTTGGGCGAAATAGCCCCCATCAAAGGGGGCTACGAAAAAGCTGGTGGTGGCGATCAGTGCCGGTGCCAGAATTCAGGCAAAGTGGCGACCCGGATTCAACGCTAGAAGATAAATGAAGACTACTATGACGAGCCGATCAGATTGTATGCTAACCATAGGGTTCAGCGGAGGTCAAGCAAGTTCGATTCACGATATAGCATGGTCGATGAGGGTAGTGGACGCAAAGATGGTGGCAATGATGCCCGGGTTTTTACCGATGTCGTCAATCGGTAAAAAGCCTCGTTCGCGGTCGCAGTGATGGTGGCAGTCGATGTTGGCCAGATGGTAAATTCCATAGGACAGACTAGCGGTCGCTGGCCGATCATAGTCAGGGTTGGTAGTTGTTGAGCTCCGGTGCTTGCCGTTGTTTATTCTTATCTTTGTTAACCTATCTTAAGAGAGGCGGCAGTGATTTACGAACCCTACAGCCGTTGACTTAGGTAGCTGAACCTTAGAACACATCGGAGAATGAACGACCTACTACAAAGAATTACGATCAACCCAGAGATATTGTTTGGCAAGCCTTCGATCAGGAACATGCGCTATCCGGTCACGTTGATTCTTGACCTGTTATCGGCTGGGATGACCAACGAAGAGATTTTGGCTGACTACGAAGACTTGGAACACGACGATATTATGGCATGTCTGGTATTTGCATCCAAACTAGCGGAGGTCAAGTCTATTAGATTGACTAAGGCTGCCTGATGCAGTATTTGGTTGACGCTCAACTGCCGAGACGGGTGAAAGCTTGGTTAATTGACTATGGGGTATTGGCACTGCACACTCTTGATCTACCCCGCAAGAATAGGACTTCAGACCGCGAGATTATAACTGACTACAGTTCATCAGATGTGGTAATCGTATCAAAGGATAAAGATTTTCCCCATCAGAGGATCATCCACGGAAAGCCGGAAAATCTGCTATGGATAACCACTGGTAATATTCATAATGACAAGTTGATTAATCTATTTGAATTGAACTTCGATTACATACGAGAAGCATTTGATGGTGGGGCTAGGTTTATCGAGATGGATAATGTATCGGTGATTATTCATGAGTAGAGGAGGGGCCTGTTAACTTATTGTCGTTTGACTACGGAAGTGAGGAAAACATGGGCAAAGAGAGGTTCGCCCAACACCACCTACCCGTCCATGCGGCACCGATGAGCTGGTGCTTGTTTACGTTGCTGGTGAGTAGAGAAGACCTCGTACCTAGCCAGCGTACTTTATGGTGGGTGCGCCACGGCGGGTAGGTAAACGTCAGACTGTGCAAAAAGTATGTTTTTAGCCCTGGGGGTCGTATCTTAAGAATGCCCCAGAAAACAGGTTTTGACCCCGCCCAGATTGGATTATTTGCCGTTCCCCTCGAGGCTATGGTAGCCGCCGATGCCGAGGTGCGGGTGATTGCCGCCTTTGTCGATCAACTGGACCTGCCGGCACTGGGCTTTGCGGCGGTACGCTCGGATGGGGCGAGTGCCTACGGAGCGGCCCTGTTGCTTAAGCTCTACCTGTACGGCTACCTGAACCGGGAGCGGAGTAGCCGCCGTCTGGCGCGTTGCTGCCGGCTCAACGTAGAGATGATGTGGTTGACGGGCGGTTTGCAGCCTAAGTACCACACGATCGCTGACTTCCGTAAAGATTACCCTAAGCAACTCAAGGCCCTCTTTCGGCAGTACGTCCTATTATTAAAGGACTGGTCACTGGTGGGGGGCCAGCGGCTGGCCATTGATGGCACTAAGGTGCGGGCGCAGAACTCGACCAAGCGCAACTTCAACGCCGCGAAGCTTAAGCGTAATTTAGAGCGGATCGAGGCGGGCATCACCGCGGCCCTGGAGGAGTTTGCCCGGCGCGACGAACAGGAGGGGGAGGACAAAACTGGGGGCCGCCAGGAACGCCAACAGCGTACGCTGGAGCGACTAGCGTCGCTACGCCAACGCAAGGCCGAGCGTCAGGAACAGCAGCGGTTACTGTCGCAGAGCAAGGAAAGTCAGCTCAGTCTCACGGACGCCGATGCCCGCTCGTTACTCGTCAAGGGCACCGAGTCGATGGTGGGTTATAACGTACAGTCGGTCGTGGACGGCGCCGAGTATAAGCTGATCGTACACCTGGAAGCGACTAACGTACCCGATGCCCAGGCCCTAAGCGATCTGGTGAAGACTACCGCCGAGTTGCTGGACCTACCACCGGATGGTACCACGCAGGTGCTGGCCGACAAGGGCTACCACAGCGGTTCGCAGTTGGCGGCGGTGGAAGCCCAAGGCATGGTCCCCTTCGTTGCCGAGCGGCGGGTGAGCACGTGGGGCCAGCGTAGTAGCAAGGTGTACGGGGCCGAGGAGTTTAGCTATGATGAGCAGCTTGATGTTTATCACTGTCCGGCAGGACAGCAATTGACGACCCCGGGGGTGTGGTACGATCGTACGGACTCCAGTCGGCGGCACCGCCACTATTCTCTGCCCGCGGAGGTATGCCGGGCGTGTTCCCTGTTCGAGAGCTGTGTAAGTACCCCCGCCCAGGGCCAGCGACGTGGCCGCACGCTGAGCCGGTCGGAGTATGCCGGGGCGGCCGAACGTAACCGCCAGCGGCTGAAGGATCACCCGGAGGTGTACCCCCAGCGGCAGGCGCTGGTCGAGCATCCCTTCGGCACGCTGAAGCGAAGTTGGGGTGGCTACTTCACGCTGGTTAAAGGACTGGATAAAGTGGACGGAGAATTTAGTTTGCTGGCCTGCTGCTACAGTCTACGGCGGAGTCTGTCTATTCTTGGCGTTCCGGCACTCCTGGAGCTGCTCAGGGGCGGCCTATTCGTTAAAAACACGCTGAATCGGTCCATTGAGGACGCTTTTTCGGTCATTATGCGACCGCTGAGCGCGATTTCAGACAGATTGACGCTTCAACATAGAATGTGGCGAATTGCTGCCTAATATGACTAGACCTTTTGCACGGCCTCACGTTGGGCGCAATGCCGGCATTAGGCCGGTACGAACAAACCCTCAAAATGACGAAAACCCGAAGGAACAGCAGACAGGACAAAAGCGGCGATTGATGATAACAACGGGCAGCGCCACGCTAGTCGCTTCGATTAATGATAGTGTCGGCACGGCGGACAATGGTCCAAAAGCTCCCACTGGTCGGTTTTGACCCATTCCACCCCGCTGCCCCCTTAGCGAGAGTAGATACTGCTTGCTTCGTTATGTGCATGGCTCTCAAATGGTGGCACGCATCGTTGCACCGCGCAGGCATAACTGCCAACTTCTCATGAGGCAGCCTTGTTGAACTTCACAAATCACATAAACTATGGGACTGCTTGTAGAGCTACCCGCTGACCTCACGGCTACTGAGTTTGACCTGAAGATGATGTTTGCCAGTAAGTTGTATGATGAGGGCCTAATCACCACCGGTCAAGGAGCGAAAATGGTCGATTTGAGCCGTAGGTCTTTCATTGAGTTACTCGGCAAGTACGGAGTTTCTGCATTCCAGACTGAAGAAGATGAGCTACTAGAGGATGTAGCCAATGCCTGAACGAGTAGTATTATCCGATGCCAGCACGCTCATCGGTCTGTCAAGTATCGACGCGTTACATCTGTTAAAGGACCTTTACGGTAGGGTAGAAGTGACTACTATTGTACAGGATGAGGCCTCAGTTATGACCCCCTGGTTAATTGTCAACGACAGTTACGATAGCACGGTGTTCAGATTGTTAGCTTCCAGACTTGATGATGGTGAAGCGAGCGCTATTGCACTGGCCCTTACTCAAAAAAACTGTTTACTGATCATCGATGAGCGCAAGGGAGGACGACAAGCTCTAGCACTAGGGCTGAAGATTACCGGGCTGGTAGGAGTGATCATTAAAGCCAAAGAAAGGGGCCTCATTGATTCGGGTAAGGATAAGCTAGACGAGCTGCTAGTGCGTGGTTTTAGGTTGTCTCCGAAAATTTATACCCTTGCACTGAAGCGGATGCAGGAAAATTAGCGTCAGCAGGACCGGCACACCAGCAGGCCTGAGAACGTAACAGGTGAAGAGAACATTGCCCAACATTGCGCCATCGTCAACCGGGGCTGGAAAATTTGGGCCTAGTCGCTTCGGTTAATGACGGTGTCAGCGCGGCGGACAATGGGTCAAAAGCTCCCGCTGGTCGGTTTTGACCCATGCCGCCGCGTTGCCCCCTTGTCAAGCGTAGAGATAGCCGGTCGCGTTGTTTTGCTCATGCCCCGGCTGCGCCAGCGCAAATGTTAGGCGCCTAAGATTAAAAGAACCAACCGACACCTTTAGCTTGTTGATAAGTTGCAGCCATCAATCAGTCGATGATCACAGAACACATACATGGCGGAAAGATCATAAGAACGCTCAGAAGACGAGCAAACCTTACCCAAGGGGAAGTCAGCGTGCGGTTAGGTAAACCTCGACACTACGTAGCTAGCCTAGAACGAAACCAGTTATCCATAGATCAGACTGACTTTAAAAAGCTAATCCGCGCTATTGGGTGCACGATGGAAGATTACGAATCTCTAAAAGCTACCGATCTATTGCTGGAGAGCCTGTCCATTCACCCTACCCATGAAGCAGTCGGTGCCGAAAGAGCTGTCGGTACACATCTCCATACCAAGGAGGAGATAGCGACCATCCTTAAAGAATATTTTAAAGATTCCAAAGTGGATCGAGCTTTCTTATTTGGATCCTATTCCCGGGGTACGCAATCAACTGTTAGTGACATTGATATATTAATCTCCTTCGATGAGGCTGCAAAGGCTACTATCTTTGATCTAGTTGGAATAAAGTTGGACTTAGAAGATATATTTCAACGACCTGTGGATCTTGTCCAAAAAGGTACGGAATACGATCATGTGAAGGAGTCAATGGAAGCTGATAAAGTATTGGTATATGGCTAAACGTGTAAAACCAACCCGCAAAGAAAGATTACAGCACATCCTCGATGCTATCCTGAAAATTGAGAAATACACCGCGGGAAGTGATTTGTCTGCATTTATAGATAACGAGATGATGCAGCTTGCTATCATCAAATTGTTCGAGATTATGGGCGAATCATCTTATCATATTGACAAGGAGTTCAAGTCGCAAAACGATCACATCGAGTGGCACAAGATCGAAGGTATGAGACATATACTCGTCCATGATTATTACCGCATCCAACCACAGATTATTTGGAATGCAAAAGACCTGTACCTACCTGATTTAAAGCGAGACATCAGGAACTTACTCAAGGAGGACAATTAGTGTTACCCACCCCCCAAAACCCCCGCCATCACCCACCCAGTATGCAACGCCGACCGCCCCGTACTCGGATGCCGGTACCCCCCACCCCCCAGCAACTCCCGCCGCATATTCTCCACATGTGGTAACTGCACGTGCTTCGGGTGCTCGATAAATAGCTCCCGCTCCCCCGCACTATTGTTGAGGCGTAGCGGCGCCTCCGCAAACACCGAGAAGGTAACGCACCCCGCACTACCCAGCAGCTCCACCCGATCCAGGGCCGTTCCGCTGCCAAAATTCCAGCTTCCCGCCCCGGTCACGCCTCCCACGTGCTGCCAGCAAGCGGTGAAGGCGTCCTTCGCTTCGTAGAGTCCCTGCTGATTGCGACTGATGCCATGGACAGTTTCGATATCGCCCAGGAGGAACGTAAAGAGGTCGAGCCCGTGGCTGGCCAGGTCGTCGAAATAGCCGCCCGGGGCGACCCCGGGGTCCGTCCGCCAGTTCGGATTGCCGGCCAGATCAGTTTCGCTCGGCGGCTTGGCCAGCAGCCAGCTCACGTGGCGGACCGCCCCGATCTCCCCCTCGTCCAGCCACTGCTTCACCTGGGTAAAGCGGGGCAGGGAGCGCCGGTAGTAGGCCACGAAGAGCGGCAGATTCTTTCGCGCAAAGGCCTCTACGATCGCGCGGCCATCAGCGTAGTTTGGGGCCAGGGGCTTCTCCACGCAGCAGGGCTTACCCGCCGCGGCCACCCGCAGTGCGTACTCCCGGTGGCTATCGGGCGGGGTGGCGATGTACACCGCGTCTACGTCCGCGTCCCGGATCAACTGGTCCGCGTCGGTATAGTACTTCGGCACCCCGTGTCGCTCGGCGAAGTCCTTCACCCTGGCGGCATCCCGTCGCATCACTGCCGTCAGCTCGAAACCCTCCGTGAGTTGGTAGGCGGGGCCGCTCTTCACCTCGGTCACGTCGCCGCAGCCGATGATGCCCCAGCGGAGGGGTGGGTGGTAAGTAGGGTGGTCAGTCATGGCCGTAATTTCCTTGCAAAGCGAGTCCGGGCAATATAGCGGATGGGACAACAGCAGATGGGGGCGGGGCCGCAGGTGCAACGAACACCCAACGCTATCTTAGCCCACTATGCAAGGAACACTTGACTGCCAGGGCTACTACCTAGCAGCCGGCATCTTCCCACAGTCTGAAGTAGATACACTACGGCAGCTCGTCACCGAAGACAAAGGGGTTAGCGGGTTCGGCGTACGGTATTACCTGGAGCATAAGCCCGCGGTACTACAAGCCCTCCTAGCCTGCCAGAACTTTCTCCGCTTAGTCCGGGAAACGTTTTCGGAGCCCGTAATCATCAAATCGGTCTACTTCGACAAGCCACCCCGGGCCAACTGGACGGTAGCCTGGCACCAGGATATCACGCTGAATCTTACCGAAAAACTCGATCACCCCAGTTACTCCAACTGGCGAGAACTGGAAGACCGGGTTGCGGCGCAGCCCCCGACGGAATTGCTTGAGCAAATCACGGCCTACCGTATCCACCTCGACGATACCGATGCCACCAACGGAGCGCTGCGGATAGTAGAAGGCTCCCACTTGCGGGGCATCCAGCGCGTTGACGAGCACTACCACAGTTCAGCAGACAGCGTACGTACGCTGTGTATCAATGCCGGTGGCGTACAGCTCATGAAGCCCCTACTGTTCCATTCCTCCCGTCGAGTCGAGATGGGCGACGGAGAGGCAAACCCTCGCCGCGTCATCCACCTGGAGGTGATGGAAAAATCCCTTACCGTGGGATTACCCCTGCGAGAGTATTTTGCCCTTGATTAAGATTCTTTGCACCTGCGGCCCCGGCAAGCTTTTGTGTTTGCAGTATGAACGTAATTACCTACACCGAGCCCGTTGAACTTACGGACCGTGAGCTCCCGGGCTCCTACCGGAAATTTGTCGCCACCTACGGATTTGGCACGTACTGCGGCATCATCAACCTGCATGAACCGGATGAGCAAGTCATTCCACTTACCTTTTCGGGCCTAGATCTGTGGGAGTTTGACGCAGCCTTCAGCGAAGAAGATCTGGAGGAAGCGGTACAACTTGCTGTCACTAGCGATGGCGATAGCGTATGCTCCGTGCCCCGTAGGGGAGAAGCGCTTTTTGTTCTACCCAAAAGTTCGGAAACGGTGCTTTCTTTCGGAGAGCTGGAAGCGGTACTTGCTTACTACAGGCAGGTGTACCGTATCCCGGAGCCTTATTACTTCGAGCCCGCCGTGGGTAGGAATACCGAACAGTTTTCTCTGACTCAGGAGGGACGGCTACTGGATATAACTCCTATCCACGAGCGCTTTCTGGAGGCGTTTACGCCGGACTACGTGCTGGGCACCGCACAGCCAAAGTACGTCATTGCGAAGATGGGGGGGTGGGTAGGCTTTGATCTAGTTTACCGGAATTCGATCACGATAAGCTACCAAGTGGTGGGGAGTCATACGCGGGAGCATCTACCGTATTACAGCTACCTGCAACATGAAGTGAAAGAAGGGGGTAACTTGTAGTGGAATCGCTAGAAACCGGAGCGCAGGACCGGACATTTTAGGCACTCCGACCCGTAGTAATCACGCAGCATCGTTTTATTCTATGCCTACCACCCCCGAAATCATCGCCGCCCACCGCGCCGCCGGCCGCACCATCACCGTCGACGGCCTCAACACCTTCGTACTGGAACAGGGGCAGGGCGAGCCCGTCCTCTGCCTGCACGGTGTACCCACCTCCTCCTTCCTCTACCGCAAGGTTATCGCCGAACTGGCCGGGCGGGGCCTGCGGGGCATCTCCTTTGACCTGCCGGGGCTGGGGTTCACCGACCGGCCCGCCGACTTTGACTACGGCTTCGCTAACCTGGCCCACTTTACCGCCCGGGTGACGGAGGAGCTGGGACTCGAGCGCTTTCACCTGGTAGTGCACGACGTGGGCGGGCCCGTCGGTTTTGCTATGGCGGCGACCCACCCGGAGCGCATCCGCTCCCTCACCATCCTTAACACCTGGGTCGACGTAGTTAACTTCACTAAGCCACTACCGATGCGCCCCTTCGAGCTGCCCCTGGTGGGGGAGGCGGAGCTGGCCACCATCAATCACCTCACCTGGCAGCTCATGTGGAAGGGGCTGGGCGTAAAGGACAGCGACCGCATACCCACCGCGGAGAGCAACGCCTACGTCGACCTCCTCAAGCGGGACGATGGCGGTACAGCCTTCCTGAAGATCATGCGCAGCTTCCCGGGTTCAGAGGCGTTCCGGGACCTTTGCTACCGGGCCGTGCGGGACGTGCCCTATCCGGTGCAGGCCATCTGGGGCATGGACGATCCGGGGTTGACCTACGACCGCTACGGGGAGGAGATCAAGCGGGTGGCGGGGTTGGAAGAGGTATACGGAGTGCGGGCTAAGCACTTCGTGCCGGAGGAGCGGGCGGGGGAGATTGCGGAGCGGGTGGCGGGGCTGGTGAAGGGAATCTAGCGTCGCTACTCAATACAAAATCAATAATTCATGAACACGATCATAAAAAAGCATAATAATTTATGAATATGATCGCAAATGTTAGTAAGTTAGCGCATGATTAGTAGAACGCTGGCAGCACGTGTGCAATCTAAGATCGGTTCAGGCAAAGCCATCATCATAACCGGCCCGAGACAGGTAGGTAAGACAACACTTATTTTAGACCAAATACGTGGGAAAAGCTACAAGTTTTTCGACGGAGATGATCCCGTAACACGGAGACTGCTAGATACTCCTAACACTCAGGAGATAAGGTCACTACTGGAAGAGGAGAAGGTGGTCTTCATCGATGAAGCACAGCGGATCGAGAACATTGGGTTAACACTGAAGATCATCACCGATCAGATGAAGGACGTGCAGCTCTGGGTCAGTGGATCGTCCTCCTTCTCCCTGTTCAATGAGCTGAACGAACCGCTCACGGGTCGGAAGTGGGAGTACGAGATGTTTCCGATCAGTTGGGAAGAATACCAGCTACACGTAGGCTACCTGGAATCCGAACAGCAGTTGGCCAACCGAATCAGATTCGGCATGTATCCGGAAGTTGTCACTAATCCAGGAGCGGAGGTCGAGCTGCTACGGAGCTTAGTAAGCAGTTACCTCTACAAGGACGTGATGGCCTATGCGGGAATTCGGAAACCGGAGGTGCTGGACAAACTCGTTCAGGCGCTAGCGCTGCAAATCGGAAGCGAGGTCAATTCCAACGAGTTGAGTCGGTTGATCGGTATAGACCGGAACACCGTAGAGAACTATCTGTCGATCCTAGAAAAAGCTTACGTGATCTTCAAATTACCTAGCTACAGCCGAAATGTGAGAAACGAAATTAAGAAGGGGAAGAAAGTGTATTTCTACGATACCGGAATAAGAAACGCTATCATCGGTAACTTCAACAACCTTGGATTAAGAAATGACACCGGCCATCTATGGGAAAACTTTCTCGTAGCGGAAAGGATAAAACAGATTGAATACAAAATGACCCTCGCCAGGTCGTACTTCTGGCGAACCACCCAGCAGCAGGAAATCGATTACGTCGAAGATGTTGGCACCGACCTTACCGCCTACAAATTTAAGTGGAGCCCAGGTAAAAAAACAAAGATACCGGAGACGTTTACGGCAGGGTACGGTGCGGAAGGAAAAATCATTAGCCGGGATAACTTCAGGGACTTTGTTATTGTCAATTGAGCTGCATCAGCTCAGACTATATCCCCACAGCTGCCAAATGAACAAGCCCACCCCAGCTACCACCAAGTACCAATTCGCCGCTCGGTAAAACGCCGGAAAGCTCGGCCGACCCCGCCACCAAGTGATCAACGCCACGATAGGTACCAACGCCAGCACCTGTCCCAGCTCCACGCCGAAATTGAAACTGAGAATCTTAGGCAGAAAATCCTCCGTGCCAATGGCGAATGACTGTAGCCGCGTAGACAGCCCGAAGCCGTGGATAAGCCCAAACAAGAAGACCATCGCCAGCAGGTTGGGGGAAGAGCGGCCGAATACCCGCTGAAACCCGCCCAGGTTCTCGAACCCCTTATAGATCACGCTCAGCGCGATGACCGCGTCGATCAGGTGCTCGTCCGCGCGAATACCCAGGTAGGTGGCCCCGGTAAGCGTGATGCTGTGCCCCACCGTAAATACGGTGATAAATCGCACGATGTCCCCGAAGCCCCGCAGGTAGAAGATAACCCCGGCCAGGAACAGCAGGTGGTCGTAGCCGGTGAGCATGTGCTTGGCCCCGACCAGTAGGTAAGCCAGGAGTCCGCCACCGGCGAGGGTGTCCTGATCGGCTGCACTAACGCCGTGCGCAGACAGCACAAACGGAACCAGGCAGATACAGAAGGCACACGACTGCCAAAGAAAACGATGCAACATCCTATGCCTTCCGCTTGAAAAAGAAGAACAGCCCACCGAGCAGCGCCAGGCTACCAATTATAACTACGGAAGTAGGTATACCACCGGACTCGTGCGTGTGCGCATGGTCCCCTTCCCCGTGGCTGTGATCGCTACCGCCCACCGCAAAAGTGAGCGTGGCCCAGTTGGACTCGTGCGTCAGCTCCGGGTCCGTAGACTCCACTAACTGGATGGTACGTAGGTAGTACTCCCCCTCCGTGGGCAGCTCCATCGTAAGTGTGCCGTCGGCGTCCGTGCGGTGCTGCGTCGTGGAGGCCGTATGGGTATGGGTCTCGCCGCCGTCGTGGGAATGGCTGTGGGAATCTCCGGGCGTACCTACGTACACCAGCTGATCGGCCAGGGGCTGCCCGTCCCGTAGCAGACGGATACCGAGATCGTGACCGGCGTGCAGGTCGTAGGGATTTTCGAGCGGTACGAACTCCAGTGGATATTCGAGTACGGTCTGCCAGTCGGTGCTGCTCTCCTCCCCCACCTGAAAGATGGACTTCACGTGCTTGGAGTATAACTCTACGGCGTCCTGGTCCAACGTGTTGTTATCGGTACGCGACTGTAACATATCGAGGATGCCGTCGTGCTCCAGGTAGCCATTGAAGTCATCGGCGGCCAGGGCAATGCTACGCGCGCGGGTAGAGACGCCCACGACGTAGGTGCCCGGCGCGCCGGTCTGGAGTTGCAGCAGGGTAGTGCTGTCGCGCTCGCTCCACTGGGTGGTATCCAGGCGGGTACGGCGGCCGGCGGCTACCACACTTACGTCTTCCATCCGGTCGCGGGCAATAACGTTGCTACTCTCCTCGAAGGTGCCGTTGTACAATTGCACGATGGTGGCCGAGTCGGGCGGCAGGAAGTAGGAATCCAGTTTTAGGAACATGTCGTGACTGCTAAACAGGCCAGCGGCGAGCAGCAGGAAGAGAACTTTCTTCATAGCGTAAAGCAAGTGTAGAGAACTTAAGGTGTTGCTAAGGGTAGCAAGTTACAACGTAATCCCGCCCCGCCATGTACGCTCCCCGCATCCCCCGTTCGATCATGCTGCGTAAGCTCCTCACGCTGGCGCGGCACCCCATCCCTACTTTCACGGGCTTCGCGCAGCGGTACGGGGACAACTTCATCCTCAACGTAGGCGGCAAGCGCATCACTCACTTTACCACCGACGCCGAGGTGGCCCGCCACGTGCTGCAACGCAACCACCGCAACTACGAGAAAAGCGAGATCCAGACCGGGCAGATGGGCAAGTACCTCGGCTTCGGACTGCTCACCAACACCGGCGACGACTGGCTCCGACAGCGACGGCTTATCCAGCCCGGCTTCCACCGGCAGCGGTTGCAGGCCCTGACGCGAGAGATGCAGGCGGTGATCGAGGAAGAATGCGCCCGGGCGGCTAGGCAGCCTGACTTCGACCTCTTCAAATTTACGCGGCAAATTGCTTTCGGTATCATCGTCCGTGCCCTGTTCACCGACGGTTTCGGGCAGCGGGAGACGCACCGGCTGCACACCATTCTAGATAAGCTACAGGCCTACGTCATCTACCCCATCCGCCTACCCTTCCTGCGTACGCCGCTGCGCTTGGCCGGGATCGAGCGCAGGCACCTGGCGCTGGCCCGGGAGAGTCGGGAGCTCGTACAGCAGCAAATCACCCGGCGCAAGGAACGTTGCACCGGCGACCCCGCCTATTCCCCGGACGACCTGCTACAGATGCTACTCGACAGCCGCTACGAGGATACGGGAGAGCCTATGGACGACCGGCAGCTGATCGATGAGATTCTCATCCTCTTCGCCGCCGGCTACGAGACCACCGCCAATGCCCTGGCCTGGACCCTCTGGCTGCTGCTCAAACATCCAGAAGATCTCGCCCGCCTTCGCACGGATGATGATCCTGACTACCTCACCCAGGTCATTGAGGAGAGCATGCGGCTCTACCCCCCGGCCTGGATCACCGACCGCGTGGCGCTGGGCCCGGATACGGCGGCGGGCTTTACGATCGATCCAGGCTTTACGATTGGACTGTTCATCTACGGCATCCACCACTCGTCGCGCTACTACGCCGAGCCAGAAGTTTTTCACCCCGACCGCATGCACCCCGACCGGAAGAAGGAGCGCCACCCCTTCAGCTTTCTTCCCTTCGGCGGCGGGCCTCGGCTCTGTATCGGCAACCACTTCGCGCTGCTGGAGATGCAGCTGGCGCTGCGGCATTTGGTGAATCACTACACGCTCGAGAGCGTGGGTACGCTGCCAGAACCGGTGCCGAAACCGTATATCACCCTGCACCAGGACCGGACGCTACGCGTGCGGCTTTCCTACTATCTTTAGCCCATGCGCCACCTTCTGCTCCTACTCCTCTGCGCCGGCTCCCTCCCTGCCCAGACCCGTTTCATCCTCGACGCCGACACCGCCAATGAGATCGACGACCTCTACGCCATCGCCTACCTCTTCGCCGAGGAGAGCATCACCTGGGAGGGGCTCAACTCGGCCCAGTGGTACCACTACAAATCGGGCGACAGCACCGTCTACCAGAGCCAGCACCTCAACGAGGAGCTGCTCACACTGGCCGGCCGCACGGACCTGCCCCATCCCCTCGGCGCCGACACCATTATGGGCGAGCCCTGGGGCGGCTACCAGCCGCGCAACTCCCCGGCGGCACAGTTCATCATCGAGCAAGCACGGCAGGGGGCGTCATCGGGGGGCGGGGCCGCTGGTGCAGAGAAGGTAGTAGTCATGTGCATCGGTGCCAGCACCAACCTGGCCTCCGCCATTGCCCTGGCCCCCGACATCAAGGATAAGATCGTAGCCTACGTGCTCGGCTTCCAGTACGACACCGCCGGCGGCTACTGGAATAAGGACGAGTTCAACATCCGCCGCGACCTCAACGCCGCTAACTACCTGCTCAATGCCGAGGGACTGGAACTGCACGTCATGCCGACCACCACGGCTATTCAGTACACGTGGCAGCGGGACTCCACCTTCGCCCGCCTCGACCGCAGTGGGCCCATCGGCGAGTACCTCAAACGCCGCTGGCAGACTAACGCCACCGGGGACAAGGAGCGCGTGATGTGGGACGTAGCAGCCCTCCAGGCCTTCCTCAAACCCGGTCAGGCCACCGAGATCGAGGTAGATACGCCCCCCGAAAACAGCCGCCGTAAGGTGTGGGTATACACCGACATCGACGAGGAGGCTATGCAGCGTGATTACTGGGACCGGCTTACCACGTACCGGTGATCTTGTCCCGTACCACCCCTGCACATACGGACTACCAAAGGCTGATCGTCGCCCTAGACCAGGACCTGGCCGTCACCGACGGGGAGGACCACGCCTTCTACAATCAGTTCAACGGATCCGAAGACATTCAGCACGTTGTCGTTGGAGAGATCGACGGTACCCCAGTAGCCTGCGGGGCCATCAAGGCCTACGATAAGACTACGGCAGAGGTAAAGCGTATGTACACCGTCAATGGCGCCCGGGGTAAAGGACTGGCAGGAGAGGTGCTCTCCGCTCTAGAAGCGTGGGCTTGCGAGCTGAGCTACCGCCGCCTCATTCTGGAGACCGGCAAGCGGCAGACGGCTGCAATTCGGCTGTACGAAAAGCATGGCTACCGGCGCCTGACGGAGAATTACGGGCAGTACCGGGGGGTGGCCAATAGTGTGTGCATGGAAAAGGATCTGCCGTAGTGGTGGCCCCCAAACATTGTGTTTACGGAGGCAGTTGAGCAGATATGGGAACACTCCGGACGATCCTCTACTATATCATCATTTTCGTCAGTACCATAATCATTGTAGCTAGTCTGTTCTCCCTAGTCTACGACGTTTCCTACTGGTACTCCAAGGTACTCGACTTTCCGCGCACCCAGTACTTGATCGCCGGGGTGGGCTGCTTACTCCTCTTCAGCCTGCTAAATCGAAAGTGGAATAAAGCCTCCGTAGCGCTCACCCTGGGGCTGCTCGCCGCTATCCTGATCCAGTCCATCCTGGTACTGCCCTACCTGGTGGGAGAGCGCCCCGTGCCGGAGGCCACTGCCGATACCGTAGACCAGCAAAGCACCGTCGGCATCCTGCTCGCTAACGTGCTGATCACCAATGAGCAGGCGGCGATCTTTCTCGATATTGTGCGCCAGCGTGACGCCGATATGGTCCTGGTCATGGAGGTCAACGACCGCTGGATGCGCCAGCTGCAGCCCCTCGAGGAAACATACGCGCATACCGTCAAGCACCCTACCGACAACTCCTACGGAATGACACTGTACTCCAAATTTCCCCTGGAAGAGTCCGAAGTGATGTTTTTTAACCACGACGACGTGCCCTCCATCCACACCCAGGTGCAACTGCCGTCAGGCAAAGCGTTCTGGTTTCACGGCGTGCACCCGGTAGCCCCGGTGCCTAAGAAGAAGTACCCCGATAACCGGGGCGAAAAGGAGGTAGCGCTAGGTGAGGTGGCTGAACTAGTAGCCGCGGAGACCCTGCCCGCCATTGTAGCCGGCGACTTCAACGATGTCTCCTGGTCCCGTACTGCCCGGCTGTTCGAAAACCAGGCTGACCTGCGTAACGTGCGCCTGGGCCGGGGACTCTACAGTACCTTCGACGCTAATTCCTGGATTATGCGCTGGCCGCTGGATCACTACTTTGTGACCGAGTCCGTTCGCTTGCTGGAGCTCGAGCGGCTACCGGCCTTCGGATCGGACCACTTTCCGATGTACGCCCGGTTTGCCCTTTAACAGTTGAGGGCTTTAACCGTTGGACGCTTGTGAAGCGTCCAACGGTTATTGCACCCCCCCCGATAGCTATCGGGGCTATCGGGGCCCCGCAACTACCACTACGTCACCCCGTTTACCTGGGTACAAGCCCCGACCATGCCCGCCACCGCCGCCCCAACCGATCAGTTAGCGTACCTGCTCGAAGAACAACGGTCCTATGCCCCCGCCCTGGCTAAAACGACTGCCGGAGAGAGGCGCGAAAAAATTGATCGGGTGATCGGTTATCTGGACAATGAGACCAACAAGCAGCGCCTACTCGACGCCCTGCGCCAGGACCTGCACAAGCACCCCGTAGAGACCCTGCTCTCCGAAATCGGTGTGGTGTACAGCAACGCCAAGTACCTGCGCCGCCACCTGAAGCGCTGGATGGAGCCCCGCCGCGTGAGCACCCCCCTGAGCCTCATCGGCACCCGCAGCTACGTGTACTACGAGCCCAAGGGCAGTGTGCTCATCCTCGCGCCCTGGAACTACCCCTTTAACCTGGCGGTCATCCCGGTGCTGTACGCCATTGCGGCGGGCTGTACGGTGGTGCTGAAGCCCTCGGAGTACAGTCCGGCGACCTCGTCCTACATGCAAGAGATGTTCGGTACGCTCTTCGCGGAAAATGAGGTGAAGGTGGTGCTAGGGGAAGCCGATACCGCAGCGGCGCTGACCGCCCTGCCCTTCGATCACATCTACTTTACCGGCAGCCCCGCCACCGGCAAGAAGGTGATGGCGGCCGCGGCACCTAACCTAGCCAGCGTGACCCTGGAGCTCGGTGGAAAGTCTCCCTGTGTGGTGGGCGAGGACGTCAACATCGAGAAATCGGCCCGGAGCCTGACCTGGGGCAAATTTTTCAATGCCGGACAGACCTGCATTGCCCCGGATTACGCCCTGGTGCACGAAAAAATCGTCACGGAATACGTAGGCCGGCTCGGCGAGGCTATCCGCCACGCTTACGGTGAGGACCCTCAGCAGTCCGACAGCCTAGCCCGCATCGTGAACGAGAAGCAGTTCGATCACCTGACCGGCCTGCTCGAGGATGCCCTGGATAAGGGGGCCAAGGTCGCCCACGGCGGCCACCACGACCGCGCCAGCCGCTACTTCGAGCCCACCGTACTGACCGGCGTGACCGGCGTGACCGGCGAGATGCGCGTGATGCAGGAGGAGATCTTCGGGCCCCTGCTGCCGGTGCTCGACTACGCCAACCTCAACGAGGCCCTCAGCGTGATCAACGGACTGCCGAAGCCGCTGGCCTTTTACATCCAGACCGACGAGCGGTCCATCATCAAGCGGCTACTGGCCGAGACGAGCGCCGGCGGTACCCTCGTCAACGAGTTCCTGCTCGGCACGGCTAATCCCGCCCTACCCTTCGGTGGCGTGGGCAACAGCGGCATCGGGCGCAGCTACGGCCACCACGGCTGGCTAGAGTTCACCAACGAGCGGGCGGTAATGGAGCGGCGCCTCTTCGACCTCTCCATGGCCTACCCGCCCTATACCGATAAGGTGCGGCAGTTGGTGGAGCGCGTTTATAAGTGGGCCTAATGGTTCGTACCTTTACCCCATGTTCGACCTCCTCCTGACCATTGCCCTGATCTACTTCGCCTACCGCGGCTACCAGTGGTACACCCACATGAAGCAGCAGGTCAAGGGTGGGCCACCCCCGCCGCATAACATCGACCACAGCGAGCCCGAGGAGCGCGACGACTACATCGACTATGAAGAGGTCAAGTAAAGATGGCCACCCCCGAAGAAGACACTCCCCAACGCTTCCCCGGCCGGCCCGGTGACTGGGTCCTCTATAAGGACAACCAGCTCATCGCTTTCAATAAGCCCGCCGGTCTGGCCGTCGTCCCCGATAAAAAAAAGAGTCCTAACCTGCTCCAGATCGGTGCGGCCTATGTCCGACAGGATCTCTATCCCGTACACCGCCTGGACCGCCCCGTATCCGGCGTCGTGCTTTTCGCCAAGAAAACCTCGGCTCAGACCCGGGTCACCGAGCAGTTTCAGGCCCGCACCGTAGCCAAAACCTACCTGGCCGTGGTGGGTGAGCGCCCCACGGAGGATGAAGCTACCCTGGTCCACTACATCCGCGAGGGCAAGGGCAACGTATCGGAGGTCACCGAGCAGTCGGATAAAACTGCCAAGCGGGCCGAGCTCCACTACCGCTACCTGGCCAGCAGCGACCGCTACCACCTGCTGGAGATCACGCTACTGACCGGCCGTAAGCACCAGATCCGTGCCCAATTGGGGGCCATCGGCAGTCCGCTGCGGGGCGATACGAAGTACGGTTTCAAACGCTCCAATGAGGGTGGGGTGATCGATCTGCATGCTTACACCTTGGCCTTCGACCATCCGGTGAGCGGGGCGCGGGTGGAGCTGCGGGCGCCGGTGCCGGAGGGGGCAGTGTGGGAGGGGTTGCTACCGCAGGGAGCAGTTGAAGATAGGAACTAGCCTATGGATGCTGAGCTGATTTCTTTCTATTTTCCCAACTTGACCGAGCGGCAGCGCGAGCAGTTCGCGGCCCTCGATGAACTGTACCGCGACTGGAACGCCAAGATCAACGTCATCAGCCGCAAAGACATCGACAACCTGTATGTCCACCACGTGCTTCATTCTCTGGCTATCGCCAAAGTGCTCACATTTCGGGCGGGGACGCAGGTGCTGGACCTAGGTACGGGCGGGGGCTTCCCCGGTATTCCCCTAGCCATCCTCTTCCCGGAATCTCACTTTCACCTCATTGATGGCACCGCCAAGAAGATACGGGTCTGTCAGGAGGTGATCACCGCCCTCGGTCTCACCAACTGCCGGGCGGAGCAAAAGCGGGCTGAGGAGATCAAGCGGCCGGGCTACGAGTTCGTGGTCACGCGTGCGGTGGCTAAGATCGATAAGCTGGCGGAGTGGAGTCTGCGGCTTATCACGGGCAAGCAGCGCAATAGTCTGCCGAACGGCATCCTCGCGCTAAAGGGTAAGGGGTTGAAGGAGGAGCTAGCGCTGTTGCCGAAGGGGGCTTATGTGGAGGAGTTCCCCATTTCTGCTTGGTTCGGGGAAGACTTCTTTGCGGCTAAGGAGGTGATGTACTTGCAGTACTGACAACATTCTCCTCGCCGCTAAAGCGGCTCGCGCGGCCGGAGGCCGCGTTTTACTGCCGCTGCCGGAGGCAGCATTGTACTGGCTACATATACCCCAACGCCATCACCAGAAAGGTGAGCATAAAGGGCATTGAGACCCAGAACCACTGGTTCATGAAGATCAGCATGAGGATAAAAATGACCAGGGAGATTAGGAAGAAGATCCAATAATTACGGCGGGTGGTGTGCGGCTGGGTATCGGCGGAGACGGCGTCTTTGGAGGTCATGGGGGCTAACGTTAGGAAGGGCAAAGATAGGGGCTAGTAACCTACTTCGGAAGCGGCAGCCCGGTCGAGGAACCAGTGTAGTCTACCGGAGGTAGGGTTGATGTGGGCGGCGGGGAAGGTAGTAGCTAGCTGCTCGCGGTTGACGATCTGGGCCACGCGCAGGGTCTTGGAGTTACCGGTGATGAGAAAGTCAACCTCGTCGGAGGCGTTGATGACCGGTCCGGTGAGGGTAAGGCGGAGTTGACCGCTTTCTGGATGTTTAGCTACGGCGCAGATGCGCGAGTCGGTAAGTAGCTCCATCTGATCAGGGAAGATGGAGGCCGTATGCCCGTCGCCCCCCATTCCGAGCATGTTAATGTCGAAGATGGGCATGCCGTCTGAATTCTGCGGTAAGAGACTGCTGATCGTGGTGGCGTAGGCCTCGGCGGCTTCCTCAGGTTTCAGGTCGGTGGGTACGGGGTGAATTTGCTCCTCGACGACGGGCACATGGTCGAAGAGCAGTTTTTTGGCCTCGCCGTAGTTGCTCTCCGGGTCGTCATAGGGCACCATACGGTCATCGCCCCAGAAAAAGTGGAGGCGGCTCCAGTCGATCTTATCCTGGTACTCTTCGGCCAGGAGTTGAAAGAGAAGTTTGGGCGTGGAGCCCCCGGAAAGGGCCCAGAAGAGGGGACCATCTTCCGATTTCCCCAGTTTTTCGATCAAGTGATCGGCGAAGGCACGGGCTACGGCGGGGCCATCGGGGTAGATATGAAGGTTGGGGCTGTAAATCGACTTATCCATTCTTGATCAGGTCTAGCAGGTCATCGGCGGTGAGGCTGGCGCTCTGTTCGGTACCGGCCAGGAGGCTATCGGCCAGGTCGCGCTTCTCGGCGTGCAATTTGACGATTTTTTCCTCAATGGTGTTCTCCGACACGAAGCGGTACACGGTCACGGGGCGCTGCTGCCCGATGCGGTGCGCCCGGTCGCTGGCCTGGTCCTCCACGGCGGGGTTCCACCAGGGGTCGAGGTGCAGCACGTAATCGGCGGCGGTAAGGGTGAGTCCCGTACCACCGGCTTTGAGGCTGATCAGGAAGATGTCGCCCTCGCCGCGCTGGAAAGCCTGTACGGCCTCGTCGCGCTTGGGGCCAGGAGTGCTGCCGTCCAGGTACTGATAGGGCACGTCATTGTCCTTAGCCCACTCTTCGACGATCTTCAAATGTCGTACGAACTGACTGAATATCAGTGCTTTATGACCGTTTTCTCGTAACTCCTGCACGGTTTCGGCCAGTAGTTCGAGCTTGCTGCTGGGAATATCGACACTGGCATCGACCAGCTTTGGATTGCAGGCTGCCTGCCGCAATTTCATCAGCTCGGCCAGGATCTGGAAGCGGCGGTTCGGTCCCTCGCTCTCGTCGATGCTCTCCAGGGCGTGCTGGCGCAGGGCTTCGTAGAAGGCGCGCTCGGGCTGACTGAGCTCAACGGTGAGCGTCACCTCCGTCTTCGGGGGTAGTTCCTCGAGCACCTCCTCCTTGCGCCGACGTAGGATAAAGGGTTGAATCAGGCGGCGCAGTTGCTGGCGGCGCTCATTGTCGTTGTTGCGGCTGATCGGTACGGTATACTTCTCGTTGAAGCGGTTGTAATTACCGAGCAGGCCGGGGTTGAGAAAGGTGAATAGGTTCCAGAGCTCCCCGAGGTGGTTCTCGATGGGCGTACCGGTGGTGACGATGCGGAAGTCACCCTGGAGGCGCATGGCGATCTGACTGCGCTTCGTGCCACGGTTCTTGATGGCCTGGGCCTCGTCCAAAATGATGGAGCTGAACCGCTTTTCGGCTAGCGCATCGCCCTCGAAGGGTAGCAGACCGTAGCTCACGATGAGCATATCGTAGGGGCCTACGCGATCGATGATCTCCTGGCGGTCGCTACCTTCTAGCAGGATGGGATTCAGGGTAGGGGCAAATTTAGCGGCTTCGCGTAACCAGTTACGGGTTACGGAGGCGGGGGCAATGACCAGGGCAGGACCCTCCTCGGCGCGCGCCTGCAGCATGGCTAGCCCCTGAATGGTTTTACCCAGACCCATATCGTCGGCCAGACAGGCACCCACGCCCCAGTCGGCCAGGCGCATCAGCCAGCGGAAGCCGTCGAGCTGGTAAGGCCGTAGCTCGGCCCGGAAGGTAGAGGGTACCCGGGCCATGGTCTGGTTAACCGTCTGAATGCGCTGCAGGCTATCCCGCCAGGCGATATCGGCCTCAAAGGCCCCCAGTTGGTCGACGATATCGTCGAGCATGCCGCCGGCTAGGGGGTGAAGCTGCATGCCGTCGGCGGTGGTCGCCAGCAGGCCCTCCATTTCCCGCAGCTTGCGGCGCAGCTGTTCGGTGAGGGCGACGTACTGCCCCTCGCTCAGCTGGATGAAGTTGCTCTGCTCGTTCTCGCTCACCTTGTCGATGAGCTCGCGGAAGCTGATCACCTGCTGATCGTCGACGGCCAGGGTGCCCTCTACATCGAACCAACCGGCCTTTTCCTTCACACCTAGGCTAAGATCACCGAAATCGACGCTACCAATGAGCTTGATGCGCTCGCCGCGGGGGTGCTCCAGGACGATGCGATCCAGGGCGCGCAGGGGCTGCAACTCAAGCAAGATATTTAGGCAATCCTCCACCTCGTCGATGTGCCACTCGTAGTCGCGGTGTACGATCTTCTGAAGGGTAGGACAATCGACGATGACCCCCTCCGCCCGCTCGATCTCGCGGGGTAGGTCACGTTCGGCGAGGAGGCGCTGTCCGTCTACCTCACTGATGACCTTATTGCGGCCCCGGCCGGGCTTGAAGTACTGATCTTCCTGGCGCAGGGGGCGGACGAAGAACTCCACCTTGAATGTTTCGCCTACGGGTAGTAGGTGTACGTAGGTGCGTGGGTCGGCCTTGGTCTCGTCGAGGTCGTCGATTACTCCCGTAAGCGTATTCTGTACCTCGGTAAACTTGCTCAGGTTGCGGGCTACCTCGAGCAGACGGTGGCGGGCGCGCTTGGGTATTTCTAAGCCCTCTCCAATTTGCCGGTGGATCTGATCGTGACCCTCGTTGACCTCGATGACCTGGTAGCGGGTGGGGGTTTCCTTGACCACCTGCACACCGGTGCCCGCGAAATCCTGGGCGAAGCGCAGGTGAAGCCGGCTATCGGTCTCCTCGATCAGTAGCTGCGGATTGCGGCGGACCAGTTCTACGCCAATCGCTGAATTCTTGATCAGGTACAGATTGGGATGGCCCACCAGGGCAAGTAGGGCCTCCTCGTAGTTGATGGCGTAGCTTCCATTGGGATGGTAGCGGCTGTAGTCTTCATCGATGGCCTTAGCTACCGCTACGTCCTGGGGGGTCATCCCCTCCACATCCCCCTGCTTAACGCGCTTCAGGGCCACCTTGCGGCCCTTCGACCAGTTGCCCCCCTTACTTAGCGTTTGCTCGCGGGGCTCCAGTTCTCGTTTTTCGAAGTCGACGAACCAGACGAAACGACTAGTCTTCTTACTACGCTTTTCTCCATTACGATCGGGAGTACCCATACTGACCAGCACCTCCAGGGCACGCTCCCAGGGCTCGATCCGGGGCATGGCATCCGTTAGGGAGTGGATGCGCAGTTGCTCGCTGAGCTGCTGGGCGCGGGTGGCGTAGGCTTCCCGGGCTTTGGGTTCGGGGTGCCGTAGCGACAGGACCCGCGTGATCTCCATTTCCACCCACTGGTAACTGCTGTCCTGTGCCTGTTCACGCAACTGTTCCATTTCCGCAAGGTACTGCGGGTCAGGGTGTTCGGTGGGGTCGGTCCACAGCCGGTAAAGGGCGTAGAAGGTGAGGGCAAAGGCGTTGGCCTCCATCCGCTCCAGCGCCTGCTGGGCTACGGTCTGGGCGTCCTCGTCGTTGCGTAGATAGGCGTGTAAAGCCTTGAAAACCAAGTAGGTACCTCCTAATCGAAGATTCTGTACCGGATCGATGTTGTCAAGGTAGTGACCGATGATCTCGGCGCTTTTCACCCCACCATTACGCAGTAGGGAGAGGAGGTAGAGGTACCCCGCCAGGTGAGCGGGAAACTTATTTTCGTACTCGCGCCGGTAGCCCTTGCGTACCTCTTCGATGAGCTCCTGGGCCATCTCGTCCTCATCGCGGAGAATGTGGTAAATGAGATGATTGGCACTACTGCGCCACTCGATGGGTTCCAGGTCGGCCCAGAGCTGTAGCCTACTCCAGGCACCCTGTAGGACGAAGGCCTCGGCCAGTAGCTCGCGCAGGGGTCCGGACTCCGGCTCACGGATACGCTCGTGCTGCTCCAGAAATTCGATCAGGGGATCGAGGGGCTCCATGGCCACCAGGGCCCGCCGGAAGGCTTTACGCAGGTTGATCTCCTGCCACTCGGGCAGCAGGCTCTCGACCCAACGGGGATCGAACTCGGCAAAGAGCGGGTCAATGAATACGCCGGTGCGGGCCTGATCGGGGTAAAAGCTCTCCGTTTCCCGCTGGAGCCGGTCGAACCCGGCCTGATTCTGTAGGTAAAAGGCGATGCGGATCTCCCGCATCAGGGCGTGGGGGCTGCTGGGCTGCCAGTAGGTCTTATAGGGGAGCTCGCGGCGAATGTCATTGAGTAGCGCGCTGAAATCGGGGCGGCGGTTAGCCTGTCGCATGATGGCCTCGCTGAAGTTGGGATTGATACGCCAGCCGTGGTCGCTTGACTTAATGACTACGCCGGCCGCGTGGAGGCGGTGCACGATCTCTTCGGTGGCCGCGTGGGTAAAGCGGGACTCGCCGGCCGGGGGGGGCATGGCGATTTTGTTTAGTAGCCGTGAGAGATCGAGGACGAAGCGCTCCTCGAAAACAATGCTCAGTGCGATGGCTACGTCACGCTCGGTAGCGCTCAAGGATTTCCAGGTGGTGCGGAAGGCTCCGTTCATTCAGTTTCAATCAGGGTCAACTAGTCTTAAAGGGTTGAATACTGCGTTAAGTTGCCCTACCGCTCGCCTTTTTTCGGTTGCACCCGCGTGCCCGCTCTAACCTCTATACCCTGGATATTAGGCCGGAGTGGGAGTACTCGCTAGCTCCTCTACCATATCCCCGATCAGCAGGCGTAGCTTGGGCTCGACGGCCTGTACGGTAGCAATGACATCCTCTACGGTAGTGGGCTGAATGTCGGCAATAGGGAAACATTTATTGGATACCACGGAGGCCACGAAGACGGGTAGACCGGCGTGGCGTGCTACCAGTACCTCCGGCACGGTGGACATGCCAATCAAATCGGCCCCCATAATATTAGCCATACGGTACTCGGCCGGAGTTTCCAGGTTCGGACCGGCTAGGGCCAGGTAGACCCCCTCGTGGGCGTTTAGGCCGTGTTTCTGCGCTAGCTCAATGGCGCGTGCGTTGAGCTGACGGTCGTAGGTGTGCAACATATCCGGGAAGCGGGGGCCCAGCCGGTCGTCGTTCATCCCGCGGAGCGGATTGTCGGGCTGTAGGTTAATGTGGTCGCGGACAAATACGATGTCCCCGGCGCAGATGTCTGCATTGACGCTACCCGAGGCATTAGAGATGATGAGGTGCTCGACCCCCAACGCGTGTAGTACCCGCACCGGAAAGGTAAGCTCCTGCATGCTGTAGCCTTCGTAGTAGTGGAGCCGTCCGGCCATGGCTACGACCGGGATGCCACGCAGTTTCCCCAGCACCAACTTGCCGCGGTGGGTAGCCACGGTGGAAACTGAAAAGTAGGGAAGTAATCCGTACACGAACTCCCGCTCCACCTCGATCTCCTCTACTAGCGAGCTCAGTCCCGTGCCGAGGATAATGCCCACCCGGGGCTCCGTCTTCGCGCGCTGGCGGATGAAGGCGACGCATTCCTGTATCTGCTGGTAAAGACTCATGACTTAGTAGACTTTGGTCCCCAGGGTGTCGGGGATGAAGCGGCCCCACTTGCGGTTGTAGGTGTGAATATTAGGGGTAGGTCCGGCCGCATCGACGAGGGGTAAGCCCGCCAGCCGCCAGGCGTAGATGCTGCCGTACAGATTGTAAACGCGCTTAAAACCGGCCCGCCGCAATTCCTGAGCCAAACGGGCGCTTCGATAGCCTACCGTACAGTACACCACCAGCGGCGTATTGTGGGAAAGAGCCTTTACCGCAGTCGTATCCGGCGTGCTGAAGCCCAGATAGCGGGCACCGGGTAGGTGGCTTACCTCGTATTCCTGCCGTTCACGGGCGTCGAGAAAAACGGCTTCCGGAAGCTGGTATGCCTCGACAGCACTGATGGTGAACGAATCAATCGGTACCAGTTTACGCAGCTTCCTATCGAGCGGTGCGTAGGCGGTCCGGAGTCGCTCCGGGGCCGGGGGAGCCGCGGATCGACAACCATAGAGTAGGAGTAGTCCTAAAGCCGATAGCGAAAGGGCGAGGTAGCGCATCCGATTCATAACACGCCTAGGCTGGGGTCGTTTGATTTACCTCCAGTTGCTCGGGCCCCGTACCGACGCGGTCGGCGAGGTACATCCGGTCCTCACAGTACGGCAGCAGGTGCTCGCGGATGAAGCGTTTGGTAGGTCCGGCCACGGCCTCTGGGTAGAGTAGGTGTACGTTGGGGCCGGCATCGAGCGTAAAGTATACTGGATAACCTGTCTCGCTGCGAAACTGCCGCAGTAGATTGGTGACGTGCAGCGTATTCGGCTCGATGAGGGTATAGGCGGGTTGACTACTCATCATCAGCGCGTGCAGGGTGAGCGCTTCACTTTCAAGCAGTTGCCCGAAGCGTTCCGTATCTCCCCGCTGTAGTAGGCCGAGCATTTCCTGGCTACGGGCATTGGCCTGGGCATACCGGGGCGGGGCGTAGGGATTTTGTTCCATCAGTCCGTGACCGGCGCGGCTACTTACCACCTTTTCGCTGCGGGATACGAGTAGTATATCGTCATGGTAGGACCGAAAGGTCGGGTGTAGCTGCTCCGCTATACTTACGGCGTAGGCCTCCGAACTATCACTGAGATCCGGCACCCGGCCCCACACGGCTGCCCCCCCGTACACCGAGCGGCAGGCACTACCGGAACCCAAACGGGCCAGGTAACTTGCTTTGCGTAGGAAGGCCGCACGATCCGGTAATGGCTCAAAAAGCTGCTCCTCCAGACTCACCAGACACAGCGCAAGTGCACTCATACCGGAGGCCGAGCTGGCAATACCGGCGGAATGCGGAAAGCTATTCTGCGTCTCTATACGGAGCTCTAATTGCCGGAGAAAGGGATAAACCGGCAAGAGGCGCTCCAGGTAGGTTTGTGTCCGGGCGGTGAATTTTGGTTCCGGAATGCCGGCAAGCTGGAGTTGCACATCTACCCCCGCACCGGACCCCCTACGCGGGGCGTAATGGAGGGTGGTATCCGTAGCTGCGTTCTGTAGGGTGAAACTCACTGAAACGTTTCTGGGGAGCTGATCACCGTACTTCCCCCAGTATTTGACCAAGGCAATGTTGGAGGGGCTCCGCCAGCGCAGCGCACCGGGGTGTACCTCGTCGGTGACGACGGTAAGCGCGGGATTATCGTAGGTCATACGGTCCACTGGCTACTTACGCTGCGATCCGGTACCCGTACCCTGTTGCTGCCGAGCGCGAGCGCGGGCGCTACGCTGCATCGGGTTCTCCCCCTCCTGCTCGCCGCGCTGAAAGAGATCGAAGCGGCTGACGGTATTGCGGGAGGGGTAGTAGTTGTTGCTAGTATCCACGTCGGCGGTTTCCAGGTAGGGGTCCAACACGACGGAGACTACTTCCTTTGTGAAGGGAAAGACCTTGGTTACCTCCTCCGTACCCATGCGCCAAATCTCGGCGGGGATGCGCTTTACCTCCGTGGTACCATCGGCGAAGGTGAACTCCAGGATGATGGGCATGACCAGTCCACCAATATTTTTGAAGCTCAGTTCGTAGTAATACTTATCGGCCTCTAACGTAGCGCGCTCCTGCTCGCTCAAACCGTTAAGGTACCCCTGGTACTCTTCCTCGTCCAGGATGGTAGCGTCAAGCGGATCGTACTCGGTGTAGTAGTCACGCAGCGTGGTGTCGATCTCGTCGTACGTCTGGGTGATCGCCTCCTCGTTGCGGATGCTACTGATGTTACGTGGCTCCTCGGCCCGTAGCTTGCGCAAATTTTCGTTCTCAGCCACAGGATTCTGGGTGTTGATCCGGAACGGCCGTACCGAGGTCAGCGCGATATCCACGTTATCCGTCGTATAGAACCAGCCCCGCCAGAACCAGTCCAGGTCAATGGCCGAGGCATCCTCCATGGTGCGGAATAGGTCGGCCGGTGCGGGGTGTTTAAATTTCCAACGGTTGGCGTACGTCTTGAAGGCATAATCGAACTGCTCGCGCCCCATCACAGTCTCGCGGAGAATATTCAGAGCCGTAGCCGGTTTGCCGTAAGCGTTGTTACCAAATTGCCAGATCGACTCTGAATTCGTCATGATCGGCGAGATGTACTGCTTATCGCCCTTCATATAGTCGACGATCTTATTGGCGGGGCCGCGGCGGCTGGGGAAGTCCCGCTCCCACTGCTGCTCGGTCAGGTACTGCAGAAAGGTATTAAGCCCCTCATCCATCCAGGTCCACTGCCGCTCGTCGCTATTGACGATCATCGGGAAGTAGTTATGACCCACCTCGTGGATGATCACGCCGATCATGCCGTACTTGGTGCGGTCGCTGTAGGTGCCGTCGGCCTCCGTGCGCCCGAAGTTGAAGCAGATCATGGGGTACTCCATTCCGATATCGGCCGCGTTGATCGACCAGGCGGCGGGGTAGGGGTAATCGAAGGTGTAGTGAGTGTACCACTTTAGGGTATGGGCTACGGCCTTGGTCGAGAAGCGTTCCCACAGGGGGTTACCCTCCTTAGGGTACATTGACATCGCCATCACTACGCTGCCGTCGCCCTGCTCTACGCCCATCGCGTCCCAGATGAACTTCCGGGAGCTTGCAAAGGCAAAGTCGCGCACGTTCTCGGCGGTGAAGTGCCAGGTCTTTTCCTCCTTCACCTTAGTTTTTTCCCGCTCAATGGCTTCCTCCTGGCTCGCGATGATTACGGGCTGTACCCGTTCCTTACGGGCCTCTTCCAGCCGTTGCCGTTGCTGGCGGGTGAGCACCTCGCCATCGTTCTGTAGCGTACCGGTGGCTGCTACCAGGTGGTCGGCGGGCACCGTAATTTTCACGTCGAAGTCACCAAAGGTCAGCGCAAACTCTCCGCGACCCAGAAACTGTTTGTTCTGCCAGCCCTCATTATCGGTATAGAGCGCCATACGGGGGTAGAACTGCGCGATCGTATAAAGGAAGTTATCGTCCTCCTCGAAGTACTCCGAGCCGGAGCGGCCGCCACCATCGACCAGGCGGTTGTTGATATTGTACCAGTAGGCGATCTCAAATTCCACTTCTTCTCCCGGAGCGAGTGGGGCGGGCAGTTCCACCCGCATCATCGTTTTTTGGATGTAGTAGGGCATATCCGCACCTCCCGCATTCCTGACGTGCTCAATGTGAAAACCACCCTGAAAACTTGGCTCCAGTCCGGCCAGTTGATTTAGCGTCATTCGCTCTCCCATTTCGTCGGTTGCTGTAGAATAGGTATCCGAGTCGGGAGCCCGCACGTTCTGATCCAGTTGCACCCAGAGATACTCCAGCGGTTCTGGCGAGTTATTGTGGTAAGTAATGCGCTCCGTACCGTCAATGCGCTGCTTTTCATCGTCAAGACGTACCTCCATCTCGTAGTCCGCCTGCTGCTGCCAGTACTGATGCCCGGGTGCACCGGCAGCATTACGGTATACGTTTGGGGTTGGTAGCTCCGTACCGAGCTGACGGAAGGGGTTTTGCGTGTTATCCTGCTGTCCGTACAGTAGCGAGCTTACGCATAATAGCAGCAGGGGGAGTAGGCGGTAGTTCATGTTGCTGATTTTATCATGCTAAGGTAAGGAATCATCGGAGTGGTGGTATAGGGGGGCGGAGCCGCGGGTGCAGTAGGGGTAAGCGGGCAGTACGTTCCACGTGGAACGTTATTTCGTGTTCAGTCATGATGTTCCACGTGGAACGTTATGGTGGAGAGTTTATATCCCCGGACTGCCGCTCGGGGTCAGGTGGGGGAACCGCTACGCGGTTATGGGGTAAACTCTTTTAGGAGCCATTGTTTGATAGGGGCATAATCTGTTCCGTAGCTATGTGCTAGTTTAGTCTTATCCGCTAATTTGGCAAGGCGGCGGGGGACTTCGATGGGGTGACCGAGAATGCGCTCTACATGCGGTCTGAACTTACTGGGGTGAGCAGTCTCTAGAATCACGCCGCGGGTATGGGGATTGTCCTGTTGCCATTCCTTCAGAGCTAGGTAACCTACCGCTCCGTGGGGATCAATCGTGTAGGCGTAGCGTTGTTCCACCTCGCGCATAGCATCTTCGGTCGCACCATCGTCGTATGCGAAGCCAGACAGGGTAGCGCGTAGATTAGTGTGGGTGACGGTATGGATATCCTGGAGTCCATCGAGTTGCCCGTGGAGATTAGCCATGCGGGCAAAGTTGCTGGGGGCACCTACGTCCATGGCGTTGGATAGGGTAGCTACGGAGGGGCGCCGCTCGTACCGGCCAGTAGTTAGGAAGCGGGGTACCACATCATTACGGTTGGTGGCGGCGATGAAGTGGTGGACGGGTAAACCTAATTTACGGGTAATGAGGCCAGCAGTAAGGTTGCCGAAGTTGCCACTGGGTACACAGAAGGCGATGGGGTGTCCCGTAAACCCTAATTGTTTGACGGCCTCGAAGTAGTAGAAGGTCTGGGGGATGAGGCGAGAGATGTTGATGCTATTGGCGGAGCTCAGGCGTAATTGCTCCCGCAACTCGGTATCAAGGAATGCCTGCTTCACAATTGCCTGACAATCATCGAAGCTACCGTCGATTTCGAGAGCATGGATGTTTTTGCCGAGTGTAGTCAGTTGTTTTTCCTGTAGTACGCTGACTTTGCCACTGGGGTAAAGGATAACTACCTGGATACCAGGGGTATCGTAAAATCCGGCTGCTACCGCACCACCGGTATCTCCGGAGGTGGCTACGAGGATGATGAGCTCCTGGTTTTTTCCCTGGTTGTAGTAGCCCATCATTCGCGACATAAAGCGAGCGCCGAAGTCTTTGAAGGCAAGGGAGGGTCCGTGAAAGAGCTCCAGGACGTACTTCTGTTCGTCGAGCTTTACCACGGGGGCGGGAAAGTTTATGGCTTCCTCGACAATCTGACGGAGGTCTTCGTCACTGATCTCGTCCCCCAGCAATTGCCGACTGACACGTACACCGATCTCCGTAAAAGACAGTTGGGGAAGCTCCGAGAAAAAAGTATCGGGCAGTGGATCAATTCGCTCCGGCATGTAGAGTCCATTATCAGCCGGTAGGCCCTGAAAGATGGCCTCTTCCGCGCTCACCCGGTGGGTGGCGTCGTTGGTACTGTAAAATTGCATAGTCGTTATTATTCGTTACCTCCGGTATACAATGCGCCCCTCTACTCGGTCGTGCTCAGTACCTCTACTCCCCGCTGATTGATGGGAGAGACGTACAGCTGGCTATCAATTCCCTCCTGCTGAAACGCAGCTTGCATGGCATGCCCTACTGCCTGTGCGAGGTAGCCGCTATCGCAGAGGGCGAACATGCTCGGTCCGGCGCCGCTAATGCTACAGCCCAATGCGCCCCGTTCCAGGGCGGCGGCCTGTACGGCATCGAATCCAGTAATGAGCGTCTTCCGCTGGGGTTCGATAATATGATCCTTTAGGGACCGGCTCAGTAGTGGAAGATCATTGGTGTAGAGGGCGGTGATAAAGCTAGCCAGACTGCCCAGTTGCCGAGTTGCCTTTTTCAGGGAGACCGAGTCGCTGAGCACGGCGCGGGCGTCCCGGGTAAGAATTTCGATTTCGGGGTGGACTACGGCAACCTGTAAACTAGGTGGAACGGGCAGGTGGTGGATGTCTAACGACTCATTTGAGCGGATTAGGGTAATGCCGCCTACTAGACAGGGCGCCACGTTATCGGCGTGAAAGCTCCCATCCGCTACCTCTTCTCCCAGTACGGTAAAGTAGAGCAGCGATTCTCTAGTGAGGGGCTCTCCTAGTAGGACATTAACCGCTACCGCAGCACCGGCTGCACTGGCCGCCGAAGAGCCCAGCCCGGAGCCAAAGGGCATTTTCTTGTGTATCTCAAGTTCGACGCCCACCTGATGTTGTAGTCCAAGGTGTTCAAGTAAACGAAGCGCCGCCATACCTGCCGTGTTATGCTCTACCTCGGTGGGTAGGCTTTTCGTACCCGTCCCCGTAATGACCGTAATACGAACTCCCGCGAAGGCGGCACTACGGCGGGCTACGATCTCGTCCCCCGGTCGCTGAATGGCAAAGCCAAGGATATCGAAGCCTACGGCGACGTTAGCAACGGTGGCCGGGGCGAATACACGTACTTCCTGCATCAGCTGAAGTTTCCGATTTGAATAATTTCGGCGAAGACCCCCGCCGCGGTCACCTCGGCACCGGCTCCCGGGCCCCGGACCACCAGGGGCCGGCTGTGGTACCGGTCGGTCGTAAAGACAATCATATTATCGCTGCCACTGAGCGTATAGAATGGATTATCGGGCCCGATAGCTTGTACCCCAATCGTAGCACGCTCCCCCTCGAGCGTAGCCACCATACGAAGGACCCGTCCGTCCTGCGCCGCGCGGCGGTGTAACTGCGTGAAGTAGTCCTCATTGTATTCGAGTACCCGCAGAAAATCCTCCACGGAACCGACGTCCATAGCCCCCTCCGGGAGGAAACCCTCAATCTTTACCTGCTCGGCGTCTAGTGCCACACCGGTCTCCCGGGCAAGGATGACGATCTTGCGGGCTACATCCTTTCCCGAAAGATCGATGCGGGGGTCTGGCTCGGTAAAGCCCTTATCCTTTGCCTCCGCTACCACCGTGGCAAAGGAGCGCTCGCCCTTAAAGGTATTGAAGATATAGCTGAGCGACCCACTGAGTACCCCCTCGATTTTAGCAATCCGGTCTCCACTGTCGATGAGGTCCCGCAGGGTAGAGATAACCGGCAGACCGGCCCCCACATTCGTTTCGTAGCGAAACTGTACCCCGCGTTTATCGGCAATGTACTTTAGCCGCTGGTACTGTAGATAACTCGAAGAAGTAGCGATTTTATTGGGGGTAGAGATGCTGATACTCTCGTCCAAAATCGTTTCGTAAAACGCCGCGATCTCACTATCAGCAGTATTATCAACGAAGATGCTGTTGCTTAAATTTAAATCCCGCATCCGACCTACAAATACCGCTAAATCGACGGGGGTCTGTGCAGTGTGCAACAAATTTTTCCAATCCTTCAACTCGATTCCCTCTCCGTCAAACACCATCTTTTTTGAATTAGCCAGCCCCACCACCTTGACCTCCATCCCCCTGCGCTCGCGTAGGTAACCGTTCTGCTTACGAATCTGCTCGATCAGGGTGCCACCGATGAGGCCTACACCGACAATGAAAAGGTGTAGGGTCTTGTAGTCGGATAAGAAGAAGGATTCGTGTAATGCGTTTAGCGCCTTCGTCTCGTCTTCCTTGGCAATGACCACCGACACATTGAGCTCACTGGAGCCCTGAGCGATGGCGATGGCATTGATGCCGTTCTGCCCAAGGGCCCGAAACAAGCGACCGGAGATACCTGGTTGGTAGCGCATATTCTCCCCGATGATCGCCACAACGCTAAGCTCCCGCTCTACCTTTACCGCATTCACTACCCCACGCTCGATCTCGAAGGCGAAGGCCTCCTCTACCGCACGTTTGGCCTCCTCCGCGGCGGCGGGCTGTATGGCAAAACTGATGGCGTGCTCGCTCGACCCCTGGGTAATCAGTATGATATTAATTCCCGCTGCGGCTAATGCTCCGAAAATGCGCGCCGCAATACCGGGTACCCCGAACATACCAGTACCGGATACTGTGCATAATGCGACGTTATTAATCGAGCTAATACCCCGTACCGCCGCCCCCTCGGGATTACCTTTCTCACTGACCTTCGTGCCCTCGAATTCCGGAGCGAATGTATTTTTAATGTATAGCGGAATGTGCCGCTGCAGGGCCGGCATCAGCGTAGGGGGATAGATTACTTTCGCCCCAAAGTGCGACATCTCCATGGCCTCGGCGTAGGTCATGGTAGGGATGGTGAAGGCCTTCTTCACGCGTCGGGGATCGGCCGTAAGTACCCCATTCACGTCGGTCCAGATTTCGATGGCCGTAGCATCCAGACCGGCGGCTAGCAGGGAAGCCGTATAGTCCGATCCGCCCCGCCCCAGGGTAGTCGTGAGCCCCCCCTTTGCCGAGGCAATAAAGCCGGTAACTACCTGAACCTTAGGATGTTGCGTAAAGTGCTCCTTGATTTTCTGGTAGCTCTTTTCAAAGTTGACCTTGGCATTGCCGAAGGTCTTGTCGGTCTTGATGACGCGGCGAGCATCCAGAAACTCCGTCGGTATACCGGCCTGCTGCAGGGCCTGCGAGATGATGTAGGCAGAGGATCGCTCTCCGAAGCTTAGGACGTAGTCCATCGTACGCGGAGAAGCCTCCCGGACCAGAAAGATGCCGTACAGTAAATTCTTAAGTACTTCGTGCGAGCGACGCAGTTGCTGGCTCGTCTCGTTATAGCCACTGGTGCCACCGAGAAGGGCAGTGATGGCCGATTGGTGCCGATCCGAAAACTCCGCGAATAGCTGCCCGTACCGGTCGTTGCCCTGGGCGGCGAGCTGGCCCATTTCGATGAGTTGATCGGTCACTCCCCCGAAGGCCGAAAATACCACCGTAAAGTGATCGCCGGCGGCGTAATAACGCTTGAGAATAGCTACAATGCCCCGGATTCGGTCGGGATGCCCCACCGATGATCCCCCAAATTTAAGCACTTTCATGGGGTAAAGATGCGCATTTACGCCCTAGGCTGCACCCGCGGACGCGCCCTCTTTTAGCGCTTTTGTACGGAGCGAAAGTGCCCACTGCTCGGCCTGGCGCATGGCTGCTGCATCCGCTTCCGATTTATCTCCCTGCCCCAGTAGGTGAAGGACGCCGTGGATCATGACGCGGTGAAGTTCGTCGACGTAGGCTTCCCCAAACTCCGTCGCGTTGTCGGCCACACGCTCGGTAGAAATGAATAGGTCGCCGGATACCAGAGGGAACTCTGCATAAGGGAAGGTGACGATATCGGTGAGGGTATCGTGCTGTAGGTACGCGAGATTGATCGCGTGGAGGTATTCATCGGAGCAAAAGATGTAATTCAGCTCACCGAGCTGTCCACCGCGGAGGGTAATAACGCGCGTGATCCATTCCGTAAGTAACGCCTCCGGTGCGGTGGGGAAACTCCCCCCCTCTTCGTGGTACGCAATGCCGAAGGTGAGGCTCAGAGACGAAACTGCATTTCTACCGTAGACCCCCCGTTGGTGTAGCGCATACCATCACAGAGCTGGTGCATCAGGAAGACGCCGCGGCCGCCGCATTCGCAAATGCGCTCGGGACTGGTGGGGTCGGGGAGGCTATCGTAGTTAAAACCATGGCCCTGATCGGAGACGCGGATGGCTAGACCATCGGTAATCTGAGCGTAACGAATGCAAACGGTCTTGGAACGGTCCTGTTTGTTGCCATGGATGATGGCATTACTGACGGCTTCGGTGAGGCTGATAAGGAGGCTATCGTGAGTTTCCTGCTTGAGGTGGTAGCGGCTGGCGAGTTGCTCGACCAACTGCTCGACCTGTACGATATTACGGGGATCCGAGGCGAGTGTGAGCATTAAGGTTTTGTTAAAAGCGTAACGTTTGAGTAGAGACGCGCATATAACAGTTCGTCACCGCCTTTGGGTTCAAACCCGTAAATTACTTACTGCCTAGCGCGCGGAAGTACTCATCGACCAGCGTGCGGTAGTAGGGGCGCAACTGGGGGGTCACGCGCTGGAAACGCTCTACCTCGGCGCGGCGCTGCTTAATGTACTCCTCCAGGTTAGGGGGAAGCTCGCGGCGCTGTTGCTCGGCGGTTTCCGACTTACGCTGCTCGTCCATCTTCTGCTCCCGCTCGGCACGCTCGTGCTCGAGCATCTTGGTGAGGATGTCCTGTTGGCGGAGCAGGGTTTCCTCAGTAAGTCGCTTGTTGACCAGGTCCTCCTCGGCGGCGTTCATCTCATCGATGAGCTGCTCCAGGAGGCCATCCTTGCCCTCTCCATTTTGCTGGCGTTCCTGTTGTTTTTCCTCCAGGGCGCGGCGTAGGGCGGCCTGGCGGGCGGCCATCTTGGCGAACTCCTCCGCGCTGCCGCCGCCGGCGGCGCCTCCCTCTCCCTTCTTGAGTCCTTCCTTGAGGCCCTCCATGTCCTCACCGATACCCTCCTGCTCCTGACTACCGGGCTTGCCGTCGCTACCGGGATTATCGCTGGGCTTGCCGCCCTGCTTGCCCTGCCCCTGGTTCTTAGGGGCCTGGCACTGCTGCTGGCCCTGCATCTGTCCGGCCATCTGCTGCTGCATTTGCTCCATACTTTCACTGAGCATGAGGGCCAGGTCGTTGAGTCCCGTCATGGTACGTTGCTGCAGGTTGGCGGCCTGGGGGGTGTGGCGCTCCTCGAGCTCGGAAACGGTTTCGGAGAGGTTACCACGGATCTCGGTGACCTTTTCGGTGACGAAGCTTTCGATCTGGAAATTGCGCTTGGCCAGGGCCTGGAGGGAGTCACGCACGAGCTCGAAGTCGCCGTTGATCTGGAACTGCTGCTGTACGAGCTCCACGTAGCGGGGCGTATTGATGGTAGTCTGGTTGAGCTGGTCCATATTTTCCTCCTGGTCGAAGCTCAGGTCGACGATATTCTCGAGGAGCTGGCGGATGGCGGCCATATCCTCCTGATTTTGCTCCTGCTGCATGCTCTGCATATCCTGCTGCATCTGCTGGGCCATCTTTTTCATCTTCTGCCCGGCCTCCTGCTGCTTCTTGGCGGCGTCCTGGGGCTTCTGCTCCTGGAGCTGCTGCTGGGCGTCCTGCATATCCTGCTCGACCTGCTCCTGTTCCTCGGGCTTGGTATCAAGGGGCATGGGTTTTTCGAGGGCCTCGTTCTTCTGCTCGGCCTGCTCGAGCTTTTCCTTTAGGTCCTGAAACTCTTCCTGAAGCTTTTCCTGATCCTGCTGAAGTTCTTCATTGGCCTTTTCCTCCTGCTCGGTTTCTTCGGAGAGTTGCTGCTGCTGCTCGGCGAGCTCCTCCATCTTTTCGATGGCGTCCTGCATCTCTTTTTCTACCTCTAGCTGCTTGAAGAGTTCGAGCATGCGCTCGAGCTCGGCCTCGGCCTCCTCATCGGAGAGCTCCATATCCTCCATCTTCTCGAGGGTCTGGTCCTTATTGAGTTCTTCCATCAACTTCTGGATCTCCTCCATCAGCTCCTGCATCTCCTCATTGACGGCCTTTTCGAACATCTCCTGGAGCTTTTGTTCCTTTTGCTGCACCTGCTCGTTTTCCTGGGGCTGCTGCTCGAGATTCTCCTCGAAGGCCTTCTGGGCCTCCTCGATTTGTTCCTGAATGTTCTGCTGGCGCTCGGCTAGCTTCTCGACTTCCTTCTTTAGTTTCCAGTCGACCTCCTTTTCCTGCAGCATCTTCTCGCGCAGGTCTTTGGTATCCTCCTGGAGCTCGCGGGTGGCATCGAGGGCCTCCTTGAGCTGGTCCTTCACCCTGCTATCGTTTTGCTCGGCCTGGCGGTCCATCTCCTCCTCGGTGGGCATGCGGTAGGCCATGACGGAGGTTTTGGCGCGCTTGCTGCCATTGACGCCGTCGTTGTCGAAGACCTCGAAGTAGTAGGTCAGTTCATCGCCGGGCTGCAACTCAAGATCGCTGCGCAGGTCCAGGACGTAATCGTAGCGTGCCTGCCTGCCGCTGCGGCCCGTGACCGGTATACGGACCTCCTCGGCCTCACCGCCGCCGCGCTGGAGACGGTACACGAAGTCGAGCTTGCGGATGCCGTAGTCGTCGGAGGCCTCCCCGACGAAGAAGAGCAGCTTTTCGTCCGTACTGTCCTGGAAGCTCTCCACGCTAATTTGCGGAAACTGATCCGGAATGACCGACAGGGCGTAGCTGACCGAGTCGGCCAGTGGCAGGCGGTCATTACCGATGTAGAGGGTGTAGCGATCATTGCGCAGCGCCCGGTGGTCAAAGCTGTACAGGTCGCTACCGTCGCGCCGCAGTTGGCTCAGGGTGTCGGCACTGGCGAAGCGCAGGTCGACGGCGGCGGTGTGCTCCGTAGCGAAGGACCAGCGCAGGCGGGTACCTACGGGTACGGTGAGGTCACCGATGTTGGTCAGCTCCTCGTCCGTACGCCCCAGGTAGTCGGGGTAGTCGGCCGCTACGGTGAAGCCGGCGATACTGGGTTTGGGGAGCACACTAAGGGTATAGTCGGCGCTGGTGACCTCCTCGGTGGTGAGCCGAAAGGAGGTAGACTCCTGGACGTTATTGAAGGCGTAGGAAAAGGTGTTGGCATTCTGCCGCTCCAAACGATAGCGGTAGCCATCCACCTCGATGTAGGCCTCGGCGGGTAGCACCTCGCCCGTCACCTGAGTGGTGAGTAGGTAGGTGCCGTACTGTACGACCTCCAGCTGGTCGGGTACCGTAAAGGTGAAGGGGGCGGGGCGGCTAAAGGCCTCGGAGTTGCGGATCAGGCGGCTGGTGCTATCGGTAATCAGGCTAGGGGCGGCCAGGAGCAGTACGATGAGAAGCGTCAGGGGCGGTAGGGCGTACCGGACCAGGTGGCTTCGGTTGTTGCGCAGGTCGATGGCGGTGCGAAAGGGTACGGGACTAATCTCGGCTGATTTCTGGTCGATGGAGGCCAGCAGCAGGCCATTATCGTCTGCGGTACCCGCCTGCCGCCGCAGCTGCAGCACGTTGAGGAGTTTGTCCCTTACGTTACTAAAATGATCGCCGATGATCTCGGCGGCTCGCTCGTGACTGATGGTGGCCCCCAGCCGGAAGTAACGTGCCAGGGGGAGTACGACCCAGCCGGCCACGGCACCCAGACTGACGGCCAGGAAGCTATACCAGAGTATCTTACGGGTAAGGGGGGAAAAATAAAACTGGGCTTCCAACAGACTGACCGCCAGGAAAAGTACAAGCACCAGGCCCATACTGTACAGCAAGCCCCGAATGGCACTGTTGATGTAATACTTACGGATGAACTCGTCCAACTTAGATATAAGCAGCTCGTAGCTGCGGTGGGAAGATGCCATAGCGAACAAATTACGCAATCCGGAGTGGATACGGAAGTGATACAACGCAGGACGACGGAAATGTATTGACCGCGCCACGCATCCTTGGTAGGTACAAACTCATATATTTGTTGCAGTAGCCCTTCGTTATTTGTCCAAACATCTGCCTAAACGATAGGGTTCCAATTTTACTACCATCCGGAGCTGATCCGGTTTGGCCGGTCCGCGTAGCTTGGCTACCATTCGGCTAACTTAAGTACAACTTTTATGCAACCCCTTACTCTGCCACAAATTCTGGCCCTTGCAAACAAGGTGGTTAGCGTAGACGACTCCGAAAATTTGCTGTGTGCCAATCTTGCGGGCTATCTGCGCTACGCCAACACCTCGGCCTGCGACAAACTGGGGTACTCCTTTACCGACATGATGAGTAAGCGCATTGCCGATTACTCCCCTACCTACTCCGACGACAGTTGGAACCGCCACTGCCAGCGCACCATCGCCAATGGGACCGACCAGATGTACACCTACCACCAAAACTGCAAGGGCCGGCGCTACCCCGTGGTCATCACCAGCATACCCCACATCATCGACGAAACCAGCGAGCAACTCATCTGTAGTCTCGTTAAGGACGCCCAGAGCAGTGTACGCTACAAGCGGATGCTCGAATCCATCAGTGTTTCTAAACGCACCGGCAGCTTCGATTTCAACCTCAGAGATCAGAGTATTTTGGTGAGTGACAACCTGCTGGCCATGCTGGGTACAGACAATCCCGAAACCATTAAGCCTTCCCTCATCGTGGACCGCCTGAGCCGCGAGGACGTATCCCGCTGGAACGCCGAGATGATCCACTTTATCGCGGGCTTTCACCGCATGGACGAGCAGTTCGTCATGCGGGTAGCCGCCGACCGGCAGGCTATCGTGCGGGTAATCATCTGGTCGGTAATGGAAGATGGCAAGGTCACCGGTATGACGGGCCACTACGAGATCATTGACGAGGAAAGCAAGGAGCGCCTGGTAAGCCTGGAGGACAACCAGCGCCGGCACATCATCAAGGCCCTGCGCTACACCAACGGCCGGGTGACCGGACCGAACGGCGCCGGAAAACTTTTGGACATCAACGGCAAAACGCTCTTCGCCCGCATGAAAAAGCTCAACATCAACCGCGAGGACTACACCCAGCGCTAAGCCGCCAGCAGGCTCCAAAAAAACTGCCCCGCCTTATAGAATACAAAGGCCAGGACGCCCGCTCCCACCGCGTTCTGCCACCAACGATTCGTATGCTGCCCCAGCAGGCCACGCCGGTTAGCCAGCAGGAATACCACCAGGGCAATGAAGGGCAGTAGTAAGCCATTGATCACCTGGGCTGCTACGATCACTCCCACCATATTCCAGTCGGTAAGCCCCACGGTGAGACCGCAGAGTAGCACCACGATCCAGGTCACCCGAAACTTCGCACCGCCCGGTTCGAACCCAAGCAGTTGCTGCCCGGCCAGCGCCGCGGCCAGGGGAGCGGTGGTTGCCGAACTAAAGCCCGCGGCAAAGAGCCCCACCCCGAGCACCAGCCGGCCGTAGTCGCCCAGCACCCCCTGCAGCGTCGCGCTGAGGTCACCGAAGGAGATAAAACTCCCGGCCGCACTACCCACCACTACGATGCAGCCCGTGATGAGGGCACCCACCCCAAAAGATAGCCCTAGGCCCCGCCGCATATCCGGTAGATCGGAGCCCGTGCCCAGCCCCGCCGCCAGGAAGAAGTTGTAGGGCACGATCGTCGTACCAAGTAGGGCCAGCAACATACTGGTATCAATGCCGCTCCCATCCACCGAGACGGTGTTCTCGCCGCTGGCAATGTGCGCAGCGGCGACCACGAAGAGCAGTCCCATGCCCACGACCAGCACCGTCATCACCCGACCGATTGACCGGGTACTACCCCACCACAGCAGTGCGGCCACCCCCGTCGCCAGGGGCAGCAGCCAGTACCGTGACACGGGCAGCAACAGGCCCAGCCCCCCCAGGGCGCCCAGCAGGTTACCCGCCTGATAGGCCGCACAGCCGAACGCTATGGCCAGATAGAGGATCGGGGGTAACACCCCACTGCACCCCCGATAGCTATCGGGGCCCCGCAAGAGTTTACCGAGCGGACGCTGACTCACGATCGTCACCCGTGCGGCCATCTCCATAAATACGTAGCCGGCTAGCGCCGCCAGGGCCACCACCGGTAGGTACCCATACCCGCCCAGTGTACCCGCCCGCGTGGCCGTGGCTACCGTGCCCGGACCGATGAAGGCCGCCGCGATGAGCGACCAGACCAGCGCCCGGCCCCAGGATGAAGTAGCGATAGCTTTAGCGTATTGGTGCGGCCCACAGTTTACGACAAATTGCAACCCCCGGCCCCGGTGGGCAGTTGCCCCCCTATGATCCTGCTGCTGCATACCCTCACCGAGGCCCTGATCGGTCTGCTCTTCCTCTTTTACCCCGGCGCCGGACAGCTCGTGCCCGGCTTCGGGACCTCCGAGGGGCCCACCTTCGAGCTGCTCATGAAGATGTACGGACTGGCCGCCCTGTTCCTGGCTGGCCTTTCGCTCTACGCCTACCTACGGCGCGACGATACCCGGGTGTTTCTGCTGCTTACCGCGGCGCTGAGTGCCTACCACTACGCCATGATCCTGGTGCAGACGCTGTACAACCCCGACCAGCGGGCCGCGCTACTGCACTTTTTGCTGGCGATCTTTCTGACCGGACAGTTCCTGGGCCGCCGCAAGCTGGGCTGGGACCACGATCGCTCACGGCTCAACTAACTTCAGCGACTTTTTTGCCTCATTTTCCACCGTCTTTTCCACAGGGCGTAGGGGCCTGCCGGGACGGAAGAGGTAGTTGATGTATACCACCGTGGCCACCAGGGCGATAGCGGTAAACTGGTGGGCGACGCCCCAGCCTACCGGCACCTGTCCGATGCTGTTAGTCACGGTCAAAATACCGAGCAGCACCTGAGTTATCAACAGGCTTATCAACAGGGCGTTAGCCCGCCGCAAATCGTGACTACGAATGCCCCGCCAGCAGCGGTACACAAAGTATAACACCATGATTGTCAGGGCATAAGCCATAGTGCGGTGCAGTAGCTGGAAGAGGGCCGGCTGGAACAAGCTGGTCTCGTAGTTGACGAGGTTTTCCACCGTCCAGGCGCTGGCGTCGGTGAGAATGTTAGGAATAAATTTGCCATTCATATCCGGCCAGGTGGGGTAAGGTAGGGCGGCCTTAGCCCCGCTCATCACACCACCCAGCAGCAGCTGCACTCCGAGTAGGATATTCAGGGGCCAGCGCAGTTTTTCTACCCCCGCCTGTGGAAAACCCGCCAACCGCGGTTGAATAACTTTCAGCGTCACCCACAGCAGGTAGCCGAAGAGCGTGATGCCCAGCGCCAGGTGCAGCGTGAGTTTGTAGGCATTGACCCAGGGGCGGTCGATGAGTCCGCTGGCCACCATGATCCAGCCGAAACTGGCCGCCAAGGCCGCAAGGAGCACCACTACGCCCAGGCGGCGCATCAGCGGGGCGTCGAGGTAGCCCTTACGCCAGAAGACCAGGAAGCCCACCACGAAGACCAGGCCCATGGTGCGCGCCCACTGCCGGTGAAACCACTCCCAGAAGTAGATGAACTTGAAGTCGCCCATGGAAATATCGGCGAATACCTTGGCGTACTGCGGTGAGGTCTGGTACTTCTCAAACTCCGACTGCCAGTCGGCGGTGGTGAGCGGCGGCATGGCCCCGCTGAGGGGCTTCCACTCGGTGATCGAGAGCCCCGACTCGGTCAGGCGCGTGATGCCGCCGATGACGATCTGGCCGACGACCATGATCAGGCCCACGATCAGCCACAGGCGCACCGCCCGGGCGTAGCGGCCCCCCCGTCGGGTGTTGGGGTAGCTCTCCCCCCGTTCCTGCACCGCTCCTCCCATCTCCTTAATAGTTATTATTCTTTTTTAAAATTCAAATCCCATCATCATTATTAGGCCTGTGGAAAGTTGGAGAAAATCTCGCCGCGGCGCTTTGATCTTTCACTTTCCACCCCCGTCGGTCCTCTTCTTCACACTACAACACCGCGTAAAACAAAGGGATGGCAGCGCTTTCCACAATCTGTGCATCCGACCCCCGGGGAGAAGTATTTTGACACTCCGCTGGGGAAACGACCCCCTCCACGGCGGAAAGCAGGTGGAAAGGGAATGTTAGGAGCTGTGGAAATGTGGATAAAGTGGGCTTTTCCACCGCAATTGTCCCCCGCAGTGTGGAGAACCGCCCATTTTCCCACACTTATCCACCACTGAAGCGTGGAAATAGCGCCTAGCTAAATGCCTAGTTTACAGAGACTTTACGTAGGCTTCACTTTAGCCTGTGGAAAACGCTCCGGGCCCGTCTAGCCCTCCACCAGCTCCATCCATTTGAGCTCCTTTTCCTCGATGGCCTCGTTCACCTCGGCCAGTTCGCGGCCCAGCTCGGCGATTCGCTCGGGCGTCAGTGCTGCCATGTCGGCGAACTGCCGGTTGATGTCGGCCTTACGGGCCTCGAGCTTGCTGATCTGTCCCTCCACGCGGCGAATGGCCTTGCGCTGCTCCTGACTGAGGGGGGCATCCTCCACGGCGGCGGCGGGCTCCGGCTTCGTGGGTGCGGCGGGTGCGGTGGGGCTGGCTTCGCGCAGTTCTTCCCGGCGCTGTTCCCGGTACTCGGTGTAGAGTCCGTTCCAGTCGCGGATCTGCCCCTCGCCCTCGAAGATGAACAGGTGGTGGGCTAGCTTATCCAGGAAGAAGCGGTCGTGACTCACGATGAGCACGCAGCCGGGGAAGTCCATCAGGAAGTCCTCCAGCACGTTCAGGGTCATGATGTCCAGGTCGTTGGTGGGCTCGTCGAGGATGAGGAAGTTGGGGTTTTTCATCAGCACGGTGAGCAGGTACAACCGCCGCTTTTCGCCCCCGCTGAGCTGGCTGACGTACACCTGCTGCTGCTTGGAGTTGAACATAAAGCGCTCCAGTAGGCCGCGGGCAGTCAGCTTCAGGCCCTTTTCCAGGGGGATGAACTCGGCGATCTCGCGCACCACCTCAATCACCCGCATATCGTTGGCCAGATTGATGCCGTCCTGGGTGTAGTAGCCAAAGACCGTATTACTGCCGTGCACCACCTTACCGGTGTCCGGCTCCAGCTCCTTAGTGAGCATATGCAGCAGCGTCGACTTACCCGCCCCGTTACGCCCCACGATACCGGCCCGCTCCCCCTTCTGAAACTTGTAGCTGAAGCCCCTGACCAGCTCCTTTTCCCCGTAGGACTTCGAGATGTTGTGGGCCTCCAGGATCTTACTGCCCAGCCGCTGCCCCTTGATCTCTAGGGTGAGCTCATCTTCTTTACGGAAGCTGCCCACCTTATTCTTGAGCTCGCTGAAGGCCGTAAGCCGGCTCTTCGCCTTCGTACCCCGTCCGCTGGGCATACGCCGTACCCACTCCAGCTCCTGCTTCATGCGCTTGCGGTCCTTGTCCAGCTCGGCGCTCTCGGTCTCCTCCCGGCTGGCCTTCTTGTTCAGGAAGTCGGAGTAGTTGCCGGTGTAGTGGTATACGTTGCCGCCGTCGAGCTCGATGATGCGGTTACAGACCCGCTCCAAGAAGTAGCGGTCGTGGGTCACCATCAGCAGCGTCAGATTAGGCGACTGCAGCCACTCCTCCAACCACTCGATCATGTCCAGGTCCAGGTGGTTGGTGGGTTCGTCCAGGATGATCAGGTCGGGCTCGTCGATGATCAGTTTGGCCAGGGCTACCCGCTTACGCTGTCCGCCCGAGAGCGTATCTACCCGCTGATCGACGTTGTCGATGTTGAGTTTACTGAGCACCTCCTTGATGCGCGCCTCGATGTCCCAGGCCCGCAGGCGGTCCATACGGCTCAGCGCGTCCTGTAGCAGCTGTGGCTTATCGGTCCGCAATAGGGCCTCCTCGTAGTCGCGCACCGCCCGCACGACCTCATTGTCGCTGTCGAATACGGCATCCATCACCGTGGCACCAGCCCCGAACTCCGGCTCCTGCGGCAGGTAGGCCATGCGCGCATCCTTGTGCACGTACATACTGGAGCCCACGCCCTCGGGCTGATCGATGCCGGCGGCTACCCGTAGCAGGGTCGACTTACCCGTGCCGTTCTTGGCCACCAGAGCCACCTTCGTGTGCTGGGCCACCTGTAGATCGACCCGGTCGAACAGCACCTTTTCTCCGTAGATTTTAGATACCTGTTCCAACTCCAAATACACCATGACGCGCAATTTGCCGCAAAGATGCCACTAAAGCTCCTCGTACACCCAACCCAGCACTCGCTCCATCTCGCGGTAGTAGTCACTGGTACTACCCATCACGTTGTTGTGCAGAAAGCTGAAGGCTAGGTAGCGCCCCCGCCGCGTCCGTACCAGTCCGGAGATGCACATCACTCCACTCAGCGAGCCCGTTTTGGCCCATACGTAGGGTTCGGCCGCCCCGTCGAAGCGTCGTTTCAGGGTACCGTTCCTCCCCCCGGTGGGCAGTAGGGACTGTAGGCGTTCGCGCCCCACCTCCCGGTCCAGTGCCGCCACTACCTGCACGAATTGGTTGGGCGTGACCAGATTGTACCGGCTCAGCCCACTGCCATCGGCGTACCGCATTCGCCCCAGCCGCAGCCCGGCAAACAGCGTATCGGTGGCGTACTCGAACAGCGTCTCCTCGTCCAGCGTACCGTAGCGCGCGGCCGCAGCCTGTAGGATCAGTTGCTCGGCCAGGAAGTTATCGCTGTCCTGTAGCAGCCGGCGGTACACGGTATCCGGCAGGGCCACGCTCAGCACGTTCAGCTGGCTAAGGGGGGGGCGGGGCCGCCGGTGCCCACTAATCGTAAGGGCGGGAAAAGCCTCCCGGAGCTGCCGCAGCGTAAAGTCGGCACTCGTGTGCAGCGCGCGTTGGAGGGGCGAATCCCCCAGCTTGTAAATATCCTCATTGACCGTAAAGACGTTCTGTTCCTCGCCCCGCCGGATGGTGTAGGGCTGGTCTGCGTCCATGACTAGGGCGCCGGCTACTTCCGGCGGGGAGCCCAGCAGCGCGCTACCCAGGAGTCCGGGGTCCGGATCGCGCTCCAGGTGCAGCCGGTTGCCGTAGATCGGTAGGGCCGTGCGCTCGTACACGTAGCCGTAGTTGAAGTCATCCCAGCTCCAGCCGGCTCCGTAACGTGGTGGCGTCTCGGTTTCGGGCTGGTGCAGCACGATCGGTACCACCTGCTGCTGTAGCCAGGGGGCGAGCTCGTCATATCCCTGAAAACTGGGGTGCAGCAGCAGGGGGTAGCCCGTACCCCAGATGTCGAGCCGGTCCGCCCCGCGCTGGTAGTACACCGCGGGTACCGACTGGCCCAGCACCCGGTGGGCTACCAAAAAGGTGAGCAGCTTGACGTTGCTGGCCGGAACGAAGTAGCGATCGGCCTGGTAGCCGTACACCGGCTGTTCGCGGTCGATGTCGTAGAGGCTGAAGCCGGTGTGGCCGCTGGCGAAGACGGGGTTCTGGGCCACGAGGCGGTCGAGCTGGGCGCGGGGGTTAGTGACCTGGGCGGGCAGGGTTAGGACGGGGAAGAGTAGCCAAACAATGAAGCGACAACGTAGCATAGGGTGGTATACAACGAAAAAAGCCGAAGCACGGCGGCTTCGGCGAAAAAATTATAATCCCAAAAACTAAAACATTGGACGGCGCGAACCGCCACCGGTTTCCGATTGGGGCGATGAGTGCCACCTAACGGTGGACTACCGCCCGCTATGCGGATACTTGAACTCTTAAACCGCCGGTGTGGGCCGTATTGTATGGGGGGGTGGGGCTTTAACCTTCCTGCTCGCTAGTTACCAGCAGTTGAAAGCCGTTGCCGTGGATGTTGACAATCTCGATGGCCGGGTCGAGCTTGAGGTACTTGCGTAGCTTGGTGACGAAGACGTCCATGGAGCGGGCCGTGAAGTAGTTGTCCTCGCCCCAAATTTTGGTCAGGGCCTCGCTGCGGCTCAGGACGTTGTTCTTGTGGATGGCGAAGAGTTGCATGAGCTGTGCTTCCTTCGGGCTGAGCTTTTCCTTCGTCTTTTCGCCCTTGTCACTAGTATGGGTAAGGATGCGTAGCGGAAAATTGAAGTGGAACTGCCCAAACTCGAAGTCGGTCTGTTCTTCCTTGGGGTCGACGGGGACCTGGCTACGGCGGAGGATCACGTTCATGCGGGCCAGCAGCTCCTCGCTGTTGAAGGGCTTGGTGATGTAATCGTCGGCTCCGAGCTCGAAGCCGTTGAGCACGTCTTCCTTCATGGCCTTGGCGGTAAGGAAGATGATGGGGGTCTGAGAGTCCGTCTCACGCACTTTCTTGGCCAACTCGAAGCCGCTCAGGCGGGGCATCATGACGTCAAAAATGCACAAGTCCCACTTGCTGCGGCGGTAAGCCTCCAGGCCGGCTACACCGTCCTGGGCTAGGGTGACGTCATAGTCATGCACCTCGAGGAAGGAGCGCAGGACATCGCCGAAGTTCTGGTCGTCCTCCACCAGGAGGATTTTAGCGTCGGGAGTAGCGGTTTCGCTCATGGATTGTGGGATTGTAGCGGGTAGGTGAGTTTGGGTACGGGGTGGCTTCATTCGGGCTGCCGGTAGGGAAAAGTGACGATGAAGCTACTGCCCTTACCGAGCTCGCTCTTCACCTCGATGGTGCCGTTGTGCACCTCCGTGATCGTCTTGACGTAGGAAAGTCCCAGGCCAAAGCCCTTCACGTCGTGGCGATCGCCGGTGTGCACCCGATAAAAACGGTCGAAAATGTTTTTTCGTGCTTCGCGGCTCATTCCCAGTCCGTGATCGGTGACGTTGACCTCCACCCCACGCGGCACGTTACGGGTGCACACCTGTATTTCCGGAGGGTCGGGCGAGTACTTGTTGGCGTTGTCGAGCAGGTTATTGATCAGGCTCGACAGGTGGGTCATATCGCCCTCGACTACGGAGGGATCGGCCGCCAGGTCGGTCGTGACGGTGCCGCCGCGGGGCTCTACCTGTAGGCAGATGTACTCTACCGCGCTCTGGACCACGTCGTTGAGATCTACGGCGGTGAGATTGAGGTTGAGGCGCGACTTATCGAGCCTGGCCATCTGCAGCACCTTCTCGACCTGGTCGTTCATGCGCTTGTTTTCCTGCTTGATGATGCGGGCGAAGCGCTGCACCTTTTCCGGGTCGTTGCTCACCCGGGGGCTGACGATGCTGTCCGTGGCTAGGGAGATCGTGGCGATGGGTGTTTTGAATTCGTGGGTCATGTTGTTAATAAAGTCGGTCTTCATCTCCGAAACCTTCTTCTGCCGCAGGATCACGTAGATGGTGTACACAAAGCAGCCCAGAATGATGAGCACGAAGAGCAGACTGATCGTAAAGTTGCCGTAGAGCGAGCTGTACACCACGCTGTCCTTATCGGGACTGTAGGCACGAATCTCACCCGGAATGGAGGGATCGTTGTCGAAGAGGCTCACCACATAATCGCCGTGCATCAGGTCTTCGTGGCGACTGGTATCGGAGCCGGCCACGGAGAGCAGCCGACCGTTGCGGGAGAGGAAGCGCTGCTGGCGGGTATCGTAGATGCCGTACTCCAGCTCATCCTCGATGCCGGCGTTCTTTAGCTCCTTGACCATCTTCTTATGGATTGCCTCCCGGTCAATGCGTTCCTCCAGGTTGCGGTTGGCAAACTGAGCGCGTAGGCGCAGCGAGTTGGGGTAGGTGCGAATGGCGCGGCCCGAGAGCAGCCCCGAAGTAGGCTTGCCGATATAGACCTCGCCGTATACGGTGCTGCCTCCGGGCACGCCACCGGCGTAGCCATTATTGAGCGTCAGGTTGATCTCGGCCTCTTCGTTATCCTCCACCTCGTCGGCTACCTGCTTGAGTACGCTCTGGACGGCGCGGTCATAGCGCTCCTTGTTCACCTCCAGGCCGGTCTGGATGAGTCGTAGCTGCAGGATGATCAGCCCCACGATGGAAGTCATGATCAAACCGATAATCAGGTAGATGGATTTCTTGCTCATGCCACGGAGAAGCTACAACGGCGGGGCCTTTGCACAAGTGTACACCGCCGGGGCCTTTAAGGGTTTAGTAACTTCGCCCCGCCTATGGCCGCCGTTACGATTCATACCACCCAGAACGTCCGTATTGACTACGAAACGGCCTCGCTAGGATCGCGCATCGGCGCCTTTTTGATCGACCTAGTCGTCGTTACGGTCACCTATCTACTACTGGCCTTTTTCGTCGAGTCAGTCGGATTACTACCGTATAGCGATGCCGTGTTCTTCGTATTCGGTCCGCTCTTCTCTACCCTGCTGTACTTCTTTTTCTGGGAGATGCTGAGCCGGGGGCAGACGGCCGGCAAAAAACTGTTGCGGCTGCGGGTCATCCGGCTCGACGGGCGCGACCCCACGCCGGCCGATTTTCTGGTGCGGGCCGTATTCCTGATCCCGGATGCCATCTTTACGCTGGGTATGCTAGCCATTCTATTCATCCTCACCGGGCGGCGCAACCAGCGGCTGGGCGACCTCATCGCCGGCACCGTGGTGATCAATACCGTGGGTTTTGGGGGGGTGACGCTGGCCGACATCCTCACCATCCGCAACCGCGAGCAGCACGCGGCCCGCTACCCGGCCGTGCAGCGGATGACGGATGAGGATATGCTGGTCGTCAAGCAGTGCATTCTGCGGTACCGCCGCTACCGTAATGCCGCCCACCGGCAGGCACTCTCCGAGCTAGCCGCAAAGATGATGCAGTTATTGGAGCTCGATGCGCAGGACGTCAAGGGCTCGACGGAGGACTTTCTCGAGGTGCTCCTCCTGGACTACATCGTACTTACCCGCTGATGGTGGCCTACCTTATCGCCCTACTCGGCGCCACCCTGGCCGGGGCCATCAACACCCTGGCGGGCAACGGCTCGGCCATCACGCTGACGATTCTAATGGAAGTACTGGGCCTACCCGCCGACGTGGCCAACGCCACCAACCGGGTGGGTATCGTGACCCAGGGGGCGGCCGGCACCTGGGCCTTTCACCGGGCGGGCCGGCTGCGCGTGACCGCCGGGCGGCAACGGGAGATGTGGCTGATCGTGGTACTGACCAGTCTGGGGGCCATCCTCGGTATCTGGCTGAGCCTCATCGTCGACAACGCCACTTTCCGCACCATCTTCCGCTACCTACTCGTGGTGATGCTAGCCGTGGTGCTGGTCAATCCGAAACGCTGGCTGGTGGCCACCCACCCCGAAGCGGCGCTTTCCCTCTGGGTAGCCGTGCCGGCCTTCTTTGCGATGGGAGTCTACGGGGGCTTCATCCAGATGGGCATGGGCATCTTCTTCCTGGCTCTGATGGTGCTGGTAGCTAAGTACGAGATCATCCAGGCCAACGTGGTGAAGGGGATCGTGGTGACGATCTATACCGGCATTGCCGTAGCCATCTTTGCCTGGCGCGGCCTCATCGACTGGCCGATGGGCTTGCTGATGGCCGTAGGGCAGACGGTGGGCGGGTACCTGACGGCAAAGTATGCGGCCAATCATCCGCGGGCGGGGGTGTGGGCCTACCGGCTGCTGGTGGTGGTAATTGTGGGGGCTATTGCTAAGGCGTTTTGGGTGTAGGACGGGGGACGGGCCATCCCTTATCTTTGACACGCCGGAAGGGTGGTGCAACTGTATGTAGCTTGGGCGGTTTGGTTTTCTGTTCGCCAAAGACTCAGCATGAAACGTAGTACGATTAACAACATCCTTAAGGCGTTGCTGGGACTCGGCATTGTCTGCCTCGGATTTTTCGGTATGCAGTACCTCGCTTCGCTCAAGGAGGAGGCGCCCAAGAAGGAGATTACTAAACGGGTCAAGGCCGTAGAGACCCGCCGGGTGACCAATGCCGATCTGGCTACCACACTGGACGTGCAGGGGCGCCTACAGGCCTACAACAAGATCGAGCTCTACAGTGAGGTAGGCGGTGCGGTAGAAGAGACCGGCCGGCCGCTCAAAGAGGGTACTTACTTTAGTAAGGGCGACGTGATCCTGCGCATCGACGACGATGAGCCGCGGCTGAACCTGCAGTCGCAGAAAGCTAGCCTGCTCAACAGCATCGCCCAGATCATGCCCGATTTAAAGATTGACTATCCCCAGAGTTTTGCCGCCTGGGAGGCTTACCTGGCAGATTTTGACGTAGATAAGCCGCTACCCGAACTGCCCACGGCGGTAGACCGGCAGGAAAAGCTCTTCGTGGCCGGGCGCAACCTGTACAGCCAGTACTATACCATCAAGAGCGCCGAGGAGCGGCTGAGCAAGTACGTCATTTACGCCCCCTTTTCGGGTGTGCTGACCACCGTCAATATAGACGAGGGGGCCGTGGTTCGCCCCGGGCAAATCCTAGGCGAGTTGATGGCTACGGGCTACTACGAGCTAGTGGCCACCGTGCCGCTCTCCGACCTGAATTACCTCAAAGTGGGCGGTCAGGTGAGTATGTATAGCGAGGACATCCCCGGTGAGTGGACCGGCAAGATACGCCGCATCGGTAATCAGATCGACGCCGGCTCCCAGACCGTGGAGGTTTTTGTGGGCGTGAGTGGCAAGGAGCTGCATGAGGGCATGTACATGCGGGGAGAAGCCGCGGCTCGTGTCCTGGAGGGCGTAGTCGAAATCGACCGCAACCTGCTCATCGACGAGCGCGAGGTGTACGTGGTGCGCGACGATACCTTGCTGAGCCTACAACCCGTGATGGTGCGTAAGTCGAACCGCAGCACGGTGCTCGTAAGTGGACTGCCCGACGGCACCGAGCTAGTTACCGGTACGGTGGCCGGAGCCTTCGAGGGCATGCGGGTAAAGATCGATAACCCTACCGTGGAGGTAGATACCGAAACCGCCAGCGAGTCTACCACTTCCACCACCGGTAGCCTGAAGTAAGCAGTCGTTATGAAAGGATTTATTCAGTACTTCGTCAAGTACCCCGTAGCGGCTAACTTACTGATGTTCGGCCTGCTCGTGATGGGGGGGCTGAGCCTGTGGCAGATGAAGTCGACCTTTTTCCCGGAGTTTCCGAGCCGGGTGATCAATATTCAGGTCATCTACCCCGGTGCCAGCCCCGAGGAGGTCGAGGAGGGCATCGTCAATAAAATCGAGGAGAATCTGAAGGGCCTCACCGGCGTGGAGCGCTACACCAGCGTCAGCTCCGAAAACAGCGGCCGGGTGACCGTGGAGGTGCTGAAGGGCTACGACACCGACCTGATCCTGCAGGACGTAAAGAACGAGGTGGACCGCATCAATAGCTTCCCGGTGGGTATGGAGCCGCCGGTGATTTTTAAGCAGGAGCAGCTGGGGCGGGCCATCACCTTTGCGCTATCGGGTCAGGGCGTGAACCTAGGCGCGCTCAAGACGGCCGCCCGGCAGGTGGAGGACGACCTACTGGCCATTGAGGGCCTCTCCAAGGTGGAGCTTTCCGGCTTTCCGGACGAGGAGATCGAGATCGCCTTTCGCGAAGAGGACCTACAGGCCTACGGGCTCACCTTTCAGGAGGCGGCCGATGCGGTGCGCCGCACGAACGTAGACATCACCGGGGGTACGGTGAAGGGCACGGAGGAAGAGCTACTACTGCGGGCCCGCAATAAGGAATACTACGCCGATGGGCTGAAGGACATCGTGGTGAAGACCACGCCGGCGGGTGGTACCGTACGCCTGAGTCAGGTGGCGACCGTACGCGATCGCTGGGCCGATCAGCCCGACCGGGCCTACCTGGACGGCACACCGAGCGTAAGTGTGGAGGTGCAGAACACCCTGGAGGAGGACATGCTCTTCATTACCGATGCGGTGAAGGAATACCTGGATAAGTTCAATGCGGAGAACACCAGCATCCAGGCCACAGTGATCAGCGACGCCAGCGTAACGCTGCGGCAGCGGATGCATACCCTACAGACCAACGGCATCCAGGGTTTTTTCATCGTGGCCATACTGCTAGCGGTGTTCCTGCACTGGCGACTGGCCTTCTGGGTGGCCCTGTCCATCCCCATCAGCTTCGCCGGTATGTTCATTATTGCCAATGCGCTGGACGTGACCCTGAACGTTATTTCCCTCTTCGGGATGATCATCGTGATCGGTATTCTGGTCGACGACGGTATCGTGATCGGGGAAAACATCTACAGCTACCACGAGAAGGGAATACCGCGCATCAAGGCCGCCATCACCGGCACGACGGATGTGCTCAGTGCGGTCTTCGCCGCGATCCTGACCACGGTGATCGCCTTTTCCAGCTTCTTTTTTATCGACGGCACACTGGGCGATTTTTTCCGCGAGATGGCCATCGTGGTCATTTTCTCGCTGATCTTTTCGCTGATTGAGGGCGCGGTGATCCTGCCCACTCACGTGGCCCACTCCCACGCGTTGGATAAGGGCGTGGAGCCCAACTGGATCCAGCGCAAATTCGATGGGCTGATGAACTTCCTGCGCGATACCCTTTATGCGCCGGTGCTGGCCTGGACGATGCGGTATAAGTTCATTACGCTGTCGCTCTGTCTGGCCGTGCTTTTTCTGAGTATTGGCGTCGTGCGGGCCGGTATTGTAAAGACTACCTTCTTTCCCATCATCGAGGGCGACGACGTATCGGTCACCCTGCAGCTACCCGCCGGTACGCCGGAGGAGAAGACCCAGGCCATCTTGGAGCGGATCGCCGCGGCCGCCGAGCGGGTCAACGAACGGATGAGTGCCGAGGTCTTCGACGACGGGCGGGAGCTGGTGGAGCGGATCGAAGTTAAGGTAGGCCCCACTACCTATCAGGGCTCGGCCACCGTGGCTCTACTACCCGGGGAAGAGCGGGGAGACGTGGCCCTCCGTGACGTACAAAACGCTATCCGCGACGAGGTGGGCCAGATCGACGAGGCGGAGATCCTGAGCTACGGCGGCCGCTCCTTCTTCGGTAAGCCCGTAAGCGTGAGCCTGGTCGGTAGTGATATCGAAGAACTGGAGAAAGCCACCGCCAAGGTCAAATTCGAACTGGAACAGATGGCCGAGCTCACCGACGTGGTCGACAACGATCAGGCGGGGCTGCGCGAGATTAATATTACCCTGAAGGAGAAGGCCCGTTATCTGGGACTTGACCTACAGGACATCGTCGGACAGGTACGCGCCGCCTTTTTCGGTGCCGAGGCCCAGCGGTTGCAGCGCGGCGAAGACGAGGTGCGTGTGTGGCTACGCTACGGCGAGGACAGCCGCCGCAGCATCGCCGACCTAAATAACATGCGCATCCGTCTGCCGAATGGGGGCGAGTATCCCATCAGCGAGATCGTCAACCTAGAACCCCAGCGCGGCGTGATTGCCATTAACCACACTGACGGCAAGCGGGAGGTGAAGGTCGAGGCCGACGTAGCCAACAACGCCGTATCGGTCACGGACGTCAATGCGCTGGTGAGCGAGGAGATCATTCCCCGTGTACTGGCCGACTACCCCGGCGTATCTACGGTCTCCGACGGGCAGGTGAGGAACCAGGAGAAGACGGCCGCCTCGGTGTCGATCGTACTACCGGTGGTACTGGCGCTGATGTTCTTCGTGGTGGCACTCACTTTTCGCTCCATCGGGCAGGCTTCGGTGCTGTTCTTCCTACTGCCCTTCGGCATCATCGGGGTGGTTTTTGGCCACTGGCTGATGGGCAAGCCGATCTCGCTGTTCTCCTTTCTGGGTATTATTGCCCTGGTGGGTATCATCGTCAACGACGGGCTGGTTTTCATCGCCACCTACAACGACAACATCCGCAGCGGCATGAGCATGATGGATGCGCTCAACGACGCGGGGCACAGCCGCTTCCGGCCCATCCTGCTCACCTCCGTGACGACCTTTGCGGGGCTAGCCCCCCTACTACTGGAAAAGAGCCGACAGGCGCAGTTTTTGATTCCCATGGCGGTATCGGTGGCCTTCGGTCTGCTGGCTTCTACGCTGGTCTTGCTGCTCCTCTTACCCTCCCTCATGGTGCTACTCAACCGCGCCCGCGTAGCCTGGCACCGCTCCACCAAGGGGGGCACGCCCGATTACCGTGAGGTGGAACCCGCCTATAAGGAATTGGAGGACGACGGCTTCGAAGCCGATACCAGAAAAGGAATCGTGTAATGCGTATCTGTATCGACATGGATGAGGTGATGGTAGACAACTACCAGCGCTACCACGAGCTGTACGAAACCCGTTACGGTAAGTCCATCGACCCGGCCACCTATGCCGGCAAGCGCATTTACGATCTTCCGGGCGTGGAGGGCATCCGCGAGGCACTGCACGAGCCGGGTTTTTTTCGTCACTTACCGGTGATGAAGGACGCCGGTGAGGTGGTGCGGGAGTTGTACGAGCGCTACGAGGTGTACATCGTCACGGCGGCCACCGAGTTCAAGCACAGTTTTACCGACAAGTGGGAATGGCTGGAGGAGCACATGCCCTTCGTGCACTGGGAGCGTATCGTCTTTTGCGGCAATAAGAGTATCGTACACGGCGACTACATGATCGACGATAAGGTGACCAATCTGGCCGGCTTCAACGGGCAGGGACTCCTCTTCACCGCGAGCCACAACGCCCTGCTCGACGCCGACTACCCGCGGTTTAACACCTGGCTCGAGATTCGCGACTATTTCCGTGAGTTGCACCGGGCGCAGCTCGCACAGGAAGGGTGAGAAAATACGCCCTCACCGGACTCATCGCCACAGCCATCAATTACGGCCTGTATCTGCTGCTGGTCGACCGCTTCCTGCCTCCGGTGCCCGCTACGGTCATTGCGTACTCCAGCAGTGTGGTGCTCAACTTTTTTCTGCAACGCTATTTCGTGTTCGAGCTTCGCCGCTCCCTGCGCTCCGCCTTTCTTCTCAGCATGGTAGTCAGCGTCGGTGGGTTACTGCTGGACGCGGTCATCGTGTATGGACTTCACTTCTTCCCCCTGCTCGGTGACCGGGAGTGGGGCATTAAGCTAGTGGCTACGGGGGTGGTGTTTTTTTATAATTATTTTGGAAAGCGGCGGGTGTTTGAGGGAAAACCACTCTGTGAAACTCCGTGGTCAAACCTATAGCTGCTCCTTAAAAAACTCCACAAACTCCCCCACCGACATCGCCCCCCGGTCCCCTTCCCCCTGCACCCGCACGGCCACCTGCCCGGACTCGGCTTCTTTCTCGCCGACTATGAGCATGAAGGGCACGCGCCGTAGCTCGGTATCGCGGATCTTACGGCCGATGGTCTCGTTACGGTCGTCGACGGCGCCGCGGATGTCGTGCTGCGCCAGTTCGGCGAGCACCTCCTCGCTGTAGGCATTGAACTTCTCGCTGATGGGCAAGATAGCGATCTGCTCCGGAGCTAGCCAGAGCGGAAACTTGCCGCCGGTGTGCTCGATCAGAATGCTGGTGAAGCGCTCCAGGGAGCCGAAGGGAGCGCGGTGGATCATCACCGGTCGGTGCGGCTGGTTGTCGGGGCCGATGTACTCCAGCTCGAACTTATCGGGGAGGTTGTAGTCTACCTGTACCGTACCGAGCTGCCACTGGCGGCCAAGGGCGTCGCGGACCATGAAGTCGAGCTTCGGACCGTAGAAGGCCGCCTCGCCGTAGACCTTAACGGTTTGCATGTCGATCTCGGTACAGGCGTCAATGATGGCCTGCTCGGCGGCATCCCAGTTGGCCTCGGAGCCGATGTATTTCTCGGGGGTCTCGGGGTCGCGCAGGGAGATCTGGGCGGTCACGTCGTCGAAGCCGATCATACCGAGCACCTCGCGCACGATATCGACTACAGCCAGGAACTCCCCCTTGACCTGGGAGGGCATGCAGAAGATGTGGGCATCGTCCTGGGTGAAACCCCGTACCCGGCTCAGGCCGTGGAGCTCGCCGGTCTGCTCGTAGCGGTACACGGTGCCGAACTCGGCCAGTCGGAGGGGCAGCTCCCGGTAGCTCCGCGGGCGGAATTTATACATCTCGCAGTGATGGGGACAGTTCATGGGTTTAAGCATGAACTCCTCGCCCTCCCGCGGGGTCTTGATGGGCTGGAAGCTGTCCGCGCCGTACTTCTCCCAGTGGCCGCTGGTCACGTAAAGCTCTTTTTTGCCGATGTGGGGGGTGACGACCTGCTGGTAGCCAGCACTTTCCTGCCGTTCCTTCAGGTAGTTGACGAGCCGCTCGCGCAGCTGCGCCCCCTTAGGGAGCCACATAGGGAGGCCGGCCCCGACCTTTTCGGAGAACATAAAGAGCTCTAGTTCCTGGCCCAGCTTGCGGTGGTCGCGCTGTTTGGCCTCCTCAAGCAGGTCTAGATATTCCTTCAATTCCTTGGCCTTAGGGAAGGAAATGCCATAAATACGGGTAAGCTGAGGCCGCTTCTCGTCACCCAGCCAATAGGCTCCGGCCACCTTCATTAGCTTGATGGCCTTGATGGCTCCCGTATTACTGATGTGGGGGCCGCGGCAGAGGTCGGTAAAGTTGCCCTGGGTGTAGAAGGTGATACTACCGTCGCTGAGTCGCTCCAGCAGTTCCAGCTTATAGGGGTCCTGCTTTTCCTCGAAGTAGGCTACGGCCTCGGCCTTGCTCACGTCCCTGCGCACGTAGTCGACCTTGCGGCGGGCTAGCTCCAGCATCTTCTCCTCGATGCGCGGTAGGTCTTCGGAGCTGATGGACCGGTCGCCGGTGTCGATGTCGTAGTAAAAACCGTTCTCCACGGCCGGACCAATGCCCAGCTTCACCCCAGGGTAGAGCTCTTCCAGCGCCTCGGCCATTAGGTGGGCGGTGCTGTGCCAGAAGGTCTCCTTACCCCCCTGATCGTTCCAGGTCAGCAGTTCCACGCGCGCATCCTGCTCGATGGGCCGGTTGGCGTCGATGATGGTGCCGTTGACGCGGGCACTGAGTACATTTCGGGCCAGTCCGGAGGAGATGCTCTGGGCCACGTCCATGGCGCTACTGCCGGCTTCGTATTGGCGGACGCTGCCGTCGGGGAGGGTGATGTCGATCATCGTAAACTCGTTTTTGACCTGCCTACAAGTGCAGGTTCGGGCCGCAAAAGTACGAACCACCCCCCTCTACGTTCTCTGCGGTGATAGTCTATCGTGTACTCCCCCAAATACTCCGCAACCCATAAATAGTTCCCTCCCCCTCCCCGATCAGCACCACCCGATCGAAGGGCTCCGTAGGAAAGACAATATCGGTCAGCACCGTAGCTCCCCCATCGGCAAACACCTCCACCGAGGCGCGGTCCAGGATGAGGTGCAGACGTAGCGTATCGGAATTGCTAATGCGCGGCGCCCGGTGCGGTGCCAGGGCAAAGCGATCCGAAAAGTCGTTAGGCCCCGCCCCCCGTCGGTCAGTATAAAACGTCTTTGTCTGCGCATCGTAGCCCACCTGTAGCGTTTCCCCCGCTATATTCCGTAGTTCTACACCCAGGGTGTCCGCCACATCGTCGTCGAGGACGTACATAAGTTCGAGTTCAAAAGCCCCCGAGCTCAGGTTCTTCAGCTGGTGTTCCCCGTGGAACACTTGCGCTTCCCTCCGTAGCTGAGTCAATTCCTCAACGGGCGAGGAATACACCCGGTAACCCTCCGGCGTCTGGTGTAAACTCAGCGTTCTAGGTACCGTCATTGCCCCCCGCCATACCGTAGTCGGCACGTCACGCGCGTACGCCCAGTTGCTCATCCAGCCCATGAACAGCCGGCGGCCATCAGTGTCCGGTATGTTCGCCCAGCTCACTCCGGCGTAGTTGTCGCGGCCGTAATCGAGCCAGACGGCATTGCTATTCCTTACTTCACCGGCAAAGGTGGGGTCGAGGGTGAAGGCGGTCCCGTCGAAATTGCCGACGAAGTACTGGGTGGCCGAGCCACCATTGGGTCCGCCGGGATTTATACTCACCAGCAGTACCCACCGCGTTTCCCCGGTCTCCACAATTTGTAGGGGGAAAATATCCGGGCACTCCCACACCCCGCCGTGCCCGCCTATGTCCTGGCCAAATGCACTCAGCCGCTCCCAGTCGATCAAATTATCACTGCGCCAGAACAGCACCCGATCCTGGGCGGCAAATACCATCAGCCACTGTTCCCGCTCGGCGTCCCACACCACCTTCGGGTCGCGAAAGTCACGGATGGCCGCTGTATTTGGGATCACCGGGTTGCCGGCATACTTCGTCCAGCTGCGCCCCCGGTCATTGCTGTAAGCGATGCCCTGGTACTGGAAATCGTCGTGGCCGGCTTTTTCCAGTGGATCGTTGTGGTAGGTGAAAATGGCGACCAGGGGGTCTTTTCCAATTTCGCCTAGCCCACTGGTGTTTCCGTGATCTACTACCGCGCTGCCCGAAAAGATCCAGCCTAGGGAGTCGGGGTATAAGGCCAGGGGTAAGTGCTCCCACTCCACTAGATCCCCACTCACCGCGTGCCCCCAGTGCATCGGTCCCCAGACGTTGCTGTCGGGGTAGTACTGATAGAACAGGTGATACTCCCCCTCGTGATACACCATCCCGTTGGGGTCGTTCATCCACTGGGTGGGCGGGGAGAAATGGACCTGCGGCCGGTAGGGCTCGTCGTATTCCATAGCAGTCCGCAGATCGTCCGGAGCAGGGGTCACCTTTTGGGTCACCGTGCCCCCGCAGGAAGTCAGCAGAAGAGACAGGCCCAGCGCAAGCAGAAGGGGATGAACGAGCGGCATATGTCGGAGACGTTGGTCCCGTCTAAGATAGGCTACCGATTACTCAGACGTCTGCCGTAGGTCACAAAGCCCGCCCCGCGTTCGTTATCTTTAGACGTTCGATCAAGCAATACCTTCATTATGCGATTTCCACGCTACCTCGTGCTGCTACTCCTGGGCCTCAGCGCCTGCACCCCCACCGCTCCCCGCTCCACCCAGCAGCAGGACAATGCCCGCGCCCGCCGTGCCATCGAGTCCTCCCAGGGCAGTAACACCGTGGCAGTCAATACCGCCGAATCTGGAGCCGACCTGACCTCCTACCTGCGCCGCGTCTCCGGCGTCTCGGTCCGTGGGGAGGGTGCCGACGCCACCATCCGCATCCGCGGCGATATGAACTTCAACTCCGACGCTACCCCCCTCTTTGTCGTCAACGGAACGATCCTGGGCAACAACTTCGGCTCGGTATACTCCACCATTGACGTCAATGAGATTGCCCGCGTGCGGGTGCTCAAAAACGTGAGCGATACCAACTTGTACGGTATGCAGGGGGCTAATGGGGTGATCGAGATTAAGCTGCGTAAATAGCACTCGGCGCTACGCGCCTCGTGAGAAATCAACCACAGAGGGCACGGAGAACACAGAGGTGTTTCTGAAGACGCCTCTGTGGCCCTCTGCGTCCTCTGCGGTTCAAAAATTCAGCAGCGGAGCTGCCCTACTCAGTGGGCTGTATACCATTACCCTCCACCACCACCGTATACCCTGCACTGGTAGCCAAGTACTCGATCCCCGCGATCACCCCATCCCCCTGCGCCCGGGCCCGCTCCAACAGGTTACTCGCCAGGGCCTCATCCCGCAGCCGCTCCTTCGCCCGCCGGTTGAGCCGGCTGTAGTCCTCGGCACTGAAGGTATTGAACCAGCTTTCGTCCAGGTCGCGGTAGATGAGCTCGTGGTCAATAGCTAGGATCTCCGGCTCCGGCAAATTGCGCAGGGTGAGCACCCGCCGGTCGGGGTCGATGGAGATGTCCAGTCGCTCCAGGTCGTAACCCACCAGCACCGTACCGCGCACCTCCACCGTAGCCTTCTTGTCGAAGGAAAAGCGGGAGGGCAGCGGCAGGTACAGCGTTACGTTGCGCGAGGAGGTGGAGCTGAATAGCTCGTTCACGTCGCCCTCTACGGTCACCATCTTCATCACGTTGCGGACCCGCTCGAGCAGCACGGTGGCCTCCTCGTGTACCTGCTGCTCCCGCTCGTGCGACTGCCACAGCGACAGTGCCGCCATTCCGAGCACGAAGGCCAGTACCATGCAGAGCAGCAGGAGTAGGGTGCGGTTCATCTAGTCGAGTTTGGCCTCCATGGGGTAGCGTAGGCCCTTGTAGGAGTGCAGTACCGCCTTGACGCTACCCACTGTGACGGGCGATTCGATCAGCAGCGGGATCTTATTATCGTCGTCGCTTACGTAAATCTTCATCTCGTCCCCCTCCTTAAAGAGCTCACCGGTAATGAGCTGGGGGCTAAAGCGTAAAGTGTTGTAGCGCCCACTCCCCTTGATCTTCACATCCTCCTCGGGGCCCAGGTAGCGGATCTTGAGGGGGTGCATCTCCTGGTCCATCAGGATTTTGATCGGTATCTCCTGCCCGCGGTCCAGTCTGTCGTAGTCCAGGTTGCGCGCAAAGTAGATCATCGAGATCAGGTCGTGCATGCAGGGGTCCACGTCCATGTACTTGGCCTTGGTATCCTGCCGGGTCTTACCGCGGTAGCTCACGATGCGCTGCTCATCCTGGTAGAACTTGGTGCGGTCGTACTTCTGGTACCCCCCCTCATATATGTCCTTAATGTGCAGCTGCGGGAGCAGGGTTTCCTTGTCCAGGTAGCTGGTATAGTTGTCCTTGACCTGATAGAACCACTCATAGCTGGGGTAGGTCTGCCCAATCACGTTTACGCGGTACTGGTGGGGCAGGTCATGCACATTAAAGGTCACCTCTCCAGCGGCCAGCCACACGAAATTCCAGTTGTAGTACAGCTTGTACACGATCTGCTCCCCGGCCTGAAAGGTGGTATTACGGATTGAACACACGCTCTGCGTCTCCGTGGGCGGGGCCGCCGGTGCAACCGCGGGCGAACGAGCAGGATCATCCCCCCAGCCCACCGGTAGCGCCAGCAGGAAGAGCATACAGTATTTGAGGAAGACCGAATTCATCTTTTTCTGTTTTTCCGCACGATCAGCCAGTAACCGGGCAGGGAGGGCAGTAACACGTTAACGCTAAATAGGGCGGTATATGCGGCCAGTACCGCCACGCCGTCCACGGCATCCACCTGCCAGAGCAGCAGCCCCAGTTCGGTGCGGGTCACGAAGTTCAGCCCCGGGGGTAGCGGAATGCCCGCCTGCACCAGGTAGATCGCCGCGATCCCGGCCAGCCCTACCCCCAGCGGCAGTTCTAACCCAAAGAACCATAGCAGCAGGTAAAGTTGTACGCAGTAAACGCTAAAGCGCAGGCAAGCGTAGACGCAGGATCGCGCCATTAGCTTAAACTTAACGTTCGTAAGCGCCGTTCGGATCGCTGCCGTAGGCCGCCCGCTGCGATGCTCCACCCAGCGCAACCCCCTCAGCACGAGCGGTTTACCCCCGAGCGTCACCGCCACGACCACCCCGGGGCCCAGTAGCGTCAACGACCAGCCCAGCCCTTCCCAACTACCCCGCACCTGCGTGTAGCGCCCTATGGTATAGACGAGCGCCGGCCACGCCAACAGCAAAAAAGCTACCCACTGACACACACTACCCAGTAGCGAAGAGGCCACTACCCCCCCGTATTCTCCGCGCCGCGCCAGGAGCAGCCGCCCGCCAATCTCCCCGATCCGGTTCGGCGTAGCCGCACTCACACTCACCCCCGCCACCGTAGCCCGCAGCACCCGCCCGAACGGCCAGACCAGAAACGGCCGCAGCAGCAACTGCCACTTACGCGCCTCCAGCCACCAGTTCACCGGCATCAGCGCCACGGCCAGCAGCAGGTACCGCCAGTTGCCCGGCCGCCCCAGCGCCTGCACGAACGCCCCCCAGTCCAGCTGCCGCCCCACCCGCACACACTGGTAGGCAAAAACCAGCCCCACGACTACCGCCAGCACCCGCAGCCCCCACCGCCGCACGGCCGGCCCCGGCATGTACCGTGCTATGTCTATTCCTTCGATTTCGCAAAAGTACCACCCCCTTCACCGTCAGGTGAAGGCCCCTCCGTGGCTTGCACCAGGCTTAGATTAGGGGCCCCTCCCCCTAATCACGCGTCCCCCTGCTGAGGCTACCACACCTCCAACGACGGCTCTGTGAAACCTCCTTTAGGTTTGCACTAGCCGTTTTCACCCCACTTTTTTCCCCAGTTCAAGGGAGTGAAACTGGCCGCGCCGCTCCCAAAAGCGGCGGCGCGGCTAGTTTTACGGCTATTCACTAACCGCAAAAGGCAGCGGCCGGGGTAAAGCGTGTGAACCTCTGGATCGTAGAATCCGTCGCAGATTTTCCACCCCGCGCCGCTGTTTGGTTGCTGTAGCTCGTATAGCAATCTGGGTCCTGAGAACCCGCTAATTGAGGAGATGAGCTAGCTACCAAACTGCCTTCTGCACAATGCCTTTCAAAGATATGCATTTTAACTATTTTCTGGGCTGGGATGTCAGCAAAGCTACCCTGGACTATTGTGTGCTGGACCGGCAGGGCCAAGCGGTGGACCGCGGTAACATCGCCAATGAAGTACCCACTATCCGTAAGTTCTTTAAGCGCCTGTGCACCCAGCTGGGTGCGGCGGCCTGCAACATCCTGCAGTGCGTAGAAAACACGGGGGTCTACACTCATCCCTTATTACTCGTTATGCACCGGGCTACTGATGAGGCCGCCCCCTTTTTGTGGCGCGAGGATGCCCTACAGATCAAACTCAGTAGCGGGCGTCAGAAGGATAAAACCGATGCCGGCGATGCCTTGACCATTGCCCGCTACGCCCTGAGGCATCAGAACGATGCCCGGGCTTATACCCTGCCTGCCAAGCAGTTACGTCAGGTGCGCCAATTGCTCCAACTACGCCGCAGCCTGCTTAAGGGGCTCACCGCCCTGGAGGTATCCTACCGTGAACTCAAGGCCTATGCCCTCTACCCCCTGGACACGACCGGCGCACGCATCATCCGCCGGCAGGTGCAGCAGATGAAAAAGAACCTAGCCGAACTCGACGCTCGCCTCACCGCCTTGATCCAGGAAGATGAGCAGATGCGTCGGCTGTACCGCATCACCCAGTCCGTGCCCGGCATGGGCCCGAAAAACTCGCTCGTCGTCCTAGCCCTGACGGAGTTGTACCAAAAGATCCCTACCGCCCGGGCCTGTGCCAGCTACGCCGGTATCTCGCCCCATACCTACCAAAGCGGCAGCAGTGTGCGGCGGGGGCCACGTACCTCAAAGGCCAGTAGCGCGGAGCTCAAAACGGCTATCCATCTGGGGGCCATGAGTTTGATCAAACACGACAACCTGTACCGCCAGCTCTACGATCGGTTACGCGCTAAGGGCAAGGCCCATCTGTCCGCGATCAATGCGGTAAGGAACAAAATGCTGCGCGTGCTCTATGCCTGCATCGAAAAAGACACACTTTACCAAAAAGAACGCCATGTAAGCTTGCATACTCCATAGCAATCTGTGAGTTCCTCCGTGCAGGCTGTAAGCCGCTCGGTGGTGAGTTTGCCGCCTACCACACTCCACACTCCACACCTCACCCCATCCTCCAAATAGTTGAACCCCCCCCCAAACCAAAAAATTTGTTCCCCTCCCAAAATTCCCGCTACCTTACACCGGCGAAATGTACCCTCGGCTGCGGCAAACACGTTGCACCCCTCGTTCTTACTCACTCAAAAAACCCCCGGCCCCCGTGGCTACGAAATCTGCTCCCGAACCGGCCGTGTACCGCATCCTGGGTGTCGACCCCGGCACCGTAGTACTGGGCTTTGCCGTAGTCGAGGTACATCCCCGCAGCCGCCGCATCGTCGAGCTCGGCGTGCTCAAGCTAGCGCAGTTCCGGGACCACAGCCGCCGCTTGGAGACCATCCACCGCCGCCTCACCCAGGTGATCGGCGAGCACAACCCCACCATCATGGCCATCGAGGCCCCCTTCTTCGGTAAGAACCCCCAATCGATGCTCAAACTCGGCCGCGCCCAGGGCGTCTGCATGGCCGCCGCCATCGGCCAAGGGCTGGAGGTCACCGAGTATGCCCCCCGCAAGATCAAGCAGAGCGTGACCGGCAACGGCAACGCCAGTAAGGAGCAGGTTGCCGCCATGCTCGAAAATGAATTCGAGCTCGATAGCAGCCGCCACTTGGCAGATGCCACCGACGCCCTCGGCGCCGCCATGTGCCACTACTACCAGAACCGCACCGCTATCCCCGGCGGCAAGCGCTTCAGCGGCTGGGAAGGCTTCATTCAGGCCAACGCTAGCCGCGTCCGCTAACCCACGACTGCGTAGCAGTCCCCCTTATTCGACCCCGAACGAAGTTCGGGGCTGCAGGGAAGGCCCCGCCCGACCCAGCAGAAAAGAAAGCAGAAAGATCACGAACACCAGCCCCCCCGCAAAGTAAAACACCTGCGGCCCCAGCGAGGCATACAGCGTACCCCCGCCGATCAGCCCCAAAATACTCGCCAGGCTCCCCATGCTGTTCGCGTAGCCCTGCACCGCCCCCTGCTGTGACTTCGGACCGGTACGCCCCAGAATAGACAGAAAGCTCGGCCACATCGTACCATTACCCAGCGCCAGAATGATGCCACCGGCGTACACCCAGAAGCTCTCCGCCCGCGGGAAAAAGAGAAAGCTCACCGCCAGCAGAAAGGCCCCGGCGATGACCAGCGTCTTATCCTCCGTGCGCGCCGAGAGGTACGACAGCACCGGCCCCTGGGTCAGTACCATCACCCCGCTAGTCACCGCAAAAAAGATCCCCAACTGCCCCGAGTCCCACCCCAGCTGGCCCGAGGCCAGGATCGGCAACCCCGAGTAGAAAAAGCTGAAGCCGAAGAAGGTGAGGAAGTAGATCAGGAACAGCAGTGGCACCCCGCCGATACCCAGGATGGTACGCAGCCCTCCGGCCGGTTGCTTTTCATCCTGGTCGTAACAGTCCTTGTGCTCCACCCCGGCCGACTTTTGTAGCCAGCGCGGATTATCCTCCTGGTTTTCCTGCTTTACCGGCTTCGGATTGCTCTCCGGTAAGTAGAAGTAAATGGCGAACACTGCCACCAGCGACACCAGAGCCGCCACGATCACCGGCAGCAATTCTCCTAACGCCGTGGCCCCCAGCAGCCCAGCCGCCGCCGGCCCGATCACGAACCCCAAACTCGTACTCGAACCCAGCTTTCCGAAGTTCGCCTTCCGATTACTATCGTCACTAATGTCGGACATGTACGCATTAGCCACCGATACGTTCCCGCCCGTGAGTCCGTCTAGCGCCCGGGCAATAAGTAGTAGTACCAACGGTAGACTGATCGAAAACGCCCCCAGCACCGCACTATCTACCGCCGCTAATTGCCGCACCGGCAGCAGCAGACTCACGATGAAAAGACACCAGGCCAAGAAAGTCCCGATCTGCGACACCAGCAGCGCCCGCCGCCGGCCCACCGCATCGCTCCACCGCCCCAGCAGCGGCGCTCCGATCAACTGAAAGGCCGGATAGATCGCCCCCACAATTCCGTACACGAACGCATTGCCCCCAAACCGCTCCACCAGGAACACAAGGATCGGAATGATGAGGCTATACCCCAGAAAGCCAATAAAATTGACTAACAGTACGGGAAACACAGGGACACTCTGCTGGTCAGCCATACCCACCTAACTGTGCATCTTCCCACTTCGTTCCGCCCGCACCCCCGATAGCTATCGGGGCCCCGCCCCCCTGCTATACCTACCCCACAACCGCGTAGCAGTTCCCCCGCCCCGACCCCGAACGCAGTTCGGGGGCTGTAGCCCTAGGCTACAGCCAGACCCGCACCCCCAGCACCACCCCAAACATCCCCAGCGCCACCGCCCCCAGCCGCTGCGCCCGCAGCAGCATCGCCGGCCGCAGAAACGCCCGCAGCTTGCGCGCACCGAGCACCTTGGCCGAGTCGGCCAGCACGATGGTACCCATAATGCCGCCGTAGATCGCCAGCGCCTCCACCCCCAGCAGCGCCCGGTTATGCACCTGGGTCACCACGAGGGTCGACCAGAAGAAGGCCGTGAAGGGATTCAGGGTATTAACGAGAAAACCCTGCACCCAAGCACTGGCCAGCCCCTGCCGTGTCGGAAGGATTTTCTTCCCCTTAATGCTTGGCGGCTTACGGTACCATATGACCAGTCCCACCCCGATCAGTAGCACGGCCCCCACCGAGCCCAACACCTCATTCAGATAGCGATACTCCAGGATACGCTCCAGCCCCTCCAGCCCGAAGTGGGAGGCCGAGATGTAAAGTAGATCGCTCGTCCAGATACCGGCCGCCGCCGCAAAGCTCGCCAGGGTGCCCCGCCGCAGACTTAGCTGGATCAGTAGCACCACCAGCGGTCCCACTAGCAGCGACAGCAGCAGACCCGCCCGTACCCCTTCCCAGAAGTACCCCAGCAAAGCTAGGCAGCCAGTAACTGCCCGGCGTGATCCTTGGTGTTCACCTTAGTGATTACGCGCTCGATCTTACCCCCGGTGTCGATGACGAAGGTGGTACGGTGCACCCCGTCGTACTCCCGGCCCATGAACTTCTTCGGGCCCCAGACGCCGTAGGCCTCCATGATGCTGTGGTCCTCGTCGGCGATAAGCGGCATCGGCAGGCCGTACTTCTCGATGAACTTCTGGTGCTTTTTAGGGCTATCCGGACTCACGCCCAGCAGCGCAAAGCCTTCCTTCTTCAGCGTATGAAACTCGTCGCGCAGACTACAGGCCGCGGCGGTACAGCCCGGCGTATCGTCTTTGGGGTAAAAAAACAGCACCAGCCGCCGGCCGGTATAGTCGGCCAGGGAGGTGGTCGATCCGTCCTGGAGGGTACCGGTAAAGTCGGGTGCCCGGTTGCCCGCTTGCAGTGTCGTCATGCCTGCTGAAACAAGCCCCCCCACACGGGGTTCAGAAGGGCAAAGGCCCCACCATGCCCACCAGAACTCTACTCTTCGGTATTGCCGTCATTGTCCTGGCCGTGCTCATCTACCGGCCCATCCTGCGCATTGCCCGCGAGGATATGGCGGCCCGGAAGCGGGCGGGCTACAGTAATTCGTACGTTTACGCCATTCTGCTCTTTCCCATCCTGGGCCCACTGGTCTACCTGCTAGTACGTCGGCTGATGCTACCACAGTCGTGACAGGTGGGCTGCGTCATCTGGGGTACGCGTAATTAGGGGGAGGGGCCCCTAATTTAAGCTAGATGTAAGCCAGGTGCAAGTTAAATCGGAAAGGTGCGACGTACATTACCGCAAAGCAAGCTAACATGAAATTCGGTATCGACCTGGGGGGCACCAAGATCGAAGGGGCTGTCCTGGACGACGCCGGCAAGGTGCTCGAGCGCCTCCGCATCCCCACCGAGCGGGGGGGGGGCTACGATCACATCATCAATCGCATTGCCCGGGTAGTGACCGAGCTGGAAGAGGCTACCGGCACGACGGCCGAGCACATCGGCATGGGCACCCCCGGTACCATCGATCCGCCTACGGGTCTGATGAAGAATAGTAACACGGTCGTACTCAACGGTAATTCCCTCGGCCGCGACCTGGAGCACCTCACCGGCAAGCGCTTCACCCTGGCCAACGACGCCAACTGCCTGGCCATCGCCGAGGCCCTACTCGGAGCTGTACCCGCCGAAGTACCCGATGCGCGGGTCGTCTTCGGCGTCATCCTCGGCACTGGCACGGGCGGCGGGGTGGTCGTCGACGGCCGCGTCATCGGCGGGGCACAGGGCATCGGGGGCGAGTGGGGCCACACCTTTCTCGACCACTCCGGCGGCTACTGCTACTGCGGCCGCGTGGGCTGCACGGAGCAGATACTAGCCGGCCCCGCCCTGGAACGCTACTACCTGCGTATGAGTGGCGTGTCTCGGAGTATGCGCGAGATCGTACCCCGCTACCGCGCCGGCGACGACCCGGCCGCCACCCGTACCCTGGAGCGCTTCTTCCACTTCTTCGCCAAGGGCCTGGCTAACATCATCAACGTCCTCGACCCCGACGCCGTCGTGCTCGGCGGCGGCCTCAGCAACATCGAGGAAGTATACACGGAGGGCGTGGACCGGATCGCCGAGCACCTGTTCAATCCACGGCGGGACACGCCCATCCTTCGGCCGCGGTTGGGGGACTCGGCGGGGGTGTTTGGTGCGGCCCTACTATAGTACAATGCTGCCTCCGGCAGCGCCAGCAACATGCAGCCTCTGGCTGCGCTTATAGATTATCTAGCGTAACTCTGACTTATGATTATCCGGCTCAACATACTACGGGAGCGGGCCATGCAGGTGATCCAATACCTCGAAGCAGTGAACGATGTAGAGATTGTTCAGGAATCAACCGAGCCGGAGGCGGAGGGAGCAAGGCGAAAATCATGGATCGGGGTTATCAAAGAGCCGAGCCAGGAACTGCTAGACTACGCCGATGAGGTAAGAGGAGAGTGGGATCGTTCGGGTTGAAAGGTCGAGCGGCCTCTGGCCCGAGCCTGTATCATCCGCGCGAAGTGGCGCAGCCACTTCTCCTGCTGCACGTCTCTGCTCGGGCCAGAGGCCACTCGACCTTTGTAAGCGACCAAATTTCCGTCAACGATACCGCACACCCCCCGTCCGATTCCGAACACATGTAATAATTCTACCTACGTAATGTGCTGATTATAAGTACTTAATTTTCCTGGCACGATTCCTGCTCCCCCACCAGCATGGATCGTACCCTCGACACCAAGACCGTCACCCGCCGCCGCCGCAAGAAGCTACTAAGCTGGCTGGCCGCCATCGTGTTACTGGGTGCCGCCGTCTGGTACGGGCTGCGCCTGCTGCGCCCCTCGGCCGACGAGGATACCCTCCGCTTCGCCACCGTAGAGCGCGGCGAGGTGGTCAATACCGTCAACGCCACCGCCCTGGTGTTGCCCGCCTTTGAGGAGCAGCTCAACAGCCCCGTTGCTACCACCATTGATGAGGTGCTCCTTACGGCGGGGACGCAGGTGCAGGCGGACGCCCTGATCATGCGGCTCGACCGCGACTACGTCCAGTTGCAACTAGACGGCCGTCGCGACCAGCTAGCCGTGAAGGAAAATAGCATCGGACTCCTCGGCCTCGAATACGAACGCGACCTGCAGGAGCTCACCTACGACACCGAGATCAAAAAGCTCGAACTCGCCGCCGCCCGCGCTCAACTCGCCGATGCCCGTCGCCTGCTAGAGATCGGCGGGGCTACCCAGGAGGAGGTGGAATCCGCCGAGTTAGCCGTCAAAATTAGCGAGCTGGAGGCCAAAAAACTCGGCAACCAACTCGCCTATAGCCAGAACAGCCTGGCCGGCCGCAAGCGCGCCCTCCAACTCGAGGTGGGCATGGAAGAAAAAGAGGTAAGCCAGCTCAGCCGCCGCCTCCGGGAAACAGAAGTCCGCGCCCCCCGCGCCGGCGTAGTCACCTGGGTGAACGAGAACATCGGCCAGCAGGTCACCGAGGGCACCGCCCTGGCCCGCATCGCCGACCTCGGCCGCTATAAAGTAGAGGGCAGCGCCTCCGACCGTTACGCCGACCAGCTCGCCGTAGGCCTACCCGTGGAACTGCGCACCGCCACCGCCCGCCTCACCGGGACCGTCACTGCCATCCTGCCCGAGGTCACCGATAACCTGGTCCGCTTCCGGGTGGAACTTGACGACCCCAGCCACGAAGAACTGCGCCCCAACCTACGCGCCGAGCTCTACGTCATCACCAATAAGGTAGAGGATGTACTGCGCGTCAAGAACGGTCCGGCCTTCCGGGGCGGACGCCTACAGTCCGTCTTCGTAGTCAACGGCGAGGAGGCCACCCGCCGCGAGGTAGGCGTAGGCATGCGCAACGGCGACTTCGTAGAGATCACCAGTGGGCTCACCGCCGGCGACCGCATCATCATTTCCGACAGCGAGGAGCTGGAACGGGTCACCGCCTTCAAACTGGAAGAATGATGCTCCGCCTCCGTCCTAGCCTTTTCCTCCTTCTACTCTGCACCAACTGTTGGTCACAGGACCCTGCACCCGTGCCCACAGTAGGCGCCCAGACGATCACACTAGGAGAGCTGCAGCAACGGGCTGCCGAGAAAGCCGAAAGCGTACTCATTGCCACCCAGCAAGCCGAAGCCGCGGAGCTGGAACTAGACGCCTACCGCGCCGGACTACGCCCCCGCCTCGACCTGGCCGCCACCCTGCCCAACTACTTCCGTACCTCGACGCAGGTGACGCTGGACGACGGGTCGATCGCCTTCCGCGAGATCGAGCTCAACAACTCCTCCGTATCGCTGCTGGCCAACCAACGCATCGCCGCTACCGGCGGACTCATCGGACTAGAAACTGCCCTACAACGCACGGATAACTTTGCCCAATCCTCGAAGAGCTACAACGGGGCCCCGGTGCGCCTGACCTTCCGCCAGCCGATCCTGGCCTTCAATCCCTGGCGCTGGGATCGTCGCCTGCTGCCCCTCCAGGCCCAGCTCACCGACCGCGCCCGCGACGCCGCCCGCGCCGATGCCGCCCTGGATGCTACCGACCTCTTCTTCGACCTGGTGAGTGCCGACCAGGAGCGCCGCATCGCCGAAACCAACCGGGAGGCTAACCAGACGCTGTACACCATTGCCCAGGAACGCTACGAACTAGGACAAATCAACCGCGGTGACCTAGTCCAACTACAGCTTGAACTAGCCAGCGCCGAGCAGAACCTGCTACGGGCCGAGCGCCTAGTAGGGGCGGCTTCAGCCGCCATCCTGCAATATCTAGGAGAAGCTTATACCGGTCAACTCCTAGAACCCGAAACGCCCGCCGCCACCGCCGCCCTTACCGACCTGGACGTAGCCGCCGCCCGCGCCACCACCCTACTTGCCGAGCGCCCCGAACTGCTCGACGTGGCCCGCCGCACCCTCGAGGCCGGGCGCAACGCCGACCGGATCAGGCGCGACCTCGGCCCCCGCCTCGACCTCGACGCCAGCATCGGCCTGATCCGCAACGCCGACGCGCTCGACCCCATCTACAGCGATCCGCAGAACGAGCGTATCGTGAGCCTCACCTTCGCCGTGCCATTGGTCGACTGGGGCCAGCGCCGCGCCCTCAACAAACGCGCCGCCACCGAGCTCGCCCTGGCGCAGCAACTCGGTCAACGCATTGAAACGAACCTCCAGAGCCAGCTCACCCAGCTCCTCGATCAGTGGCGCACCGTACGCGAGGAGCTCGTGCTGGCCACCCAGATCCGTGACCTTGCCGAAGAACGCTTCCGCATCAGTCAGGAAAGCTATACCCTCGGCGCCATCCCGCTCACCGACCTCACCTTCGCCCAGCAGAACCGCGACCAGAACACCCGCGCTTACGCCGAAACCCTCCGCGCCTACTGGCTCACCTACACGAATCTGGAACGGCTTACGCTGTGGGACTTTCGGCGGGATAAACCCTTGTACGAATGAGTTGGGGTTGTTGGGTTTGGGGTTGTTGGGTTCGGGAGTTGTTGGGTTGTTGCGTGACGGTCGGGATAGGCGGCAAAGGCGTAGCAGGCGGCAGAAACGTGACAAACGGCACAGGGGGCGGGGCCGCAGGTGCAGTACAAGCGGAGACACCAGCACGAGCGAAGCGAGCATTGCCACTAATACAACAACTCCACAATGCAACAGCCCAAACCGAGCGAAGTGAGCATTCCTACAAACGCAACAACTAAAAAACGTAACAACGCAACAACCATGATAGAGCTAACCAACGTCTCCAAATCCTACCGCACCGACACCATCGAGACCCTCGCCCTACAGCGCATGAATCTGAGCGTGCCGGACGGCGAGTTCCTAAGTATCATGGGCCCCTCGGGCTGCGGCAAATCTACCCTGCTCAATATCATGGGACTGATCGACGAGCCAAGCGAGGGCAGCGTAGTGCTGGCCGGGCAGGAGGTGACGCGCTACAACGGCAGCAAGGTGGCCCGCTTCCGCAACGAGCAGCTGGGCTTCATCTTTCAGAGCTTCCACCTCATCAACGACCTCTCGGTGGTAGATAACGTGGAGCTGCCCCTGCTGTACCGCAGGACGAGCGGTAAGGAACGCCGCCGACTTGCCCTCGCAGCCCTCGAACGCGTGGGCCTCAGTAACCGCGCCACCCACTTTCCGAACCAGCTCAGCGGCGGACAAAAACAACGCGTCGCCATCGCCCGCGCCATCGTCGGCCGCCCCAATATCATCCTGGCCGACGAGCCTACCGGTAACCTCGACAGCCACATGGGCGACGAGATCATGGACATCCTTACGCGGCTGAATACCGACCTCGGCACGACCATCGTGATGGTGACCCACGATGAGCGGATGGCGCGGAAGACACACCGGCTGGTACGGCTTAGTGATGGAGAGCGGGTGAGTTGATTTACGATGTACGATTTACGACGTACGATTGGTGATTTAGCTACCGCAAGTGCCATTCACCAGCTGCGCCGACTCACCTACAAAGTGCGGTAGCCACGAGCGCAGCGAGCAAACCGTAGCGGCAGCAAATCGTAAATCGTAAATCGTACGTCGTAAATCGTAAATCACAACCAAAATAATGAATACCGATATGATTAGAAATTATCTCCTCCTCACCCTAAAGGTCCTCCGCCGCAAGCCCTTCTACACCTTCGTGAGCTTGTTTGGGATCAGCTTTACGCTGATGATTTTGATGTTGATTACTTCGATGGGGGATGCGCTGTTTGGGGCAAATCCACCGATGACGGACGTGGATCGGATGGTATTTTTACAGAACGTAGAGCGCTATACGCCGAGTTACGATACTACGTACACTTTAGATTCGGTGCTCATGGATACGGGGGTGATGCGGTACGATTCGAGCCCCGTGGTGACGGAAGGTAATAGCAGAACGATGAACAGCGGCTCGGCCAGTTTTCACTTTCTAAGTAATCAACTCCAGAATTTAGAGGATGTCTCCGATCACGCTTTCTATTCCGACGGAAGACCGATGGATATCTACCTGGATGGCCGGAAAATAAGCTTCGCGACCACTTATGTAGATGCTGATTATTGGCGAGTATTCGACTTCACTTTTCTCAGCGGGGCTCCCTTCGGGCAAGATGATATCACGCAGGCTAATAAAGTAGCCGTCATGACTGACCGCGCCGCCCGGGAGTACTTTGGAAAGGAACCTGGGTTGGTGATCGGTCAAGAGATAGATCTAGGCGGAGAGAAATTCAGGGTGGTGGGTATAGTGGCTCGTCCGTTAATGGACCATCCCGCCATCCTCGCCGGTGTGTACCTGCCGCTTACTACAATCGACAGCAAAGTGTTTGATAGCAAAGAAATATACGGCCCGTTCCGGGCGACGTTCAAAGCAACTAGTCCGGCCAAAAGAGCTTCTGTCGCCAATCAGCTAGCCTTCATCGCTGAAAACTTCGAAATGCCACCGGAGGAGCAGTTCGAGCGGCTAGGATTGAAGGGGTTTACACGAGTACAAGATTTTGCTGGAAACTTGGCTGGAGTGGATGATGAAGACCCCGATCTAGCGGTATACACCCTGTTTGGTCCTATCCTAGCTATCCTGCTACTGTTCATATCACTGCCCCTTATTAACCTGGTCAATCTCAATATCAGCCGCGTAATCGAGCGTAAGTCTGAGATTGCGGTACGCAAGGCCTTTGGGGCGGATAGTAAAAACATACTGTACCAATTCATCTTCGAAAATCTCGTGCTCACCTTCATCGGTGGGGCGGTTGGCTTGCTATTGGCCTACGCAATTATTCAATACAACAATACCAATGACCTGCTCGGCGGGTTACGTCTGGCGTACACTCCGCGAGTGTTTTTTTACTTCATGCTATTAATTCTGGTGTTCGGTCTGCTTTCGGGCCTGCTGCCAGCCTACCGAATGAGTCGCACCAATATTGGTGACGCATTACGCTAAATTATGCTACCCATGCTTAAGCACCTACTGAAATTGATGTGGAACAAGCGCAGAGCGAATAGTATGCTCTTTCTGGAGATTCTGTTAGCCTTCATCGTACTCTTCGCAGTATACGCGTTCGGCATCTATAATCTGGAGCGATACAGCTCGCCCCTCGGATTCAATTACGAACAAAGCCTAAGGGTGCAGCTTGACCTTAATGACGACCTCGACTCCGCTGGTGTACTCGCCATTCAGGAGCGCATCAGGACAGAGTTGCTCACCCTCCCCAGCGTTGCCGATGCTGCCTTTATCGGCTTCGTGGCTCCGTTCCTTAATAACACCTGGTACAATGGTAACGATGATAATGGCTACGAATTAGGCACAATGGGTTTCTTTGCCGACGAGCACTACGCTAGTACCGCCGAACTTCAACTACGCGAGGGCCGCTGGTTTGAGGCTGGAGACGCTAACGCGAAGTACACCCCCATCATCGTCAACGGTGCCTTTGCGGATGAATTTTACCCCAATACGACAAGTCTACTGGACACCATTTTGAAACTCGAAGGCGATAACAAAATCATCGGGGTTGTCGAAGACTTTAAGTACAGTAGTAACTTTGCCGAAGCCTCACCACTCACCTTCTTCTATCAGCGTAATGGTGACTACGCCAAAAATCCATACGAAAGCCTGATTGTGCGTACCAAACCAGGGCAGACCGCCGCGGTGGAAGAACCAATTTACAATATGCTGACCAACATCACCGGCAATACGGACGTGGTGATCGAAAACCTGGCCGGTGCCCGCATACAGGCTAACCGGCCGACCATTATCCCCCTAGTCATCCTCACCACCATCTCCGCCTTCCTCCTAATAAACATCGCCCTCGGCCTCTTCGGCGTCCTCTTCACCCAGATCAACCGCCGCCGCGCCGAGATCGGCCTGCGCAAAGCAATGGGTGCCACGCCCGGTGAGGTCACCGCACAGTTTGTCGGCGAGGTACTCATCGTCACCGTAGCCGGACTGCTACTCGGCACCTTCTTCGCCGTACAGGTACCCCTTCTAGAGCTACTGCCCATACCCGGCAAGTACTTCTACTTCGGCATCGGGGCGGCCATCGCTACTATCTTACTCATCGTCACCCTTTGTGCCCTCCTCCCCAGCCGACAGGCCGCGCGGCTCCACCCCGCCGATGTCCTCCACGAGGAGTAATTGTCGTCGGCCGAGGCTTGCGTAGCTTGGCTCGTCCGCCGACAGTTATAGTCATTAAACAGTACCATACATGAAACCGCTACTTATTGCCATTGCTTTATTGCTCTGCACCTGCGCCCTCGCCGCCCAACAAGAGCGCCGCCACGTACAGGAAAGCGAACATGAAGACAGCTACTTTTTCCGCGTCCGCCTCGATCCGGGCAAGTCCAGCGAGTTGATGCACTGCATGAATCAGGTCACGGACAACAACATCAACGTTCACATGCGCGGCGACCTGACCACCAATATCGACGAGCACGCCACCCTGCACATTGACACCCATGACCGTACCCTGATCATCGAGCACACTGGCGACCAGCCTGAGGAACGCAAACGTGTAAAGGAAATCGTAGCACGGACTAAGCAGTGCCTGGACATCCAGGCTACTCCTCCGCCTCCTCCCCATAACGAGCCCCGATAGCTATCGGGGGAGCAGAGACGCTAAATGGTAAATGGTACTTGGTAAACGGTAAATTGTAATCCCCCCTGCCCTCCGTATTAATCATCGACGACGACCGCACCGTCTGCACCAGCCTCGAGCTCCTGCTCCGCCGGGCCAGCCACACGGTACGCAGTATTTACTACCCGGAGGAGGCACTAGCGGCAGTGAGTGAGTTCCAGCCCGACGTGGTGCTGCTCGACCTCAACTTCACCATCGAGACCAGCGGCCGCGGCGGCATGAAACTCCTACGCGAACTCCTGGCGGCCCACCCCGAGCTACCCGTCATCCAGATGACCGGCTGGGCCACCGTACAACTGGCCGTGGAGGGCATGAAGGCGGGCGCGCGCGACTTCATCGCCAAGCCATGGGATAACCACGAGCTGCTCAATGCGATAAATGCACAACTGGGTAGGGGCGGGGCCGCAGGTGCACCGCGATCGGAAAAGCTAGCAGACCCATTCGGCTCCATCACCGGCACCTCGCCCGCACTACGGCAGGTCATCGAACAGGCCCGGCGCGTAGCCCCCACCCAGGCCTCCGTTCTTATTACGGGCGAGAGCGGCACCGGTAAGGAACTCATCGCCGAGGCCATCCACGCGGCCAGTAAGCGTGCTCGCGGTCCTTTCGTGGCTGTGAACCTGGGCGGCGTACCGGAGGGGCTGTTCGAGTCCGAGCTGTTCGGGCACAAGGCCGGGGCCTTTACCGATGCACGTACCGACCGCAAGGGGCGCTTCGAGCTGGCGGAGGGCGGCACCCTGTTTTTGGACGAGGTGGGCGACCTGGCCCCCGCCGCTCAGGTGAAGCTACTGCGGGTGCTACAGGAGCGGCAGTACGAGCGACTGGGGGAAAGTAAGCCACGGCCCACCGACGTACGCATCCTCAGCGCCACCAGCCGCAACCTGGATGCAATGGTGGCCGCGGGTACCTTCCGTGAAGACCTACTCTACCGTATCAACCTCATCCACCTCCACCTACCCGCCCTGCGCGAGCGGCCCGAAGACATCACCTCCCTGGCCGAGCACTTCCTGACCAGTGCCCGCCGCCGCTATGAGCGCCCGAAGCTCAAACTCCCCAACGAGGCGGTAGCCTGGTTACGCCGCCAGCCCTTTCCCGGTAACGTCCGCCAGCTCCAAAACCTGATCGAGCGCACCGCCATCCTGAGTACTGAGGATACTTTGAGCGTGGAGCAACTCGAACGGCAGTCGGGTGAGCGGTCCACGGCGACCAATTTCGCCCCCTCTGGCGTAACCCTGGAGCAGATGGAGATCCGGATGATCCGCGCGGCACTGGGTAGGAATGGCGGCGAGATCACGGCTACGGCCCGGGAGCTGGGGCTAACGCGGGCGGCGCTTTACCGGCGGGTGGAGAAGTATGAGATTGAAACTTAGGGCTGTGGGGCATCGGTGGACTAGCAGCGATTTCATAACCGGCCTGTGGTACTTGCCTCTACTATCCTTTCTCTAGTTCCCACCGAAGAGCCCCGCACGATGAGCTCCGCCGGCAACGTCACCTGTACCGGCTCGGTAGTAGTCTTCCCCTTCTGCTTGAGCAGCAGCAGCAGCATGATGCGCATCAGCTCCTCGGCCAGCTGTTGCATGGGCTGGGCGACGGCCGAGATGGTAGGCGTGTTGATGCGGAACAGGTCGTTGTCGTCAAAGGTGAGAATGCCTAACTCGGTGATGGACTTGCTACCCGGCTCCTTGATGATCTCCAGTCCGCTCTGCGTAAGGTAGTTGGTGGAGAAGAAGACCGCATCGAGGGCATCATTAGTGGAGAAATGCGTGCGGATCAGGTCCTTAGCCCGTTCGGAATAGGTATCGGCAAAGGGGACGCGCAGGATATTCACCGGCAGTCCGGCCGCGGTGATCGCATCGGTGTAGCCGCGGCTGCGGTCCAGCATCTGCACCTGCTCCACGTCGGTAGTGACGAAGGAGATGTGGCGGTAGCCGCCAGCGATGAGGTGGCGGGTAGCGTTGAGGGAGGCCGCGTAGTTATCGATGACCACGTAGCTGGTCTTCAGGTCCGGGAAGTAGCGGTCAAAGAGGATGACCGGCACCCCGCTTTTCACCAGACTGGCTACCTCGTCGCGGATGCCGCTGGAGGGGATGAGGATGAAGCCATCCACCTGCCGGTCGAGAAAGAGGGTGATAAGGTCGCGCGAGCGGGCATCGTCGTTCTCGTTGCTACAGAAGATGACGCGGTAGCCCCGCTCGTGGGCGATCTCCTCGATGTAGCGGCCCACGTGGCTGAAGAAGTAGTTGCTGATGTCCTCCACCATGAAGACGAGGATCTTGGTACTGCCCGTACGCAGGCTGCGGGCCAGCATGTTGGGCTTGTAGTTGATCTTCTTGGCGTAGGCGGTGACCCGCTCGATCATTTCGGCGGAGATCTTTTTCTCTGGGCCCTTGCCATTGAGTACGAAGGAGATGGTGGTGGGAGATACGCCGAGCGTCCGGGCAATGTCCTTGATCGAATGGCGCTTGGTGGGCATAGGCCTACAGACTATTTGTCCAGGGAACGCTGTAAAAGCATGGTCTGTTACTCACCGCACGTCGATAACCGGGAATTGCGCGATCCGCAGCGTCGTACAGCCGTAGGGAATGAGCGTGATCTGTTCCGTGGTCAGCTCGTCGCGCGCCATACGCGGGTGGGCGGGCAGGGGGCCGGTCCGGTGGTCGTACGCTTGCCACTCCTCCACCCGGGCGGCCTTCACCCGGATGCGGAGGGGGGCGTTCTCCAGGTTCCAGGGCATGTCGCTTACGGGCCCGTCGGCCACCTCGACAACGAAGTTCTTTTGCTCGACCTCCGACCAGGGGATGCCGTAGTTCCAGGGCTCGTCGGTGGTGACCTCGTACCAGCTGTGGGGCCAGCGCTCGGTGTTGCGCTCGGTCCAGTTTTCGGAGAGTTTCAGGGCGTAGACCAGGGGTCCGCGCTCCACCCCGACCGACTGCTGGAACCAGCGGCTGGTCCGCACCGTCATCGGTAGTTGCAGTTCGACCCGGTCGCCCACCGTCCAGTTGCGGTCGAGTACCACGACCCGGTCGGTCGCCTCTACCCGCTGCGCCTCGCCGTTGACGCTTACCGTCCAGGTATCAGTCGCCCACTCGGGGATGCGCAGGTGCAGCGGGAAATTTGCCGCCTCGCCCTCCGTCAGCTCGAAGCGGATCGTCTCCTCGAAGGGGTAGTCGGTGGTCTCGGTAAAGGTCACCTCCTGGCCATCCGCTACCCGGGCCGTGACCTCCGAGGCACCGTAGACCAGGGCCGCCAGCCCGTTATCGGCCGTGGCGTACCAGAGGTTCTGTATGTACTTCGGGTAGCTCTGGTGCATATTGGTGGTGCAGCAGGTGTAGCCGGTTTCCACGCCGTACACCAGCCGCTGATCGTCGTTGTCGAAGAAGTTGTACTCCCCGCCCATCACGTCGATCTGGTTGACCTGCTGGAAGTACTGCTTGCGCATCCAGTCGTCGCTGTGCTGGGTGGGCACCACGTTGAAGGTGACCTTTTCCAGGTAGTCGCCGTAGTACATGTCGCCCGTGATCGGCAGCATCGTCTCCAGGGAGAACATCATCTCGGCCGCGGTGCAGAATTCGGAGCCCTGTGTCGGGTCGTTGCCGTGCAGGCGTTCGTCGGCGCCGTACATTCCGTTTACGAAGCCGTGTACGTCCCGCAGTACGTCCAGTCCTGCTTTGGGCGCGTTGCGGTGATCGTCCCGCTCGGCGTGATTCTGCCAGTACACGACCGGTGCCTTTAGCCCCTGGGCGATATTGACGCAGTGCAGGTTCGGCAGCGGGTTGGTGACGGCGATGCGGCCGTCGGTGAATACGGTGGTCCAGTCGAAGGTCTGGGCGTGGAGGGTCTCCCCCAGTTCGAGCAGGAAGTCATTGCCCGTGATGTTGTACAGCCAGTATACCACGGCTAGGTTATCGGCTCCCCGGCGGTTGGCCCAGAAGGAGTAGTGGCCTAGCTCGGTGTTCTGCAATTCCTGCTGCTGGTACCTGAAATAGTCGGTCATCAGGTCGATCACCCGCTCGTCCTCCGTAGCCAGGTAGTACTGCTGTAGCACCTTTAGCATCACCATGCGGGGCCACCAGTCGCGGCGCGGTTCCTGCTGGGTGCCGGGGATGCGTTCGTAGCCCTCCGCTAGGGGTTCGGGACCGAAGTAGCCGTCGTCCCGCTGGTTGCTGATGCTCCATTCGATCCAGGGCTGCACCTTAGCCTTGAGCTCCTCGTCGTCGAGTAGGTAGGCGAGTGGGGTAAGTCCATCGAGCCAGTAAGGGCCTCTTTCCCAGCCGTCCCCTCCCCCGCCCAGCCAGCCGTTCGTGGGGCCAATAACTAGGGAATACATGCTATCGAGGTGGCCGGTCATGCCGTCGCGCTGTAGCTCCAACATCCTGCGGAGCCAGCCGTGGGGTTTGATCGCGCCTAGGGGTAGGGCCGTGTAGGGGGTGGCTACTAGCGGGGGCTGGTTGGTGATGTAGTGCTGGTTGCGGTCGGTAGAGGACTGCGCGCCCAACCAGCAAGGCAGGCAAACCACTAGAAGCAAGATAAACTGGCGCATCGACGAGTGTATTTGGCGTATAGGGAGGGAAACAAAGCGTACTGACAGCTAAGCGGGCGGGGTCGCAGGTGCAAAGTAATGTGGACTACCCTGAGTATGATCGAAAGTCAGCATGCGATAAATATAGCAAAGAAGTTGAAGATGATAAAACGATTTAGTATATTCGGTCCTCTCCAGTAAATTGGCCAGTACATGACTACATCCTTCGATCCTTCCGGTCTATCGCGTAGGCGGAGCGTTATTCTCTATCTAGTAGTTGGAGGACTGCTTTTCCTTTCCTCCCCAAGTTGGGCGCAGTCTTCCTCCCCGGTCACGGTCACGGGTACGGTAACCGATGGGGATGGCATCACGCTACCCGGGGTCACGGTGCAGGAGCTAGGCAGTGACAACGGAGCCGTGACGGACTTCGAGGGCACCTACTCCCTTACGGTGACCTCTCCGGAAGCCACCCTCCGGTTCTCCTTCGTGGGTATGGCTACGGTGAAGCGACAGCTAGCGGGTCAGACCAGCGTAAGTGTACAGCTTCAGGACGACGTCGCTACCCTGGGTGAGGTAGTGGTAGTTGGCTACGGTACCCAGAAGCGATCGCGGGTGGTTACGGCCGTTGATCAGGTCGGGGAAGATGCCTTCGAGGGCCGGGCGGTGGTAAACACTACCCAGGCTTTACAGGGGCAGTCAGGCAGCCTGGTCATTCAGCAGCCTAATTCGGAACCCGGCGCCGGAGTCAACATCAATATTCGTGGCATCAGTACGCTAGGTGACAACTCACCCCTGGTGGTTATTGACGGCATTGTAGGGGGGGACATCAACTCCCTTAATCCGGCCGATATTGAGAACGTGTCTATTCTTAAGGATGCCGGTAGCGCAGCGATCTACGGCTCGCGGGCGAGCAATGGCGTGGTGCTGATCACGACCAAGCAGGGACAGAAGAACCGCCGGCCCACCCTACAGTATAACGGACTGGTTGGAATTAATACCCCTACCTTCTTCACCCGCCCGGTGGAAGCCGTAGAGAATGCCATCCTACGCAACGAGGCGGCCTTTAACAGTGATGCCAGCGGGGCTATCTATACCCCCGAGCAGGTACGCGCCATCGAAGCACGGGGCTCGCGGGAGTGGTTTGCCGACGCTATCGTACAGGACGCCCTCCAGCAAAACCATAACCTTTCGCTTAGCGGTGGCACGGACGCCACTACGTACCTGGTATCCGCCGGGTACACCGACCAGCGCAGCAACTTCGTCGGTCCCGATCGCGGGCTTAAGCGCTACAACTTCCGACTTAACCTCAGCACTGAGGTGGACCGCTTCAAGTTTGCCAGTACGCTTTCTTACGCCAAGCGGCAGGTAGAGGACCATTCCTCTAGTACAAGCGTCCTGATGGTCGATGCGTTTCGTGTGCCCCTGTACTACGATCAGCAGGATAGCCTAGGGCGTTACCTGACGAACGATGTATTGCAGGAGTTCAACCCCCTGGGTATTCTAGAAGCAGGCGGATTCCGGCGTTACGACGATGATGACCTCTTCGGCACCCTGAGTGGTGAGTTGACGCTTGCCCCGGGGCTCAAAGTTAGGGGAGTGTTTGGCGGCCGACTTTACTATAATTCCCTCTTCGCACGTAGTGAGCGGGTCGACTTCTTCCCCAAGGGGGTTGCCAACGCAAACCGGGACACTCGCGATGAGATGCGTCGTAGCCTCGACCTCAATACGCAGTTGCTGCTCGAGTACGGTACGACCTTTGGTAGCCAATCCGATGTGGATCTCCTGTTGGGAGCCTCTAATGAGAACCACCGCGACCGGGGTATCGGGCTTTTCAAGCGGTTTACCGACCCCGATCTAGGCACACCTACTACCGAAACCGAGATCGATGAGGGCAGCTACAACTCTAATCAGAGCTCTTCCCGCAGGAGCCTTAACAGCCTCTTCGGGCGTGCCTCTTACGCCTTCGCCGATCGGTACTTTGCCGAGTTTAGCTTTCGCTACGATGGATCGTCGAAGTTTCGCGACGAGCTGCGCTGGGGGTTTTTCCCGTCGGTATCCCTGGGATACAATCTGACGGAGGAACCTTTTATGACCAACTACCGGGAGCGGGTGGGTAGTATCAAGGTGCGGGCTTCGTACGGTATTCTGGGCAATCAGAACGTCGGAGACTTCCAGTACCAGACTACCTATTTCACCTTTCAGAATGCCTATGGCTTCGACAATTCCGGGGTGAGCGGGGCAGGTTACAACTTCGCCAACCCCAACCTGCAGTGGGAGCGGGCCGCTACCCTCAACCTGGGAGCCGACCTCGACTTCTTGCGGGGTGCCTTCTCCGTGGCCTTCGATTATTACAACAAGGTCACCTCCGACATCCTCGTGCCCCCGGCTGTACCGGGCGTCTACGGTACGGGGCTACCGGACTTCAATGCCGGAAAGGTGCAGACCCGGGGCTGGGAGCTAGGCCTCACCTACCGGCACGCCGGAGACGTATTCAACCACTCCATTAGAGCTAACCTGGGAGACTCTCAGAACAAAGTTCTTGACTTTCAGGGGGGGGAGCGCCTTACGGGTGTCGAGGAACTGCAGATCATTCTTCGGGAGGGACTGCCCTATGCTTCCTACGTGGGCCTAAAGCGCGACGGCTACTTCCAGAATGTTGAAGAGATCGAGGGCGCTGCGGTTCCGGAAGGGATTACCGTAGTACCGGGGGACAACCGTTATGTCGACCTGAACGAGGACGGAGTAATCAACGACGAGGACAAATTTGTCTTTGGCAATCCGTTCCCCCGCCTCACGTTCGGGCTGACCTACAACGTGGCCGTGCGCGGCTTCGACGCCAGCGTATTCGTCCAGGGGGTCGGCCGGCGCACGATGATGATCCGTGGCGAGCAAGTGGAGCCGTTTCACTTCAACTACGGTGCCACGATGTACACCCACCAGCTAGATTACTGGACGCCGCAAAATACCGATGCGCGCTACCCCCGCCTAGCCAATGCCGGCACCCAGAGCAACACCAATAATTTCCGCCGCGGCTCGGACATGTACCTCTTCGACGGGGCCTACGCCCGGCTCAAGAACGTCCAGCTTGGCTATACCCTCCCCGAATCGCTTAGCCGGCGGGTCGGGCTGCAGCGCCTGCGCATTTACGCCTCCGGCCAGAACTTAGCTACTATCAGTAAACTAAAATTTGCCGACCCTGAGCTTACTGAGTTCGACAGCAATCTCCGTAATGCCGGGGCCAACAGCGCCCGTGCGTACCCCACCCTCGTCTACTACGGCGTAGGTATTGACGCCACCTTTTAACCCCGCCCCGTGAAAAACCTACTCCGACTTCCCCGACTATACGCACTCTGCGGCCTACTGCTGCTCGGCAGCTGTCAATCGCTGGACCTTATCCCCGAGAATACCTTCACCGATGCCAGTTACTGGACGAGTACCGATAAGGCGCTTACCTTTCTGAATACGGCCTACAGCCAGCTGTACAGTGCTAACGCCTTTTTTTACAACGAGGCGCTTTCCGATAATGCTTGGGCACGCGACCAGGATATAATTGCTATCGCTACCGGCACCTATGACCCCTCCCAGGGCCGTATTCAGGGGGAGTGGGATGGGCGTTACGCCGGCATTAAGACCTGTAACCTTTTCCTCGCTAACGTCGACCGGGTAGGCGATATGGACGAAGCGCTCCGTGAGCGCACCAAGGCCGAAGCCCGGTTTATCCGTGCCTGGCAGCACTTCCAGCTCATGACGTGGTTCGGCGACGTTCCCCTGCTTCGTAGCGACCCTACTATCGAAGAGGCCCAAACGCTGAGCCGTACGCCCCGTGGGGAGGTGCTGGCCTTCATTCGCTCCGAGCTTACCGACATTATCGACATTCTGCCGACACGCGAGGAGTATGGAGAACAGGATCGCGGCCGCATCACCCGCGGAGCGGCCATGGCGGTACTGGCCCGGGTAGACCTTTACGAGGGAGACTGGAAGTCGGTAGCTACCCTTACCGAACGCATCATGGACGGCGAGGCTGGCGGCTACAGTCTATTTCCTGACTACGCAGCTTTGTTCCTACCGGAGAATGAATACAGTGCGGAGGATATACTTAGTCTTCAGTACGTACCTGAGTTTCGCATGTGGGTGGAATACTTCGATATAGCACCCCTTTCGGCCGGTGCCCGCCTCAATGCGCTAGCGCCCAGTCAAGAACTGGTCGATAGCTACCGGATGCGCAACGGGGCTAGGATTGAAGCGGCTGACTCCGGCTACGACGAGAACGACCCCTACACGGATCGCGACCCCCGGCTGACTGCCACCGTGGTATACCACAATTACGAGTGGGAAGATTTACGGGGTAGCCACATCATCTACATCGAGCCGGGCTCCGATCCCGACGAACCAATTGACGAGTACGCTCCGGGTTCCTCTACCACGCCTACGGGCTACTACACCCGCAAATACTTCGACCCCACCCACCAGACGGCGCTGGCCTCAGGACTGAACTTGATGCTGGTACGCTACGCCGATGTACTACTGATGCATGCCGAGGCCAAGATGGAACTGGGCGAACTAGATGCTGCCGTCTGGAACCGTACCATCCGGCCGCTGCGCGAGCGGGCTGGCTTTACCGACCCGGCAGCACTGGAATTCTCCGGTAGCGATCAGGCCGGGCTACGGCAGGAAGTACGTAATGAGCGACGCGTAGAACTAGCCATGGAGGGGCTGCGCATTTTTGACATTCGTCGCTGGCGCATCGCAGAAGAGGTACTCAACGGCTGGCTGAACGGAGCCCGCTACGGACCCTCCGGCACCGACGATGGGTACCTGCGGGTACAACTGCGCACCTTCGACCCCGCCAAGCACTACCTCTGGCCGATCCCTCGCGATGAACGCCTCATCAACGAAAACCTCACCCAGAATCCCGGCTGGTAAACCCCGCCTATCCCTACTAGCTAAACTCTTTTACCATGCGATCGATCATCCAGTACACCGCACCCCTTTTTCTACTGCTACTTCTGCTAGGCTGCGAAGAGGAGGAGACCTTTACGTTGGCTGAGATTTCTCCGGTAGAGACACTCTACGCTCCCGAAGAGGGCCGCTTCTTCGATCTCGGGGCCCAGGGGTCAGCTGCCTTCGAATGGCAGGCAGCCAAGGCCTCCGATAACGGCGTCGTACTGTATGATGTAGCCTTTGATGTGGAGGGGGGGGACTTCTCCAATCCTATTTACGTCGTAGCTTCCGACGGGCGCGGATTTGAGAATCGGCTGACCCTCTCGTTCACCGAGCTCAACCAGATCGCTACCCTTGCCGGAGTCGAGGCGGAGGACCAGGCTACCCTACAGTGGACGGTGTGGAGCTCCAAGGGTATCAATGTCACCAAGTCAGGACTGACCCGCAGTTTCGCGGTACGCCGCCCCGGCGGCTTTCCCACCCCCGACCAGCTTTTTCTAACCGGCTCGGCGACCGAGGGGGGGGAGGAGATTGCCGAAGCCCGGGCTTTCACCAAAACCGGAGCGACTACCTACGAGATCTACACTAGCCTTAAACCCGGCACCTACCGCTTCATCACTCGCCGCGATGATACGGCAGAAAGTTTTTACATCGACGGTGTCAAGTTCCGGGCTGATGGAGAGACTACCCAGACCGACGATGAGCAGGTGTACCGTATCCGACTTGATTTCAGTGACGGAACGGTGAGTACCTCCACTATCGATAAGGTGGAATTGTGGTTCCCGCCCCGCGGGGAGTTTCCCTTTGCCCTTAACTATTCCGGAAACGGTACCTGGGTGGCTGATGATCAGCCCTTCGAGTTCAAGGAGGAGAGTTGGGGGCGCGATGAGCGCTATAAATTTAGGTTCACGGTCACCGACAGCGACGGAAATACCACCGAAGAATGGTACGGCAGCCGAAATGGTGATAACGCCCGGCCAGACGGTAACACTCCGGCGGACTTCTACGAGCTGGTACCCGTGACGGATGATTACTGGGCCAACTCCTTTAAGTTCCGTACCGAGGTAGACATGGCTACTATCGACGTGCGTATCATCTTTAACGATAGCGTACCCGAATACACCCACGTCGTGACCGTACAGTGATCACTACTCCCCTCATTCGGCGCAGTCTGCCCATAGCCCCCGTAGCCATGACCTACCCCCGTCTTCCTATCCTTCTACTAAGTCTTGTCATTTTACTTGTATCCTGCGAAAAAGAGGAACCTATTCCTCTGCGGGAACCCGTACCGGGTGGTACTACCGACCGGGTGTACGACTACGCAGCTACGGCTGACTCCATGCAGGAGGCTACCCGCACGACTTACCTCGGCGGCGATGGTACCTACGTGATCAGTAATCAGGGCACGACGCAGTTTGGTAACTACTGGCCAAACGCCCACGCTTTGCACACATTAGTCGATGGATACGAGCGTACCGGTGATCCTGCCTATTTGCCCCGTATGATTGCCCTGCTGCGCGGTATAAAAGTCCAAAATGGAGGTACCTACTCTAATGTATTCAACGATGACATGCTCTGGCTCGGCAATTCAAGTATGCGTGCCTATAACGCCACCGGTAATACCGAATACCTGGAGGTCGCGGAGTTCCTCTGGCAGGACGTACTGGGAAGCTACAGCGAGGTCTTCGGTGGGGGTATCACCTGGAAGAAGGACACGCCGCGAATGAAGAACGCCGTTTCCAACGGTCCGGCCATCGTACTGGCCATGCGCCTCTACGAAGTGAATCAGGATACGACCTACCTTGACTGGGCCAAGCGGCTCTACGACTGGCAGCGGGCAAATCTACTCGACCCCGACACCGGTGAGGTATGGGATAATATCTATGAGGAGGACGGAGAGGTGAAGATCAAGAAAGAATGGGTATTCACTTACAATATGGGTACCTGGATTGGGGCCGGTCTACGCCTGTACAACGCCACCGGCAGTGAGAGCTACCTCAACGATGCCCTACGTACCGCCCGGCGTACGACCGTCAGTCCGCAACTCACCACCGAGGGCCTGCTGCGCGACGAGGGGCAGGGTGACGGTGGCCTATTCAAGGGGATACTTGTACGGTACCTCACCGACCTAATCCTGTCGCCCGACATTCGGGACGATGACCGCGACGCCCTAGTACGATTTATGCGCTTTAACGGAGAAACCCTCCACGACCAGGGTATCCGCAGGCCGGATATGATTGTAGGTCCTGACTGGCGGACCCAGCCTGATGAGGTAACCGACCTGACCACTCAACTCAGCGGCCTGATGCTCATCGAGGCTATGGCTAAACTCGCCGCTGCCGGCCTTTTAGGCTAGCTTTACCCAAACACATCCACACCCTATGAACCGAAAAACCTTCCTCCGCCATTCTGCCCTTATCGGAGGCATTGCATCCTGCGCACCCGCCCACCTACTCAGTATGCGGGGCGTATCCTCTAAAGACTTTCCTATAGTACGCACTCCGGAGGCTGAACGCAACTTCCGCAGCCGCGCCGTCGAGGAAGCTATCACCACCTTTATTAAGAGCGTGGACGATGAGGAGCTCTGCTGGCTATTCAATAATTGCTTTCCGAATACCCTCGATACGACCGTCACCTATACCGAGCCTGGTGGCAAGCCCGATACCTACGTGATCACCGGCGATATCGATGCTATGTGGCTGCGCGACAGCTCGGCGCAGGTGTGGCCCTATATGCAGTTTGCCGACCAGGACCCCGCCCTCAAGAACCTGATCGCCGGAGTGATCAACCGGCAGACCAGCTACGTCCTGAAGGATCCCTACGCCAATGCCTTCTACGATGATCCCGAAAAGCGGGGCGAGTGGACCTCCGACAGCACCGACATGCTGCCCGGCGTACATGAGCGGAAGTACGAGATCGACAGCCTCTGCTACCCCATCCGCCTGGCCTACAACTACTGGAAAACGACCGGTGATACGGCCCCCTTCGACGACGACTGGCGGCGTGCCATCGCCAGTACGTTGCGGGTGTTCCGTGACCAGCAGCAGAAGGACGGGAGTAACCCCTACAGCTTCCAGCGCACCACGCCCCACGCTACCGATACCCGTACGCTACGGGGGGCGGGTTACCCCGTCAATCCCGTAGGCCTGATCTGTAGTGCCTTCCGGCCCAGTGACGATGCTACGGTATTTTCGTTTTTGATTCCCTCCAATTTCTTTGCCGTAGTGAGCCTGCGCCAGGCCGCCGAGATGCTGGAGGCCCTGGGGCAGGGCGAACGTGCCAGCCCTACAGACCTGCGTGCCCTGGCCGCGGAGGTCGAAACCGCCCTGGAGGAGCACGCCATTGTGGAGCACGAGAAGTACGGCCCGATCTACGCCTTCGAGATCGACGGCTTCGGCAGCCAGTTGCTCATGGACGATGCCAATGTGCCCAGCCTGCTCTCCCTGCCCTACCTCGATGCGGTAAGCCGCGATAATGAGGTCTACCAGAATACCCGCGACTTCGTGTGGTCGCAGGATAACCCCTTCTTCTTCAGCGGTACGGCCGCCCGGGGCATCGGCGGGCCCCACGTAGGCATGGATATGATCTGGCCCATGGCCATCACGATGTACGGACTCACCAGCGACGATGATGGGGAGATCCGCGCGGCCGTCGCCCAGCTCAAAGCCACCCACGGCGGCACGGGCTTCATGCACGAGTCCTTCGACAAGGACGATCCCACCAACTTCACCCGCGCGTGGTTCGCCTGGGCCAATACGCTCTGCGGAGAGTTCCTCTGGAAGACCTACCAGCAGCGGTCCGAATTGCTGGGTTGAACTACTCTCCCCACTTACGCAGCAAAACTAAGTGTATGTACCCCCGTCTCTGCACCCTTCTTTTGTTCATCCTGTTCCTTCAGTCCTACCGGGTGGGCGGGCAGACGGCGGAGGAGCCGGCGGCAGGGAGCCCCTACGTCACCGACCCCGCGAGCTACGTCGACCCTTTTCTAGGCACCGCTCCCCTCACGGACCCCGCCTTCATCGGCTATACCCCTCCGAAGGACTGGCGGGTATGGGCGGGGCTGACCTACCCCGGCTCGTCACTGCCCAATGCCATGGTACAGCTCAGTCCCATCACCGAGTACGGTAGCGGGGCGGGCTACGAGTACGAAGACAGCACCATCATCGGCTTTACCCACACCAACAAGGGGCACTGGAACCTGTGTAACGTACCCGTGCTACCGCTTTCCGGTGGTGCCGAGTACCCCTACGCCTCCCGTTTCGACAAGGCGACGGAGGCGGCATCCCCTGCTTTTTACGGGGTGACGCTGACGGATTACGGCGTCGAGGTGCGATTAACCTCCACCCTGCGTACGGGGTACCACGCCTACACCTTCGCCGATCCGACCGACCGCCGCCTGCTCTTCGACCTCGGCCGGGCGAACAACCGCGTGCGCGACTGGGCCATCGCGCAGGAGGGGGAGGACCGACTATCGGGCTACCAGGATATGGGCGGAGAGCAGGTCTACTTCTACGCCATCCTCAGCACGCCGATCCGGCAGCTCGAGCGGAGTGAGGGTGACGATAGGGGGTATGCCGTGGTCGATCTCGGCGAAGGCGGGGCGGAGGTGAGCATGACCATCGGTCTGTCCTTCACCAGTACGGAAAATGCCCGCCAGAACCTGGAGGAAGTAGGGGACCGCAGTTTCGATCAAGTCCGGCAAGATGGAGTCGACACCTGGAACCAACTGCTGGGAAAGGTCGCCGTAGCAGGAGGCAGCGAGCGCGAACGCCGCATTTTCTACTCTTCCCTCTACCGCACTTTCCTCTGGCCGGCCCTGCGCGGTGATGCCAACGACGGCTTCGATTACTACACCAAGCCCTCCCTCTGGGATACCTACCGCAATAAACTCGTGCTGCTCAGCATGCTGCGGCCTCAGGTAGCGGGCGACGTCATCCAGAGTATGATCGCCCTGGGCGAGGAGGACGGCTTCATGCCCACCTTCTTCCACGGCGATCACGCCGCCCCCTTCATCGCCAACGCCTACGCCCAGGGGGTACGTAATTTCGACCTGGACCGGGCCTACGAGCTACTGATCAACAACGCCTACAAAGAAGGCGGCACCCGCCCCTACATTCGGGAATACATCGAGCAGGGCTACGTTCCCGAGCCCGTAGTAGAAAACCCCAATACCGAAACGAAGGCCGCCGCCGGCGTGTCTAAGACCCTGGAGTACGCCCTGGACGATTACTCCCTCGCCCAACTCGCCCGTGCACGGGACGATGACGAGCACTACCGGGACCTGCTCGCCCGCGCCGGCAACTACCGCAACGTCTTCGACCCGGCCACCCATTTCATGCGCGGGCGCCTGGCTAGTGGCGACTGGGTCACCCCCTTCGACTCCGAATACCCCTACTACGAATACATGTACCGCGAGGCCAACGCCTGGCAACTGTCCTTCTACGTGCCCCACGATATGCCGGGCCTGGTCGAGCTGTACGGCGGACCGGCACCCTTCGAGTCCAAGCTCGATTCCCTCTTCACCCTACCCTGGAACCCCGAGCATATCGCCCGCAACATATCGAGCTTCATCGGGCAGTACTGCCATGGCAACCAGCCCGATCACGAGGCCCCCTACGCCTACTACGCCATCGGCAAACCGGAAAAGTCGCAGGCGCTGATCGATCGCATCTTGTCCGATTTCTACGCCGTGGGAGAAGATGAACGGGCACTCTGTGGCATGGATGATGCCGGCGAGATGAGCGCCTGGTATGTATTCGCCGCCGCGGGACTCTACCCCCTCTCCCCGGCCGATAATGAGTACCTGGTCAGCCTACCGGTCTTCGAGCGGGTACGCTGGCAGGTGGGGGATACGGTGCTGGTGGTAGAGCGGGCCGGTGAGGGGCGTACACTTACTACTGCTGAGCTGAACGGCCAGCCCATGAGCAAGGAGTACTATTTACCCCACGCCGATCTGCGTAAGGGAGGTACACTGCTACTCCGAAGTACGCGATAGCGAATAGGGATAAGCCTCCGCCGTAGTCCCCCGCTCCCGATTAGGCTCCGCCCCCATTTCGATCTCGATCTCCGCCCCCTCCATCAGCGCGGAGTGGCGCAGGTAGTTCTTATTGTAGACCTCCCCGTTGACGGTCATCCGCTGAATATAGCGGTTATCCGGCCCATTGTTGGGGGCGCTGATCGTGACCGTATTGCCATTTTCCAGGTGCAGGGTAGCTTTTTGAAACAATGGTGCCCCCAGTACATATTCGTCCGTAGCCGGTGCCACGGGGTAAAAGCCCAGGGCCGAGAAGACGTACCAGGCCGAGGTCTGTCCGTTGTCCTCATCGCCGCAGTAGCCGTCGGGGGTGGGCTGGTACATGCGGTTCATGGTCTCGCGTACCCAGTACTGCGTCTTCCAGGGCTGACCGGCGTAGTTGTATAGGTAGATCATGTGCTGGATCGGCTGGTTGCCGTGGGCGTACTGCCCCATGTCGGCGATCTGCATCTCCCGGATCTCGTGGATGGTGCCGCCGTAGTAGCTGTCGTCGAAGATTGGCGGTAGGGCGAATACCGTATCCAGCTGCGCTACGAACTGCTCCTCGCCCCCCATCAGGTCGATCAGCCCCTGCATATCGTGGAAGACCGACCAGCTGTAGTGCCAGCTATTGCCCTCGGTGAAGGCATCGCCCCACTTGAAGGGGTTGAAGGGAGACTGAAAACTTCCATCTTTGTTCTTGCCGCGCATCAGCTGGGTCTCGGGGTCGTAAAGCTTGCGGTAGTTGAGGCTACGCTGGCGGTACTTTTCCACCTCCTCGGCCGGCCGACCGAGCTCCTTCGCAAGCTGGTAAATGGCAAAGTCATCGTAGGCGTACTCCAGGCTGCGGGCGGCACTCTCGTTGAGGTCCACGTCGTAGGGCACGTAGCCTAGTTCGGTGTAGTAGTCGGCTCCGGCACGGCCCACGGCGGTGAGCGGACCGGCATGGTTCGCCCCGTGGATCAACGCATCGTAGAGGGTATCGATATCGTAATCATATGCCTCCCCGCTCTTCAGGTAGGCCTCGGCAACCACGGAGGCAGAGTTGTTGCCCACCATCACGTTGCGCAGTCCCGGACTGGCCCACTCCGGCAGCCAGCCGCTTTCCTTATAGGCATTGGCCAGACCCTCCTGCATCTGTCCGTTCAGCTCCGGGTACATCAGATTCAGGAAGGGAAACAGCGCCCGGAAGGTATCCCAGAAGCCGGTATCGGTAAACATGTACCCGGGCAGCACCTTGCCGTTGTACGGGCTATAGTGGACCACCTGGCCGTCCGCGTCATACTCGAAGAACTTACGCGGGAAGAGCAGCGAGCGGTACAGACAGCTATAGAAGTTACCGAACTGCTCGGGGGTACCCCCTTCTACTTCGATCCGACCCAGCTCTTCATTCCAGATGTCCCGGCCGGTCTCACGCACCGTATCGAAATCGTCCTGTCCCAGCTCCGCCAGGTTGCGCGCCGCCTGTTCGTGGCTGATGAAGGAGCTCGCCACCCGGGCGTGCACCCGTTCTCCCTTGATGGTCGGGAAGCCAATCACTGCACCTGCGTGCCCCGCCTGCATTTCCAGCTCACTGCTCAGCGTGGTGTCGCTAAAGGTCTGGGTCACGGTAAAGTCCTTATCGAACTCCACCACGAAGTAGTTTTTGAAGTTCTCTGGCACCCCGCCGCTGTTGCGGGTCGTGTAGCCGATCACGCGGCGGGCCTCCGGTTCGATCTTCACGTACGACCCCCGGTCGAAGGCGTCGATCACCACATAGCTGCTGTCCGTCTCCGGAAAAGTGAAGCGGAACATGGCCGCCCGCTCGGTGGGGGTGAGCTCGGTGGTTACGTCGTGGTCGGCCAGGTACACGCTGTAGTAGTGCGGCTGTACGGTCTCGGCCTTGTGGGAAAACCAGCTCTGCCGTTCCTCTTCGGTGAACCGTAGCTGCCCCGTGACCGGCATCAGGCTGAACTGCCCGTAGTCGTTCATCCAGGGCGAGGGCTGGTGGGTCTGCTTGAAGCCGCGGATGCGGTTGGCGTCGTAGGTGTAGGCCCAGCCGTTGCCCATCTCGCCGGTTTGTGGGGTCCAGAAGTTCATGCCCCAGGGGCGGGCGATGGCGGGGTAGACGTTGCCGTTGGAGAGCCGATAGTCGGAGTCGGTGCCCATCAGCGGGTTGGCGTAGTCGACGGGGGTGGGCTGTGCGGTTAGGAACAGGGGGAGCAGAACGAGGAGGAAGCGCATGGGGCGGGGCCGCGGGTGCGGGAGTTTTGGAGGGCTCAACACAGAGTACACGTGCGTCAGCAGGGGTAGGGGCCCCTGGTGTAAGCTCACGGAGGTACACGGAGCCGTCGTTGGAATGAAGGTAAACAGAGGCCAGCACCTAGCGGTGCTAAAAGTCAAGCCGCTCCGTATCCGAAAAGAGCAGGTCCTCCACTCCGGCGAATTTTACGCCGACGCTGGCGAAGACGTAGTTCTGTACGGGCTGGATCTCGGGTATGTCCACGCTCAGGCTGATGCTATTCATATCGGCGATGTCCCCACCGCCCATCGCAGCGGTAGCTACGTTAGTCTGGGTGTTGGCGAAGGCCGTTTTGCTTACGTAGAGGGTGACGCTTTCGATATCCTTGGCCTGATCGCCGGTCACGATTTGCTCGAGGCTGACGGTGGCCCCCACCCGGTCCTCACCGGCGGAGATGAGGGCATTCTGGATGCGCCAGTAGGGGGTGACCTCGATGTCCATCACCTCATTACCCCGCAGGTCGATGCGGATGGTATCGGGCTGCCCCGACTGGTTTTGTAGTGGTAGGAACGGTCCCTGTCCGATGGGAATGATCATCTTATATTCCCCGTTGAACAGGAGGTGGGAAAACTCGCCCTCCGAGGTGAAGGTGCTGCCGATGGGGCCCACCTTGCCGAAGCCGTCCTGGTAGAGCTCGTAGCTGACGCGGTTGTACTCCACGTTGATGGGTTCGCCCTGGTACACGAGGCGGCCCGTCAGGCTGGTCGTAGGCTCGGCGAAGTTATCCTCTTCACAGGCCAGTACCAGGGTAGTTAATAAGATAAGGGGAAGAAACTGAAGTATGCTTCTCATGATCGGTCGTTATATAGTGAGGTACTGCTTATTGGAGGGGCTGACGGACCAGCTGGGGGTTGTTAGTCAGGATACCATCGTTGATGTTGCTGTAGTAGTTGCCCAATTGCCAGGTGTCCGCGGCGGTGACGCGACTCGGTAGTACCTCGGTGTAGTACCACTTGCCGTCGTCTTCTGCTCCGGGGTCGTACACCTTATAGGGCCACAGGGCCCAGGGCTGGGTGCTGCGCTTGGTGGCCTTCCCGATGTCTGACCTCAGGCCCTCCACGTCCATCGCTACCCCGTCGAAAACCTGGTGGGCGATTCGGAAGCGCTTCAGGTCCATGTAGTACTGCCCCTCCAGGGCGAATTCTACCCGGCGTTCGTGTACGATACGGTCGAAGGTGATCTGCTCCGGCGTGAGGGGGATGGTGAAGCCGGCACGTTCGCGCACTTGGTTCATGTAGTCCGCGGCCGTAGCCAGATCGCCCAGCTCGAAGGCCGCCTCGGCGGCAATGAGTAGAATTTCGCCGTAGCGGTACTGGATGCGGGATACGTCGCTCTGGTTGCCCCGCTGTCCGGAGCCGGGCGTGGGATCGAGGTACTTGCGTACGTAGAACCCGGAGACGGCATTCTGATCCGTCTCCTGGATCGGCCCGTCGAAGCCCACCACCTGCTGGGGGGTAGCGCTACCGGGCAGCTCGCGCAGTTGGCCCCGCTCGTTGCCGCTTACGATCTCGCCGTCGGGTAGTTGCACGCCCGCCCAGATATCTACCGGCCGGCCCTTGAAGGTGGTGCCGGGCAGGATCACCGTACCGCCCAGGCGAGCATCGCGACCGGCAAAAATGTCTTCCTGATTTTCGTAAAGGATACGGTTGCCGGCGCTATCGACCGTGGGGATGGGAGCGAAGGTGTTGTCCAGCCGCTCGAAGGACTGCACGAGGTTCAGCGAGGGGTTCATCGCACCGCCTTCCTCCTCTTCGGCACCGAAGCGGGGCTGGTTGGAGATGGTGTAGCCGTGGGTCTTGAACTTGATGAGGTATTCCTCCTGGTAGATCACCTCGGGGTTGGCGTTCTTGTCGTAGAACAGGGCCGCGAAGTTCTCCGACAGGTCATTAGGGTTCTTTGCGTAGAGGCTGTAGCTGCCGACCTCCCCGTTGATGATCTGCTGCGCCGTTTCCAGGGCCGTGGTGTAGTAGTCCTCCGCGCGGTCTGCCGGAATACCGATCACGCCACCCTCCAGCGTAACGGAGGGAGTGACCGAACTATACTTAGCTAGCGAACCGGCGTAAACGGCGGCCTGTGCCTTCATGGCTAGTGCAGCCCCGGCACTGGCCCGGGATTTGCCCTCCGAGTTCACGGGCAGCAGCGTAGCGAGTTCGGTAGCCTCCTGAATCACAAAGTCGTAGACCTCGGCTTCGGTAGACCGGGGCACCTGTAGGTAAGTAGGATCGCCGCTGAAGTCGTACACGAGGGGCTCCAGGATGATGGGCACCCCGCCGAACAGCTTGACCAGCTCGTAGTAGTACGCCGCGCGTAGGTAGCGGGCCTCGGCGGTGAAGGTGGTGATCAGTCGTTCGGGGATGGTGGCCTGGTCCATCCGCTCGATGAACAGGTTCAGTTCCCGGATGTAGCCGTAGTCCCAGGTCCCCCAGAAGCCGTAGGAGCCGTTCCAGCCCCAAGTATTGTTGTTGTGGAAAGCATTCGTCAGGCCGTCGTTGGCGGCTACGTAGACCTCGTTGAAATCAGCCATTGTTCTCCAATCATTCAATCTGTTTATAGAGAATTGACGGGAATAAAGGTTGGAAAGAATTGATTCCACCTGGGCGGGGTCGCTGAGTGCCTGCTCGGTCGTCAGAATTTCAGCGGGATCGCGATTCAGGAAGTCCTCGTCACTCTCACACGCCCAACCGCCGCAGAACAGCAGCGCGAATAGTATATAGTTGATCTTTTTCATCGTGGTGTGCATGGTCGTTTAGAAAGTGAGGTTTACCCCCGCGCTCACGACGCGTGACTGGGGATAGCCCAGGCCATTCGTCTGATTGACCTCGGGGTCGATGTTGTAGCGGCCGACGTTGTGGATCGAAAAGAGGTTAAAGCCATTGAGGTATACTCGCGCCTGCTGGATGCCGACTCGGGTAGTCAGCGGGCTGGGTAGGGTGTAGCCGAGCTGGAAGGTTCTGGCCCGGAAGGCGGTCACGTTGATGAGCCAGAAATCAGACCGCTTATTTACTGAGCTCAGTCCACCCTGGTCGAAGCGATTAGGGGGGAAGTAACCCGGGATCCACTGGCTATTTATATCGAAGGGGTCCTCCCGGTGCCAGGCGTCGCGTAGGTGCTCGGCGATGTTGCCACCCGCCGCCCGGAAGGCACGGCTCAGTTCGTTCTCTGCGGTGAAGGAGTAGCCGGAGGCCAGGGAGAAGTCCAGCGCCAGGTCGAAGCCTTTCCAGTTAGCGGTGATGCTGAGTCCTCCATTGATCAAGGGAAGGACGTCGCTGTAACCGATGGGCCGCTCGTCGTAGCCATCGATCTTGCCGTCACCGTTGACGTCCTTATAGATCAGGTCACCCGGGAGTAGGGTGTTATTGCCCTGCCCGTCGACGTTCACCTCGTAATTGTTGATCTGCTCCTGGCTCTCAAACTGCCCGATGACCTGGTAGCCCCAGGTAATGCCGGTATAGCGACCCTCGCTGGAGGCGCGGTACTCGTCCCAGGAGTTGAAGAATACGGGATTATAGGACGAGAGGAACTGGGTGCGGGCGTAGGACAGGTTAGTGGATACCGAGAAGGTGAGGCTGTTGACGCGGCCGTTGTAGGCAACTAGGCCCTCGGCACCAAATACCCGATCACTGGATACGTTCTCATCGGGAAGACTGTAACCCAGTTCGCTAGGTAATAGAATATCGTACTTCCGGCCCCGCAATCCATCCCGTTTCCGGTTGAAGGCGTCGATCTGACCGGTGACCTTACCGCCGAACAGGCTGTAGTCGGCACCTACATTAAGGATCTCGCTCGTAAACCAGGTGATATTGTTGATGGGCTGACCGTTATCCTGCGTACCCACAATGGGGTTCCCGTTCAGCACGGCCAGCCCCCGATTGTAGGAGTACCCCTCGAGGTAGGCGAAGGGGTTGATGACGTCGTCGTCCCCTACGATGCCGTAGGAAGCCCGTAGTTTCAGATTGCTGAGTACGTTCGACTCGCCCAGTAGCGACTGTAGGAACGGCTCCTCGGTGATCCGCCAGCCGATGGAGCCCCCGGGAAAGTAGCCGACGCGGCGGTCCGGGGCGAAACGCCAGGAGGCGTCCCGGCGACCGGATACCTCGATGTAGTACTTGTTGGCGAAGTTGTAGTTGAGCCGGCCCACGTAGCCCAGGCGGGCCACCTCGCGCTGGCTATCGCTAAAGCGGTCGATGTCGTTGAAGTAGATTAGCGGCAGCACGTTCGTCTGCGGCTGCGCCCGCATGTACGAACCGTTGAACTTCTGTTCGTACCGCTCGGAGAGTAGCAGCGCCCCTACCTCGTGGTTACCGAATATCTTGGAGTAGTTCAGGCCGATCTGGATATTAAGCACCTGTACCTGGCGTACCTGCCGCTCCCGGTAGGGGTTCGTACTCCCCCCGGTTCTCCGGTACTCCTCCGGGGTGTTTTCCGTTTCGGGGAAGTAGGTGTAGGTATCGTAGGTGTACTCGTGTACGTCGAGCTGCCGCTCCTCCGCGTGGTAGGAGGCCAGTCCCTGGACTGACAGCCCCGGCACGAAGGGTACTTTGTAATTCAGCGTACCATTGACCTGACCGAACTTCCGGTTGTCGCGCAGGTAGCCCCCATTTTTGAAGTTATTGTAGGCCCAGTTGGTCTCGTTGTGCCCAATGTCGTTGATGTACTCCGGGTTGTCGTTGGCGTAGGGGCGCTGCCAGGGCTTGTTGCGCATGATCGCGTAGCGGGGCAGCCAGTAATCGTCGAAGCCGGGAATGCCGGGATTTTCCGTCTTTTCCGAGTAGCCGTTGATGCCGACGCCCACCTTCAGGTTATCCGTGATGTTGACGTCGACGTTGCTGATGATGTTGGTACGGCCGTAGTCGAACTCGTCGCCGAGCACCGAATTGCTGTAGTTGCGGTTTATGGCCGCATAGTAGTTGATCCGGTCGGACCCCCCGTTCGTGTTGAGGTTGACCTGGTAGATGGGAGAGTTCTTCTTGAGAATGAAATCCGACCAGTCGAAACTCTGAAAACCACGTTCGGTACCCTGGCGGTAGCGCTCCAGGTCATCGGGGGTGATGTTGGTCGTCCCAAACCCATTGACGTCTGCCTGAATTTTCTCCAGCGCCCAGATGTAGGAGCTGTTGGTGACCGTAGGAAAGTTCACCCAGTTCTGTACGCCGTAGTTGACGTCGAGGTTAACGGAGCTGCGCTCGCCGCGTGAGCCGCGCTTGGTCGTGACCAGCACTACCCCGTTCGCGGCGCGGAAGCCGTAAATCGCCGCGGCACCATCCTTCAGAATGGAAATACTCTCGATGTCAGCGGGGGCCAGGCGATTGAATTGAAAGCCATCCTGCTGAATCCCGTCAATGACGTACAGCGGCTCCCCCATACCCCGAATCTGGACGGTGGCGGAGGCATTGGGTCGCCCGTCCGTCTGCCGGAAGGCCACGCCGGGTATCTTACCCGCCAGGCCGGTACTGGCCGAGGTACCGGAGTTCTTCACCCGGCCGAGCTCCTCGCTGCTGATGGTAGCGATGGCTCCGGTGACAGATTCTCGCTTCTGGGTGCCGTAGCCGGTCACGACGATCTCCTCCAGCGACTGGGCATCTTCACCCAGTTCCATGTCGATCGTGCTGCGGTTGTTGATGGGCACCGCCTGGGTAGCGTAGCCGATGTAGGAGAACACCAGCGTGTCGCTGCCCGCCGCGTCGATGCTGTACCGCCCGTCCACGTCCGTAGAGGTGCCCGCACCGGCGCCCGCGCCCCGTACCAGTACGCTCACGCCGATGAGGGGCTCTTCGGTAAGGGGATCGTTCACCTGGCCGGTGATGGTCATCGTGGCGGGGCCGTCCTGCGCAGTAGCCGCGGTTGAGACGCTCAGTAAGAGCAGTAGCACATAGAGCCACTTATAGGACGCCCGAGCAGGCAGGGTTGATCTACGAGTCATTGCTAGTGATTTAAAACCGGTTAGTTGTTTTTGCATGATATAGTGGTGGACTACCTAGCAGTTGCCCATTTGTCGGCGAGTAGTTTGATGAAGTACCCCCCGACCACGCTTCGGGCCTTGAAGCCGCGCTGGTCGCCGCTGGAAGTCCAGTGCCAGTCGCTCATTGGTACGCGGTCCTCGGTCTCCACGGCGTAGCGGTAGACGGGGTCGGCAAACTCCTTAAACTCCTCCCGGGTGTCGGTCAGCGTAGCGGTCCACAGGATCCAGTCCGACTTGCTGTAGTCGGAGCGGTTGTCCAGCGGTAGGCCGTAGGTGTTGTTCTTGGTCTCGTAGTAGGCCAGTTCGGTAGCGTATACTTCCTGGGGGAACAGGTCCAGCCCGATGAGCTTGTCCCAGACGAGGTTGTACTTCTGGCTCCAGGTGTTGGGATTATCGAAGGCCAGTACGTAGTGGTCGTCGGCATCGGCCAGTTCCATCCACTGCTGGGCCATCTCGTGGGCCCGGTCGGAATAGGTCTCCGCCGCGTCCTCCTTGGCCAGCTGCTCGGCCAGGTAGCCGTAGCCACCAACCCCCACGATGGCTTTGACCGAAAGATTGGCGTTGCGGGCCAGGTGGCCGGAAAAGTCATCGGTTGAGAGTTGGTTCGCCGGGTCGAGGCCCTCCTCGGCCAGGTAGTCCGCCCAGGTGGTGAGCGTTTCCCAGTGCTGCTCGGCGTAGTCGGCATTACCCTCGGCCTTAGCAATGGCGGCGGTGAGTACGATCATATTGCCGGCCTCCTCAACCGGCATATCTTCCCCGTACGTCTGCCCGGTCGCAATCGGGTAGGTACCCAGATCATGCGCGGGAAAGGGTTTTTTCCACTTGCCGCTCTCGCTGTAGTAAAAGATGCCGTTCAGCATTCCCTTCAGCAGATCGGGGTTGTAAGCCAGGAAGAGGGGGGCGGAAGGGTAAGTGACGTCCACTGTATTGATGGACCCGTTGCTGTTGTTCTCCTTCGATAGGAAGAGGATCTCTCCGTTGGGGCTTTCCACCAGCTTATGCGCCGCGATCGACTGGCGGTACCCGATCTCTAAAAGCTCGGCGTACTCCTCACCCCCCGCAGTCTCCGCCTCGTGCCGGAGTTGGTCGTTGAATGCCTCGCACCGCCCGATGATTGCCTCGTGGTCGGTATACGCCCGCTCGAGCTCTTCGGACAGGGAGTTCTCACCGTCTTTATTCCACCACGGGCGCAGCCGCTCACCGAAGTAATTGATGGAGTATAGGTCATCGTATCCCAGTAGGACCAAGTACTCCTTTTCCTCCTCGATTTGCTCCTGCGGAAAGATGGTCGTCAGGACCAGCTGCTTGCCCTCGGTCTGCGCCGCGGCGGGGGTGCCGCTCATGAAGTCGGCGATGGCTTCGCTCTGCGAGACTACCCGCTGGACGGCCCCGGCATCCCTGGGCGTTGCTAGGTAGAGGTAGCCCCAGTCGATGCGCAGGTCGTCCCCTCGTTTCTCCAGTACGGGTTGTGCCTCGGTCCCTACTTTTAGGTAGTCCAGCGTTGCGGACGACCCCGTTTCCGCCACCATATTGTCCCCCGCCATATTAGCGGCGATAAGCGATGAGGCACCGAAGTAGACCTGCACGTCGTGGGCCTGCTCGTCATTCGGCGCAGTCTTGATCGACACGTAGGATACCGGTCGGGAGAGCAGGTCAAGATCGTCCATCAGCAGCGGCGAGGTGAACGTGAGGTCTACGTCGACGCCTCCACACTCCAGGGTGTAGCTCGTCTGGGTGGCGGTCAGATCCAGGGCGGTCTGGCGGGCGGGCTCGGGCTTTGCGGTTACCCGGACCAGGTCCACCACGCCGGCATTCAGCCACTGCCCCCCCCGGTTATTTTTGACGTGCACGGCCAGCACGTTGTTTTCTTCGCTTAGCTTGTCCAGCGCCGCCTGGGGAATACGGTAGTACCTAAACTCATCGGGGCTGGTCCAGCATTCCTCGCATTCGTAGAGTAGCTCGCCGTTCAAATAGGCGTGCACGTCGTCGTCGTGGGATAATTTAAGGTAGGGCTCCTCGAAGTCCAGCGCCGCCAGATCGAAGCGCTTTCGCAACCAGATGTTATCGGAGGTCCAGGCGGTCGTAGCCTGCCCCTCGTTACCGAACGGTGCCGTGGCCTGCGACCAGTGGCTGTCATCATAATCGGTCACTTGCCAACCCTCCCCGGGGTCCGCCTCGGTGATCAGTGCATTCTCCGAAGTTGGCACGATATCCCGGTAGGCTACGGCCTCCTCCCCCAGGAAGCGGTACGTAGTCCCGTCGACCATGATCAGCCCGACGAGTGCCTGCTGGGTGCCCGTCCAGTGAGCGGTAGGCGCGGCGGTGATGTCATCGTTCATCGCCCAAATACTGAAGTAGGGGTCATGTACGACTAGCGGGTAGGCCGGTGCCTGACGCTCGTTCTGCGCCACTACGCTTCCGTAGGTAAAGAGGCTAATCAGGAGGAGGAAATAGTATTTCATATATGCTTTTTGTTTTGGATAGGGTCATAGAAGGGACCGCATACGGCATGCACCGTATGTCCAACTGTAGATCGGCAGCGGCACGATCTACGGTTCTGGTACCGAAAACTGTGGGTGACTTGTCGTTGGGCCGGCATCTCCTGAAAGCCCACCACGCTAGGCACGGCCAGGAGCGAGCACAGAGCAGTCAGGGTGACCGAAGACGGCCGCCGGGACGGAAGTAAAATTGAGCTGTAACCGGGACTAAGTTTAGTTAGATGATCAAGTGTAAAGTGTACTATGGACTATTAAGCTACAGCAATATATAAACTTGTGAACCAATAGCCAAACAGCCAAAAGTTATTTCTCTTCCCCCAATGTAGATTTCGGGTCCGCCGACTAATTCGGTTTAGTCATTTTGTCGTACAACCCGCATTCTAGCTTACTTATGGCCCGTTTTGGGAGAGGCGCGGGCTAGAAACAAAGGGCTAAAGAAATCCCCCAAAATTTTTTTACGCGCTCTGTTGACCCCCGGTACGCCACGCAACCATCCGTTCCGTAGCAGCTTTCGGGGCGGGGCCGCAGGTGCAAAGTTGGTGGAATGGGCAAAATGCCAGGGCAGGCCTCAGGACGGATCAAACCGTCCCCCAGCGAAATCTTCCAGTCCGTCCAGAAGCCCATCGCAAAAGTTCCCCGGGTCGAGCTAGGAGGCATCCAGCTCCCAGTTGGGTAGCGCAAACCAATTGGAATCGGCGGATACGGCGAAGGTGCCCAGCATCTCGCGCTTCATGCGGGTGTAGTCGCAGCAGGACTGAAGGAAGTATACAAAGCGGTCTATTGCTGCGGAACGGTAAACGTTATTCCGAAGTGGGTTAGGTAGTCCGCTAAGGGCTCCATTCCGCGCGCCGCGCGCCGGTCATCCACCTCACCAGGGTCGACTAACTGACCCAGCTCCATCTGTCCCGTAGCTGGGTTGCGCACCAGTTGGGTGCCGTATACTTGAGGTTTACCTTCATCCAGTAGGGTTCGGTCGGTGAGCATGGCGACTGTACCCCAGTGTATATCTCCCCGCACCGCGGCGGCTTCCAGCGCGGGCAGGTGAGGCTTCCGGTAGCGGGCGGGGGCATGTTGTAGAACGGCCCAAATGCCGGCCATTTGCTCCTCGCTCACTTCCGACTTAGCTGGAATACCGCAGGTTTCGATAAAACTGGTGATGATCTCCCAGTTTGCGTGGTTGATCCTACGAGCTACCGGGTCAAACCCGCGGCTAGATTGATCTCGATCAAACACCTCCTGCAGCAGATCAGTCTTATCTCTACAGTCGATAGTAATACGTCGTAGTTCGGGGCCTTCGTTGATCGCACGGGTAAGTGCACGCTGCTGCTCCTTTTCTGCATCGGTAGCGCCTGGGTGAAGAATTATTTCAGTTACCCGTCCTGACGCATCGCCGTAGTACGCTATCGCGTACTCCTCCGGATCGTAGATGCGCTGAAGCGAATCGGCAGTCAGGACCTCACCATTGGGGTCTTTAACTACCCAGGTAGTAGTATCGGGAAAGGCAAAACGGAGTGCGCGCGCGATGAGCGTGTCGTGACTGATGGGAGTCAGTCCGTCGGGGGTACAGGATGCTTCGCTAGTACAAGCGGTGAGCGCTACGAATGCTATAGCGGATAGTAATTTCATCGGTGACTAAAGTAAGGCTCGCTTTACTGGAAGTACTGCGGCTAAAGCCACAACTACGCGACCATCAGCTCAAACACCGTGATCTCCGGCCGCACATTAAAGCGCACGGGCCACGAGCAGCCCAGCGCCCGGTTGACGTAGAGCGTACGGCCATCACGTGGATCGACCCGACCGGCGGCGTAGCGCTCGTTCTTGATGGGCAGCACGGGCGGGTTGAGGAAGGCGGTTTGACCTGCCCCCATGCAGGCTGGTGACCGGCATTTGCTGGTGGACGAACTCCATCCAGTAGGGCTCCACCTGCCAACTGTAGAGGCCCGGGGGGAGCGCTACGGCGGTGGACCAGGAGGCGGTTTTCAGGAAGTTGCGGCGGGTGAGTTTCATCATTGGCGTCCCGATAGCTATCGGGAGAGGCTGCATTTTGCTGCCGCTGCCGGAGGCAGCATTGTACTAGCACTACTACCGTTTAAGAAAGCGGTCGGTACGAAATACCTGCTCGCCACCCGGCACCAGACTTTCCAGTCCGCAGTTGCACTCCAGGGCGGCGGTGAGGTAGCGGATGGTGAGTTGCTCGTCCGATACCGCGAGCACTTCGTAGTCGACGGGGCGAAGTCCGAGGTCCGGGAGAGGCTGCGTTTCGATGATCTTACCGTCTAGCACCCAAGTGCCGTTTACATAGTTGCGTGTGTAGGTGCCATCTGCATTTAGCAGTAACCAAGTAGTATCATCGCTCTGCTTAAACATCTCCTGCCCGGAGGTAGCGCGGGTGATGGAGAACTCCTGGAGCTGCCAGTCGGCGGAGAGGGTCTCGGTGGTGATGCTGTCGTCGGTGTCTTTAGTGCAGGCGGTGAGAAGCAATAAGAGGAGTAGGGGAAGGAGGTAGTTCATGTGTGGTAGCGTAGTTAGTTAGCGCGGTCGGAGACCGCATTGTACTGGCGCTGCCGGAGGCAGCATTGTACTGGTCACACCATTTTCATCTTGCTGGGGTCCCAGTCCACAACGCGGCGCTCGTAGTAGCTAGTATTGGCGGCTAGCGAAGGGGCGGCGGCCCGGAAGCCGAAGGCGCCATCCTCTACCACCTTACCGCCGGTACGGATGGCCTCGATCCAGTTGCCGAAGTGGTGCACATGGTCGGAGTAACCGTCGGGAACGCGGTAAGTCCATTCGTCCGGTCCCTGTACGGTAGCGGCGGCAGGGGGGTATTCGGAGGTGTACCATTCTTCGAACTCCGCGCGGCCGGCTTCCGAGAAGGTGCCAAAGGAGTCCCAGCCACCGTAGCCGGGGGCCTGCGGTAGGGTCTTGCGGCGTAGCGTGATGCTGCCGCCATCTACCTCTAGACTCCCCTCCGTGCCAACGAAACGGGTCCGCGACCCACCCCCACCACCGTCCACAAAGTTGACCCGCAGCTGCATGTTAAAGGCCGGGTGTCCCTCCTGCTGGCCGTAGTCGCAACTGGCGATGAATACGTCGGGTACGTCACGTCCGTCCTTCCAGTACCGTAGGCCGCCGGTGGAAAAGATCCGCTCTGGCCCCAAAGAGTCGAGGATGCGGTGGGCACCACTGAACAAGTGCACGAAAAGGTCGCCCGCCACCCCCGTCCCGTAGTCCCGGTAGTTGCGCCAGCGGAAGAAGCGGGTGGCATCGAAGGGCCGGTCGCCGGTATCCTTGAGAAAGGTGTCCCAGTCCACGGTCTCAGGGGAGGCGTCGCGGGGGATGGAGTACTGCCACGCCCCCAGCGCATCGAAGCGGTCGTTGTAGGTTTCGACCAGTACCAGCTGCCCGAGATCACCCCGCCGGTAGAGCTCCCGCGCCTGCTCGGTCAGGATGGAGCTTACCCGCTGACTACCCACCATCAGCACCCCCTGGTTGCGCCGCTCGGCCTCCAGCACGGCATGCCCCTCGTCGAGCTGCTGCACCAGCGGCTTTTCGCAGTACACGTGCTTACCCGCGTCCAGGGCGGCAATGGTGATGGTGTCGTGCCAGTGATCGGGGGTGGCGACGATCACGGCGTCCACGTCGGGGCGGGCGAGTACCTCGCGGTAGTCGCGGGTCACGAAGAGGTCTTCGCCGTACACCTCCCGCGCTCGCTCCAGTCGACCGGTGTAGAGGTCGCAGGCGGCTACCAGTTCCACGCCCGTATTCTGTAGCGCCGCGTTCACGTCGTTGAAGCCCTGGATACCCATACCGATGCAGGCCAGGTTGATGCGGTCGTTGGGACCGTATCCGAGGCGGGGGGCAGCCAGTAGCTCCGTCCCCGAAAGGAGTATCGGGGCAGTGAAGAGGCCACCGGAAAATTGCCGTAAGAACCGGCGACGGGAAGACACAGACATGGTAGTGTATAATTATGCGATGATTGATATAACGGTCCCACAATTTACTCCGCACCCGCGGCCCCGCCCGTCTATTGTACAGACCCAGCTTTGCTGGGGTAGACCCCTCGCTGGCGCGTTCGGGGGTAGACCGCTAAAGCGGGTAGAGCTGCCGCATGTCGTGCCTGCGAGCCAAGTCTACCCCGAAGGGTCTACCGCGCAGCGTCTAACCAGCCGAAGGCGTCTACCTTCCCGAAGGGAAGTCTAAACAACTTCCCCCGCCCACACACGTTATCCACACCAGGCCGTATCTTTGCCCATGCCTTTAATAACTTGACCATGACGACCACGCTGCTGTTCCTCAACGCTATCGGACCGGAGATGATTCTGGTCTTCTTTGCTATCCTGCTGCTCTTCGGCGGCAAAAAAATCCCCGAGCTGATGCGCGGCATCGGTAAGGGTATCCGCGAGTTTAATACCGCGAAGGGCTCCCTCGAGCAAGAGCTTAAGGAGGGTATGCGCGAGGAAGAGCAGCGCGAACGCGACGCCCGCGAGCTCAAGGAACTTCGCGAGCGCGAAGCCCGCCGCCAGCGCGAGGAGTCCTTCATCACCCGCGACAACGACTAAGCTCGTCCGCCCTCGTCGGCCGAATCCCCGCACAGCGGGTTCGTCCGCCGAGTCTTTACCGCAACAACTGCATCCCCGCCCGGTCCACCTCCGGTCCCATCAGCAACGCATTGGTCAGCACGACCACCCCGCGCTGCTGCTCCACGTCTACGCCCGTAAATGCCCGGTAGCCCGCTACCGCGCCGTTGTGCCAGTATACGGTACGGCCTGGTTCGGGGCTAAGAATCTGCCAGGCCAGTCCCACTGCCTGCGGTCCCTCTAATTCAACCACCGGCTCACGCGTCAGGGTTAGTACCCGATTACTCGTATCCATCTGGGCGGTTAGAAAACGCGCCATGTCTTGCGGTGTAGACACGATCGCGCCCGCCCCCGCCATTGCATCCGTGAAGTGCCAGTAGGGGGCCGGTGTGCCGTCCGCGCTATACCCGGGCACTAGCTCCACGCGGCTGCTGTCCGGCCCGTTCGAGGACTGCGTCATACCCAGGGGGTCGAAGATGCGCTCGCGTAGCGCCCCCCCGTAGGTCGTCTCAGCTATTTTGTACGTGAGGGTGTAAGCCAGGATGCCGAAGCCCAGGTTAGAGTACACGCTGCTGCCGTCCTGCTGCACCCCCATCTCGTCGCGTAGGTAGGCTTGCAGTTGCTCCGGCCCGTAAGCACCGTAGGGATTGTCTGGGCTCATAATCACTCCGGGCATGTTGTTGGGCAGCCGGGGCAATCCGGTGGTATGGCTGGCCAGTTGGCCGTAGGTGAAAGTGATGCTGTCGTGGAAGGGGAAATCGTAGGCGGCATTCACGGTATCGTCTAGCTCGATCTCACCACGCTCCACCGCGTCCGCCAGCAGCGTAGCCGTGAAGACCTTAGAGATGGAGCCGATAGCGAAGGCTTTATCGTGGTTGTCGACCGTCACAATTCGGCCGGCCTCATGACGGGCACCGAGGTAGTCCGTTTGGCCGTCGTGGAGAAATGCGATGGCAACTTCCCCGTTCACGGGCAGCTGAGCGGCAAGGTGATATACAATGGCAAGCTGAGTAGAGTCGAGGTTGTCAGATTGTAGCTCATTACGCAGCGTATCGGTCTGGGCGGTGGTCATGAGGGAGGTAAGCAGCGTGCAGAGCAGCAGGAAGCGTCTCATCAGATAGTATTTCCCAGAAGGTAGGCAGCGGGCGGGGCCGCAGGTGCAAGCAATCGACGAATGGCGGCCTTTAGCGGCTTAAACCTACCTTTGCCCGCCAGCCCCTCACGAATGGAATTTACCGACCAGGAACTCACCCGCCGCGACAACCTCGCCAAGATCCGCGCCCTGGGCATCGAGCCCTTCCCGGCCGCTGCCTTCCCCGTTACCCACCTAGCCGCCGATATCCTAGCCCAGGTCGAGGAAGACGGAGAGGGCAAGGTCACCAACCTACAGGACGTCACCCTAGCCGGCCGCATCATGAGCCAGCGCATCATGGGTAAGGCTGCCTTCGCTAACCTACAGGACAGCAGCGGCCGCATCCAGCTCTACGTGAGCCGCGACGACATTGCCCCCGGCGAGGATAAGGCGCTGTACAACGACCTGTTTAAGAAGCTGATCGACCTGGGCGACTTCGTCGGCGTAAAGGGCTTCGTCTTCAAGACCCGCACCGGCGAGATCAGTGTGCACGTGAAGGAGCTGACCTTCCTCGGAAAGTCACTGCGCCCCCTGCCCAGCCCCAAGAAGGACGAGGAGGGCAAGGTCTACGATGAGTTTAAGGACCCCGAGTTGCGCTACCGCATGCGCTACGTCGATCTCACCGTCAACCCAAAAGTGAAGGAAACCTTCCGCAAGCGCAGCCGCCTCATCACGGCCATGCGGCAGTTCCTCGACGACCTCGGCCTGATGGAGGTGGAGACGCCCGTGCTCCAACCCATCCACGGCGGTGCCGCCGCCCGCCCCTTCAAGACCCACCACAATACGCTCGACGTGCCGATGTACCTACGCATCGCCAACGAGCTGTACCTGAAACGGCTCATCATTGGGGGCTTCGACGGGGTGTACGAGTTCGCCAAGATCTTCCGCAACGAGGGCATGGACCGCACCCACAACCCGGAGTTCACCATGGTCGAGTTCTACGTGGCCTATAAGGACTACAACTGGATGATGGACACCTGCGAGCAGCTCCTCGAGCACAGCGTCCGGGCCATCGGCGACGGCGGCAGGACCGAGGTCACCATCGACGGCAAGACCATCGACTTTAAGGGCCCCTACCGCCGCCTCACCATGGCCGATGCCATCCGCGAGCACACCGGCGAGGACATCGACGGTGCCGACGAGACCGAGCTGCGCGCCATCGCCGAGCGCCTCGATGTCCACGTCGACAAAACCATGGGCCGCGGCAAGCTCATCGACGAGATCTTCGGCGAATGCGTAGAAGCCTCCCTCATCCAGCCCACCTTCATCACCGACTACCCCGTCGAGATGAGCCCCCTGACCAAGAAGCACCGCAGCAAGGAGGGCCTGGTGGAGCGCTTCGAGCTCATCGTCAACGGCAAGGAGCTCGCCAACGCCTACTCCGAGCTCAACGACCCCATCGACCAGCGCGCCCGCTTCGAGGAGCAGCTTCAGCTCGCCCAGCGCGGCGACGCCGAGGCCATGGCCATGGACGAAGACTTCCTGCGCGCCCTCGAGTACGGCATGCCCCCCACGGCCGGCATCGGCATCGGTATCGACCGGCTGGTGATGCTACTTACGGGGCAGAAGAGTATTCAGGAGGTGCTGTTCTTTCCGCAAATGAAACCGGAGCGGTAGACTCCCCTTCGGGGAAGTAGACCCTACGGGGTAGACCGCTTCGCGGGTAGACGCTTCCCTGGTTAGACGGCCCCGCAACAACTCACCAACTCACCAACGCAATGCTATTCATCACCTGGGAGGCCTCCCCCGAAATCTTCTCCATCGGTCCCATCACGCTGCGGTGGTACGGGATGATGTTTGCCGTGGGCTTCCTGCTGGGCTTTATGATGGTGCGGCGCATGTTCCTGCGGGAGGGGGCACCGGAGGCGTGGTTGGACTACTGCTTCTACTTTCTCATCGGCGGCACGATCCTGGGGGCACGGCTGGGGCATATCCTGTTTTATCAGTGGGACTATTACAGCCAGCATCCGGGCGACATTCTAAAAATTTGGGAGGGCGGACTGGCCAGTCACGGCGGGGTGATCGGGGTGGTGACGGCGCTATGGCTGTTCAGTAAGTTCGTGAGTAAAAAGTCGTTCTTCTGGATCAGCGATAAGGTGGCCGCGCCCATCGCCCTGGTCGGTGCCATGATCCGCTTCGGCAACCTGATGAACTCCGAGATCGTGGGTACGCCAAGTGATGCCCCCTGGGCCTTCCTCTTCGTCAACGCCGTACCGCGCACCCTGGCCGACGTGCCCCGCCACCCGGTGCAGATCTACGAATCCCTCAGCTACCTGCTCACCTTCGGTCTCCTCCTGGCCCTCTACTGGAAGACGGATGTGCGCAAAAAACCCGGTTTTCTCACCGGCCTCTGGTTCGTGCTCATCTTCGGTTTCCGCTTCGTGTGGGAGTACTTTAAGAGCGATCAGGGGGGCTTTGGGGACGCCCTGACTACGGGGCAGTGGTTGAGTGTGCCTTGTGTGCTGGGGGGTCTGGTGCTTATGGCAAGGGGGGCAAGGAGTTAGGGAGTTAAGGGGTAAAGGAGTTAAGGTGCGGGGCAGCTCGCTTCGCTCGTATTAATATACTTGTATTACCTCTCTATATTGTGCCTACGCCACCTACGCCACCTACGCCGCCTATGCCGCCCGCCTTAACTCCTTGACCCCCTGACCCCTTAACTCCTTGACCCCCTTGACCATCATCTTCGACCTAGGCAACGTCCTCATCCGCTGGCAGCCGCGCGCGCTATTCGAGAAGGTGTTCGACACCAAGGAAGAGGTGGACTACTTCCTCGGGAACGTAGCCACCCTGGAGTGGAACGAGAAGCAGGATGCCGGCCGCACCATCGCCGAGGGCACCCGCGAGCTCATCGCGCAGTACCCCGACTACGAGCGCGAGATCCGCATCTACTACGACCGCTGGACGGAAACGATCACCGGGCCCATCGCAGGCACCGTGGAGATCCTACGCGAACTACATGCGACGGGGAAGTACCGCCTCCTGGCCCTGACCAACTGGTCGCACGAGCTCTTCCCCTGGGCCCGGAAGACCTTCGACTTCCTGGCGCTCTTCGAGGCCATCATGGTTTCCGGGGAGGTGGGGTTGCAGAAGCCCGATCCGGCCATCTATAAATTGCTGCACGATACCTACGACCTACGGGGCTACACCGACTGCGTCTTCATCGACGACAACCTGCGTAATGTGGAGGCGGCGCGGGCGGAGGGGCTCGATGCGATCCGGTTTGTGGGGCCGGAGCAGCTGCGGGGGGAGCTGAAGAAGCGGGATATAGGTGTTGGATAGGCGTTGGACAGGCGTTGGACGCTTTAGAAGCGTCCAACGCCTAACGCCTAACGCCTAAGCCGCCACCGCCTCCACCAGCCCCTGAAAGATAACCAGCCCGTCCTCATTACCCAGCACGGCCTCGCTGGCCCGCTCCGGGTGGGGCATCATGCCGAAGACGTTGCGCTCCGCATTGCAGATGCCGGCAATGTTACCCACGCTGCCGTTGTAGTTGCTATCAAGGTTTACCTCGCCGGCCCCATCGCAGTAGCGGAAGAGAATCTGGTCGTTCTGGTTGAGCTGAAAGATCGTCTCCTCGTCGGCGTAGTAGCGGCCCTCGGCATGGGCGATGGGGATGCGTAGTACCTGACCGGGAGAAAGGTGACGGTTAGTGGGCGCATTATCGGTCTCGGCGCGCAGGTAGACGCTCTTGGCGATAAATTTCTGGTCGCGATTACGGAGCAGGGCACCGGGCAGCAGGTGGGCCTCGCAGAGGATTTGGAAACCATTGCAGATACCGAAGACGTAGCCTCCCCGATTAGCGAAGTCGATCACCGACTTCATAATCGGCGAGAAGCGCGCCACGGCCCCCGCCCGCACGTAGTCGCCGTAGCTGAAGCCGCCGGGCACGATGATGCAGTCATCGGTGGTTAGACCGCCGAGGTCCTCGTTTTTGTGCCATAATTTCACTACCTCACGGCCCATTACGGTGCCGAGCACATGCACCACATCGTCGTCACAGTTGCTACCGGGGAAAACCACCACTCCGAATTTCATACGCCTCGCGTTAGGCCGCGAAGATAGGCTACAGCACGCTAGGCAGCAGCTCCGCCACGCGCTCCATGCCCGCACTTCCCCCCATTTCCAGCACGTGAAGATTTTCCCTTCCCCGCAGCTCATACCCCACCTCGGGCACCGGATCGATATAAAAAACAGGCGCGGCCGCAGGTGCAAAGCCAATGAGGCCGGCGGCCGGATACACCTGGAGCGAAGTCCCCACGATGATCACCGCATCGGCCGTCTGTACCTCCAGCGCGGCCCGCTCAATCAGCGGTACGTCCTCGCCGAACCAGACGACGTGGGGGCGGAGTTGTACGCCTCGCTCGTCTACATCTCCCGTGCGCAGGTCCCCCTCCCACTCCATAGCTGCTTCGGTATCGTTGACCGGGCGCACCTTAGTCAGCTCTCCGTGGAGGTGGATGACGTTCGTAGAGCCGCCCCGCTCGTGGAGGTCATCGACGTTCTGGGTGATGACGGTGACCCGGTAGTCTTTCTCCAAGGCCGCAATCAGCTTATGGCCCACATTGGGCTTAGCCGTTTTGAGTTGCGCCCGCCGCAGGTTATAGAAGCGCTGCACCAATTCCGGATTACGGGCAAAGGCAGCGGGCGTGGCTACGTCCTCCACCCGGTGTTCCTCCCATAGGCCATTGCTGTCACGAAAGGTTTTGAGGCCGGACTCGGCACTCACTCCAGCCCCCGAAAGCACTACTACATGTTTCATTTCCCCTTAAACTTAGCCAGTGCCCCCTTCGCTTCCGGAGTAAGCACCAGCTGCCCCGTGATCTCCGCCCGCCGCGCCAGCTCCTCCGGCCAGTGGTCGGTGCCCTCCCAGAGGCTGCGCTTGAGACGGGTGGTGGCGGCGGGGCTGTGCTCGGCCAGCCGTTTAGCCAGTAGCCGCGCCTCCCTAAAAAGCTCCTCGGGGCCGGCGTATACCCGCTGGTACAGGTTGTGCTCACGGGCCCAGCGGGAGTCGTGCCACTGGGTATCCCAGCACAGCTCACTGGCGGCCGAAACCCCCATCTTGCGGATCAGCGCGGGCAGAATGACAAAGGGACCGATGGCAATAGCTAGCTCACTCAGCCGCACCTGCGCGCCCTTACACCCCAGGGTATAGTCGGCAGCCGCCGCGATACCCACTCCCCCGCCAATCGCCTTGCCCTGCACGGCTACCACGATGGGCTTGGGGCAACGGCGCATGGCCAGGATCACGTTGGCAAAGCCCATAAAGAAGTCTGTGCCGGTCGCCTCGTCCTCAATGGCCAGTAGCTCGTCCAGGTTGGCCCCGGCGCAGAAGGTTTCGTCGCCGGCACTGCGCAGGAGGACGGCCCGTACGGCGGGATCAGCGGCGGCCTCATCGATCTTGCGAACCAGCTCGGCCAGTAGCCCCGAGGGCATACTGTTGTGGCTCGGGTGGGCGAAAACGATGCGGGCGAAGCCCATGCGGAGCTCCGTAGTTATGGTGCCTTGGTTCATGGGGGAAAGGTAACGCGCGGCTCCGGTTCGCACCGCCCTTACTCCGGTAGCGGGATGCGGTAGATCGGGAAGGTCATCCCCGATACGTCCTTGCCTACGCCGGCCTCCTGCAGCTTCGAATTGGTGAAGTATAGGAAGCCGTCGCCGGCCGAGAAGGTATCCGCCCAGCCTACTTCCGGTCCCTCTACCAGTGTAGTGACCTGGCCCCCATCCGTAACGAATACTACGGCCTGAGCCTCCAGATCGGCCATGATAGTGCCGCCGGTAAGGCGCCACATGCCATCCGGGGCCGGGGTGGTGGCTACGGTAGTGACCGCGGCGGCAGCCGTAGCCGTATCGCGCTGGGCCAGGGCATCCAGGGCAATGGCGTGTAGGGTATAGCCCGATAGTGCATGATAAAGTAGGCGGCCGCCCACCGTGTCGATGGCGATGCCGTCGGAGGGGATCTTCTGAGTGAAGGGGGTTCCAGCGATGTTGAGCGTATCGACCTCCGCCTGCACGGAGGGGTGGCCGTCGAGGTGGCGCCAGCTCTCGCCGCTCTGTAAATCGAGTACCATGAGTGCCCCCTCTCCGGAGTCGGTGAAGTACACCAATTGCCGCCCGCGGTCGACCCGCAGGTCGTTGACGTAGGTAGCCTGCACGGTAGCGGATGGAGCTAACTCATAGGTACGCAGCAACTCGTCGGTCCTCAGGTCGAAGAGGTGAATACGGGGCTGGGTGATCAGGCCCTCCATGAGCGGATTGCGGGTATCGCCTACGTAGAGGGTGTCGCCTACCGCGATGGCACTCTGTACGTTGACCAGCTTGTCGCCGGGGGCCTGGCCAACGTCCCAGGCATTGAGCTCGGTACTGGGATAGGGGCGGGGCTGACCGTCAACGAGCTCCGCCAGCGTATACGGTACACCCTCCCGCCAGCGGGGAAAGGTGGTGAAGATGCGGCCCGCATCGCTGACCGTGATGCCGGTCACCTGTATCCCACTGATCTCGGTCACGCGTTCCAGGGAATCGGCGGGGGGGATAGTGATGGGCAGGGCGTCGTCATCGTCCGCACAAGAACTGATGGCTAAGAGGGAGCAAAGCAGGAGATAAACGACCAAAGGCCATTTGCGTGAGGGGTAGGGTTTCATGGTGTGTTTGTTTTTCACAGCTAACCCAGGTAATGAGCGGTGTGTTTTGGCGGATTGGGCAACTTCCCGACGGGTAGACTCATTTCTATCCTTGCACCTGCGGCCCCGGCCCCTCAGCCTACTTAAACGAGCGAAGCGAGCTGCCCCGCCAATTGTAAATGGTACTTGGTAAATTGTAACTGGTAAATCTCCCATGACCCGAATCGCAGACATAGAACTAGGCGACTTCCCCCTCCTACTAGCCCCCATGGAAGACGTCAGCGACCCCCCCTTCCGGGCCCTCTGTAAGGCCCAGGGTTGCGACATGATGTACACCGAGTTCATCAGCGTGGAGGGGCTCATTCGCGATGCCGATAAGAGCGTGGCCAAGCTGGATATCTACGACTACGAGCGGCCCATCGGTATCCAGATCTTCGGGGCCAACCTGGATAGCATGGTGCAGGCGGCCGACATCGTCACCGAGGCCCAACCGGAGGTACTCGACATCAACTTCGGCTGCCCGGTCAAAAAGGTGGTGTGTAAGGGAGCCGGCGCGGGCATCTTACAGGACATTCCCAAGATGGTGGAGCTGACCAGGGCCATCGTGGACCGCACCCCCCTACCCGTGACCGTCAAGACGCGCCTGGGCTGGGACGACAACAGTAAGTACATCGTAGAGGTAGCCGAACGGCTGCAGGATGTAGGCATTAAGGCCCTGAGCATCCACGGCCGCACCCGCAAGCAGATGTATAAGGGCGAGGCCGACTGGACGCTGATCGGCAAGATCAAGGACAACCCCCGTATCCAGATCCCCATCTTCGGCAATGGCGATATCGACTCACCCGAGAAGGCCGCCGCCTACCGCGACCGCTACGGCGTGGACGGTATCATGATTGGCCGGGCGGCCATCGGCTACCCCTGGATCTTCCGCGAGATCAAGCACTACTTCGCCACCGGGCAACTGCTCGATCCGCCAACCGTGGAGGAGCGGGCGGCCGCGGCGCGCGAGCACCTCCAGCGCAGCATCGACTGGAAGGGCGAGACGCTCGGTATCTTAGAAATGCGGCGGCACTATACGAACTACTTCCGGGGGCTGCCCAACATCAAGCAGTACCGGAAGGTGCTGGTGAGCGAGTTCGACACGGCGGTGCTGTACGGTACGCTGGATGAGATCGAGGCGGTGTACGGCGGTGTGCAGGTGTAGCTACAGCTCGCGCGCCGAGAAGAACCGATCCAACGCCTCCTTACTAGCATCCCCACTCTGATAGCCGGAGGTAAAGGCATCCACCCGCTGCTGCGAGGTACCGTGGGTAAAGCTCTCCGGCACCACGTAGCCCTGGGCTTCCATCTGTAGGCGATCGTCGCCGATGGCGGTGGCCGCATCGATGGCCTCGCCGATGTCGCCGGGCTCGAGGAGCTGGTCCTGCTGGTTGGCGTACTTCGACCAGACGCCGGCGAGGTAGTCGGCCTGGAGTTCAAGACGGACGGACAGGGCGTTGGACTCCTCCTCACTGGTGCGGCCGCGGGCGCGGCTTACGATCTGGCTGTAGCCCAGTAGGTTCTGTACGTGGTGACCGACCTCGTGGGCTACGACGTAGGCCAGGGCAAAATCACCCGGCGCCCCGAAGCGCTGCCGGAGCTGATCGGCGAAAGAGAGGTCGATGTAGACCTTGCTATCGGCCGGGCAGTAGAACGGCCCGGTAGCCGCGCTGGCGAAGCCGCAGCCCGACTGGGCCTGCCCGTTAAAGAGCGTCAGCACCGGCTGTTGGTACTGCCGGCCGTACTGCTGGGGAAAGAGCGTGCCCCAGACCTCCTCGGTGGAGCCCAGCGTGACGCCTACGATGTTGGCGTAGGAGCCGGCCTCGTTGACGTTGCCACCGGGCAGGTTGTCGGGGTCCACGGGGGCGGTCTGCGTAGCGGGTGCCGGGCTGCCCCCGCCGCCGAGGCCGATGTAGTCCAGGGGGTTACCGCCCATGAAGAAGACGATGGCCATGATGACGATGGTGCCGATGCCGAATTTGCCGGCCCCGCCGCCGGTAATGCCGCCCCCGCGCTGGCCGCGGCGGTCGTCGATGTTGCTACTGGTTCTGCGTCCTGAAAGTTTCATGTGTTGTGCTTGGTTAGATTGTGTTAGGCCCCGGGGTCCTGCTGGGCGAAGACGCGGCGCAGTAGCTCGGTGGTGCGAGCGGAGACATTCTGCCGGATGTCGAGCTCCTTGAGCGCTACCTTTTTAAATAGGCCATTGAGGGCCTGCTGGGTCACGTAGGCGCCCAGGTCGGTATCCACCTTCTGCCGGGTTAGGGGGAAATTATTGTAGGCGGTGGCTGCGTCCAGCCAGACCTTATTCGCGTCGAATTTATCGAGGCTGGTGTTAATGACCGGGGCGAACTCAGCGGTGAGCGCATCCGAAGTCGTGCGCGCGAGGTACTGGGTGGCAGCGTCCTGCTCCCCCCGCAAAATACCTACGGCGTCCTGGATGGTCATCTGCCGGATGGCATCGACGAAAATCGGAGCCGCCTTACTGGCCGCATCCTCCGCCCCCTGGTTGATCTTTTTGAGGATCACCTCCTCGATGTTGCTAAAGCCGGGGACGTTCTGCAACCGATCTGTGACTTGGCGCACCTCCTCGGGTAGCAGAATGCGGTAGGTGAGGTCGTCGAAGTAACCACCGGGCTTAGATAGCTCCTCCGCCCCCTCGCGGGCCCCGATGCGGAGGGCCTCTTTCAAGCCGTTGCCGATCTCGGTAGGGGTGAGTCCGCCGTTAAGGACGGTCTGTAGCGTTTGGTTGATCTGCTGGCTGGTGCACCCTAGTAGAAGTAGGGGGAGCAGGAGCAGACCGGGAAGGCGGTGCATGCGGATGCGTTTAGCGTAGTGCCTTGCTATAAGTGGGTTTACGTCCCATTAGTTTGCACGCGGAGTGTTAAGCCTAGCGGCCGAAACCCCCAAAACTGAAGTCGTCGGCCGCCCCGAAGTCCTCTTCCGTAGGGTCCTCGAAGGTCTGCTGCGGCTGCAGGTTGAGTTGATTTCCTAGCGATATCTCCACGAAGGCTGCTCCCACCCGACCACCCAGTGGCGGGTGCAGCTTACTTAAGCGCAAGGTTACGGCCGTCACGCTATCGAACTGCTCCATGATACGGTTACCGATGCGGTAGGCTAGGGCCTCCAGCAGCTGGGTGGGCTTTTTCATCTCCGCCTGGAGCAGGTAGTAGATGGTGGCGTAGCTGACCGTGCCGGCGAGGTCGTCGGTGGCGGCGGCTAGGGCCACATCGGCCTCTACCTCCACGTCGATGCTGAACTCGTTGCCCATGAGTTGCTCCTCTTCGTAGAAACCGTGGGGGGCGTGGAAGCGGACGTCGCTCAGGCCGATCTTAGCGGTCATAGGCGTTCCAGCAGGTCGCGAGCCTCGGACTGCAGGGGGTGCTGGACATCGGCGGCGATTTGCTCCAGGGTGGCAGTGGCTTCGGTGGTCTGCCCGAGGCCCAGGCGGGCCACGGCGGCGTAGAAGTCGGCCTCGGGCGCGAGCTGGAAATTGGTGCGGGCGGCCAGGCGGTCGAAGGTGGGTAGGGCGGCGTCGTATTTGCCCTGCGCCAGCTGGCTCTGGGCCCGGTAGAAGTCGTCGGCGGCATCGTCGGTATCGAGTTGGTTGAAGGCGGCCTCGGCCCGGGGGTAGTTGCCGGCCTCGTAGGCGGTGTAGGCGGCGGCGCGGGGGTCATCGCCGGTGGCCCCCTTGGTGATGGTGTAGGCGATGTTGTCGTAGGGCTGCACCTGACTCAGGGCGTATTCGAGGCGTTGATCCGGGGCGGGGCGTAGTAGGAAATAACCGGCCAGGAAGCACACGACGGCGGCCGCGGCGGCGTAGCGCACCCAGCTGCGGCGGCGCCGGCGGTCGATGGGTACGATCTTGGCCGTGGTCTGGGTTTCCGCTACGGTACTGGAGGCTTGGAAGTCGCCGTCTAGTTTACGCAGCCGAACCTTGAGGGCGTGGTCCTCCCCGGCGGTGATGGCATCGAGAGCGAGGCGGGTGGCTTCCATTTCTTGGCGGAGTTCGGGGTTCTGGTTCAGTTCGCGTTCGAAGGTGACGGGGTCGGCCAGGCGGCCGAGAAGGTAGTCCTCGATGCGCTCGTGGTAGTCTTCGGTGTTCATGCTGGTTTAGGGCTTGACGAGCTTCTTGAGCTCCTTAAGGCAACGCATTTTTTTGATGCGCGTGGCGCCGGCCGAGGGCAGATCCAGGGCCGTCGTCACGCTTTCAATGGGGTAATGATGGTAATAGTACAGAGTAAGCAGCTGACGGCAGGGCTCTCCCAGGCGGTCCATCGCCTGTTGTAACACCGCCCGCTGGTGATCGTTCTCGAAACGGTCAATCAGGCTCCAGTCGAGCTCGTCGGCCGGGTTCACGCCAGCCTCGTGGTCCGTGGGTTGCTCGCGCTGCCGTTGCTGGTTGCGCCGGTACACGAGCCGCTTACCGATGCTGAATAGGTAGGTGCGAATGGTGCAGGTCAGTTCCGTGAGCCGGCCGTTCACCACATTCTTGTAGAAGGCAATGACGGCATCCTGGAAGCAGTCCGTCGCATCCTCCTCCGTAGCGTACAGTTGGCGCTGGGCGTAGGTAAGAAAGGCGGCACGGTGCTGCAGGTATAGCTGATCGATGAGTTCGTACCGACCGCCCTTAATGGCTGTGAAGAGGGCGGCGTCTTCCAGTTGCGTCTGCATCACTGGGGCTTGTATGAGTGTGTTCAACCAAATATAGCGTTTAAGTTAGGTAATAGCCCGGATTAGGGGCTTTATCGCTTTATTCCCCCAGATTTAAAGGTGTTACAGTTGGGTTAAACATTCGAGCGGGGTCGCCGGTGCAAGCAAAATCGCAGTACCTTCCCCGGTAAACGACCCACGATGCTTTCCCCGCTCCGCCGGCTCTGCGTGCTGGCTACCTTACTGCTCCTGGCCCTACCTACCCTCGCCCAGCGTACCGAGGGACTGGCCAGCTACTACGCCGATCGCCTCCATGACCAGCCCACCAGCACCGGCGAAATTTACGATAAGACCGACTTCACCGCCGCCAGCAAGGATTACCCCTACAATACCGTCCTGGAGGTGACCAACGTGGTCAGCGGCGCCAGGGTGAAAGTACGCGTCAACGACTGCGGCCCCTACCACCCCGACCGGATTATCGACCTGAGCAGGGCCGCTGCCCGTAAGGTCGGTGTACTACGTAGCGGTACCGCTAAGGTGCAACTGCGCGTCGTCAAGATGGGCGAAGGCGGACCGGCCTGCGAGCGCTCCGCCTGGGCCGAGGAAGAGCGGGCTCAGAATGCGGCCGACGTAGGGACTGAAGTGGTTACCACCGAGCCTGAGCCCCAAGCGGCCGTGCCCGTACCCCTACAGCCGACTGAGCCCGAGACGCCACCTACGGTGGCATCGCCCGCTGCTCCTAGCGTTCCCGTAGCTAACGGTACAGCCCCCGCCAACGTAGGGGTAGATGTAGTCGCCAAGGGCGGACAGACCCGCAGAAACTTCGCCCCCGACGAGATGCTCTTCGGCGTACAGGTAGGCGCCTTCGGTAAGGAGGATAATGCTACCCAGCTAGCCGCCCAACTCGAAGCACTCGGCTTTTCCGACGTATGGACCGCTCAGGTAGGCCAGGTCTACCGCGTCTTCACCGGCCGCTACTACTTCCAGGATGAGGCCGAATCCCTCAAGCTGCGAGTGCGCGAGGCCGGCTACCGCGATGCTTCCGTGCGGCGGGTGCAGTAATCGCCTAACTCCGCATCGCCTCCACGGGGTCCATGCGCGCCGCCAGTAGGGCCGGGATTGCCCCCGCCAGGATACCTACGACCGCCGAAAGCACTACCCCAATGATCGCGTAAACGAGGCTTAGGGAAATCTGGAAGCCGGGCAAAAACTGGTTGATGATGGAGGTGATGCCCACTACCATGACCAGCCCGATGAGCCCGCCGATGATGCACAAAATGACGGATTCGGTGAGGAACTCGGTCAGGATCACGTACTGCCGCGCCCCCAGCGCCTTCTTCACCCCGATCAGGCTGGTACGCTCCTTGACGCTGACGAACATGATGTTGGCCACGCTGATGGCCCCCACAATAATCGAGAAGCCGCCGATCACGAAGCCGATGATGTTGAGCACGCCGAAGAAGTTACCCAGCGCATCGGCCGTCATACTGAGCTCATTGAGGGCGAAGTTGTCCTCCTCCCGGGGGCGCAGCTGGCGCTGGGCGCGCACAATGCCGCGGATATCGTCCTGTAGCCGGTCCATCTCCACACCGGGTTTAGCCTTCACGGCTACGGTACCACCGTACTGGTTGCGGTTCCTGAGGTTGATGAAGCGGGCGGCGTTGTTGTAGGTGACCAGGATGGCATCGTCGAAGTCGAGGGGGTTGATCAGGTCGTCGCCGGCGGGGGCCAGGGTGCCGATCACCTCGTATTTACGCCCGGACATCTTAATCGTCTTGCCGATAGGGTTGATGGGCCCGAAGAGCTCGGTGGCCAGCATGTTCCCGAGTAGGATCTTGTCCATACCATTGCGGTACTCGGCCGTAGACCAGTAGCGCCCGCGGTCGATCTCCACGTTGAAGATACGGTCGAGCTCGTAGCTGGTCACGAAGAGGTAGCCGCCCTCCACGGCCTGGTTGTTGTACTTCAGGGTGCGCTCGCCGGGTACGGTCCAGTAGGAGACGATGCTGGCGGTGGCCAGATTCTCCTTCAGCGCCTCGTAGTCGTCGTGGTCGGGGTAGGGCCGCTGGAAGTACTCCCACCAGTCGTCGCTATTATCCTTCCACGGCCACTTATCGATGTACACTACGTCGTCGCCGAGCTTCGCCAGACTGCCCGATACATTATCCTGTAGCGACTGCACGGCCGAGAGCACCCCGATGATGCAGAAGATACCGATGGAGATACCAAGTAGCGACAGGAAGGTGCGCAGTTTGTTGCCCATGAGCTGGGCCCAGGCCTGGCGTAGGCTTTCGGCTAGTACCTTGGAGAGAATCATGTCGTGCTGGTATTAAGGCACTAAAGGTACGGGGGGCGGGGCCGCGGGTGCAATGTTTTCGACGAATGGAGGGGTTGTTGCGGTTGGAAGTTGTCGGGTTGTTGCGTTGGCGGGGATGCTCTTCGCTTCGCTCATCGTCGGCGTGCGGTAGGGACGGACCACATCTTCAATTTGCGCCGCCTATGCCGCCTACCCCGCCCGCACTCAACAACCCACTAACTCAACAACAATACGTACTTTTGCCGGCTGTTTCCCAGGAAGGCACGTCAAAATAATGATTCGGGATGAGGACCAAGCTGTCACAATTCAAATTTGAGCTCAACGATAAACTGATCGCGCGCACGCCCAGTAAGCGCCGCGATGATAGCCGCCTGATGGTGGTACACCGCGATACCGGGGAGATCGAGCACCAGCAGTTTATCGATCTGCTCGACCGTTACAGCGAGGGTGACACCCTGGTGTTCAACAACACGAAGGTCTTTCCCGCCCGCCTCTACGGTCTCAAGGAGAAGACCCAGGCCCGCATCGAGGTTTTCCTACTGCGCGAGCTCAACGCCCAGGCCCGGTTATGGGACGTGCTGGTGGATCCGGCCCGCAAAATTCGCGTTGGCAATAAGCTCTACTTCAACGACAAGCGCGGCAACAACCGCCTGGTGGCCGAGGTCGTCGACAACACCACGAGCCGGGGGCGCACCATCCGCTTCCTCTACGACGGGCCCAATGACGAGTTCACCAAGGAACTGCACTCCCTGGGCAATACCCCCCTACCCAAGCTTCTCGAGCGCGAGGCCGATGCCCGCGATGCCGAGCGTTATCAGACCGTCTTCGCCTCCGAGGTCGGTGCCGTAGCCGCCCCCACCGCCGGGCTTCACTTCAGCCGCGAGACCCTCATGCGCATGGAGCTGGCCGGCATCAAGCGGGCTGAAGTTACCCTCCACCTGGGGCTGGGCACCTTCCGCGACATCGAGGTCGAGGACCTCAGTAAGCACAAGATGGACGCCGAATACTTCAAGATCGAGCAGCCCGCCGTCGATACCGTCAACGCCACCAAAAAAGATGGCGGACTGGTCTGCGCCGTAGGCACCACCACCCTGCGCGCCGTCGAAAACAGCGTCAGCGCCGAGCGCCTGCTGGCCACCAGCGAGGGCTGGACCAACAAGTTCATCTTCCCCCCCTACGACTTCCACATCCCTGACCACCTGCTCACCAACTTTCACCTACCGAAGAGCAGCCTGTTCATCACCACCTGTGCCTTTGGGGGCATCGAGCTTATCCTGGAGGCGTACGCGGTGGCGCAGAAGGAGAAGTATAAGTTTTTTGCCTACGGCGACGCGATGCTTATTGTGTAGACCAGCGCGTTGCGCTGGGTAGAGCCCTCGCTGGCGCGTTCGGGCATAGACCGCTAAAGCGGGTAGACTCGTCTCGCAGGCACCACATGCGGTAGCTCTACCTCGCTTTAGTGAGTCTACCCCCGAACGCGTAAGCGAGGGGTCTACCCCAGCAAAGCTGGGTCTAAAAATCGAGTCCCAACGAGACATGAATCTTCCCGGGCTGTCGTATACCGGTCTCTACTCCCCACCCATAGTCGGCGCGAATGAAGTAACCAAAAATGCTCGTACGCACCCCGGCCCCGTAACCGTACACGATGGGCTCGCGGAAGCGCCGCACCCGCACCCGCACCGGACTGTAGCCCTCGGCGGTCTGGTCGGGGTACTCGGTGATGTTGACGGGGTTGTCCTCATCGAAGGGGCTGGAGCCTGACCAGGCGGTTCCAACGTCGAAGAAAGATACCAGCTGGAAGTCACGCAGGAAGGCCGAGCGCAGGTTATTGAATAGGTAGTTGAACACAGGCACCCGCAGTTCTGCATTAGCCAGAGCGTAGGTGCCACCGTTGCGGATATTGACGTCGAAACCACGCAGGGGGTTGGCCAGGTCCTGAAAGACGAAATCGCCCGTAGTGGGCGTGGGGATGCGCTGGTTGAAGTTGTTGGGATCGATGCTATTGTCCGCCCCGCCCAGGTAATAGAGAACTTTTTGCTTGCCGAAATTAGTAGCGCCGGCTACGCGCAGAGCCACAATGCTGCGTTTCAGGATACGCTCGTAGTGCCGCGCATCGATGCCTACGATACCGAGCAGGCCGGGTTCGAACTCGGAGCTCACCCCCTCGTCGAACGACAGGTTGAAGCTTTTAAAGACGTCACCGTATACCTTGTAGCGGGTGCCCATTAGCAGGTTCGTACCCAGGGGCAGGGTGTTGTCGAAGACGTACTCCAGCCGCAGGCCAATGCGCTCGGTGCTCAGTGGTTCGCTGCGTAGGGCGGGCTCGGAGGTGGCTACGGTTTGTACGCGGTCGCGGCGCAGGGTAGCGGTAGCGCGTAAGCTGCGGAAGATGTCGAGCGGGTAGCGCACGCCGTACTGGGCCATTAGCGTATTCTCCTCGACGATGCGCGCCTGATTGACAAAGGCGGCATTGGGGAAGATGCCCTGCTGATCGCGGCGGTTGCGGCGGTAGACGGTGTAGATCCGGTCGAGCCGGTGGCCGACGTCGGAGCCGGTCAAAAAGTACTCCGTCCCATTAAAGGTGGTGGGGATGCGCACGCCGCCCTCGATCACGTAGTCTTCCATCAGGTCGACCACGCTGCCCTTGAAGAGCAAGCCCACCGGCTGGCGGGTGTACCCGGTGGGGTTAGCGGCGAAGGCGTTCATACCATTGAAAAGCGGCTCGTTATCGGCCGTGGTCTTCACGTAATTGACGCGGAAGGTGTTGCGGTAAGCCGTTACCCGGCCGGGGCGGAAGCGGTAGATGCGGTTGAGCTCGGGGGCGGGGCGCTCGCTGCGCACGGCAACGGTACGGGGGGCGTCGCCACTTCCCTGCTGGGCCCTGCGTACCCGCTCGGGAATACGGGCACCGACTACGGTCAGGGGCGGGCGGGTACCGGTACTGTCGGGGGCGGCGGGGGTCGGTCGGGGGGTATCGGCGGTAGCGGGTGCGTTCAGCAGGTCCTCTACCGCCGTAGTTTCCTCTACGGCTTCCTCCTCCTCGGTGGAAGACGGGGCTACGGGGTCTGTGAAACGCGTTTGAAAGAGCAATCCATCGGCATCGCTTCCCTCTTGCGGATTCGTGCGGTTGGGGCGTATCACCCGGTCGGTGGGCTCCACCCTAGCATTGGTGAACTGCGGTACCCGCTGACCGGCCGCGCGGTAACTCGTCTGCCGGTACACCGTAGGCGTGAGGTTCACGGTGGCCGTTGTATCGATGGTAAAGCGCCGCAGGTAGGTCGTACCGTTCACCAGGACGCTCTCAATCCCCACGGGTAGCTTGCCACTGGCATCGAGGGTGAGGATGTTGGTGCCGTAGTTAGTGGTGGCCTCGGTGACGGCCCGCTCCTTGATTACCGGGTTGACTACAATGGAATCGATCAGCGCCGTATCCAGTTTCTCCAGCGTAGAGTCGCCATGCAGTACGATTTCGGTGCCATCCTCGAGGTAAATGGTCTGCTCGTAGTGGTGAATGTACTCCTCCAGGTGGGCCTGGTAGCGGTTGTAGATACCGTTGGCGTCGCTGAGGTAGCTGAAGTGCTCGCCATCGATGGGCGCTGGGTCGCGCTCGTCGGCCAGGGGGGTATCGGTGATGCGCACCAGTTCTCCGGGCTTGCCCTCCAGGTCGTAGTAAAACAGATCGTAGGTGCCGATGGGCAGCAGAGTATCAAGCTTCTGGGCTAGTAAAGAGGTATCTGGCCGGTTGCTGGCAAAGACTACCCCACGGCGACCGCGGATATTGACCGGCACGGCATCCAGATCATCCCAGTGGTCGTTGGTGATCTTTACGGCCTGGCGGGAGGCGGGGTAGTAGGTGTAGATGTCGGTGAAGCCGTCGGCCATGGCCGAGATCAGGAAGGTGTTAGGGCTGTCGTAGGCCAGCGTAAGCACCCGGTCGAGCCGGATGCCGAGGATATCGACGGTGGTCTTCTTGGTATTGAGGTCGTAGAGCAGCAGCTTCGGCTGGTCGCGGTTCTCGTACATGATGGCCAACTCCTGATTGGTAGGCGAGAAGTCCACGATGGGGTAGGCGTAGTCGGTGGCCTGCAGCAGATTGCGCTGTCCGCCCTTCAGCAGCAGCTCCCGCTCGCCGGAGTCGATGTCCTGTAGGTACACCTTATACTTACCGATCTCGTTGAGCACGTAGGCAACCCTCTTGCCGTCGGGGCTCACCTTCACCTGGGTGATGGGCAGCTGCTTCTTATTCTTGATCGCCAGCGCGTCATCGATGGGGGTATTGCGGTTGCGGCTATCGGTGTTGTAGCGGTTGCGGTAGTAGTCGAGCCAGTTGAACAGCACCGTATCGTAATTGCTACCCAGCACGTAGAGGAACCCGTTTTCCACCGAGCGGTTGATGCGTGTGAGGTAGAGCAGGTTGCTCACCGTCGGCTTACCCAGGTTCTCGGCGACATAGTACCAGAAGGAGTGGCCGGCTAGGCGGGGGTAGTCGGCCGCCAGATCCTCGAAGTCTTCGTACTCGCCGGAGGCCAGCAGATCGCGCAACTGATCGTCGAGCTCGGTGCTCCAGTCCTGTCCCAAATAGGCGACCAGGCCGGGCTTGAACCAAGCGGGCAGGTTCAGCAGCACGGCGTTTTGCACCACCTCCTGCACCGAAGAGCCGAAGAGCAGTTGCTCGATGTATACGCTGGCCATGGCCTCGCGCACCTGGCGGCGCAGGTCGTTATGGTCGCCGGTGAAGTAAACGAAGGCCTTATTACCCAGGAACTTCGCTTCCGTACCCGAGATGTAACTGGTATTGGCGTTAAGCGACTGGTTGCCGCGCAGTTCGAAGACCTCCTCGGCCCCGATGTTGCTCTGCTTGACGTCCGTAATATCGCGGTAGGTGATCAACTGCACCTTCTCGTTCATCCGGCTCTCGAGCATCTTCTGGATGTAGGCGAAGTCGTACTCGGCAATCTGCACCACGGCCTGGCCCACGCCCTGGTTGTTGCCGTACCAGTAGGTGATGAAGTTGTCGGACTCGTACTTCTCCCACTCGTCGAAGTCGCGGTGGTACTGCACGCGGTTCTTGCCGAACTCCACGCGTGAGGTCTGGGCCCGCAGTAGACCGGGCAGGGCACAGGTACAGCACAGCAGCAGGAGGAAAAGCGTACGCATCCGGGAGAACTTAGACATTAGCCAGTCGGAAGATAACGATAAACCCTCCGATAGGTTAAGCTACTTCTCCAGGTACTGCGCTACCATCTCCTGCACGACATCTTTCAGGTACATCTTACGCTCCTTGGCTTGCTCCTTGAGCGTGAGCAGGTGGTCTTTGACGAAGACCAGGGTGACGCGTTTGGTGTCGGGTTTGGCCGGCTCGTCGGGCTCGCGGTCGGGGTCGTCCTGCACGGTGCTACGGATCAGGTAGTCCAGTCCGCTGCGGCGGCGGGGCTTCTGGGCGGCGGCGGTGGTGCGGCGTTTGTCGTCGCCGAGGAAGACGTCCAGGTTCTGGGTGAAGTTCTTGCTGCTCAGTTTCTTCTGGGCCTTCTTGCTCTTCACGGGCACGTCTACTTCGACCACCTCTTCGCTGACGGCCATGGGGTCGTCGCCGATGAGGTAGTTGTCCTCAAAGAGTCCGGAAAGATCGTCGGTAAAGCGTTTCTTGGCCATGGTAGTCAGGAGGTAGGGGGGTCCCTGGGTCGGTCACCCGGAACCGAGCGATTTAAGCGGGCACGTCTTTTTTGGGGCGGGGACGCAGGTGCACGGGTTGCTCGGTGCGCTCGATGATCTCTTTACACACCTTGAGGTAATCTTTGGCCCCGTGACTATTCCGACTGTAGGTGAAAATATCCTGCCCCTGGGAGGGGGCCTCGGCCAGCGACACGTTGTTGCGAATGTAGGTATCGAAGATCAGCGGTCCGAAGTACTTCTTGATCGTCTCCACCACGTCGCGGTTGAGCACCTTGCGCTGGTCGTACATGGTGGCCAGTACGCCGCTGATGTGCAGCTCCTTATTGAGGCGCAGCTTTACCTTCTGGATCACCTGCTTGATCTTGGCTAGTCCCTGCATGGCCAGAAATTCCGTCTGCAGCGGGATGATCACCTGCTGGCTACTGGTCAGGGCGTTTAGGGTCAAGAGGCCAAGACTGGGCGGGCAGTCGATGATGATGAAGTCGTAGTCTTCATCCACCCCGCTGAAGAGCTCGCGCAGGATAAATTCGCGGCCGGCTTCGTTGACCAGTTCCATCTCGGCGCTCGACAGGTCGAGGCTGGAGGTGACGACGTGGAAGCCGGCCTTGACCTCGTAGGGGGCCAGGTCAGACTCGCCCATCATACTCTCGTAGATGGTCACGCTCTGGCGCGGAATGCCGAGGCTGAGAGTCAGGTTGGCCTGGGGGTCGAGATCGACCAGGAGGACGCGCTTGCCTAGTTCTACGAGGCCGGCGCCGATGTTGATTGCGCTGGTCGTCTTGCCGACGCCGCCTTTGTGGTTCAGTAAGCTTACTACAGTTGCCATGCGGGGTGCTTGGTGGAGGCGCGAAGGTAAGGCGTCGGACGCTTTATAAGCGTCCGACGCCTAAGACGCCCAAGAAGGTATATGTTTGGGGGATGCGCGTACTATTGATCTTGTTGTTTCTTGGAATCTTTTTGGGGGGCTGCCAGCGGGGGGCGGGTTTTGTGGTGCCGGATCGGAAGGCGCAACTTGGCGAGATGCACTACTCGGCACCGGTGGGTGGGGTGACGGGTACGGAGTCGGCCGCCTTCGCCGAGGAGTTTCTGGGGCCGGGTAGTGAGCTGCTGGAAATTGAGGTGGGTACCACCGGTAATCCAGACTTTCTGATCGTGCAGTGCATCCGCCTGCGGTACCGGGAGGGGCGGGGGCGGCGGCAGACCTATACCATTGGTCGGGCGGCGGGGGCGGACTTCGCGCCTGCGTACCGGGTGCCAGAGGGGGCGGAGCTCATCGGCATCAGCGGGCGGGGTGGCTGGTACATCGATGCCGTGCAATTTTACTTTTCGGACGGGAGCGTATCACCGGAGTACGGGGGGCAGGGCGGCGATACCACCTTCCGCACCCTGATGACGCAGCGGCCGGATGGGACCTACCGCGGGGAAGTGCGTGGGCTTTACGGGCATGCCGGCGCGTTCGTGGAGGTGCTGGGACTGATCTTCTGGCCGCTCGAGTAAGGCGTCGGACGCTTTAAAGCGTCCGACGCCTTACTCGAGCGGCCATACCAAGTCCCCTACCTTTACCGTTGCGCTTCTTCACTAGTTAGTATACATGCGGCCACGGATCTACCTGCTTTGCCTTCTCGCGTTGGGTTGCACCGGCGTACGCGCCCAGGTGGAGACAGCGACCATCTCGGGGCGGGTGACGGACCTGGTGAGTGAGCAGCCCGTGGACTTTGCGACGGTGTACGTGCAGGGATCGAGTAGTGCGGTGGAAACGGCGGAAAACGGACGCTACGTGACGGCGGTGCCTACGGGGGAGACCTTCGTGCTGGTGTTCAGTCGCATCGGCTACCAGCTGACGGAGGTGCGGGTGGAGGAACTGCCGGCCGGTGGACGCAAACAAATCGACGTGGCCATGGCCCCGATCGAGAGCGGGCTGGAGGTGATCGTGCGGGAGAGTAAGGTGGAGGAAGGGGGGATGATCCGCGAAGATCCGGCCCAGCTGCGGCTGCTTCCCTCGGTGACCGGTAACCTGGAGAGCATCTTGCCGAGTATCGCCCTGGGGGTGAGTAGCGGGTCGGGGGGGGAACTGACCAGCCAGTACAACGTGCGGGGCGGCAATTACGACGAGAACCTGGTGTACGTCAACGACTTCGAGATCTACCGGCCGCAGCTGATCCGGCAGGGGCAGCAGGAGGGGCTCACCTTTGCCAATCCGAACCTGATGCGGAGTTTGAGCTTTAGCTCGGGGGGCTTCGAAGCGCGGTACGGCGATAAGTTAAGCTCGGTGCTCGACATCAAGTACAAGCGGCCGGATAGTCTGCGGGCCTCGCTGGATGCCAGCCTGCTGGGGGGATCGGCGCACATCGAGGGAAGCAAAAAACTGGGCAAGACCAGCTACCAGCGGCTGCGCTTCCTGGGTGGGGCCCGGTACAAGACTACGCGCTACATCCTGGGGACACTGGAGACCACGGGGGAGTACCTGCCCAACTTCTACGACTTACAGGCCTACGTGACCTACGACTTCAGTAAGACGCTGCAGCTCGGGGTGCTGGGTAACTACAACCGCAGCGTGTACAACTTCGAGCCGCTGGCGCGGTCGACCGCCTTCGGGGGATTTTTCGAAACCCTGCGGCTAGAGTCGGTCTTTGCCGGCGGGGAGCAGGACGATTTCGCGACCCAGATGGGGGGGCTGTCGCTGACCTACATTCCGGAGCGGGCGGCCAATCCGCTGTTCCTGAAATTCCTGACCTCGGCCTTTCGCAGTGATGAGGACGAGGGCATCTCCATTCGGGGGCGCTACATTCTCGGCTCGCTCGATACCGGCCTGGGCTCGGAGACCTTCGGGGAGGTGACCGATATCATCGGGGCGGGCGAGCAGCAGGAATACGTGCGTAACTTTCTGGATATTCAACTCTACAACGCCGAGTTGCGGGGCGGACTGGAGCTGAACCAGGGCGATGCGGTAACGACGAAGAGCCACTTCCTACAGTGGAGCGTGAAGGCGCAGCACGAGCGCATCGACGACTACATCAATGAGTGGGAGCGGCTGGACTCAGCCGGCTATAGCCTACCCTTCGACGAGGACGGGGTGCGGCTGTTCAGCGTACTGAAAACCGAGAACGAACTACAGAGTAACCGCTTCAGCGCCTTCTTCCAGGACACCTACACCTGGCGGCAGGAGGGCCGGGCCGACATCCGCCTTAGCGCCGGGGTGCGGGCCGTGGCCTGGGATCTTAACGGAGACATCGACATTAGCCCCCGCGCGCAGTTGCTCTTCAAACCCCTCGGAGGGACAAAGGACATCACCTACAAGCTCGCCGGCGGACTCTATAAGCAGCAGCCCTTCTACCGCGAGCTACGGGCACCGGACGGGAGGGTAAACACCGACCTACGCAGCCAAAAGTCTTTCCACGTCGTGGGCGGACTGACTAGTGACTTTTACTACGGCAAGCGCAATCCGAAGAAGTTCCGCCTCATCACCGAAGCCTATTACAAGTCGCTCTGGGACCTGGTCAGCTACGAGATCGAGAACGTACGCATTCAGTACTCAGGCGCGAATGATGCGAGTGGCTACGTAGCGGGGCTCGACTTCCGACTCAACGGCGAGTTCGTGCCGGGGGCCGATAGCTGGCTCAACCTAAGTCTGCTGCGGGCGCGCGAGCAGCTCAAGGGGGTGACCCACCGGCGGGTGACCGGGCGCGGTCCGGAGGGCGAAGTGCTGGCCGATACGGTGAAGTACGTGCCCCGGCCTACGGACCAGATCTTCCAGCTCGCGCTCTTCTTTCAGGACTACCTGCGCGGCAACGAGAACTTCCGCACCCACGTGAACCTCACCATCGGCGGCGGACTACCCTTCGGTATTCCGGGCAACAACACGGAGACCCGCAACACCCTGCGCTTCGACACCTACCACCGTATCGACATCGGCTTCAGTTGGCGGCTCTTCGACCGGATGACCTCGCGCAACCGCGCCACCTCCCCCCTGCGGTTCACCCGCTCCACCTACCTCAGTCTGGAGGTCTTCAACATGATGAACGTGGGCAACCAGGCGGGCAACACCTTCATCAAGACCATCTTCCAGCAGCAATTCGCGGTACCCAATCGGCTTACGGGGCGGCGGATTAATCTGCGGCTGAAGGTGGAATTTTAGCGCAGAGCGTAAGCAGTGTGTTAAAATTTGCGAATACAGCGATAAACACGGCAATATGAGACAACCAAAAAGCGATATACGCTATTTTTGCCCTAGTGTTTGTTCATAGTGTCTGTTTGTAAAGCCAGTTTCGCTGCCTCCGGTGGCAAAACTGGCTTGTTTGTTTTTATGCACCTGCGTCCCCGCCCTAAAGCCTACCCTCCCGTGGAAAGGCTAGCCAAAAAAACACCGCCGCCACCACCCCCACGCAGCCCGGCACCAGCCAGATGGCCCACCAGTCGTGCTGCCCTGACGGTAGCGTATTCGCACTGACCACCTCGCCGGCGATCCAGCTACCCAGAAAGACGCCGATGCCCAGGTCGGCAAACGATACCAGCCCCTGCGCCGTACTCCGCAGCCCCCGCGGCACCCGGTTGTCGATGTAGATCTGGGCGGCGATGATGATCCAGGCAAAGGCCACCCCCTGCACCGCGATACCAGCGTAGAGTAGCCATTCCAGCTCCCCCGGACGGCCCAGCCCGAAGGCGAAGTAGCGTAGTCCCCAGGCCATGAGCCCCCAGAAGATGATGCTCCGAAAGCGGAAGCGCCGGAAGATGAAGGGCATGGCCAGCACCACCCCGATCTCGACGAGCTGCCCCAGGGCCATCTTCGCCGCCGCGGCCGGCCAGCCCACCTCGTTGAGGAAGGGGTTGAGGAAGCTGTAGTAGAAGGAGGAGGGAATGCAGCTAGCGATGAGGGCAATGAGCAGCACCACCATGCCCCGCTGCCGAAACACTTTCGCTAACTCCCCGCCCCGCAGCGCCCCCCAGTCAAAGCCCGACTGCGGCGGCGTATGCGGCAGAAAGCGGCAGTACACGGCCAACCCCAGCGAGCCGATGCCCCCGGCCAGTACGGGCAGCGCCGAGTTCTCTACGCCGAACACGCTCAGCGCCACGCCCACCAGCATGAAGCTCACCGTGCCCCACACCCGCACCCAGGGGTACTCTTCGGCCGGCTCCCGGAGGTGGTGAAAGCACATGGCCGCGGCCAGACTGAAGGTGGGAATAAAGCAGAGATTAAACAGCAGCATCCAGCCGTAGAACCAGGCAAAGCTGGTTGTGAAGTAGCAGGCGATGAGCGCCACGCCCCCGACCGCGTTGAGTACGCTCATCAGCCGCTCGCTGGCGAAACTGCGGTCGGCCAGGAAGCCCATCAGCGGCGGGGTCACCGTAGCGGCTACGGCGTTGGTGGCGTAGATCATGCCCACCTGGAGGCCCGTGAAGTGCAGGCTCTGGAGCAGGTAGGTGCCCAGGTTGATAAGCCAGCTCGACCAGACGGCGAATTGGAGGAAAAGGAGGAGGCTAAGGCGGAAGTGGAGCCCCCCTCTCCTGCGGAGAGGGGCCGGGGGAGAGGAACTAGACATCCAGCCGCTCCCGCATCCGGTTGGCGATCTTTTCGACCACGCCGTCTTCAAACGGGTTTTCCAGTCCGGCCAGCTCCACCAGTTGCAGGAAGGACTTGGAGCCGCCGGCCTTACACAGCCGCACGTAGTCGGCCCAGGCACTCGCGTGATCCTTTTCATCCTTCAGGAAAAACTGAAAGGCACAGATCTGCGCCAGGCAGTAGTCGATGTAGTAAAACGGCACCGAAAAGATGTGCCCCTGGCTCTGCCAGAAGGTGCCGGCGTCGAGGTGAGCGTTGTCGCTGTAGTCGAGGTGGGGCAGGTAGCTGTCCTCCATCTCTTTCCAGACCGCGTTGCGGCCGGCGTTGTCGAGGTCGGGGTTTTCGTAGACCCGGTGCTGAAACTCGTCCACCGCGCAGCCGTAGGGCAGGAAGCGGAAGGAGCTGGCCACGTGGCTGAAGTAGTACTTTTCGGTGTCGGGACCGAAGAAGCCCTCCATCCAGGGGTAGGTGAAAAACTCCATGCTCATGGAGTGGATCTCGGCGGCATCGAAGGTGGGCCAGTTATACTCCATCGGCCGCTGATTGCGACTGGAGTATACCTGAAAGGCGTGACCGAACTCGTGGGTGAGCACGTCGATGTCGTGGCTCGTGCCGTTGAAGTTGGAGAAGATATAGGGGGCCTGGTACTCGTTGATGAAGGTGCAGTAGCCGCCGGGGGCCTTGCCGTCCTTGGCCTCTAGGTCCATCAGTTTGGCGTCCTGCAGGTACTGGAAGAACGCGCCGGTTTCCTGGCTCAGTTCCTTGTACATTTTATCGGCGTGGGCTACGATCTCGGCCGGGCTCCCCTGCGGCTTGGGGTTGCCATCCGGGAAGCGGAAGCCCAGGTCGTAGTAGTGCAGCCGCTCCACCCCGATCCGCTCACGCTGCTTCTCGTACAGCCGCTGGGCGATGGGCACGATGTACTCCCGGATCTGGCGGCGGAAGTTGGCCACCTCGTCGGGGCCATAGTCGGTGCGGTTCATATTAGCGTAGCCCAGGCCTACATAGTTTTGGTAGTCGAGCTTATGGGCCATCTCCGTGCGCAGCCGCACCATCTCGGCGTAGATATTCTCGAACCGCTCGCGGTGCTGGGCAAACCAGTCCCACTTGGCCGTACTGGCTTTTTTCCGCTTCTCGCGGTCGGGCACCTGCTCCAGGGGGGCGATGCTGGAGAGATTATAAATCTTACCGTCCAGCTCGATCTCCGCCCCGCCCCGCAGCTGGGTAAATTCGCTACTCAGTTTATTCACCGCCTGCAGTTCCTCCAGAATCTCCGGCCGAAAGGTATTGATGCTCACCTTCGCCGAGTCGAACAGCTGGGGACCGAAGTGCTGCTCCAGCGCCTCGCGGTGGGGGGAGTCGAGCAGCGCGCGGTAGTAATCGACCCGCCACTGCTCGGTCCGGGGCAGGTGCTCATCGAACCAATCTTTCTCCGCCCGGTAGAACTCATCCCGTGTATCGATCGAGTAGCGGATGTAGCCGATATTGTAGGCCGTGGCCACGCTGGCGCGAATGCTATCGATCTGCTCTACGGCAGCGCTGGCATCACTGAGGGTTTCGGCGGTTTTGAGTTCTTCGAGCACGGCCTGGAAGGCGGCTTCGAGGCGGTCGAGGTCGGGGCGTTGGTACTGGAAGTCGGGGAAGGAGAGTTGGGACATGCTAGGTAGACGCGCGGGGGGCGGGGGAGGTTTGGGCGGGGCCGCGGGTGCAAAGAACGTGGATGTTCAGGCTTCATAGAAGCTAAACTCCGCCGGTTTGACCGCCTTGTTGTACCAAAAAAGCCCTAGGACCTATACCCTAATTCTAAACGTTGATAGGCTACAAGCATTTCTTGACGTTCCGAATCTTTCATGGAAGTAAGGCCGGCAAAAATAGTAGGGATTTTGTCACGTTATTGTCAAAACTTTGTGAAAGTTTTGCTCGTCACTCGATACAGACTATCTTTATAGTATTCACAATATAACCTCTGATGTAAATTTGCCTCACATGCAAAACGTCCTTCCTCATGTCATCAATGGTAGACATTCAGCAATTTTTTTAGGGACTATTCTATCAAGCTTTGGGTGTGAATCTACCGAAGAGTCCCAAATTTTAGAACCAACAGTAAACCTCACAACCTTTGCGGAAGCTAGGCAACGAGGGGCTATTCTACAAACTTTACAGTTTGGAAGAATAGGTAAACTTCATAATCAAGGCCTCGGTGAAGTGTACGGACAGTTTACAATATTTGATATCAACCTTACTAAATTTGAGGATCAGTTGGTAGATTACACTGCATCTTCTTCTGTGTCTAGAGATAGTCTTGGGCTTACCGCTAGTGATTATACTACTATGTTGGATGCTTTTGGCCACGGTGACAATATGTTTCCGCTATTGGAGATAGGCGAGCAAGCTACCATCCTGCGAACCTATGGGATTTCAGCCTCTGATAGGAAAGGCCTTGAATACATAATTAAGGTAATTCGTAAACCGGTCTCTACCCCTGATGAGATATATCAGAATACGGTGGAGATAGACGAGTATCTTGCTCGGGTTCATCCACATTCCACTTATTTACAGCAGACTTTCGATATCTATAAGGCATCGGTTCAATACTGGACTAGTAATCTAGATAGCTGGCTACAATTGCAAGTGGTGGGTGATAGTTATGTTCCCTTGAAGGCAGGGGGATGTAATTCTTGGAGTTGGTTTTGGGATGTAGTTAACGTTATGGGAGAACGCGATTTTGTTTCTGGTTCATTTGGAGTGGCTTGGGGTTTCTTTGTTGGAGGTCCCGGTGGTGCTGGTGCAGTAGGTGTCGCTTCAGCACTATATGGATCTGGAGCTTCAGGATTATGGGAAGTAATAAAATGCACAGGACAATGAGAACAAAGAAATTTATTCACCGGGCAGTCATCTGGTTTGCTCTTTTCTTTACTCTTTACACCCTCACACAATTTATAGCATCAGGTTTGGGAGTATATGAGTTTAATTGGAGCACACTTGATAATGTTGGCGTCTCTTTATTAGCTAGCTTAATGATGGCTGCTAGTCAATTTGGTAGAACTTCGCTGTCTCCCCCGCCATCATCCGATCCGGCAGAGCGATCTAGTGATCTAAGTTAAATAGGTGTTTGCACAAATAAAATTTACCATGCGTGTTCAACTGTTTACTATGTAGTTCTATTGCGGAAAAGCTAAGTTTGATGATTTATGGGGACCACAGCACTTATACCTTCTAAGCACCTGTCCCATATTATCCGATTCCTAGATTTCTACAAGGCCCACCTCCAAAACACTGACTGTATCTTAATATTGGACAACAGAATAAAGTTGTCTAGCGAAATCGAGCTTGACGAAAAGCTTTCCGTAGTATACATTGAACATCCCTACGGGCCAAAACAACTTCCTAAGTTTAATTCCGAAGACGAAGGTCTTCCGAAGTTTCTCGAACTTGATCGGCAACACCGCGATAAGCTTTTGGAAAGTCACTATAGCTTAATTACCGCCAGAATTAATTTTGTTGTTAAACGGTACCATATTGATTTTATCTATATTGATGATACATTGTTTACACTTTCCGTAATATTACAGGCAAGTAGGGTAGATTTTAAATACGTCAACACAAAACATAATGCCAGAATGGTTTGTACAGCAAATCATTTAAATACGAACTGGCCCACAGATACCTCAATAAGTAACATAATTGACCGGTCACTTAGGGTAGCATTGTACGTATTATCTAGAAAACTAAAGTATAGAGAGCTCTGTAGAAAATTGTCGTCTGTTCTAAATCACGACGCGATTTATACAATTGCGGCAGAAACAAGTGGCCACCCCATACCTGCGGCAAAGAACTATATAAGGTCAAGAACTAATTGGTGGTATTCATTTGGACCAATTCTAAAGGGCATCCCCGTCCACACTCTTCTCCATCCTTTTATCGCTTCACATAGAGACATAGTTGCATCTAATTTTTACTCCCCGCCGCACAGTAACTACCGTACGGGGCAGCATCGAGAACTTGTAACGAAAATTTATAATGAATCTATTCACAAGAATATTGTGTATATAACCTTCGGATCGCTTATCGTACACCACGATGTAGGGGTAAGTAACAGAATAAAGAAGGTGGTGCGACTATTTGAGCAGTGCGCTGCATTACTTGAAAAAAACACATCCTTCGTTTTGCAAATTGATGGGAAAGACAAAATTACGCAAGAAGAATTTTCCTATCTTAAAATAGTCAAGCAGTTTCACTTACTGCGCGCAGATACCGCGGTTAATTTAGTGGTTTGTCATGGAGGTTTAAATACCATTATAGAAGCTATATATCTAGCTAAGCCAATCATTTGCATTCCTCTCTCTAATAACTATGATCATCATTACAATAGCCACCACACATCACGAAATTATCCGCTTGCCACTTGGCTTAGATACGAAAAACTATCTGTTCCGATCCTGGTACAGGTAATAGAGAGAGCATTAGGAGCGTCAAATCTATTAGGAGGCACATGAGGTGTTGCATACTCCAATAATTTAAACTAGTGAATGAGACATCGTTATGATCACCATTTGAAAAATGAAGCATCGTAAGTTCATTTCCGAGTTCAAGTGTAAGGTTGCCGTGGCGGCCATTTCGTAGCAGCACAGTTTAGAGCGTGTTTAAAAACTCACCGGCCATCGGGAAGTTGGTCTTGGGGTAGTAAGCTAAGTACTGACTGTCGTGTTTTGTAGGTAACCAAACACACAAGACATGTCAAAGCAGTTATCCGCTCGATCGACAGCCAATGAGACAAAGTCAAGAGCTTGTACACTGACACACTTTTTACAACGGTCTCACACTGTCGCGGAGGGCTAGCACCCTCCGCTCCATTAGGGCGCCCCTTCCAGGGACGGTAGGCACGGCGCTTCCCTGGAAGGGGAGCCCTAGCTAGGGATGCCTGCAGTCCGCCGCTAGGTGGACGTAGGGCTTCCCGCCTTCCCCGCCCGCCCCGCCGTAATCACACCGCACCAGCGACCCCGCCCCCCACAAACCGCCCCACAGCACACTGGTGAATAAGATTCATGCAAATTGGCTAGCCGGCTAAGCAATTTGCATAAGGGTATGTACCTTTAGGTGATGATTCCTCGCCAGATAGCTCCCCAAATCCTAGCGCAAGTTGGTAAGTATTCTGTTATCATCGTGAGTGGGCCGCGACAGAGCGGAAAGACCACACTGATTCGGTCGCTATTTCCTGACTTCCCCTACTTCTCGCTGGAGAACCCCGACGTACAGCAACGTATCGAGCAGGATCCCCGGGGCTTGTTCCAGCAGTACGGACACCGGATGGTACTGGATGAGGTACAGCGCCTCCCAATAATACTATCGTACATTCAGGGGATCGTCGATGACGATCGCCGGGCATGTTTCGTGCTCAGTGGCTCGCAAAACCTACTCATGATGGAAAGCGTGAGCCAGACTCTGGCCGGCAGGGCGACGCTGTTCTACCTACAACCCCTTTCATACGGTGAACTGCGGGGGCATGTACCCGATGGGGTGACCTCTACGGAGCTTATGTGGCGGGGTGGCTATCCCAGAATATACGATCGCAACGTTGCCGCCGAACGGTTCTATCAGGACTATCTGGCTACTTACGTGCAGCGTGACGTGAGGCAGGTAAAGAACATCGGAGATCTTGGGGCCTTTACACGCTTTTTAGGCATTTGTGCTGGATTTATCGGGCAGACTATCAATAAGAGCACACTTGCTTCCGCAGCGGGTGTGAATACGGCAACGGCGGCGTCCTGGCTATCCGTGCTGGAGACTTCCTTTGTCACCTATCAGTTGCAGCCCTACTTCAAAAACTTCAAAAAGCGGCTAGTCAAATCTCCTAAGCTGTATTTCCGGGATACGGGGCTAGCCTGCGCCCTACTGGGTATCACCTCACCGGAGTCACTGTTCACCTATTACCAGCGGGGAGCCATCTTCGAGAACTTTATCATCAACGAGGTAGCCAAGGGCTTCTTCAATCGCGGCACGCAACCTCCACTCTACTTTTGGCGAGATAGCAACCAGCACGAGATCGACCTCCTGATCAACCTGGGGAATAGTCTCCGACCAGTGGAGATCAAATCGGGCGCAACTTATCGGAGAGACTTCTTTAAGCAGCTCGACTGGTTTGCAGGCGTCGCTGACGTGCCCCTGCGCCAACCTACGGTTGTCTACGGCGGCACGGAATATCAGCAGCATACCACGGGTGAGCTACTTAGCTGGCGCAATGCTGCAACGGTCGCGAAGATCGCGGAGGGCTAGCACCCTCCGCTCAGTAAGGGCGCCCCTTCCAGGGACGGTAGGCACGGCACTTCCCTGGAAGGGGAGCCCTAGCTAGGGATGCCTGTAGTTTGCCGCCAGGCAAACGCAGGGCTTCCCGCCAAACGAACGTACGGCCTCCTGCCAAACGAAACGCATGGCCCCCCGCCCCCCCCGCCCGCTCAACCAACCCCGCACCAGCGACCCCGCCCAAACCCTTTTGCCTACATTTGAGAAAGAAGCGCCCGGCAGCGCCCATCTCCCCCGCCAAGCCCTAACTTGCAGCCCCCATGCTAGGCCAATCCCTCAAACAGTCGCAGCTCCAGAAGCTGAGCCCCCGGCAGATTCAGCTCATGCAGCTGATGCAGCTGCCGCTCTACGAGCTGGAACAACGCGTGAAGGAAGAACTGGAACGCAACCCCACCCTGGAGGAGGCCGCCCCCGAGGCTCCCATGGAACCTGACGGACAGGAGGCTGAAAAAGCCGGCGACGACCCCTTCGAGATGGAGGAGCTGTTCCAGCAGTACATCGATGACGACCCCACCAACTACCAGCAGAGTAGCAACTCGGACGATACCTACGACGCGCCCGGTAGCTATACGGCCGATGAGAATACCTTCTTCGAATACCTCCAGGGACAACTCGCTAACCTCGAGTTCGACTCCCCGCTCGACCGCACCATTGCCCTACAGATCATCGGCAACCTCGACGACGACGGCTACCTGCAGCGGATGCCCTCGGCCATCGCCGACGATCTGCTGATCAACTACGATATCGACGTCGACAGCCGCCGCATCAAGGACGTGCTCAAGGTGGTGCAGTCACTCGATCCCCCCGGACTGGCCGCCCGCAACCTGCGCGAATGCCTGCTGCTGCAACTCAACAGCAAGATCGATAATGGGGAGCTGCTCGACGACCACACCTTCGCCGACCTGGTGCTGGCCCAGACCGTGATCCGCGATCACTTCGAGCTCTTCAGCAAGAAGCATTACGATAAGCTGCAGGAGAAACTGGAGGTCGATGAGGATGAGCTGCGCGATGCCCTTGGGGAGATTCTCAAGCTCAATCCCAAGCCCGCCTCCGGTCTCACCGGTCGCGCCGGGGGAAGGGCCGCCCGCGTGGTCGTACCCGACTTCCTGGTCACCGTCACCGACGGCGAGCTCAAGCTCAGCCTCACCGCCCGCAACGCCCCCGACCTCAAGATCAACGACTACTACCAGCAGCAACTGGCCGAGTACCGCCGCAAGCAGAAGGAGTCGGGTAAGCTCACCACCGCCCAGAAGCAGGCCGCCGGTTTCATCCGCCAGAATATCGACTCGGCCAGTTGGTTCATCGAGGCCATCCAGCAGCGGCAGCAGACGCTGTACAGTGTGATGTGGGCCATCGTACGCTACCAGGAAAAGTTCTTCCGCACCGGCGACCTCAAGGCGCTGCGGCCCATGATCCTCAAGGACATTGCTGGGCCCACCGAGCTCGATATTAGCACCGTGAGCCGGGTGGTGAACTCGAAGTTCGTGCAGACCGACTTCGGCACCTACTCCCTGCGCGAGTTCTTCTCTGAGGGTATGACCAACGAGGACGGTGAGGAGGTCAGCACCACCCAGGTCAAAAAAACCCTCGGCGAGATCATCGCCGCCGAGGATAAGCGCAAGCCCCTTAACGACTCCAAACTCCAGCGCACGCTCAAGGAGGCCGGCTATGACATCGCCCGCCGCACGGTGGCTAAATACCGCGAGCAGCTCGGCCTGCCCGTGGCCCGCCTGCGCAAGGAACTTTGAGCCATCAATTCCGTACTATTGCCTCGTGATAAATCAACTACGCATGTCTAACCCGACCGAGTCCGTCGTCAATAATAAGGAAAAGCACCAGTTCGAAGTCGTCAACGGCTCCCAGGTGTCTAAGCTCGTCTACCAGATGCGCGGCGAGGATATGATCGACTTGGTGCACACCGAGGTGCCCGAAGACCTCTCCGGCCAGGGCATCGGCAAATCCCTGGTCACCGCCGCCCTCGAGTACGCCCGCGACAACGGCCTCATGGCTATCCCCTCCTGCCCCTTTGTGGCCAGCTACGTGCAGCGCCATCCTGAGTGGAACGACGTCGTGGCCGAGCTTTAGGCCCCTTCGGTGGCTGTCCTACTCCTCCTCGCTACCGCCGTACAGCTCACGGCCTGGTGGTGGGTGTACCGGCCCGCGCTTACTCCCCATTCCAGCTCGCTACCGACTGAGCCCGCAGCCGAACCGCCCCCGGTCACGGTTATCGTCTGTTTCCACAATGAGGCTACCCACCTGGAGGCAACGCTACGGGGTATTTTGTCACAGGACTACCCCCACTTCGAGCTGCTGGCCGTCGACGATAATTCTGCCGACGCCTCCGTAGCCATCGTACGCTATCTGCAGGATCGCCACCCGCAGTTGCGACTGCTCCAGCCCGGTCCTACCCGTCCCGGGAAGAAAGACGCACTCACCGCCGGTATCCAGGCCGCCCGCCACCCCCTATTGCTGCTTACTGACGCCGACTGTGCGCCCGCCTCCGAGCACTGGCTGCGGCACATGGTCGCTCCCCTCACCCACGGCAACCAGCTCGTGCTGGGCTGCTCCCCCTACCGCTACCGGCCGGGTGCGCTGGCCTGGTGGCAGCGCTTCGAGGCTACACAGACCGCCCTCCAGTACCAGGGGTTTGCCCGTATGGCCCATCCGTACATGGGCGTGGGGCGTAACTTGGCCTACCACCGCAGTTTTTTCACGGCCGCCGGGGGCTTTGCTGCCCACGCACACCACCTGGGAGGTGATGACGATCTACTCGTCAACGCCCACGCCGTCCCCTCGCTTACCGCCCGTATTACCAATCCGGCGGCCTGGACCTACTCCGAGCCTACCCGCAACTGGTGGGCCTACCTACGTCAGAAGGTGCGGCACCAGTCTGTTGGTATGCACTATCGTTCCCGCCATCAGCTAGTGCTTGCGCTGCTGGCGCTGAGTCACGGCGGGTCTTACTTGCTAGGGGCATTGCTCCTCTTCACGCCCTACTGGCCGCTGGCGGTGGTGCTTTACCTGCTCCGCGCCTGTACTGTTGTATCCGTCTACCGGCAGCCCAGCGTGCAACAATTCGCGGGCGGGGCCCCGATAGCTATCGGGGGTGCTGCGTCGTTTGGGGTGGGGGCGAGAATCTTGCTGGGGGATATGCTGCTGGCTCCGTTTTACCTCTTCGCCCTCCTGGCCACCGCGCTACCGCCCCGCCGTTGGTAGCCGCCTTGCTATATTCGTTGTATGAGTGAGGAACCAGAAGAAAAGAGCGAGAGCGGCGCGCCCGTCTACCGCTACGATCCCGATCAGGTGGAGCAGGGGTTCCAGCCCGCACGCGGCGAGGAGCACATCGAGGCCATCGCCGACCACATCGAGGAGCATATTGGCCCGGTAGAGTCCGTATTCCATGAGGTCGTGTCCGAGATCGTGCACGTAGACGTCCACATCGTAGCCCCCACGGCCGATTACCCCTTCTACACCCTAGTGACCTCCGGTATGAGCGACCTGCCCATGACGGCACCGCAGGGCTACGAAGATTACCGCCACGCGGAGGTGTACCTGCAACTCCCCGCCGACTGGCCCCTGAAGGATCAGGACGTCATGCAGCAGGAGGAGTATTACTGGCCGATCCGCTGGCTCAAAATCATTGCCCGCTTCCCCCACACCTACCACACCTTTATTGCTTTCGGTCATACCATCCCCAATGGGGAGGAGGCCGCGCCCCTCGGTCCGGGTACCGAACTAGGCTGCGTGATGGCGGTGAGTGGAGGCCCGTTCCCGGAGGAGTTTGATGTTTTACCTCTCGAGGATGGTACGCTGATCCACTTCTACCAACTTGTCCCCCTCTACGCCGCGGAAATGAACCTTAAACTCAATAAGGGCATGGAGGCCCTAATGGATAAATTCGACGAATACGACATTTCGGACGCGATCGACCCCCAGCGCGTCAATACCTGCGCCAAAAAACGGAGTTTCTTCAGTCGATGGTAAAGCGTACCCGGCGGCAGCGGCAGGCTAAGGTGCTACGGCGTACCCGGCGTATTCACCGCTGGTCGGGGATCACCCTATTCGTCTTCTTCTTCGTGATTGGGGTGACCAGCGTGCTGCTGGGCTGGAAGAAGGACAGCGACTACCTCATGCCACCCACCAGCCGGGGCACTAGCACGGAACTGGCCGAGTGGCTACCGACCGACCGCCTGCTCACCCTGGCCCAGTCGGCGCTGCGGGACTCTCTCGGCGCGGACTACTCCACAACCATCGACCGCATCGACTACCGGCCGGGGAAGGGCTCGATCAAGTTTCTCTTTGAAGGTCACCTGCAGGAGGTGCAGCTGGACGGGGCTACGGGGGCGCTACTCAGCATCGGTGCCCGCCGCTCGGACCTGATCGAGTCGATCCACGACGGCTCCATCCTAGGAGATACGGTGAAGCTGGTGTACTCTACGGTGATGGGGCTGGCTACGCTGGTATTTACGGTATCGGGTTTTTGGCTCTGGTACGGACCTAAGCGGATGCGACGGTGACCGTACAATGCTGCCTCCGGCAGCGGCAGCAACATGCAGCCTCTGGCTGCGCTAAAATATCTCGGCTCAAGCATAAAGCAAAAGCTAGATGTTGCACCAGTCTAACTTCGGTCGCCGCCAAGGCGGCTCTCGCCCCGATAGCTATCGGGGGAGGCTGCTACGTCTACCGCTGCCGGAGGCAGCATTTTACTTCCACTTAATCCCACACCCCGCGCTAGGGTACTGCTTCTCCGGGCTGGGCGCCCCCTTCAGCATCGCATCCATGGCCTTGCGCAAATCTTCCCCCGTCACCGGCTTACCGGAGTTCGGGCGGCTCTCATCGAGGCGGCCGCGGTAGTAGAGCTTTCCCTCGGCGTCGAAGAGGTAGATATCGGGGGTGCAGGCGGCGTCGTAGGCGCGGGCTACTTCCTGTGTCTCGTCGTAGAGGTAGGGGAAGGTAAAGAAGTTGTTCAGCGCGAAGGCCTCCATATTGTCGGGGCTATCGACGGGGTACTTCTCTACGTCGTTGCTGCTGATGGCTACGGTGCCGATACCCTTGGGCTCGTAGTCGTTGGCCACGTCGACCAGCGCGTCGATGGTGTGGATTACGTACGGGCAGTGGTTACAGATGAATAGCACCAGCGTACCCTTTTCGCCCTTCACGTCGTTGTAAGTCAGTTTCATGCCTGACATCGTATCGACGAGCTTAAAGTCGGGGGCTGGGGTGCCGATGTCGACCATCGTGGATTCGGTAAGTGCCATGAATAGGGGGTTAAGGGGTGAAGGAGTAAAGGAGGAGTTGGTGAATTAGCGCGCTGTGGTGTAGTTTGCTGACCTTTTGGTAAAAGTCTCGGAGGGCATACTTGGTTGACGTTCTACGGACATTGCACCCGCGGCCCCGCCCCCTTATCACATTGTTACAACTGCCACGCCTACCCCACCTCCAACGCCCGCCCCGCAACAACTCACTAACTCAACAACTCACCCCCCCATGACCTTCCTCTGTATCTCCTGCTACTTCAAGGGTGTGCCCTTCCTGCGCGCGTGTAAGGCCGCCGGCAACACCGTGTACCTGCTCACCGCTAAAAAGCTGGAGCACGAGGCCTGGCCGCGGGAGGCGGTAGATGAGTTTTTCTACCTGGAGGACGATAGCAACAGCCCCGCTAACCTAGCGAATATCGCCAAGGGGGTGGCCTGGATCATGCAAACCCGGGAGGTGCACCGGGTGGTGGCGATGGACGACTTCGATGTGGAAAAGGCCGCCTACCTGCGGGAGGAATTCCGGCTGCCGGGAATGGGGCAGACCACGGCGCGCTACTTCCGGGATAAGCTGGCGATGCGCATCCAGGCGCGGGATCAGGGTATTGCCGTGCCGCAGTTCTCGAGCCTGTTTAATGACGTGGCGATCACGGAGTTTGCCAATCGTATCGAGTACCCCTGCCTGGTGAAGCCGCGGGGGGAGGCCAGTGCGACCGGGATCGCCAAGGTGCGCTCGGCCCAGGAGCTCTGGGATAAGGTGCATAGCCTGGGCGAGCGGCGCAAGGATTATCTGGTGGAGCAGTTTCGACCGGGCGACGTATACCACGTGGACGCGATCTCGGTGGATGGTGAGGTGGTCTTTTGCCAGGTGTCGCGCTACCTAAGTACGCCCTTCGAGGTGGCCCACGGCGGGGGTATTTTCCGCTCAGTAAGCGTACCCTACAACGACCCCGAAGCGGTGACGCTGCGGCGGATGACGGAGAGCGTGATGCACGTATTCGGGATGCAGTTCAGCGCCTCGCATACGGAGTTCATCAAAACGGCGGAGGGCTTTGTGTTTTTGGAGACAGCCAGTCGGGTGGGCGGGGCGAACCTGGCCGAGATGGTGGAGGCGGCTACGGGCATCAGCCTGTGGGAGGAGTGGGCGAAGTTGGAAACGGCCATGGCTACCGGTAAGCGGTATCTATTGCCGACGCGGCGCTACGATCAGTCGGGGATCGTGGTCAGCCTTTCGCGCTTTGCCCATCCGGATGCCTCCTCGTTTACCGATCCGGAGATCGTGTGGCGGATGGATAGGGCGCACCACATCGGGCTGATCGTGGCCTCGCAGTCTACGGAGCGGATCCGGGAGCTGCTGGATGACTATGCGGGGCGGATCGGGCGGGACTTTCATGCTTCGGCGCCGGTGCCGGAGAAGTCGGCGCACTAGTGGTTCCCGGCTTCTAGCCGGGGTGTTACCGCCCATGTTACTCCGGTCGCCGCCAGGGCGGCTCTCGTCCCGATAGCTATCGGGAGAGGCTGCTACGTCTGGCGCTGCCGGAGGCAGCATTGTACTGCCGGGAGTACCTTTGGGACAAACCAATGTGTTATGCTACGACATACCTTACTTACTCTGTGCCTCGCCGTGTTCGGCGCCTTGGCCCAGGCCCAGATCGTCTCCCCCGCCCCATCACCCACCGTTAAAATGGAAACCACGGTGGGGCTCACCGACGTAATGCTGGAATACAGCCGCCCCGGAATGAAGGGCCGTACACTCTTCGCTGAGGACGGACTGGTACCCTACGGCGAGATCTGGCGCACTGGCGCGAATCAGGCCACCAAGGTCACCTTCGGTGCCGACGTGCAGGTAGCGGGCGAGGAGGTACCCGCCGGTAGCTACGCCATCCTCAGCAGGCCTACGGAGGAGCAGTGGGAGGTGATGTTCTTCCCCTACGAGACCGGCGACTGGACCAGCTACGTGGAGAAGACGCCGGCGGTGACTGTCACGGCCGAGCCGCTACAAATGGAACAGCAGGTAGAGACCTTCACTATTGAACTGATGAACTACTCATTGGATGGTGCCGACCTCGTGATGATGTGGGGACAGACCATGATAGCCCTGCCCATCGTATCGAATGCCAAAAAGGACGTGATGGCCGCCATCGACCGCGTCATGGCCGGCCCCAGTGCCAATGACTACTACCAGGCCGCTACCTTCCTCAATGAATCCGGCGAGGACAACGAGAAGGCGCTGGAGTACATCCAGAAAGCTAACGGTATGGGTGATAGCCCCCGCTACTGGATGGTGCGGCGCGAGGCCATTATCCTGGGTGCCCTCGGTCGGAAGGACGAGGCCATCGAGGCCGCCAAGATGTCGAAGGACCTGGCCCAGGAGGCCGGCAACATGGACTACGTGCGCATGAACGAGAAGTCGATCGAGGAGTGGTCGATGTAGGCTGAACCACCAGTTAGAAAGGGCGCGCCGGATGTCTCCAGCGCGCCCTTTTTATATCTGACTGATAGCGCTACCGACGTACCAGGGAGCTAGTGATCACGCTAGTCAGGGCAATGACGGTACCGAAGACGATGGCGTGCGACAGCGCACGTACCGTAGACCCCTTCACGACAATGCCACTATCCTTAGCCTTGTCATCAAAGTCGCCGTGGCTACCATGGTCACCGGGGACGGCCTCAAAGAGGTAATCCTTGTTGTGCGTAGCGGGTTTATCGGTTTTCTGTCCGCTCACGGCGGTCTTGCCGAGGAAGATATCCATCAGTCCGGGGAAGAGCTTGCTGCCGATGATGGTCTGTACGGCAGGCAGGCCTACGTAATACTCCCGGTCGTTGGTGTTGGCGGCTTGAAGAACGGCACGAGCGGCTACCTCAGGCTGGTAGATGGTGCCCATGGGGCGGGGCTGCTTATCGAGCTTATTGCGTACCAGGCTGAACTGGGTCGTATTCACACCGGGGAGCTGCACCATAGTGGTCTTGATCTTGCTGTTTTCGTACTTCAGCTCGGAGCGCAGGCTGTCGTAGAAGCCCTCGATGGCGTGCTTAGCTCCGCAGTAGGCGGTCTGCAGAGGGATGCCGCGGTAGGCCAGGGCCGAGCCGACGAAGACGATACTACCGCGGTTGCGGGGCTGCATCCGCTTCATGGCGCACTTAGTGCCGTAGACGGTGCCCAGGTAGGTCACGTCGGTGACCCGCTTGAACTCATCCATATCGATATCCTTAAAGAGGCCGAGTACGCTGGTCATGGCATTGTTGACCCAGACGTCAATGGGGCCGTACGTTTCCTCCACCTTACCGGCCGCCTCGTCGAGGGCACGGAAGTCGGTGACGTCAACGGGAAGCACTAGGGCTTCGCCGCCGAGATTTTCGATTTCTCTACGGGCACCCTCCAGGCCTTCCTGGTTGCGGGCGATGAGGCCGATACGGGCGTGCTCTTTGGCGAATTCGCGGGCAATGGCGCGGCCGATACCTGCACTGGCCCCGGTGATGACGACGGTGCGGGGGCGTTCAAAGGTGTTGTTGCTCATTAGATGCTGGATTTAAATGGTAGGGCTTATTACAACCGGAGGCGCGGGGGGAGTTGTTCGCTTGGCTCACGCTCCATACTATGTCCGCCTCCGCCGAAATGCCTTATTTCATCAAGCCCTCCGTTCCGCTCAGTGCGACGGAAAAGGAAGCGGCCTACGCCCAGGCCCACGCCGCCATCCAGGCTACGCTCGGCGAGGAGGAAGATGAGCTCCTTAAAATGGTCACCATCAATAGCCTGCTCAAGACCTTCCTGCCCTATTTCTACTGGGTAGGTTTCTACTTGGTGCGCGGCGAGCGGGAGCTGGTGGTCGGTCCCTATCAGGGTACCCTGGGCTGTCTGACCATTCAGTTTGGTCGGGGAGTGTGCGGTGCGGTGGCTGCTAGTGGACAGACCAAGATCGTAGCTGACACTCACGCTTTGCAGCAGGGCAAAGAGCACATCGCCTGCGACCCTAATAGCCGTTCGGAGATCGTACTGCCCGTGCGGCGGCGGGCGGATGGCTCCCTGCTGGGGGTGTTTGATGTGGATAGTACGCTGGTGGGCTCGTTTGATGGGGTGGACCAGCGGTGGCTGGAGAAAATACTCGCCACGTTCTAAGGTCGAGCGGCCTCCGGCCCGAGCAGAGCCGCACAGTGAATTACAAAGTAGCTACGCTACTTTTGCTTGTGTTACAGACTCAGGCCGGAGGCCACTCGACCTTGATTTTTCGACCTATTTTGAATCGTAAATTCCCGCTCCCCTGAGCTACCACATCCACCTCCCCCAGTTCGAAGGCCCCTTCGACCTTCTCCTGTTCTTCATCGAGCGGGATGAATTGGATATCTACGACATCCCCATCTCGCAGGTCACCAACGACTTTCTGGCCTACCTACGCGCCGCCGAGCAGATGGATATCGACCTGGCCAGCGAGTTCGTTCTGGTGGCCGCGACACTCTGCCGCATCAAAGCCAAGATGCTTATTCCCCGCAAGCCGGTCGACGAGGAGAACAATGAGATCGACCCCCGGGAGGAGCTCGTGAGCCGCCTGCTGGAATACAAGCGCTACAAGAGCGTACTGAAGGAACTGCGTAGCCTCGAGTCCGCCCGCGGTCTGCGCAACTACCGCGGCAACATCACCGACGAGCTGGCCCACCTGGCCACCAAGGCCCTGGTCGACGTGGAGCTCGAAAGTGTCACCCTCTTCAAACTACTCCGCGCCTACGAGCGCATGCTCATGCGCCTGGAGGAGGCGAATTTTAAACCCGTCGTCCACGAGATCGCGCAGTTCACCTTCACCATCGAAGCGGAGCAGAGCCGGATTCTTGATTTAGTGGAGGGCACGCTGAACGGCAAGCCACGGCCTAGCTTCCAGGACCTATTTGGCCCCTGCGAGACGCGTATTCACGCCATCGTTACCTTCCTCGCCTTACTAGAACTACTGAATTTGCACCGATTAAGAGTCATACCCGGGGCGGGCATGAATGACTTCTGGCTGGAAGCGCTGGCCGTGTAGCGACGACTTTAGTCGTCGCTACTAATTCAACACCGCCGAAGACACGTGCATAAAGCGCGGCACCGCCACCCGAAAGTAGTTCTCCACCCCCTGCCCGTCCCGCCGGTACATCACGTAGCTGCCCTGCATGGCCCCCATGGGGGTAGCGAACTGCACCCAACTGTTGTATTCGTAGGTCTCCCCCGGGGCAATCCAGGGCTGCTTGCCCACCACGCCCTCGCCCTCCACGTGCCGGCGGTGGCCGGTGGCATCGATCACCTCCCAGGCTCGGCTCAGCAGCTGCACGGGCAGGTGCCCTTCGTTTTCGATCTTGATGCGGTAGGCGTACACGTAGTTTTCGTCCTCCGGTTGGGAGTACCGCTCCTGGTAGTAGCTCTGGGCACTGACGGTGACGCGCTGGGTGGTCTGGCTGGTCATGGACAGGGGGGGTGATTAGAAGGGCAGGTCGTCATCGGCCTCGAGCACGGGCTCGTCGTTGGCCGAGGGGAAGTTACCGGGGCCGTTGTTGCTTGACGCACTGGTGGTGGCGGGCGCACTATTTGCAGTCATCGCCTCCACCCGCCAGGCGTTCAGATTGGTGAAGTACTTGTCCTGCCACTGGCGGCCACGCAGGTCGAAGTGCACCTTAATCTCGTCGCCCTCGTTCATGTCATCGATGATGGAGGTCCGGTCCTGGGTGGTCTGAAACTTGACGAAATTGTCGTACTGTCCGCCGTCATTAGCCTTAATCACGAAGTCGCGCACCCGGAAGGATTCCCCCTTGGTTTCGGTTTCGTATTTCTTGACGAGCGTTCCGGTAATTTCGAATGACATAGGTTCGTGTTTTATCTTTTCTATTAATAGCAAGCCAGGCCCGCCCACGGTTCAACTGAAGCCCCCAATTTACGGAAAAAGCCCCAACCCCCCTGCCGCTCCTTAACCCCTTTAGTCCCTAACCCCTTAACTCCTTGACCCCCTAACTCATTAACCCCCTAACCCCTCGTCCTTTCACAAGCCCCAGCACACTCCCCAAACAGGTTCAAACTGTGCCCCGTCACCCGGAAGTTCAGGATCTCGCCCATCATGTTCTTGATCTGCTGCACCCGCGGATCGCAGAACTCCAGCACCTTACCGCAGCCGTTGCAGATCAGGTGATCGTGCTGCTTATAGCCGTAGCTTTTCTCGTACTGCGCCAGATTCTTACCGAACTGATGCTTCTTGACCAAGTCGCAGCTCACCAGCAGTTCCAGGGTATTGTAGACCGTGGCCCGGCTCACGCGGTAGTTGTTGGTCTTCATGTGGATGTAGAGGGACTCGGCGTCGAAATGGTCGTCGCGACTGTAGATCTCCTCCAGGATGGCGAAGCGCTCCGGCGTCCGACGCGCCTTGCGCTCCCGCAGGTGCTCGGCAAAGAGCTCCTTTACCTGCTCGATGTCGGTGGTCGGATTGGTCTGCATGGGGCGGGGGGACTATTCTACCCGGGAAACGGTTGAGACGTTATCTAAGTTTTGCAGGCCCCGCCGGGCCAGGAGCAGCTGGTCGGTATTGCGTACTAGCAGACTCATCCGTGCGGTGAAGGTGCCACTCTCGGCTGCAATTTGGAAGCTGCGGATGTCCAGGTCCATCTCGGCGATCTCGTGACTGATACGCTCGATGACGCCCTTACCGCTATCCAGTCCGGTCAGCTTGAGCTCGGCCACGAAGCTGTGCTCGGTGGTGCTCACCCACTCGGCCTTCATGATGCGGTAGTCGTAGTTGGCCATCAGGTTCTCAGCGTTGGGGCAGATCACGCGGTGGATCTTCAGCCCTGCGTTCGAGGTCAGGTAGGCAAACACCTGGTCGCCCTGCACGGGGTTGCAGCAGTTGGCCATGCTGTACTCGAGTTGGTCGCCGGGCTCGCCGTTGATGAGTAGCTTGGTGTGTCCTTTGATGCGGTTAGCCCCGTTTCTTCTTCCCTTGCTATCCGCATCTTTTTCCTGGGGCGGGGCCCCGATAGCCCCGATAACTATCGGGGGGGGTGCAGCGGGAAGGGTGAGTTTACCATGCTCTACGACAAAGGGTTTGAGCACCTGGGCGATCGACAGCGCCTCCCGACCTATATCGTAAAACAGGTCGACGTGACTGCCGCCGGTGTGGTGACGGGCGAGTACCTCGATGGCCTGCTTTTCGTCCTCGACGTGCAGTTTTTTCAGCCGGCGCAGGAGGGCCTCGCGGGCCAGCTCCCCGGCCTTGCGCTTTTCTTCCTTGAGCGACTGGCGGATTTTGGCCTTAGCCTTACCCGTCTTGACCATATCCAGCCAGCTCGGATTGGGCTTCTGGCCCGGACTGGTATTGACCCGCAGCCGGTCGCCGTTGCGCAGCTCGTAGCTCATGGGCACGATGCGCTCATCGCACAGGATGCTCACGCAGTGGTAGCCCACCATGCTGTGTACGCTGAAGGCAAAGTCGAGCGCGGTAGCACCCTTGGGTAGGGCGACCATATCCCCGTCGGGGGTATACACGTACACCTCCTCGTTAAAGAAGCTGTTGGCCCGGAAGTCGCCCAGGAACTGTACCGTGTCGCTATTCGGATTATCCAGGATGTCGCGCACGCTCTCGAACCACTGCTCGTACACATCGCGGTGGTTGCTCACGCCCTTATACTTCCAGTGGGCGGCAAAGCCCCGCTCGGCGATCTCGTTCATGCGCTCGCTGCGGATCTGTACCTCCACGAAGCGGGCCCCGGGGCCGACCACCGTAGTATGCAGGCTCTCGTAGCCGTTGGATTTCGGGATCGTGATCCAATCCTTTAGGCGGGAGGGTACGGCTTGGTAGGCATCCGTGATGGTGCTGTAGACGGCCCAGGCGGCCAGTTTTTCCTTCTCCCGTGGTACATCCAGAATTACACGCACGGCGAACAGGTCGTAGATCTGCTCGAAGGGCACCTGCTTTTTCTTGATCTTATTGGCGATGCTGTAGATCGACTTCGGCCGGCCGAAGATGCGGTAGCGGTAGCCCAGCTCGTCGAGTTTGGAGCGCAAGGGGGCAATGAAGGATTCGATGTATTTCTCCCGGGCGGCCTTGGTCTCCTGCAGCTTGCGGGCCACGGAGTTGTACTCGTCGCGCTCCAGCACCTTCATGCACAGATCCAGAAACTCGGAGCGGAAGTTATACAGCCCCAGGCGGTGGGCCAGGGGCGCGTAAATGTAGCTAGTCTCGGCGGCGATCTTAAGCTGCTTGTGCTCCGGCATGCTCTTGATGGTGCGCATATTGTGCAGCCGGTCGGCCATCTTGATGAGCACGATGCGCACGTCGACCACCAGGGTACTGAGCACCTTCTTGAAGTTCTCGGCCTGCTGGCTTTCCGACTGGTAGGCGCTGTCGAGTTTGGTGAGTCCGTTGACCATCTGCGCGATGCGCTCGCCGAACTGGTCCTGTAGTTCCTCGGTAGTGACTGGCGTATCCTCGACCACGTCGTGCAGTAGGGCGGCGCAGATGGCCGTAGGGCCCAGTCCGATCTCCTCGGCACAGATACGCGCCACGGCGATGGGGTGGAAGATGTAGGGCTCGCTCGACTTGCGCCGCTGGTGGCGGTGGGCGAAGTTGGCTAGGCGGAAGGCACGGTCCATCTGCTCACGGTCTTCGCGCGAGAAGGGGGTGCGCAGGCTGGCGATCATGGCCTCGTAGGCCTGTTCGATCGCTACTTGCTCCGCTACCGTGATGTCGAGTACTTCTGCCATATCCTTCTACTAACAAATTTACTTCACTATCGGTCTACGTAGGGGGGAACCACAGCGTTGCACAAAGTGGGGCACAGTGTTCCACAGCGTTCTGATACATCTAAAACGGAGTGTGACACATCTAAAACTTTGTGTTACTCTGTGCCTTCCTCTGCGCTACTCTGTGGTTAACCTTTCCCCCCCCAAGCGCCGCAAGGCCACTAGGTCCCGGAACGCCTTCCGAGCCTCCTGCACCGGAGATCCAAACCAGCTCTTGCCCGGCGGCAAATTCCGCCCCACACCACTCTGCGCCATAATGACCGTACGCTCGCCCAGGGTCACGTTCTGGGCGATGCCGGCCTGGCCCTGGAGGATGGACCAGTCGCCGATGACGCAGTTGCCCGCCACGCCGACCTGGGCGGCCATCTGTACGTGGGCCCCGATCCTGCAGTCGTGACCGATCTGGACCTGGGCGTCGAGCTTGCTGCCGCGGCCGATGACCGTTGTCGACGACACGCCGCGGGCGATGGTGCAGCAGGGTCCGAGGAAAACGTCGTCCTCCAGCCGAACGCTGCCCCCGCTACGCCAGGCGGTGAGCCCCCCGACGGTGCGCTTGTAGTAAAAGGCCTCGCCACCGACGACCGCGCCGGCACTGACTGTGACCCGGTCGCCCAGTACGCAGCCCTCGCCGATGACGCAATTGGGCTCCAGCAGGCAGTCCCGACCGATTACGACCCCCTTGCCGAGGTGGACGCCGGGGCCGATGATCGTGCCCTCCCCCACGCTCGCCGGGGCCTCGCTCGATTCGTATTGCACCTGCGGCCGCGCCCCCCGGATGACGCTGTTGTAGGCCTGGAAGGGTTCGGGATGGATGAGTAGGGCCTTACCGGGTGGGCACTCCTGCACCTTATCGATGAGGATGACCGAGGCGGCCGAGGCCAGGGTGGGCGCGTAGTACTTGGGGTGGTCGACGAAGCAGAGGTCGCCGGGTTGTACGTGGTGGATCTCGTTAGCTCCGGTGATGCGGAGGTGGCCGTCGCCGATGAGTTTAGTGCCGAGTTGATCAGCCAGTTCAGCGGCCGTGGTGGGTTGGGGGAGGTGCATGGGGCTTAGTTAAGGACGCCCTCGAGCCGGTACTTGTAGTAGCGTACGCCGGCCCCGTAGACCCAGCCGAGCTTGCCATCCTTAAGCCGCACCTTCACCCAGGGCTCGGTGGGGGTGACGTCGCCCAGGTCGATGGTGTAAAGCGAGTCGGTGACCTCGTTCATATAGGTGACCGGCTCGTAGAGCTGGAGGCGGGCCAGGATGGGGGCCCCGAGGTTGGGCTGGACGCGGACGTTGAGTCCGTCGATGGTACTGTAGAGCGTGGTCTCGTTCTTGACCACAACCTGGGCGGGGCGACCTACGTAAACACCACTATCGCCGGGTAGCGGCTGGGTGCGGGCACGCAGCAGGGCAGCCTCGCGGGCCAGGACCTCCTGTTCGGCCTCCGAAAGCAAACTTTCGCCGGGACTACCCAGCACGGCGGCAGCCTGCAGCTTACGGATGCTATCGCGCAGGATGCTGTCGCGGCGGTCCAGGTAGTCTTCCCGGGTGTTGCGCTCCTCGATCATGGCGTAGTCCGCGTCGTTGGCGCTACAGCGTCGCATGGCCCAGAGCATGAAGAAGAGGGTGACCAGGGAGACGATCACGAAGGGGACTAGCTGGGGGGTGGAGCGGGCGGCCATGAGGCGGTAAATTTACAATTTACCAATTACCGTGTACAAATTGGCTACCGCATGGCACTGGCGTGACAACCCAACCTAGCCTGCCGTAGTTACTGCAACGGTAACTCCCTCCGCCGTGCCCCGCCACTACTCCCACCTCTACCGCGAGCTCCGCGCCATCGACCCCACCGACTACCACCGGGTGATCCGCATGTACGAGGAGCGCGAGCAGGAGATCGGCCGGCTCGACGTGAAAGAGCACTTCGAGCTCACCGTGCACTACGTGGATGCGCTCTTCGAGACCGGTGCCTACCGCGAGCACCAGCTGATGGTGGACCTGGTGATTCACGCCAGTATCCAGCACGACATCCGGCACATGCCGGGGCGGGAGGAGCACGTCTTCGAACAGCAATTGTTTCGCAAGGCAGCCAGTGCCTTTCGCATCGGGGAGTACGCGACGGCGGAGCACGTACTGCGCGAGCTAATTCGGATGCACCCGGGTGAGGCCGTGTACGGGCGCTTTCTGCGCACCACGCTGTTCCGGCAGCAGCAGCCGACGCTGCAATTCGGGCGGGCGGTGTGTATTTTTTGCCTACTGCTCACGGCCCTGGCGGTAACCATCAACTTGCTGGTGGTACAGAACTTTCTCCCCCCTTACGCGCCGCTGGTCAACTCGACAAGTATCGGTATTTTTCTGACCGGGGTGCTGACACTGGGCGGTGCCTACGCCCTGGCCTACTACCGCTGCCGGCGGGAAGCGACGCATTTTCGGGCCGCGCAAGCAAACAAACGGCGGGCCGATTCGCTCTAGAAGAAAAACCCACACATGGCAAATAAACCCACCTTAGTCATCCTCGCCGCGGGGATGGGCAGCCGCTATGGCGGCCTCAAGCAGATCGACGGCGTCGGCCCTAGCGAAGAGGGCATCATCGAATACAGCATCTACGACGCGATCCGCGCCGGCTTCGGCAAGGTCGTGTTCGTGATCCGCAAGGACATCGAGGAGGCCTTCCGCGAGAAGTTCGACGGCAAGTTCGGCGACAAGATTGAGGTCGCCTACGCCTTCCAGGGCATGGACAGTTACGTGCCCTCCGACGTCGACCACTCTAAGCGCGAAAAACCCTGGGGCACCACCCACGCTATGCTCGTGGCCAAGGAGGTGACCAAGGAACCCTTCGCCGTCATCAATGCCGATGATTACTACGGTATTGAGGCCTTTGAAAAGATGGCCTCCTTCCTGGTCGCTGAGGCCGACGAGGAGACCTTTGCTATGGTAGGTTACATCCTGCACCGCACCCTCTCCGACCACGGCCACGTCAACCGCGGCGTCACCGTCGTAGCCGAAGACTACCTGCTCACGGATGTAGAGGAACGACTTAAGATCCAGCGTGGCGACGACAACAAGGTGCGCTACCTCGGCGAGGACGGCCACCAGTACGAGCTGGACGACGAATCGGTCGTATCCATGAATTTCTGGGGTTTTCACCCCTCCATCTTCGACCGTATCCAGAAAGGCTTCGAGCGCTTCGCCCGCGAGAATAAGGACAACCCCCGCGCTGAGTACCTCATTCCGGAACTCGTCGATGGCATGATTAAGGACGGCAGCGCCAGGGTCAAGGTGCTCGTCAGCGAAGACAAGTGGTACGGCGTCACCTACCAGGAGGACAAGCCCAAGGTACAGGAGGCCTTCGCCATGCTGGTCGCCGAAAATACCTACCCGAGTCCCCTATTCTAGGTCGATCAGGTACTCACTCCAGCTGCCCGCATACAGGGCCGGCATCTCACCGAAGGCATAGTAATAGGCCAGAATATTATGACAGGCCGTCACGCCCGAGCCGCAGTAGAAGACATTCTGCTGCGGCTTTTCCTTGAGGTCCCGGAAGCGCTCGCGCAGTTCCTCCTTCGATTTGAAGGTGCGGCCCCCGTCCAGGTTATCCGGCCACGGCAGGTTGATGGCCCCCTCGATGTGGCCGGCTACGGGGTCGAGCGTTTCGTTCTCGCCGCGGTAGCGGTCGGCGGTGCGGGAGTCAACGAGCACCTGGTTGGGATCGGTTCGTAGAGCTTCAATTTGGGCGCGTTCGCGGGTGCAAATCTCCTCGGGCGTGGCAACCAGGTAGGGAGCCGGGGCCGGCGTGGCTACTTCTTTACCGGCCGCGGTGGCCTGTCCGGCGATGACCCAGAAGGGGTAGCCCCCGTCGAGCACGGCGACCTTGTCGTGGCCGATGGCCTTGAGCAGCCACCAGGCGCGGGCGGCGATACCGCCGCCCTTGTCGTCGTAGGCCACGACGGGGCGGTCGGGGGTGAGGCCCAGGGCGGTCATGCGTTCGGCGAAGGTGCCGAGGTCAGGCAGGGGGTGGCGGCCGGTCTTGCCGGGGATGATCTCTCCCGAAAGGTCGTCGTTGAGGTGCAGGTAGTGGGCACCGGGGATATGGCTGGTGAGGTATTCCTGGCGGCCCTGCTCCGGGTCGGCGAGGTCGAAGCGGCAGTCGAGCAGGAGGGGCTGATCGGGAAGGAGCTCGGCGAGTTCCTGGACGGAGAGAAGGGGGGTGGTCATGGGGGGAAGGTAACGAGTCAAGGTCTAAGCAGGCGACCCAGCGCCAGACAGTGTGCCCACACCATCAGTGGTGCCACCAGTGCCGGTAGCCAGATGAACGGAAAGTAGAAGATGGCCAGCGTCGGCTGCTCGAAACCGTACTGCTGGTAGGGGGAAGGCGCAGAGAGTACGGCCCGGCTGACGGTCCAGCCTAGAGAAACCATACCTACAAAGTTCCACACGATAGCGTAGGTAGGAGATAACCAGCCCTGACGGAATACCAAAAGACCGACGAGGGGACCGGTTATGCCAGCGAGTAGGTCTATATTTTGTCCTGTGTAGGTGACAACTTCGGCGACTAGGCCGGCGGTGAATAAGCCGTGCAGGAATACCACCTCTACCAGGATACGTATGCCATGGAAGTAATGAATGTGCGTGAGGTTCAGGTCTGCTCGCAGTGTTTTACCGAGCGAACTGAAGCCAGTCGCTAGTGCCAGTACCAGCATCGGCCCCATGACCAGGGCCAGTCGCGGTGGCAGCGTATCGGTCACTCCGTAGAATCCACGGTACGCAAGTACACCGTGCACCGCCAACCAGAAAACGAACCCTATCCCCACCACGGCCCGGCTGCCGGTAAGCCGGTAGAACCACCAGGCGGTCAGGAGGGTCAGGGCGATGAAGCCGTAGGTGAGTGATGGGGGTGGGTGCACAGCGTTGGATAGCCAGATAGAGTTGTTGCGTGTTAAGCGACAGGAAACTTCCTATTTTTGCTTTGCGTTTGAAGGTCAGTAATACAGTTAGCAGTTAGCAGATGACATTGGAGAGTAAGAAAATTAGCATGGCGCAGTGGATCCTATCGATCTCTGAGGAAGAACTGCTCGAAAAGGTGTTTGCCTCGATCGACCAAGTAAGGCATGAGTAAGCCGATCCGATGATTACTCTACCAGAATTTAGCACCTACGCTACCATGCAACAGCGTAAGTTTGATTTGGAACAATTGAAAGTGGAGCAGCACATCCGCCCCTTCGAGCCGGGTGAACTGGAAAAACTGATCGAGCAGGCTGATATTGAAGAAGACTTAGACACTCTTCTGGCGGGACTGTGATAGAATGAATTATGTTCTCGACACGAATATCATACTCTTCTATCTTAAAAGTGAGGCCACGAAGTCATGGATAGAAGCAGAGTATCAGCCATTTGCTGCCGATAATAACGCTATTGTTTCCATTATCACCATTGGTGAGCTTAGAGCGCTGGCTGCAAAGAATGATTGGGGAGCAAGACGACTTTCGACGGTAGAACAAATTCTCAGCCGTATGGTGGTCATGGAGGAAGGTACGGTCTTCCCCGGAGGGAAGCCCTTCCCAGCAAGGTCTGGAGCGCCTGTGGCGCGTAGGGCCTTGCGGTAATGTGAGGGACCCCAGCGCAGCCAGAGGCTGCATTTTGCTGCCGCTGCCGGAGGCAGCATTGTACTGACAACTCCCCGGCTTCTCCCCCCCACCGTATCTTGCCCCCCTTACCCCCGAGGCATGATCCGACACTACGTACTCCTCCTAGCCCTTCTTTGCACCTGCGGCCCCGCCCTTCTGCACGCACAAGAGACACTTAGTAAAGACCACTGGAAGGCCCTGGCACCCCGCTCCATCGGACCGGCCGGTATGGCGGGGCGTGTGACGGGCATCGACGTGCACCCCCTGGACAAGGATAAGATATACGTAGGCACGGCCTCGGGCGGACTGTGGCTGAGCGACAATGCCGGCACCAGCTTCCGTCCGTTGTTTGATGACCAAAAGTACCTCTCGATCGGGGCGGTGGCGGTAAGTGATGCCAACCCTAACATCGTCTGGGCCGGTACCGGAGAGGGTAACCCCCGTAACTCGGCCAACTACGGTGGCGGCATCTACAAGAGCCTCGACGGCGGCAAGAGCTGGGAGATGATGGGCCTCGAAAATACTAAGGCCATCTACCGCATCCACCCCCACCCGACCGACCCGAATACCGTCTACGTCGGCGCCCTCGGCAATATGTGGGCCCCCAATCCCGAACGCGGCGTGTACCGCACCACCGACGGCGGCAAGAGCTGGGATAAGGTGCTCTACATCGACGAAGGCACCGGCATCGCCGAACTCGTCATGGACCCCACCAACCCCAATAAACTGATCGCGGCGACCTGGACCTTCGACCGCGACCCCGACTACTTTAACTCCGGCGGGCCCGGCTCCGGCATCTGGGTAACTACCGACGGAGGCGACAACTGGACACGCCGCACCGCCAAGGACGGACTACCTAAGGGAAACCTTGGCCGCATCGGACTGGCCATCGCCGCGGGCCAACCCGAGATCGTCTACGCCCTGGTCGAAGAGACCGGCGAGAACGGACTCTACAAAAGCACCGACGGCGGCCAGACCTTCAGCCTGGTGACCAAAGAAAACGTCGGCGACCGCCCCTTCTACTACGCCGAGATCTACGTAGACCCGCAGAACGAGAACCGCGTGTTCCACATCGCCACCTACATCAGCAAATCGGAGGATGGCGGTAAGACCTTCACCGAGATCGCCAATTACGGTAACAACGTGCACCCCGACAATCATGCGTTCTGGATCGATAAGGACGACCCCGACTACATCATCGAAGGCAACGACGGGGGCCTCAACATCAGTCACGACGGCGGGGATACCTGGCGCTTCGTGGAGAACCTACCCGTGGGGCAGTTTTATCACGTAGCCTACGACATGAGCTACCCCTACCTGGTGGGCGGCGGGATGCAGGACAACGGCAGCTGGGTCGGCCCCAGCCAGGGACTCAAGAGCGGCGGCATCACCGACGCCGACTGGCAGGAGGTCTTCTTCGGCGACGGCTTCGACATGATCTTCAAGCCCGACCAGCCTGAGGTGGTCTACGCGGCCAGTCAGGGCGGCTACCTCGGCACCGTGCACCGGCCTACGGGTAAGACGACCTTCATCCGGCCCGTGCACCCCGAGGGGGAGTTCCTGCGCTTCAACTGGAATGCACCGATCGCCCAGTCGCCCACCGACGCCAACACCATCTACATGGGTAGCCAGTACGTGCACAAGACCACGGACGCGGGCATGAACTGGGAGATCATCAGCCCCGACCTCACCACCAACGACACCAGTCTACAGCGCAGCGACCGCAGCGGCGGCCTCACCATCGACGCCACCCAGGCCGAGAATCACACCACCCTGCTCACCATCGTGCCGGAGGTGCGGGAGTACGCCCTCGGCGATAGCGTCCTCTGGGTGGGCAGTGACGACGGCCGCCTACACGTGACCCGCAACGGCGGCGGCAGCTGGACCGACCTGACCGCCCGGCTCACCGGCATGACCCCCGGCAGCTGGATCGGCTACATCGAGTCATCACCGATCAATCTGGGCGAGGCCTTCGTGGTCGTCAACGATTATCGGCGTGGCGATACCCGTCCGATGGTCTATCATACCACTGATTACGGCGGCAGCTTCACTCAGATCGTCGACGAGAATAAAGTCAGCGGCCACGCCCAGGCCCTCGTGCAGGACCCGGTACAGGAAAACCTGCTTTTTCTCGGCACCGACCAGGGCCTCTGGTATAGCCTCGACTACGGCGACAGCTGGACGCGCTTCGATGCCGACTACCCCCACGTCTCGACCATCGACCTCAAGATCCACCCCCGCGAGCACGACCTGATCGTGGGTACCTTCGGGCGGGCGATCTATATTATGGATGATATCCGTCCGTTCCGTGAACTAGCCAAACGGGGCCCGGAGATGCTGCAGGATAGCTTCGCTGTCTTCCCCGCCCCGGATGCTTACCAGTGGGAGTACCGCTCCTACCAGGGCACCCGCTTTTATGCGCAGGGGCAGTTTCAGGGAGAGGACCGTCCCTACGGCGCGCTGCTCACCTACTGGGTACGTCCCGGCGGGCCGGCCGATACAACTACTACCGACCCCGATAGCGTCGACGTGGGCCGGCTCACCAAATTCTCCATGATCGCCCCCGAGATCAAGGAAGACATTCCCGCCCGCGAGACTGGCAGCGCCGAGCAGGCCTACGCCGACCAGGACGAGGAGATCGAAACCATCGCCCCCCCCAAGGAAAAGGTCAAGTTCCAGATCATCGACGTACAGAGCGGCGATACCATTCGCACCTACACCGAAAAGCCACAGTGGGGCATGAACCGCACCAGCTGGAACATGCGCGCAGACGGTATGGAAATGCCCAGTCGCCGCGAGGTCAAAGACGATGCCGACATCCCCAGCGGGATGCCCGTCGTGCCCGGCACCTACCGCGTCGTGATGACCTACGGCAACCACTCCGGCTCCACCACCGTGACCGTCGGTGCCGACCCCCGCCAGGACTACCGGGGCAGCGGTCGCTACGTCCAGCGCGACGCCCTCACCGCCGAGTTGGAAACGGAGATTGCCCGCGTCAAGTCCGCCTTCGACCGCCTCCAGGAGGCCCGCAAGAGTATCCAGCGGGTCGATGGCCTCCTCGGCGATGCCCCCAAGATTACCAAAGACACCCTCACCCAGCGCGGCAAGGACCTCGTCAAGCGTATTGACGAGTTGGAAGCGATCCTGATGGACCCCGAGGATCAGAAGGGCATCCAGCGCAACCCCACCAACCTGCAGTCCAAGCTCTACGGGGCCCGCAGCTACATTAGCCAGATCGAGGGCCGGCCTAGCCAGATGGCGCAGCTGACCCTGGAGCAGTTCCGGGAGGGGGCGGATGACTTCATCGGGCAGGTAGAGGAATTCTTCGCGGATGAGTTTGCTGACTACCGTGCGGAGGTAGATGGAGCGGAATTGGGCTTGTTTCAGGGAGTTAAGGGGTCAGGGGGGTAAGGAGTTAAGGGGTGAGGGGGTTAAGGAGTTAAGGGGTGTCGTCGGAGGTGTTACGTGGACTGCTGAGGGATCTCCGATATTAATTGACAATCCCCCTACGAGCGAAGCGAGCATCCATAATCCTTAACTCCTTTACCCCCTAACTCCTTAACCCCTTGAACCCCCAACCCCGTGAACCCCCGCTACCTCGGCTTCGGCTTCCTCCACTTTTTCTTCTCGGCCGTCGGGCAGACCTTCTTCATCGGCCTCTTCGTAGCCGAGATGACCGCACAGTTCGACTGGGAGGAAAACACCTTCGCCGGCCTATACTCCACGGTGACGCTGGTGGCGGCCTTCCTGCTACCGGTGATCGGGCGGCAGATCGACCGGGGGCGGGTGCGCTACGTGAGTACGGCGGTAGGGCTGGCGCTGCTGGTGGGCGCGGCCCTGCTGGCGTGGTCGCCGAGTTTTGCGCTGGTGGCGGTGGGGCTATTCATCGTGCGCTGCGGCGGGCAGGGGGTGCTGCCGCTGATCGGGAGTACGACGATCGGACGCTACTTCGAGGCGCGGCGGGGGCGGGCGCTGTCGCTATCTTTGCTGGGCCTTTCAGTGGCGGAGGTGGTGCTGCCGCCAGTGGTGACCTACGCGATTCTGGCCTACGGTTTCGGGACGGTGTGGGCCCTGGCGGGCGGGGCGGTGCTGGTGGTCTTTCTACCGGCGGTGTGGCTACTGGTGCGGCGCTACGACGACTTCCAGCGGGCGGATACGGTAGCCAAGGCGCAACTGCAGGCGGGCGGGGCCCCGATAGCTATCGGGGGTGCAACCTCCTGGTCGCGAACGCAGGTGCTACGGGATCGCCGGTTCCAATTGCTCGTCCCGATCTTTTTATTCATCCCGTTCGTATTTACGGGCTTGGTCTTCAATCAGTCCGTCATCGCGGCCGAGCGGGGCTTCAGCGCAGAGCTCATGGCCTACGGACTGAGTGCCTACGGGCTGGTACGGGTGGTGTTTTTACTCTTCGGGGGCGACCTGATCGACCGGCTGGGGCCGGCTACGCTGCTGCGGTTTGCGTTGATGCCGGCGGTGGTGGGGCTGCTGTTGTTACTGTTCGTACCCTACGGCTGGGTGGTGCCGGTCTTTTTCGGCCTGTTTGGGGCCAGCGCCGGTACGGATGCGGTGATGATGCCGGCGCTATGGGCGGAGCGGTACGGGCCGCGCTACCTGGGCAGCATCAAGAGTACGGTGCGACTGTTCGTGGTGGTGAGCTCGGCGGCGGCTCCGATCGTATTCAGCTACGGGTTGCGGTGGGGGGTGGAAGCGTGGCTGGGGGTGTTGGTGGGGTATGGGCTGCTTTGTTTTTTGCTGGCCTGGGTGGAGTATAGTGGGGTGGTGACCCAAAGGACTGATGCGTGATAGGCAGCTCCGCTGCTATAAGGAGTCAACCACAGAGTGCGCAGAGAACACAGAGGTGTTTCTGAAGACGTCTCTGTGTATCTCTGCGCCCTCTGTGGTTCACTATCGAGCAGCGGAGTTGCGCCGAAGCAGTCAGTAGTCCACGCACTTCTCTACGCTATTCTCTCGCAGGTAAGCGATATGCCGGACCAGCAACTTCTTCTGATCCGTGTAATTCCGCCGCTTGAACGCCAGGTAGGCCTCCGGTAGCTCCGCCTCCTCGAAGGTGAAACTGCGGTACTGGTACACGTAGTAGCCCCCACCGTGCTGGATGGCTAGGCGATCGGCGATGCGCTCGTACTTATTCTTGAAGCGTTGACTGGTGACGTAGGCCAGCCCATCACTCGCCAGTTGAGTATTGGAGCGGCTTACGTAGTAGGAGATGTGCCCGAACTCGTGGATGAAGCATCCCACCTGGGCGGAGTAAGATGCGTTACGGAAATCGGCCGGTTTATCGCTGACGTCGTCGACGTAGACGGCGTAGGTCCGACGACTACGGCGCTTGCCCAAGCCGAGGGGGCGGGCGGCCATGGAGGTACGTAGGCGCTTGCGGATGAGGCGGATGTCTACGCCCCGAAGGTTGGGGTAGAAGGAGAGGGCGGCCAGCATCTTATCGCGGTAAGCGGTGGCTTCCAACTGGTCACCGAACTGTGCCTCCAGGGCGGGTAGGGCGGCGGCTACCGTGAGCGAGTCGATGGACTGGCAGCTGTAGCGGTAGTCGGCCAGGGGGTTCTCGTAGGGTACATCGGTAAAGGTGATCGTCTTAGCGCAGCCGGTCAAGCTCAGCAGTAAGATGAGCCAGTAAAGTAGTCCGGTAAGAAACTGAGGGGTCATTAGGTTTGGGGCAGGAGGTAATGGGTGCTGCGGCCGGCGCCGTGCTGGGTGAGGGCGCCGATGGAGGTAAGGTAACGAAGGGCGCGGGCAGCGGTGGCCTGGGCAACGCGGTTGATACGCATGTACTTGCGGGTGGTCATGCCGCCCTGAAAGCCGGCGGGGCCGGTGGCGAACATCTTATCGATGGCTTTGCGGTGGTGGGGGTCAAACCGACTAGCGAACTGTTTAAAGTAGCGCTGTTTTCGCAGGCTAAAGCTTACTAAAGTATTTGCGTATTCAATTGCTTCAATCAAAATCTGACAGTAATAAATTAACCAAGGACTAATATCTAGACTGCTCGACGATTCCCGTAAGGCAGTATAGTATCCCTTTCGGTTCGTTTCAATTGCGTGTGAGATACTGTAGGGGACAAAGGTTCCGAGATGTTGTGAAAGTAGCTTTTCCAAAATGGCACGACCAATTCTCCCGTTGCCGTCCTCAAAGGGGTGGATACTTTCAAAGTATAGATGAGCTACACCTGCTTTCAGAACTGGGTGGACGGTCTTTGCGGTACTAGTATTACAATACCGAACGAAACGCTCCATCTCCACCGGTACAGTGGTTGCTGGAAGGGCTTCGAAGTGAATCTTTTGTTTGTAGCTAGGCCCGCTTACTATACGCATAGGAGAACTACCCCGGCGATAGTCTCCAACGACGTGAAGGGTACGGTCGTAGCCCAGTAATAATTCATGCCAATATTTGAGAGCTGTCTCGGTAAGTGGCCTAACGTAGGTCTCCCGGTTTAGCACAATTTGCTGGCCGATCGCCCTGGCCCTAAAATCTTTCACCTCTATCCCTCCGACCCCTATGTTTAAGTTGTTCATGACCGATGACATGAGATCCTGGCGACTCATGATTTCACCTTCAATGCTCGACGTACTAGCTGCTTCTTCGACTAGACGCTCAAGAAAGTAAGTCCGTGCATCATCTTCTGCCAGCGATGCGATACTAGCTTGAAGCTCTTCTACCGCGGCGACGTAGCCATTGATCTGATCGGTATAATCTTCTCCATTAAAACGAAAATTTGGCCAGTCAGGATACTCCCAATTGTACATGTGACACGATTTTGATCTTAATCAGGTCAAATATAGTAAGATGTGATATGATTAGTATGACTAATCCTGTCATTCAGCACACCGTCGGAGATCTTACGGCTCCCTCCCGCAGTACCGCTAGGTGCTGGCCTCTGTTGTTTACACCGGGCTTAGATTAGGGGCCCCTCCCCCTAATCACGCATCCCCCCGCTGACGCTTTGCCGCCCGCCTCTATGATACCTCAGTGAAACCCTTTGTGTAGGCCGCTAGACCTTTCTGTGGTGAATCCTATCTCACGCTACCTCGGGCCAGAGGCCACTCGACCTTGTACCGTAGCACATATCTTCCTACCTCACTACCATAGCTATGCCCCTATCCCACCTCGTTGCCGTCTTCCTGATCTGTCTAGGCAGCACGTCTATAAATCAAGCCCAACCCCTAGACCAGCCCACCATCACCCGCCTCACCGACGCCGCCCTGCCCGCCGCCCTGGCCCAGCTCACCGACTTCCTCGCCATCCCCAACGACGGCAACTACCCCGAGCAGGTAGAAGCAAACCTAACCTGGTGTCGGAAAACCTTCACCGACATGGGCTACACCGTCACCCGCCTCGAAACCCCCGGTATGCCCCTGCTCTTCGCCGAGCGGCAGATCGACCCGGACCTACCCACTGTACTATTCTACCTACAGATCGACGGACAGCCCGTAGACACCAGCGCCTGGGACCAACCCGACCCCTACCGGGTGGTGTACAAGCGCAGGGAAGTAGATGGCTCCTTTACCACGACCACTGCACCGGCGGCCCCGCCCTACGACCCCGACTTACGCCTGTTCGCCCGCTCCGCTTCCGACTCGAAGGGACCGGCCGTTGCCTTTATGACGGCCCTGGATATCCTGAATGCTGAGGGCATCGAGCCGGCCTATAACGTCAAAGTGATCATGGACTTCCAGGAGGAACTCGGCAGCAACGACCTGCCCGGGGCGGTAGCGGCAAACCGTGACCTATTTGCAGCCGACTTCCTAGTGATCATGGACGGCACCCGCCACGTGTCGAACGAGCCTACACTGACCTTCGGGGCACGCGGTATTGCTACGGTCACCCTGCAGGTGTACGGACCGCGGGATGCGCTGCACAGCGGGCAGTACGGAAACTTCGCGCCGAATCCGGTCTTCGCGGCCGCGAGGTTAATAGCGGCGATGAAGGATGAACAGGGGCGGGTGCTGATTCCGGGTTTCTACAACGGAGTGGAGCTGAGTGAGGCCGACAAGCGGGAAATGAACAAGGTGCCGGAGACACGGGAGGAGATCCGGTTCATGGTGGGTGTAGCCGAGCAGGAGGCGCTAGGGGATACCTACCAGGAGGCACTGCAGTACCCCAGCCTAAACGTACGCGGACTGCGGGCCGGCTGGGTGGGTAAGGAGGTGCGCACGCTGATCCCCGAGGCGGTGACCGTGGAGATCGACATGCGGCTGGTGCCGGAGACGCCGGGGGAGCGGCAGGTGGCATTGCTACGGCAGTTTATCGTGGATCGGGACTGGCACCTTACGGAGGGCGAGCCTACGGAGGAGGAGCGGTTAACCTACCCGAAGCTAATCTCCTTCACCTCCAGTCTCGGCTCGGTTCCCTTCCGGACGGATCTGGACACGCCCATCGACCACTGGCTCACGGCGGCCGTCACCCGGGCCCTGGGGAAGGAACCGGTGCGGATGCGCACGACGGGGGGCTCGCAGCCGATGGGCCCGTTCGTGAATCTGTTGGGGCTACCGGCCGTGTCGCTACGGATTCCGAACCCGGATAACAGCATCCACGCACCGAACGAAAACCTGCGGCTCGGGAACTTTCGGGAGGGGGTGATGGAGTGTGTGGGGGTGCTGACTACTGAGATCGTGAAGTGATGATCGCGGAGGCTCCGCTGCTTGGGGCGAAGTTTTTCATCACTTCCTTGCTGTTCTGGTGGTAAGTGACATATATTGCTCGTGTAAAACGATTTAGCTAGTATATTTCGAGCGTTTCCTTCTAACCCAAATCATACATTGATGGACATTTCTACGAGACTTCCCGCGGGAAGGCCCTTGCTGGTACTGCTGTGCCTGCTGCTCGCCCTCGGCCTTCAGGCGCAACGCACCGTGACCGGGCAGGTAAGTGACGCGCTGAGTAGCGAAACCCTCATCGGGGCGACCGTAAAAGTCAAGGACGGTACGACGGGTACCGTTACGGATATCGACGGCAACTATAGCATCACCTTACCCGAGGGGGAGCAAACGCTACTGTTCTCCTCTATCGGTTACGGCACCCAGGAGATCGAGGTGGGCGACCAGTCGGTGATCAACGTAGAGATGAGCTCCGACATCGAGTCGCTCTCGGAGGTGGTCGTAGTGGGTTACGGTACGCAGCGTAAGTCGGACGTAACCGGAGCCATCGGTGTAGTAGGTTCTGAGGAGCTACTAAGAGCACCCGTTACCAATGCCATCCAGGGGCTACAGGGTAAAGTGGCCGGCGTGAACGTATTCCTGAACTCCGGCTCGCCGACGGGTAGTCCCCGGGTGCTGATCCGCGGCCTGGGCACCATCAACTCCAGCTCGGCCCCGCTGTACGTGGTCGACGGGGTGGTGATGGAAGACATCCAGTTTCTCAATCCCAACGACATCAAGAGTATCGAGGTGCTAAAGGATGCCTCGGCTACCGCTATTTACGGTTCGCGGGGGGCTAACGGAGTAATTCTGGTGACGAGTAGGCGCGGGCCCAACGCCGAGGGCATCACGGTGGGCTACGATGGCTACGTGTCGGTCGGTACGCTGCGCAAAAAAATGGACCTGCTCAACGCCGAAGAATGGCTCGAGGTCGTGCGCACCGGCATGGAAAATACTCCGAAGTACCGTCCCGGTACCGAGCCGGTCTTCACCACCGACGATCCTAATCTCTTTGATGAGAATGGCAACCCGCTCTACGATACCGACTGGCAGGAGGAGGCTACGCGCACCGCCATCAGCCACAGCCACCAACTGTCGATCCAGCAGCGGACCGGCAACTCCTCCTACGGCGTATTTCTGAACTACACCGCTACCCAGGGCATCATGCTTAACAACTACCTCGACCGGCTCTACGGCAAGGTGGCCTACGAAGGCAACCCCAAGGACTGGCTGACCTTCGGCTTCAACGTGCTGGCCAACGTGACGAAGGAGAACAGTTTTGAGGAGGGCGGAGGCGGCCAGTCGCCCCGGCGCACTATGATCGAGATGCCCCCCATCTTTCCGGTTCGTTTCCCAGATGGTACCTATTCCAACAGCCAGATGATCTCCGATGCCTACAACCTGGAGGCGATGGCCAACCCGGTCCACGTGCTAGAGACCCAGGATCGGCTGGCTAAGCGCACCCAGTTGTTCGGTAACGCCTACCTGGTCTTTCACCTGGCCGACGGACTCGATTTGCGCACCCAGTTTGGTTTTGACAAACAGGACCGGTTGTTCCAGAATTATTCGCCGCCGGACCTGGTCAATATCTCTTCTCCACTAGGCTCCGCCAGTCAGGACCTCAACCGCTTCACCTACTGGCAACAGGAGAACTACCTGAGCTACAACAAGCAGTTCGGTCCCCACAGCATCAATGCCGTAGCGGGCCTGAGTTGGCAGCAGCGGCAGGCGGACGGCTTCGGCATCGGCGTACAGGGCTTTGCGGATGACTTCTTCCGATTTAACCGCTTACAGGCCGCCAGTCAGCCCGGGGCACCGAGCTCCTTCTACGACGATTGGACGATGAACTCCTACTTTCTGCGGGGCGGCTATTCCTTCAACGACCGCTACCTGCTCACGGTGACCGGCCGCATCGATGGCTCCTCCCGCTTCGGCGAGAACAATAAGTACGGGGTCTTCCCCTCCGTAGGTGTGGGCTGGGTAGTGTCTAACGAGGACTTCCTGGCGAATAACCCGGTGATCAGTGCACTCAAGCTACGGTCGAGCTATGGCGTCACGGGTAATACGGAGATCGCGGCCTACCAGTCGCTGGCCACCCTCTCCTCTGGTACTACCCTTCTGAATGGCCAGCGGGTTACGAACACCGTCATCAACCGCCTGGGCAATCCCGACCTACAGTGGGAAAAGACGCAGCAATTCGATGTGGGCTTCAACCTGGCGCTGTTCAACTACCGGGTCAACCTGGAGATGGACTACTACTACAAGCTGACCACTGACCTGCTGCTGGGTCGCCCGATCCCGCAGTCGACCGGTTTCGGAAGCATTCTGGACAACATCGGTGAGGTATCCAACCGTGGGGTTGAGGTCCTGCTCAACACCCAGAACGTGACTGGGCCCACCTTCAACTGGAGCTCCACGCTCAACTTCAGCTACAATAAGAACCGCATTGAAAAACTCGGGGAAAACGACGAGGACATCTTTCCCGGTCCCTACTGGGTAAGCGGCAGCCAGACCATCCTGCGGGTGGGCGAGTCCCTGAGTTCCTTCTGGGGCTACCGCCGCCTCGGTACCTGGGGCACTGACGAGGTCGAGGAGGCCTCGGAGGTTGGCGCCGTACCCGGAGAAGCCAAACGCTCCGAGGAGCAGACCATCATCGGTAAGGGACTGCCCAACTGGAACGGCAGTTTCATCAACAACTTCAGCTACGGCAACTTCGACCTGACGGTAGACCTGCAGTTCGTGCTCGGCGTAGATATCATGCAACAGTACTACCACTCTACTGAGGACCGCTCCGGCATTGCCAACGGTCTGCGCACCATCCTCACCGAGGGGTGGACGCCCGAGAACCAGAACACCATGGTACAGGAGATCCGCAACCAGGCCTACGCCGGGCAGAACAGCCAGGTCGACGACCACTGGATCGTGGACGGCTCCTACCTGCGCGGCAACGCCTTCACCCTGGGGTACAACCTGCCGGGCCTTAGCGCCGACCGCTTCGGACTGGGCAGTCTGCGGGTGTACGTCTCCGCCCAAAACCTCTTCGTGGCCACGTCGGACGAGTTTCAGGGGCTGGACCCGGAGGCTACCTCCTGGGGCGGCAACCAGTGGGGGCAGAACATCTTCTTCTTCCAGTACCCGCGCCCCCGCACCTTCACCCTCGGCCTTAACGTCAAATTTTAATCCGCGCACCGCATGAACTACCTATCCAACCGCCTCGCGCTCCTACTCCTGACCCTGGTGACCTTCTCCTGTAGCGACTTCCTGGAGGAGGCCCCGCGGGACGAGATCAGTCTCAACCAATTTTTCACCGAGCCCGCCCACGCGGAGAACTCCGTTAACGCCCTCTACCGCGACGGAGCCCCGGCTATGTGGATGAACGGCGGCGTGTACTCCGGTCGCCAGATCATGTACCCCTCCTACCTGACGGGCTTTTTCGACGACGAGTACAAGGGACAAGAGCCCTTCATTCAGTTTGCTCAGCAGCTGACGCTCAACCCCATCAACTCCGATGGCTTCATCAACGGCATCTGGTCGCAGATGTACCGCGAAATTGGCCGGGCCAACAACGCCATCAAGTACACCCCCACCACCCCGGGGCTCTCGCAGGCCGATAGCGACCGACTACTCGGCGAGGCACGCTTTTTCCGGGCCTGGGCGTACTTCTTCCTAGTGCGCTTCTTCGGCGACGTGCCGCTGATCGTGGAGCCTTACGAGTCGCTCGACGACATCTACCGGGCCCGCACGCCCGCCACCGAAGTGTACGCCCAGATCGTGGCCGACCTGGAGTTTGCGGTCAACGACGCCGGTCTGTCGTCCAGCAATATGGTCACCAACGGCTACCGCGTCACCCAGCCGGCGGCCGCCACCTTGCTTGCTGACGTCCAACTGACCCGTAGTGGCTTCCCGGTACAGGAAGACAACTACGCCGCCGCCGCCGCTGCCGCCCGCAAAGTGATCGAGGGGGGGAGCCATTCCCTGGCCGAGAATAGCTACACCGCCTCCGGAGAGGTAGACCTGCAGAACAGCGCCTACAACAAGATCCGCCGCCAGGAGGCCGTGGCCCAGGAGTTCATTTATCCCATCGAGTTCACGATTGGTATCAGCAACTCCGGCTACCCCCAGTACAGCTACCCGGTGACCCTGACGCGGGCGCAGACCAGTGAGGGCAACATCAGCTTCGTGATCAACAACGGAGCCTTCCAGCCCCGCGACGAGTTTATCCGTGGCTACGACGAAGAAGAGGACCTGCGCATCCAGAACCGCCAGTTCTTCCACTTCATGCTCAACGACACGGCCGGTAACACCGTAGAGTTTCCCTACACGCCCTATATCTGGCACGACGACAATGCGGTGTTCTCCACCGGCCAGTCGGAGCTAGAGGTGGCCGCCTACAGCTACCCCGAGGTCCTCCTGATTGCGGCCGAAGCGGTTGCCCGTTCGGAGGGCGTCACCGCCGAGGCCGTCGACTACCTGACCCAGGTACGCAGCCGGGCCTATTACAAGCAGGACGGGGACGAGATCAGCGGCGCGCTGGCCGGTCTCTCCGTGCAGGACTTCGTCGAGGAGGTCTGGAAGGAGCGCTTCCGCGAGCTCGTCTTCAACTTCAAGCTCTGGTTCGACATGCAGCGTACCCGTACCTACCCGCTTACGCAGGAGGGGGGTGAGATCGACTTCGTGCCCTTGGTAGGTCAGCGCAATACCTGGGGGCAGACCTTCGAGGAGCGGCACCTGCTGTTGCCGCTGCCCCAGCAGGAGTTGCAGCGCAATGGGGAGTTGCTCCAGAATACGGGCTACTAGTACAATGCTGCTTCCGGCTACGCTAGGACAAGCGCAAAGCAATAATTCCGAGTTTTTTTTGCCCGCAGGACCTCGTGAAATCGCTACCAAACCCCTACCTTGACTTCCCGTAAGTAGATCAAAAGTGGGTTCAAACAGCAAATTGAAGTGTGTTGTACTTGGCTGGGCACTACTGTGCAGTCTGAGTATGAACTTGACTGCCCAGGCCGGCCCCATCACCGGCCTGGACGCCACCGGTTACGATCACCACGTGGAACTGCGCTGGGAGGCGCCCACCAACCCGGCCGTCAGGAGCGTACGGGTATTCGGGAGCCGGGGGGAGGGAGAATTTGCTCAGTTGGGGACGGGGACGCTGACCGATAATGGCTTCATCGACTTCGTCGGTGACTTCGACGTGACCACTCGCTACTATGTGCGGGCAGTGACCGGCTCAGGCACGCTTGGCGAGGTGTCCGACACGGTGACGGCCACCACCGTGGAGTTTAACGACGAGGAGCTGCTGGATATGGTGCAGGCGTACACCCTGCGCTACTTTTATGACTTCGGGCACCCGGTATCCGGACTGGCGCGCGAGCGGAATACGACAGCCACGGTGACCAGCGGCGGCAGCGGCTTCGGGGTTATGGCGCTGATCGTGGGGGCAGAGCGGGGCTTCATCACGCGGGAGCAGGCACTGGAGCGGACCACCAAGATCGTGGATTTCCTACTTACCGTACCGCGCTTCCAGGGGGCGTTCTCGCACTGGATGAATGGGGCTACCGGGGCGGTGATTCCGTTCAGTCCGCTCGATGATGGGGGCGATCTGGTGGAAACGGCCTTCCTGATCCAGGGGCTGCTGACCGCGCGGCAGTACTTTGCCGGAGACAGTGCGCAGGAGGTTTCCCTACGCGCCAATATCAACGTCATCTGGGAGGCGGTCGACTGGAATTTCTACCGTCAGCAGGATGAAGAAGTGCTGTACTGGCACTGGTCGCCGACAAATGAATTTGCCATCGACCTGCCGCTGCGCGGCTTTAACGAGGCGCAGATCGTCTATATCCTGGGTGCGGCCGCGCCCGACTCCACCAAGCGGATACCGGCCTCGGTCTACCACACCGGCTGGGCGGGTGAGGACTATACGACCGACAATAGCTACTACGGCATTCCCCTGATCGTTGGGCGGGGGAAGGGTGGCCCACTGTTTTTCACCCACTACAGCTACCTGGGCTTCGACCCGCGAAACAGGCGAGACGCCTACGCCAACTACTTCGAGCGCAATACCAACCAGACGCTCATCAATTACGCGCACTGCGTCGAGAACCCCTACAACCACGCCGGCTACGGGCCTGAAGCCTGGGGGCTCACGGCCAGCGACGACCCGGACGGTTACCTGGCTCACGCCCCCGACAACGCCCGGACGGACAACGGTACCCTGACGCCCACCGCCGCCCTGAGCAGCATCGTCTACACGCCCGACAAAAGCCTGGCCGCCCTCAAGCACTTTTACCGTGACCTAGGAGACAAGCTCTGGGGTCGCTACGGCTTCTACGATGCCTACAACGAGGACCGCGACTGGTATGCCGATAGCTACCTGGCCATCGACCAGGGCCCCATTGTGGCCATGATCGAGAATTACCGCAGCGGGCTGCTGTGGGAGCTGTTCATGTCCAGTCCCGAGATCGGCCCGGCCCTGGACGCGATCGGTTTCGTGGAAGATTCTTTGTCTACGGCCGTGATTTCGCCACCGGATTTCCTGGTCCGGGCCCCCGAAATATTTCCCAACCCGGCTACCGAACACGCTAGCCTTTCGGTGGATTTACCCAGTGCTCAGACCCTGGCCGTCGACCTGCTCGACGTACAGGGTCGGCACCTGGCCCGGCTACTACCCGCTACGGAGTTTGCGCGCGGAGCGCATTCGATTCCGTTGCACCTGTGGCCCCGCCCCTCACCCGCACTTTACTATATCCGCCTGACCAACGAGGAGACGACGCACTCCCTGCCCTTACTAATTCACTAAGTTAAATATCCTGATCATGCACCGACTACTACTACTCCTTTTCCTCTGCTTTACCGGACTCGGCTACGCCCAGACGATCGTGCTGGAAGACTTTGAGGGGGACTCCGACATCACCTGGGAGGCCATCAACGGGACGTATAATGGCGTTGTGGCCAACCCTGAGGATAGCACCGGCGCCAACTCCAGCGCCAACGTGGGCTCCTACACTAAGAGTGAGGAGAATGCCTACAGCCTCTTCGTAGGCAACTTCGCCGACTCGCTGGACCTATCGACCAATAACCGCTTTACGATCCAGGTAAATGCCGGGGCGGCAACGTCGTTCATCATGAAGTTAGAGGGCGCGGGTACTGCGGCGGTAGAAATGACCAAAAATATCGCCACGCCCAACGTCTGGCGTACCTATACTTTTGACTTCAGCAGCGCGACTACAGCATTTCGGGCCGGACGGGTAATCCTATTCTTCGACCCCGGGGTGGAGGCCAGTGCCGATACCTACCTGTTCGATAACCTGACGGTGCGCCCCGCCGGTCCCTGTGCGGGAACGGTAGCAGACGCTACCGTGATCGACGACTTCGAGTGCCAGCGCAATGCCACCTACGGGGCAGGTTTCGATAGTCTGATGGTGATCGCTAATCCGGATAAGAGTGGCATCAATACGAGCGATAGCGTGGGGCAGTATACGGACGAAAACGGGGCCTTCGCCGCCCTGGTCGTCGATTATAATGCGCCGATCGACCTAAGTACGAATAATCAGGTCTGCGTAAAGGTATGGGCTCCGGTAGCCGGCAACCTCACCATCAAGCTGGAGGGCGGTGCGCAGGGTACCGACGTAGAGCGGGGCACGCAGCTCACCGAGACCGGGCAGTGGGTGGAGGTGTGCCAGCGCTTCGACGATGTGGCGGGGAACGGCTATACCCGCATTGCTATTTTCTTCAACTTTGGCGTAGACGGCACCGCCGGCGATGTCTACTACATCGACGATATCACCATCACACCCTCGCCACCGCAGGAGGCCATCGAGGACTTCGAGGACGGTGCGCGGCTTGACTGGGGGCCGGCCAACGACAATGCCGCCCTCAACGGCACTTTCACGGTGATCGCCAACCCCGATACGGAGGGCAACGAGAGTGAGAACGTCGGCTCCTACGTGCGCGGCACGGCCAACTTTGCCACCCTCACCGCCGCCCTGCCCGACGGCCTCGACCTGAGCGGCAACCCCCAGCTCAACCTGGACGTGTGGGCCCCCGAGGCTAATACCGTGGTGACCCTGCAGCTGACTAGTGCTACCGTAGCCGGCCCCATCATCGCCACGGCCACCGTGACCGAGGCGATGAGCTGGCAGACGCTGAGCTTCAATTTCGCCGACTTCGCTGCCGTGACCGACTTCGACCGCATTAACCTACGCTTCGCCCCCGAAACCACCGGCACGGGTACCTACTACTTCGACAACCTGATTCAGGGGCAGGGCACCGTGGAGGCCTGCCTAGACGTGGAGCCCGACCCGAGTATCCTGGATGACTTCGAGTGCCAGCGCAATGTGCCCTATACTATTGGCAGTGAGTTTCTGAGCGTAGTTGACAATCCCGCCGGCGGGCAGGGCTCTCCTAATCCGAGCAGCCGCGTAGGAGCCTTCCGCGACCAACCCGGAGCGTTCAATGCCCTAGTCATTGACCTCGACTCCGCGGGGCTGGACCTGAGCCTGCGCAACCAGTTTTCGGCTACGGTCTGGGCCCCTGCTGAGGGCCGACTCCTCTTCAAGCTAGAGGGCGGTACGGGCGACGATGTGGAGCGCTACGTAGACATCGACACCACCAACGCCTGGTCGACCTACACAGCCGACTTCAGCGAGGCGGCCGACGGCGACTACTCCCGCCTGGTGCTCTTCTTCGGTGCCGGCGAGAACAACACGGCCGAGGCCACTTACTACATCGACAATATCCGCCTGACGCGGGCGGCCTATGCGAGCTCATGTATCGCTAACTTCGAGAACGAGGACTTCACGGTCGACAACTGGAGCTACTTTGTCAACGGCTCGCTCACTGACGCTGACTTTATGATCGTCGACAACCCCGACACCACCGGCATCAATACCAGTGCCCGGGTGGGCGTCTTTGAGGAAGCCGCTGATGGGGAAGAGACCTACGCCGGTCTGGCCGCTACCCTAGAGGCCCCCGTAGCCCTACCTACCGATAATAAGGTAGTCACTATGAAGGTGTGGATGCCGGTAGCCACTACCGTGGTCTTCAAACTCGAGCAGGGGGATGCGGAGCCCGCCCAGACCGGTGACATCGTAGCCGACTACACTACTCCCAATGAGTGGCAGGAACTCACCTTCAATATGAGTGAAACGCCCGACGGCGCGCGCTACAACCGCATCACGATCATTATGAATAACCAGGAGATACCGGCCACCGACCAGACCTACTACTTCGACGACATCGCCGTAGGTGGGGGCGACTGCAGCAACATCACCAGCCTCTTTGAGCCCATCACCGTGGAGGGGCTACGGGTATACCCCAACCCCATCACCGACCGGCTTACCATCGAAAATCCCCTAGGTGCCACCCGCTTTACCCTGACGAACATGCTCGGCCAGCAGCTGCAGCAGCTCAACGTCAGTGGGGCGCGTACGCAGGTGCAGTGGGAGTTGAGCGAGCTCCCAACCGGCACCTACCTCCTTACCGCTCAGGACCGGAGCGGGCAGTTGGTGGCCCGGTCGATGGTGGTAAAACGGTAAGCCATGCGACTGCTAGGCGCGCTACTTGTCGCTCTTTGCTACGCCTGCTCCGCCCCCCCCCGGGCCACAGCAGAGCAGGGCAGCGGACGGGCGGCACCCACCCCCTTCAGTCAGGATGAGCTCCAGCACCGCACTTTCGACTACTTCTGGGAGACGGCCCTGCCCGGCAACTACCAGATCCCCGACCGCTGGCCCACCAGGCGCTTCAGCAGCATCGCCGCTACCGGCTTCGGGCTCACGGCCTACTTGGTGGGGGCGGAGCGCGGCTACGTAACCCGCGAGCAGGCCGCCGAGCGTACGCTGCTGACCCTGGAAAAACTCTGGAGCCTGCCGCAGGGGCCGGAAATGACGGACGTGGCCGGCTACCGGGGGCTGTTTTACCACTTCCTGACCAACGACGAGGCGCTGCGCTTCAAAGACGTGGAGCTCTCCACCATCGATACGGGACTGCTGATGGCCGGCGTACTCTCCGCCCAGAGTTACTTCGACGGGGATACGGAGCAGGAGCGGCGCATCCGCGAGCTCGCCGACCAGCTGTACCGCCGCGCGGAGTGGGACTGGACGCTCAACGACGAGGGCCGCATGAGTATGGGCTGGCGGCCCGACCGCAAGTTCATCCCCGCCCAGTGGAAGGGCTACAACGAGGCCATGATCCTGCTCGTACTTGGAATGGGCTCACCCACCCACCCGCTACCGGACGACGCCTGGGAGCGCTGGACCGATGGCTACGAGTGGGCCGAGTTTCAGGGCTTCGATCACCTGAACTTCTCCCCGCTCTTCGGCCACCAGTACAGTCAGATGTACATCGACTTTCGCGGTATCCAGGATGCCTACATGCGCGAGCACGGTAGTGACTACTTCGAGAACAGCCGCAAGGCCACCCTGGCCAATCGCGCCTACTGCATCGAGAACCCCGCCGGATTCGTCGGCTACGGCCCCGAACAGTGGGGGCTCACGGCCTGCGATGGACCGGGTCGACTCGATACGACCTACAACGGACGGGAGGTCACCTTCTTCAGTTACCGCGCCCGGGGGGCATCGGCCCGCCACATCATCGACGACGGGACGATCGCGCCGACCGCAGCAGGCGGCTCCGTGCCCTTCGCTCCCGAAGAGTGCCTGGCCGCCCTGGAGCACATGTGGACCACCCAGTACGATAGCCTGGTCGGTCCCTACGGCTTCCGCGACGCCTTCAATCCGACCTACACCTTCGACCCCGACCGTCCGGCGGGCTGGTACGACGTGGACTACCTCGGCATCGACCAGGGGCCGATCCTGATTCAGCTCGAAAACCACCGCACGGGGCTGATCTGGGAGCTGATGCGCAAGAACCCCTACATCCGCCGCGGCCTGGAACGGGCGGGCTTCACCGGCGGCTGGCTGGAATAACCTAAACCGTTGGACGCTTAACCGTTGGACGCTTTAAAAGCGTCCAACGGTTACCTACCACCAAAACCTCTAATCATGCACCGACTACTCTATACCATATTTCCACTACTGCTGACCATCAGCCTCAGCGCCCAGACCACCGTCACCGGCACGGTCACCGACGGCACCGATCCCCTCATCGGCGTCAGCGTACAGGCCCTGGGGACTACCAGCGGTACCATCACGGACTTCGACGGCAGCTACAGTGTATCCGTCCCGCAGGGCAGTGACAGCCTGGTCTTTTCTTACATCGGGTTTCAGCCGCAGCGAGTGGCCATCGGCGGGCGTACGACCATCGACGTGCAGCTCGGCGAATCCACAGAGCTCCTGCAGGAGGTGGTCGTGATCGGCTACGGCGTGCAGCAGAAGGGGGATCTTACCGGAGCGGTAGGCGTAGTGAATTCCGAGCAGATCACGGACATCCCCACCCAGTCGCTGGGTCAATCCCTGCAGGGTAAGGTGGCCGGCCTACAGATCATCCCGACCTCCGGTGCGCCGGGGGCCGATGCCATCTTCCGCATCCGGGGCGTGGGTACGCTCAACAACGCCGATCCGCTCTTCGTGGTCGACGGCATGATCCTCAACGATATCAGCTTTCTTAATCCGCAGGACGTAGCCAGCGTCTCGGTGCTCAAGGACGCCTCCGCCACGGCCATCTACGGGGCTCGGGGGGCCAACGGCGTCATCATCATCACCACCAAGCAGGGGGGCGGGGCCGCAGGTGCCGGCCAACTCGTAGTGAACGCTTACGCCGGTGGCCAGGAGGTCGTACGCAGACTCGACCTGCTCAATGCTACGGAGTACGCCACGCTCATCAACGAGGCAGACGTGAACGAGGGGCGGGCACCCCGCTTTGACAATCCGGAGCAGTACGGGGAGGGGACGGATTGGCAGGACGCGGTGTTTCGTTCAGCACCCATCTATAACGTCCAGCTGGGCTTCAACGGGGGCAGCGACCGCGGCACGTTTAACCTAAGTGCTAACTATTTCCGGCAGGACGGCATCATCCAGGGGTCCACCTTCGACCGCTTCACGACCCGGCTGAACAGCAGCCGCGAGGTGAAGGACTGGCTCACCGTGGGCAATAACCTCACCCTGGTGTACAACACCTCCGACAATGTGCCGGCCGGGTCCATTCTGGGCGCCGCGTACCGGGCCGATCCCATCACGCCGGTGCGGGATTCGGCGGGTAATTTTGGCAACACCGCTACTTTCGGTAGTACGGGTAATCCGGTGGCCACCATCTTTTACAATAACGACGAGAGCGAAAGCTACCGGGCAGTGGGCAACGCCTACGCCGACGTGCGCTTCCTACCGGGCTTCACCTTCCGCACGAGTTTCGGTCTCGATTTTGACTATGACCGCAGCCGTAACTTTACGCCCGTCTTCGAGGTCAGTGCCATCCAGCGCAACGAGGAAAGCGACTTCTCCACCCGTAGTAGTTACCGCCGCAACTGGCTCTGGGAGAATACGGTGAGCTACGTCAATGACTGGGACGTGCACCATTTCGACGGAGTGGTGGGCCTTACCTACCAGGACAACTTCGGAGAGTTCATCAGCGGGGGGCGGCAGCGGATCATCGGCGAGGACCCCTCCTTCTTCTACCTCAATAGCGGCGATCAGACTACGGCCACCAACTCTGGGGGGCCGAGCGGTGGCGACTGGGGGCTAGTCTCCTACCTAGGTCGGGCTAACTACGTCTTTGACGACCGCTACCTGATCACGGTGTCTGGCCGGCTAGACGGCTCTTCCCGCTTCGGGGAGAACTACCAGTACGGCTTTTTTCCGTCCGTAGGATTGGGTTGGAATGTGAGCCAGGAAGATTTCTGGAACGACGGGGGGCTCGTAAGCCGCCTCAAGTTGCGGGCCAGCTGGGGGCAGACCGGTAATGACCGCATCGGTGATTACGCCTACGTGCCGCGGGTAGCCAGCGGGCTAGGGGCCGTGTTCGGGCGCGACCCCGTGCTGCTGCCCGGCTCTACCCTGACCGGGCTGGCCAACCCCGACCTGCGCTGGGAGGAAACTACGCAGACCGACCTGGGGCTGGAGTTAGGGCTACTGGGCAATCGCTTCACCCTGGAGGTGGACGTATACCGTAAGGTCACGGACGGGGTGCTCTTTAACGCTCCCATTCCTGATTACCTCGGTACCGGTGCGCCGGTGCGCAACATCGCCTCTGTGCTGAACCGGGGGCTGGACCTGGCCCTCAACTGGCGCGAGACCCGCAGCAGTGCCTTCTCCTACTCCCTAGGCGGAAACCTCAGTCTGGTGCACAACGAGGTCCTGCGGCTCGACGACGAGGGGGGCGACTTCTTCGCCGGTTCGCTCGGGGTAGGCGGACAGCTCGGTACCAATTCGCGAGCTGGCTTTACGGCCGGCTCCTTCTACGGTTACGAGCTCGACGGGGTGTTCCAGAACGAGGAGGAGCTGGCGCAGTTTCCCCAGCTCGGGACGCAGCAGGTAGGGGACCTACGCTTCCGGGATCAGAACGGCGACGGGGTCATCAATGCCTCCGGTGACCGGGTGGTGCTGGGCTCGGCCATCCCGGATGCAATCCTGGGCATCAACGGATCGGTGGCCTACCGCGGCCTTGAGCTCAGCTTCGACGTGACCGGGCAGTTCGGCAACGAGGTCATCAACGCCAAGCAAATGGCGCGCTTCGGAGCCTACAATTACGACCGTAGCTTCCTGGACCGCTGGACCGGCGAGGGCACGAGTACTACGGAGCCACGCATCACCATCGGTGGACAAAACACCGAGACGCTCTCTACCCGCTTCGTCGAGGACGGCTCCTACCTACGGCTGCGCAACGTGACCCTGGGGTACCGCTTCGGCTCGGCACTGACCGACCGGCTACGCATGCAGTCGCTGCGCGTCTACGTAGCGGGTACCAACCTAGTGACTGCCCAGGAGTACACCGGCTACAACCCAGAGATATACAACGGTTCCGTATTCGACAACGGCATCGACCGGGGTGATACCTATCCTATCGCCCGCACCATCACCGGCGGCATCGACATCACGTTTTAGTCCTAACTCCCTAATCCAGCTACCATGAAATCCCCTCTTCCCGCCCTGTTGCTTGCCGGTGTAGTTTTAGTCGCCTCCTGTAACGAGGTGCTCGACCGTACGCCGCAGGCCGAGTATACCCTCGAGAACTTCTTTCAGACCGAGGAGCAGGCCGTACAGTCCGTCAACGCCGTGTACAACCAGTTGCGGCAGTGGCAGACGCACGTTTTTGCCTACATCGGCATGACCGACATCGTCAGTGACGACGCCGATAAGGGAAGTATCCCCTCGGATGCCCAATTTCTTGCCGATATCGATAACTTCACCTATACGCCTACCAACGTGGCTCCGGCCACCGTCTGGAGCGGCTACTACACGGGCATCTTCCGGGCGAACCTGGCTATCCAGCGCATTCCCGACGTGCCGGAAATGGACGAGGACCTGCGCACTCGGCTCATTGCCGAGGCCCGGTTTCTACGCGCTTACTACTACTTCAATCTGGTGCGTTGGTTTGGTGATGTACCCCTGATCCTGGAGTCGTTCCCCGAAAACTTCGAGATCCCGCGCACGCCCCGCGACGAGGTCTACGCACAGATCGAATCCGATCTGCAGGCCGCAGCCGGTATTTTACCCGCTTCCTACTCGGGGGTAGATGTAGGCCGGGCCACCAGCGGAGCAGCCCGAGCTATGCTCGCCAAGGTAGCTCTTACCCGTCGGGACTTCCAGACCGCCGCCGACCTGGCCCTGCAGGTGATCAATAGCGGTCAGTATGCTCTACTGCCCAGCTACTCCGAGATCTTCACCGCGGCCGGGGAGAATAGCAGCGAAAGCATCTTTGAGGTACAGGCCGCCGCCTTCGAGATCGGTGGCGGAGGCTCGCAGTACAACGAGGTGCAGGGCGTACGGGGCACCCCTAACCTGGGTTGGGGATTCAACCGGCCCAGCGACGACCTGATTGCCGCCTTCGAGCCGGGTGATCCGCGGCGGGAGGCGACCATCCTCTACGTCGGCGAGGTACTGCCCGATGGGTCGGCCATCGTGGAGGATAACCCCAACATCGAGGGCGAGCGCTACAACCAGAAGGCCTTCGTGCCCGACCACCCCGGTGGCAACGGCAACGGACCGGGCAACGTGCGCGTGCTGCGCTACGCCGATCTGCTCCTGATCGCCGCCGAGGCCCTGAACGAGATCGGCCAGTCGGAGCAGGCCCTGGAGTACCTCAACCAGGTACGCACCCGCGCCCGCGGCAATGCCTCCGGTGTGCTGCCTGACGTGACGACCACCGACCAAGCCGCCCTGCGCGAGGCCATCTACCACGAGCGCCGCGTGGAGCTGGCCCTAGAGCAGCACCGCTGGTTCGACCTGGTGCGCACGGGTCGCGCCGCCGAGGAGATGCTGCCGCTGAAGCCCAACTTCACACCGGGGAAGAATGAGTTGTTCCCGATTCCGCAGACCGAGGTGGATTTGAGCCAGGGGGCGCTGGAGCAGAATCCGGGGTATTAGATTGGCACGGCATCACTGCAGCGAGGCCCTGCGCGCCTGCGGCGCTACTGACCTCGCTGGGTAGGGCTCCCCCTCCGGGGAAGCGTATGGGTGGGGTAACTGCGCCTTCACCAGCACTGCACCTGCGGCCGCGCCCCCAGTAAAACCTGCCCTGAATTACGGCGCCAGCCGCTCGATCCACCGCCCAATCACCTCCCGCCAAATAGCATAACCCGCCGCATTCATATGCAAATTATCCGCTACGAAGATGTCATCGCGCACCTCGCCGTTTTCCTGTAGCGCGGGCGTCCAGACGTCGGCGAAGTAGGTGTGATCGGTGCCATCGGCGTAGGCTTCCAGCAGCGCGTTGGCCTCCTCGTACGCTGCCCGTAAATGCCAGCGGGCCACGCTGGGCTTGGGTGAGATAAAGACTACCGGGGTATCCGCACCGAGGTGGGCGGCAATAGAGTCACGCAACATACGCGCCTGGGCGAGTACCTGCGCGGGCGTATCGCCGGCATTGATGTCGTTATCGCCCTCGTAGACGAACACCACGCTGGGTTGGTAGGGGTACACCACCCGGTCGGCGTAGTACTGGAGATCGGAGAACTCGCTACCACCGAAGCCGCGGTTGAGTACCTGATGGTCAGGGAAGTCCTCGGCCAGGGATTCCCAAAAGCGGACCGAGGAGGAGCCGGTAAAGAGGATAGCACCGGGAGCCGGGGCATCCACGCTATCGGCGCGCTCGAAGGCCTGGATCTCGCCCTCGAAGCGGGTAGGGTCAGGCTGTGGGGCGATCAGGTAAAGCTCCTCCTGCCGCCCGTCAATGTAGGTGAACTGCTCCCCATCCCAGAAGCCGTCCTCCTCCATCATCATGCGGATATCTTTGCCCCAGTCGGCCAGCTCCACGCGGGTGTTGAGCTCGATGCTGTAGGCGGTACTGGGGTACAGGGGGTAGTCGCCCGACCCGGGTACGCCGCCCTGCTGGTCCCAGAGTCCGATCGTGGGGCCGGCCGCGTGCCCGTGGTAACCGATGGGATGGGTGTACACCGTAGGCCGCAGCCCCTCCTCCTGGCCCTGCACCAGCGTCCGCGCCAGGAGTTCGTTGCCCGTCGCGCCATCCTGGAAATTATCGGTGAGGATGTCCATGACGCGCCGGCCCTGCATGAATGCTTCCCGTAGGTAATCCGGGGCCTCCGTCTCGCCGGGGCGCAGCACGTAGGCGTTGTGCTGGGTGTCGGTATTGAGGCCGCAGTAGGTGATGCCGTAGTCGCAGTGCAACAGGTCACCGGGCTGAATGACGGTCGCACCGGGCCGGCTATTGAAGGCGTAAAGGCTGTCTTTCTCTGCCCGCTGCACGTCGACGCTGGGGTGGAACCACACCCCCAAGCCCAACTCCCGGGCCCGCTCGCGCAGCTGCCAGACGACGTCTTCCGTAGTGGTCACGCCGGGGGTCACGACCTTGTTGCTGAAGGCCTCGGCGATGATGTAATGGGCTACCGACATAATGTGCCGGTAGGTCTCCATTTCGGCCGGGATGCGGGTCTCCAGCCAGCCAATGGCGAGGTCTTCACCGCTTACCACGCGGTCGGCAAGCTCCGTGGGTAGGTACGCTTGCAGCTGGTCGTAGTGGTAGGCGGTGATGCCGTCGGCCAGTCCGAAGGTTGCGCTGCGGTTTACGGCGATCTTCTGCGGGTTGCGCTCTTCGATCAGCTTGGTGAGGGCCCGCCACTGGTCGGGTTCCGCCTCCGGGTCCCAGGCCTTTTGGAACACGTCGCCGACGTCGTAGCGCGCGCAGGCCAGGGTCTCCAGCGGTCGGCCGTCGCCCGGGTCGTAGATCACCAGCATGGTGGTACGGCGGGCGCCCATCCAGGTACTCGGCAGCATCGTTTCCAGCACCGGGTCTTCGTTGTATTCCCGGCTGATGAGCAGCCACATATCGACGCCAGCGCGGCGCATGAGATCGGGTAGCACGGTGGTTGCGCGTTCCTTTAGCCAGGCGTCTTCGAGCTCGCCTTGCTGGCGGAGGGTGAGGATGGGTGGGGGACTGTCCTGGGCGTAGAGGGTGCCGGATACGAGCAGTAGGCAGAGGAGGATGCGGGTCACGGTAGCAGTGTTAAATGTGACAAGGTAAGGGCGGGGGCGCAGGTGCAATGTTGGTAGTGAAGGCGGCGGACCTGTCTCGTAGTTGCCTTCCCCGGAGGGGGAGCCCTAACCCAGCTAGGTCTGTACTGCCGTAAGGCAGTAGGGCCTAGCGAATTATTCCAGCCAGCGGTAATCCAGTCAACGTACTGACTAAATTCACGTGAATTTAGTCAGTACGTTGACCGTTTTTCGGTTTGCACCGCCCCCAGGCGGTAAGTCCCCCCACAGCCATGAAGAAACTCACCCCCTACCTACTCCCCCTCCTGCTAGCCAGTTGCCAGCCCAACCCCGAGCCCACCGCAACCCCCCCCGATAGTTATCGGGGCTATCAAGGCCCCGCCCCCGCACCCCCCGAGTCCCAACCCACCCTAGCCCTCACCTTCGACGACGGCAGCACCACCGACATTCTCGACTACCCCTTCACCGAATGGAACGCCATGATCCTCGACGCCCTAGCCGCCGAAGACCTCCAGGCCACCTTCTTCGTCACCGGAGCGAATAAGCGCGACGACAAAGGCCGCTACCTCCTCCAAAGCTGGTCCGACGCCGGCCACCAGATCGCCAACCACAGTTTCACCCACGCCAACTTCGGTGCGGAAACCGCTACGGCCGCCGACCTACGCCGGGAACTCGCGCAAACCGATGCCATCCTCGCCGACTACGCCGGCTACACTAAGCTCTTCCGCTTCCCCTACCTCAAGGAGGGCAATACCCCAAAAAAGATCGCCGCCTACCGCGCCGTACTCGCCGAGGCCGGCTACCGCAACGGCTACGTGACCATTGACGCCTCCGACTGGTACGTCAATGGAGAGCTGATCGCTAACCTGCGCGAGAAGGGTATGGATAGTCCAGATCTAAAAACCTACCGCACCTTCTACCTCCAGCACCTACTAGATCGCGCCACCTACTACGACGACCTGGCCTACGAGCTGACCGGCCGCCACGTCCCCCACACCCTCCTGCTGCACCACAACCTCACCTCCGCCCTCTTTGTCGATGACCTCATCGATACCCTACGCATAGAAGGCTGGGACCTGATCGACTCCCGGGAGGCCTTCTCCGATACGCTCTATACCCTGGTGCCGAGTACAGAACGTGCCGGAGAAAGCCTGATCTGGTCACTGGCTAAGGCCGCAGGAACGTACGAAGATCGGCTGCGGTACCCGGCGGAGGATAGCCGGTATGAAGAGGGGAAACTGCGTGCGCTGGGTTTGTGAGGGGTCTTGCCCTCCCGCAGCGCCGCTGTTTGGTCGCTCCAGCTCGTATAGCAAGCTGGGTCCTAAGAACCCGCTAATTGAGGAGATGAGCTAGCCACCAAACTGCCTCTGCATAAAGCGCTTCAAAGGTATGAGTTTCCATTATTTCCTAGGCTGGGATGTCAGCAAATCCACCCTAGACTACTGCCTGCTGCTGGACCGCCGGGGTCAAGCACTACACCGCGGCAACATGGCCAATACAGTAGTGCCCGCCATTCGCAAGTTCTTCCAGCGACTGTGCACCCAGCTCGGTGCCCAGGCCACCGCCATGCTTCAGTGCGTAGAAAACACGGGGGCCTACACGGCCTCCCCGGTTACTCGTTATACACCGGGCTACTGCGCGCCGCAGGCCGCCCCCTCCTGGATACCACCACCACCACCACCACCGGCGCACGCATCATTGGCCGGCAGGTGCAGCAGATGAAAAAGAACCTAGCCGAACTCAATGCCCGTCTAACTGCCCTAATGCAAGAGGATGAACGGATGCGTCGCTTGTACCGCATCACCCAGTCCGTGCCCGGCAGGGGCCCGAAGAACTCCCTGGTCGTGCTGGCGCTGACGCAGTTGTACCAAAAGATCTCCACCGCCCGGGCCTGCTGCGCCAGTTACGCGGGTATCTCGCCCCATACCTACCAAAGCGGCAGCCAGAGTGTACGGCGCAAACCACGTACTTCCAAAGCCAGTAGTGCGGAGCTTAAAACGGCCATTCATCTGGGAGCGATGAGTCTGATCAAACACGACAATCTGTATCGTCAACGCTACGATCGGTTGCGCGCCAAGGGCAAAGCCCATCGGTCGGCCATCAATGCGGTGAGGAACAAAATGCTACGCGTCCTCTACGCCTGCATCGAAAAAGACACCCTCTACCAAAAAGATCGCCATGTAAGCTTGCATTTTCCATAGCAATCCGTATCCTCCGTGGTGAACCTTCCCAGCGCTGCCGGAGGCAGCATCGAACGGCGCGGTCCTAGACCGCTTCTTACAGAAACTGCTCGGGTTTGAACCACCGCGCCAACACCCGCTCATAACTCCCCGGCATAAGCCGCGTAATCTTATCGACCCAGTACGCATCCCGCCCGATCAGCAGCCGCTGTTGCTCCTTCTCGATGGCCCGGATGATCTTCCCGGCCGCCTCCCCCGCCGTCGTCTTCGCCTGCTTCTCAAAGTTGCGCAGGAAGCGATCGCGCGCCGGTCCCTCCTCCATCTCCACGTTGCGGTGGATGTTGGTGGCGATGCCCCCCGGGTGCACGCAGCAGATGTGCATGAGCTTACCCAGCTCCACCCGTAGCGTCTCGGTGTACCCCCGTACGCCGAACTTACTTACGTTGTACGGTCCCGAGCCCGGGAAGGCGAAGAGCCCGAAGACGCTGCTGATATTGACCAGGCTAGCCTCCGGCTGCTCGCGCAGGTAGGGCAGGAAGTACTGCGAGCCGTAGATGACGCCCCAGAGGTTCACGCGCAGGGTTTTCTCGTAGTCTTCGATGGGGAGCTTGGTCACCGACTGCTGCCGTACGCTCATGCCGGCGTTGTTGATCACCACGTCTACCCGACCTAGCTTTTCCATGGTTTCCTCAGCGAAGCCCTGCATCGCCTCCCGGTCCCCGACGTCAAAGACCTTCCGCAGGCCCCGGGTCCGCTCTGGCAGCTCGGCCCAGGTCTCCTCTAATCCTTCCTCCTTCCAGTCATTGAGCACTAGCACGGCCCCGCGCGCCGCCAGCTGCCAGGCCAGCTCGCGACCGATGCCGGAGCCCGCCCCGGTGATGACTACTACCCGCTGCTTGAAATCTTGCATGCTGTAAGGTAATGGTCGTCGGCCGACGATTAAAACCAGTGGCCCAGATTAAAATGCAGCGCACTCCCCTCCGTCCCGTACCCCCACGTTAGTTCGATGGGGCCAAGGGGGGTAGAGATACCGTACCCCAACACCCCCGCCCCCAAATAAGTCGCATCGATAGAGCTAGGAAAGTTTTCCGGATTCCCCAGCCGCGCCCCCCGCGCCCCCACGTGCAAGTAGTGGTTGCTGAACAGCCGCCGCCGCCAGAACACCTCGGCCAGCAGCAGATTACTTCCCGAGGCTTCCCCTAGCGGTAGGCCCGGGAAGGCCTTAAAGTTGTTGAACAGTTTCTGGTTGTTACTACCCAGGTAGTAGCGGTAGGGAAGACTGCTACCCGCGAAAAAGCCCCCCGCACTAAGGTCCAGACCCAGGCTGTGCTTTTCCCCGAGGGGCAGCAGGCCCAGAAAGTCCAGATCGCCGTTCAGCGTAAAGCCCTCCGCGTCGCCGGCGAAGCGATGCACCGCCCGGGCCTCGGCCCGCATCCGGAACCCCCGCAGCGCGAAGTGCGACTGGTCCAGTTTGTCGTATAGGAAGTAGGTCTTACCCACGAAGTACACATCACGCTGCAGCGCGAAGAGGCCAGTGGTATCTGCGGCCGCCAACTGATCCGACCGGGTGCTGTAATACTTCAGTCCACCCGCCACGCCGGTAAAGCTATTTTGGGTCTGCCGCAGGTCCCAGTACAGCTCCCCACTCAAGTCGTTGAAGCGGAAGTCGAGCCGGTCCAATGTCACCTGTAGCGGATCAACGGCCGTCTCCGGCACGTCGAAGCCCACATCGGCGTAGTCCAGTGTACTCCGCAGCCCGAAGGCCGAGCCGTTTATCCGGTTCATGCGGTAGTCGAAGCGGTAGCGGATGCGGTTGCCAGCAATCAGGTCCAGACTGGCCTGGCTATTGTCGACGAGCACGTCGTACACGGTCAGGTTGGCGAGCAGGTTAGCGCGGTACACCGGGTCGTAGTGCAGTCCCAGCCGCAGCTGCTGCCCGAAGGAGGGCGTCTGCTCGAAGGTCAGCTCCAGAGCCACCGCATCCTGACGGTCGTCCAGATATTCCCAGTCGTAATTGATGTTGGCGTAGCGGCCGGTGACGTGCAGGGCGGTGAGTCCGCTGCGGAAGTTCTCCCAACTGATCCGCCCCGGCAGTGTATCTGGAAAGTAGCTCAGGATCTGCCGGTCCGAGAGCTCCTCGCTGCCGGTGACGGTGAGCTTTCCCACGTTGAGGTACTCCGGTACCCGCGCCGCCGAGGTATCCCGGGTCGTAGAGGCATCGCCCTGTAGCGCAGCCAGCGAGTCGAGTTGTGGTTTCATGGCCAGCGCCGCCCGGTAGCCGGCGTCGATCAGCGTATCAATGTCACTAAAGCTGAGCACCGAAAAGCCCGTCAGGTCCGGTTTGATGTCCATGTCGGTCACCTCGTACTGCTCCACATTGCGGCGGTTGGCCTGGAAGAAGGCGATTTGCATGATCAACTCGCCCACCCCACTGATCTCGCCGGCCTTCAGGGGGTCGGACTCTACGCTGATCCCCAGGATATAGTCCATCCCCTTAGCCTTCACCTCCTCGGCTGGGTAATTGTTCGACACACCGCCGTCAGTGAGCAGCCGCCCGTCGAGCTCGTAGGGGCTCAGGACTCCCGGCAGAGCGGCACTGGCCCGCATGGCCTCGGCCAGCATACCGGTTTCCAGCACCACAGCATCCCCCGTCTCCAGGTCCGTAGCCACGGCCAGGTAGGGGATCGGCAGCTTACTGAAGTCGCGGATATGGCCCACCCGCGCCGTCCAGTTGGCAAACAGGTCATGCACCCGCTGCCCGTCCGAGAGCGCCGTCGGTAGCTGAATCCCGAAGTCTTCCATCGAGATCGACAGCAGGTACTTCTCCTGGTACAGCTTCTCGTAGATCGTACGGTCCTGCCGCTGCACCGCATCCTGTAGCTCACTCAGGATATCGATACTCCGCAGTAATTCTTCCAGTTGGTCGGCACTGTAGCCGGCGGCGTAGAGCCCCCCTACGATAGCCCCCATACTCGTACCGCCGATGTAGTCGATCTTGATACCGGCCTCCTCGATCACGCGCAGGGCGCCGATGTGGGCGTAGCCCTTAGCTCCTCCTCCGCTGAGCACGAGGCCTACCTTCATTTGTTCTTGCTGTGCGTGCAGGTGGGCGGGGCCGCAGGTGCAGAGCAATACGAGAAGCGGCAAAGAAAGCAGGCGATGCATGGGGCGAAAGTAGCTGTTGTCCGGCTCCCGGCTTCTCAGCCGGGTCGACCGGGCCGTGGAGGCCCAGCAACTGAGACGTGTAGCTCCCACACGGTTCCCGGCTTCCAGCCGGGGCGACCAAGCCGTGGAGGCTTGGCAACTGAGATGTGAAGCTCCACGTCTTGCCGCCCGTATTACGCCGGTCACTGCTAAGGCTCTCGCACTCGTAGAGTGCTTCGGACGGCGCTGCTACAAGCAGCTTCGTACTTTTAGGCGTGCGGTATCTCTGCCTTGCCCTTGGCCTGTTCGTTTGCACCCGCGGCCCCGCCCAGTGCCCCGTACCGCTGAGCCACACCTACCGCTTCCTGAACCCCCGGGTGGTGGACTATACCTCTCAGCTGGCCCCCTTCTTCCTGCACTTCGGGGCGGCCTACCGCGAGCAACTGGCCCAGCCCGCCGAGCTGCAACGAACCGAGAATGTGACCGAATGGCAGGAACGCTTCTGCGACCAAGCCCCGACGGCGGATATCGAGGCGGTGGTGTACGGTAATACCCTCGGACTACTTCAGCGCCTACGCCAACTAGTGGACGTAAAAGAAGCAAAAACCGCCGACCTACCCGCCCAAGTGCAGACCAATGCCTTTGCGCACCACCTGCTCGAAGCCAAGTGCACGGAGGTGATCGATTACCTCCTCTTCGCCAAGCAGTGCGAGCCCCACGTGACGCGGTCGGAGAATGCCTTCACCAAACAGCAGCCCGCCCGGGCCGAAATGGAAGCTCTGATCGAGCGGGGACTGGAGGCCTTCCCGAAAACGGAGAGCCACTACGTGCGCCTGCGCTACGCCTATCAGTTGGTACGCCTGGCCCACTACCTAAAGGAATACGCCTACGTACTGGAGCTGTACGACTACCTGATGCCGAAGGTGGACGCCGACCCCAGCCTGATCTACGACTGGGTGGAGGGGCACCGGGCCGGAGCGCTCCAGTCACTGGGCAACTACGCGGAGTCGGCCTACCTGTTTAGCCGCATCTTCGAGCGCAGCGCGAGTAAGCGGGAGAGCGCGTACAACAGCTTTGTGATACAGACCGACGAGCAGTGGCGGGAGGCTCTGCTGCTGTGCCAGAACGACCACGAGCGGGCCATGCTCCACGTACTGCGCGCCCACAACGGCCGGGCGGTGGTGGTGGTGGAGCTGCGCGACATCTACGCCTACGAGCCCACCAACCGGGCCCTGGAACTGCTAACGATGCGCGAGTTGCAGGAGCTGGAGCGGGAGTTGCTGGGGGAGAATCTGCGGTCGGCGGCGGTGCGGGAGGGCACGAAGGAGCGGCTGATCGAGCTACAGACCTTCGTCAACCGGGTAGTGGAGGAGGGGAAGTCCGAGCACCCCGACTTCTGGCTACTGGCCCGGGGGGTGCTAGAGCTGCTGGCGGGCGACTACTTCTTCGCCCAGGAGACCTTCGCTAGGTTGGCCGGACGCACCGAGAGCGATACTATCCGGCAGCAGGTGGCAATCCTAGCGGACATTGGAGAGGTGCTGGCACTCAGTCGGGTTACCGACTCGGTGGAGCTGCACTACTACGAGCTACTGTCGGATGCTGACCTGCGCACGCGCTACCCGGCCTTCCGCACGCTGGTAAATGATAAACTTGAGCTGGTGTACCGTAAATCGGGCCGCACCGCGAAGGCTGACCTACTGCGCTACGGCTTCGACGCCATCCGCAAGAACCCCTCCATCGACGCCCTGCGCGCCCTCGACCGCATGGCCGATCCCCTCAACCGCAACCGCTTCGACCGCGCACTACTGGCCGACCGGGTGGGCCCCCATGCCATCGACGACATCAACAACCTGCTCGGCAACGACTTCCTACAGCGCGGACAGTGGAAGGCGGCCCTGGAACTCTACCGCCGCATCCCGGCCGAGCGTATCGATGACTATGGTCGCTTCGTGCCCTTCGAGCGGCAGTTCGCCGACCGCGTGAGTTACGTGCCCCCCGCCAATGCGACCACCTACAACAAAGTGCAGCTTTTAACCCGCCTTGACGAGTTGGAGGAGGAGGCCGACCGCACGACCAACGACACCCTTGCCGCGCGCAACTACTTCACTATCGGCCTGGCCCTGTACAACCTGAGCTACTTCAGCTACAACTGGTCCTTCGCCGATGCCTTCCGCTCGGGCACGAGTGCGGTACGGGCTGCCGCCAGCGCTACGCCCACCGATGTATTCCCTCACGTTAACGCCCCATTAGGCAACCGCGAGCACCTCAGTATGGACCAGCCGCGCTACTACTTCGAGCGGGCCATGCGCCGGGCTCCGGATAAGGAAGCCGCCGCCCTGGCCACCTACTACGCCGCCAAGACCGAACGGAATGAATACTACGCCCGTGGCCGTCCGGGGGGCTCGCGGCCCTTTACGTACTTCCGACTGCTGCAGGAAAATTACCGGGATACACAATTTTACGATCGGGTGGTGGAGGAGTGTAAGACTTTTGCGTGGTTTGTGGGGAGGTAGTTGTTGCGTTGGTGAGTTGTTGCGTTTAAGGAGATGCTCGCTTCACTCGTCTAGGCGTTACTGCTGGCACTGCACCTGCGGCCCCGTCCAATCTATACAGCACTTACGCCTATCACATCTGCAACACCTATCACACCTCCAACGACCGCAACCCAACAACTCAATAACTCACCAACGCAACAACCCAACAACCCCATGCTAAGCCGCCCCCGTCGCAACCGCTCCTCCGCCGCCGTCCGTAACCTCGTGCGGGAGACGGAGCTCACTGCCGGTCACCTCGTACAGCCCCTTTTCTTGCTGCCGCAGGCGGATGCCAGGCTGCCGGTGGTGAGTCTGCCGGGCACCTTTCGGATGGGAATCGAGGAAGTACTGCGCGAGATCGAGGACTGCCTGAAGGTAGGTGTGTACAGCTACATGATGTTTCCCGCGGTGCCGGAGGAGCACAAGGACAAGACCGGTACCTACGCGACGGCCGAGGAGAACTTCTACCTGCACGCCGCCCGGGCCATTAAGGAGCGCTTCCCGGAGGTGTGCCTGATTTCGGACGTGGCACTCGATCCCTATAGCACCGACGGCCACGACGGGGTGGTGATCGATGGTGAGATCCACAACGATGAGACGCTGAAGCTGCTGGATGCCATGTCGGTGGCCCAGGCGCAGGCGGGCTTTGACGTGATCGGGCCGAGCGATATGATGGACGGCCGGGTCGGTAGCATCCGCCGGGCGCTGGATCAGGAAGGCTACACGGGTACGGGAATCATGGCCTATACGGCGAAGTACGCCAGTGCCTTCTATGGCCCCTTCCGCGATGCCCTGGATAGTGCGCCGCGGCAGCTCCAGGACGTGCCCTCCGACAAGAAGACCTATCAGATGGACCCTGCCAACGTCCGCGAGGCACTGCGCGAGGCGGCACTGGATGTAGCCGAGGGGGCCGATTACCTGATGGTGAAGCCGGCGCTTAATTACCTCGACATCATCTATCGGCTACACGAGGCGCACCCGCTACCAATTGCGGCCTACCACGTCTCGGGAGAGTGCGCGATGCTGCTGGCGGCCGCCGAACGGGGCTGGCTGGACTACGAGCAGGCGGCTACGGAGGCGCTGCTGAGTATTCGGCGGGCGGGGGCGGATGTGATCATCACCTACTTCGCTAAGGACTTTGCGCGGTGGAACGTGTAGCGACGACTTTAGCCGTCGCTACAGCTCCAGCACCTCCAGTATACTATCGATATCGTCAAAACTTTTATACCCCACCTTCTCCTCGCTACTTCCCCGTAGCGCCAGGCCATACACCATATCCCGGGCCTCCGCCACCTCATCGGGCGTCAGGTCAATGCGCACGTAGACCTTTCGCTCGCCAATCAACTCCTTGAGCAGGCCTACGGAAAAGGGGTAGCCCTCCACTAAATCCGACCAGGTGATGCTACCGTCGGTGAAGTCCAGTACCACGGGGTCGGGTACTTCCGCCAGGCGGTCGGCTACGTCGAGCACGGCGTGATAACCGGCCACGGGCAGGCGGGTGATGGGCTGTAGGGAACGCTGGGTGAGAAAACTACTGTCCGTGCCATAGTCCAGCATGACGTGGGTGAGATTGGGGATGTCTATCGTGGCCTGTATGCTCTCTTCACTAGCTTCCGTGCTTAGTTCCGCTACGCAGATCGGTCCCTCAACCCACTCGCGAATGGCCGTAAAGTAGTCCGGCGCGATGCCCCCGGGCCCCACGGGGAAGCAGAGGTAATCGGGGTGCCAGGCGGCGAAGTAGCGGGCGTCGGTGAGGTGGGAGATGCCGTGGGCCAGGAGGGGGAGGGTGGTCAAGGGGTGAGGGGGTGTATAGGAGTAAAGGGGAAGGCTGAGGAAGAGTCGGCGGACGACGACTAGGTACCGGCGACGACTACGACGATTTCGCCTTTGACCTTGCCACGGGCTTCGTAGTCAGCTTTGAGGTCGGACAGTGGGGCAGTGGTAATTTCCTCGTACAACTTGGAAATCTCACGGGCTACGCAGGCCTGGCGGTCCGGACCGCAGTGCTCCTCCAGCTGGCCGAGGAGCTTGGCGATACGGTGGGGGCTCTCGTAGAGGACGAAGGTGTTGGGGAGTTCGGCCAGGTAGGTGAGGCGGGTTTGGCGGCCTTTCTTGTGGGGTAGGAAGCCCTCGAAGTGGAAGCGGTCGCAGGGGATGCCAGAGGCGGCCAGGGCAGGTACGAAGGCAGCCGGGCCCGGTAAACAGCTTACTTCTACTCCGGCTTCGCGACAGGCGCGCACGAGCAAGAAACCCGGATCGCTGATCCCGGGCGTACCGGCATCGGTAATCAGGGCGTAGGTGGAGCCGCCTCGGAGCTCCTGCACGAGCTGCTCCACTAGGGCGTGCTCGTTGTGGGCGTGGTAGGCGCGCAGCGGCGTTTCGATGCCGTAGTGTTGGAGTAGCGGACGGGAGGTACGGGTATCTTCGGCGAGCACTAAATCGACATCACCCAGCAGGCGCAGGGCCCGTTGGGTGATGTCTTCCCGGTTTCCGATGGGGGTAGGTATGAGGTAGAGCACGGGCGCGAAGGTCGCTGCGCCGGTCGGCTACAGCAAATCTTCGTTGTCCATCGCGTGGCGTACCCCACGGCGTACCATTTCTACGGTGGCACCGTAGGCCATGTGGCTACCGAGCTGACCGGCCTGTAGGCTCAGGGGCTCCTCGAGGGGGCTGGGGGCCAGGCCGAGGAGGGGCAGGGCTACTTTATGGGCGGCCGTCCAGAGCGCGGCACCGAAGGGGATGCCGGCGGGCGCCTGCATGGTGGGGGCAGCCTCGACGATCACGCCGTAGATACCGCCTACGAAGGCTCCGAAGGCGATGTTGAGGGCCTGCTGGGCGGTCTCTTCTTTGTTGCGATTGATATCGGTACCGACCAGTTCCTCGGCGCCTTCAACCACCTCCAGGCGGGCGTCATGCTCCTCCTGGGGTTGAGCGGTGGGCAGGCTGCGGTCTACAATCATTTTCACGCCCGTGCCGACGATGCCACCGATCATACCGGCTACGAAGCCCCGCACGTAGTCGGGCTCGCCGTGGGTACGGGTGCGGTCGAAGAAGTCACCGGCGTTGTTGTACGCCTGGGTCGCAAAACGTCCTACCTCACTGGCGCCACTGGCGGCGGAGTGGTAGGCACTATCGGCACCCGTGGTCACGGAGCTGGCGGCGGAGTGGTAAGCGCTCGTAGCGGCTTTTTCTACGGGGGTCAGATCAACGTTCTTGACGGCGTTGATGACGGTATCTAAGAAGGACATACAGTTGGTTTTCTTGTTGCAACGGAGGGAGGGGGGAGGGGGTTCGGTGTGGGTTGTTGAGTTGTTGCGTTTGGGAGTTGTTGAGTTGCCGTTGTTGTAGGCGGGGTAGGTGTGATAGGCGTGACTCAGGGCGGGGCCGCAGGTGCAATGCCAGCAGCGACGCCAAGACGAGCGAAGCGAGCACCCTCTTAAACGCAACAACCCAGTAACGCAATAACCAACAACTCACTACCGCGAAGCGGTCTACTCCCTCTTCCCAAACAGCCGCTTCACCCAGCTCTCCTTCCGTTCCTGGCGACGCTCCTGGCGGTGGTCCTCCTTTTCCAGCTCGCGGGCGATGCGGTCGGCGTAGTCGCGGGCAGACTCGTTGCTGCGGCGGCGCTTGTCCTGTACCATGTCTACGATCTGCTCACGGTCAAACTGCCGCAGGCGGGCGGTGATGGCCCGGTCGGGGGCAAATTCATCGGTGTTGGCATAGACGGGTAGCTCGTCGAGGTAGTCCGGGCAGTCGAGCAGGGCCAGGGTCATCTCGTCGAGGGCTAGAAAGCTGCCGCCTTGGTAGGCCTCTAGGCCCTTTGTACGCTGCACCTTTTTCATAAAGGTGCCCCAGATCGGTAGGGCCGTAGCGGTGGCCGAGCCCCGGCTCAGGGTGCGGAAGTGCACGGCGGGATACTCGGCTCCGACCCAGGTACCGACCACGAGCTTGGGAGTGAAACCGAGAAACCAACCGTCGGACTGGTCCTGCGTAGTGCCCGTCTTCCCAGCTAGTGCCCCCCGGATGCCGTAGGTGGAGCGCAAGCGGGCACCCGTACCCCCGTTCACCACACCAGCTAAGAGGTAGGTGGCGATCTTAGCGGTCTGCTCGTCGAGCACCTGCCGGGTGGCGGTGGGGGGCTCGAACTGAACCAATACCTTGCCACTGGCATCCTCGATGCGCGTGAGGTAGTGGATGCCCGTGGGGCGGCGGCCCTGGTTGGCGAAGGCGCTGTAGATGGTATTCATCTCCACCAGGTTAGCCTCTACGGTGCCGAGGGCGATGCTGGGGACGGGTTGCACGGGTTGCTCTACTCCCATGCTGTTGATCTTCTCGGCTAGGGTAGGCAGACCACCGCGGACGGCCAGGTTGACGGCCACCGTATTGACCGATTTAGACAGACCGCCACGCATCGAGTAGGCCCCCTCGTACTTGCTACCCGGATTGCCGGGGCGGTAGTCGTCGTAGTCCGTATAGGTGACCTGCGCGGCGGCGGTATACTCACAGGGCAGTACGCCAGATTGGATCGCCGTAGCATACACTACCGGTTTGATGGTCGATCCCACCTGCCGCCGACTGCTCACGTGGTCGTACTGTACGTACCGGTAGTCCACCCCACCCACCCAGGCGCGTACGGTACCGGTAGCGGGCTCGGTGGCTAGTAGGCCGGCGTTCATCAACGTGAAGTAATGGCGCAGGCTATCGAGGGGGCGCATCAGGGTGTCGACCGGGCCGCCCGTACGCCAGTCGTAGATTGTCATGGGGCGGGGCTTACGGAGCTCGTCGAGGATGGCCTCGCTATCCAGACCCTGCGCCCCCAGACTACGGTAGTGGGCGCTGCGCTTAAGGACTCCCCAGAAGGCCTCGTTCCAGGGGGCCTCCTTGCTGGATTTCCAGTCCACCGCCAGACTCTGCTGGATGCGGGGCAGCTGCTCGCGCACGGCTTCTTCGGCCAGTTGCTGCAGCCGGGAGTCGATGGTGGTGTAGATGCGTAGTCCATCGCGGTCGATGTCGTAGGGGCGGCCGTCGGGGTGGGGGATGTCGGCCAGCGCCCGCTGCACGTCTCCACGCAGTCGCTGCCGGAAGTGGGCGGCCGAGCCTACGCGGTCGTTGTCGCGGCGGTAGTTCAGTACTAGGGGGAGTTGGGCTACGCTATCGGCCACGGTTTCAGTGATGCTGCCGTTTTTCGCCATCAGGAAAAGCACAACGTTGCGGCGACCGGTACTTTTATCGGGGTGGCTGCGGGGGCTGTAGGTCGTGTTCGCCTTGAGTAATCCGATCAGTACGGCGGATTCCTGTAAATTCAGCTTGGCGGCAGGCTTGGCAAAGAAGCGACCGGCGGCCACCTCGATACCGTAGGCGTTCTCGCCGAAGGGCACGGTGTTGAGGTAGAGATTAAGTAATTCTGGCTTGGTGTAGACCCCCTCTAATCTGCTGGCGATGACCATCTCCCGCAGTTTCATTTTCAGCACCCCGAGGCGGTCGTAGCGCTGCCGGGGGTAAAGTTGCTTGGCGAGTTGCTGGGAGATGGTGCTGCCCCCACCCCCGCTGCGATCGCCCATGAGTACCGTGCGGATCGCCACCCGCACCAGCGCCCGCGCATCGATGCCCTGGTGCTCGAAGAAGCGGGCATCCTCGGTAGCCACCAGCGCCTCAGTCACGTAGGGACTGATCGCCTCCGCCGGCACGCTTACCCGGTTGATCTGGAAGTACTTACCCAGTAGCGGCCCGTCGGCGGCGTAGATGGAGGAGGCGTCGGCGTTTTCAATGTTGGCGAGTTCTTCTGCGTCGGGTAGGGGGCCGTAGGCGCCCAGCATCACCCCCGTAAATAGAAACACAAAGAGTACGGCTACTATCAGCACCGGGATCGTGACCGCTAGGAGCGCGAGCTTCGTCCAGCTAGCTTGCTTGACGTACTGTCGGCTACGCTGAGCAAGCTGTAGCAATTGGCCTGCTTTTTTCTGCGGGCGGGGTCGCGCCATGGGGTAGTTGGTTTCAGGGAAAGTGTATGAGCGGTAACGCGCCGGCGGGCTGCATCTTGCAAAGAATTGCTTAAAAACCTATTCGTACACCGCAAGCTGAATAGCGAACCGCAGAGTGCGCGGAGGACCGCAGAGTTGAACCCATGCGTCTCTGCGTCACTCTGCGCTCTCTGCGGTTGATCCCCTACTGCACCTGAAACAGCGCATTAGCAAACAAAAACTTTCCCTCCTCCCAAAACGCCCGAAATAGCGGATTATCCACCAAATACACCACTTCGCCCCGCCCCATAGGCTCTATCCCGAAGTTAAGGGTCTCCTGGATCTTTCCGTAGGCCTCGTTGCCCACAAAGCCTTGCACCTGCGTCCCCGCCCGTATCCTGCCGACGTTCCAGCCGTCTTCTAGATAGGCATACGCGTCGTCCGAGGTTTTTAGCGAAGCATACCGCGGGCCGATTCCGAAACTCAGCGGGTGCGTCTCGTCCAGCTCCACGTCGATGATGGCCCCCGGAATGTAGCCGGCGATAAAGCGACGCTCCTGACCGGCGTAGGGCAGTAGCAACTTCTCCTGCTTAGCGGCCTCGGAGAGGGTGTCGGCCGGCTCCTTGTCCTTGAGCCCAAAGCCCTCCTGCCCCGCCAGACTACCATTGGCCGCGCCCAGACTGATGAGCTTACCCCCACCGCGTACCCAGTCGGTCAAAGACTCCAGTTCACTATCGGTGAAGTTGTAGCGGCCCTCGGCCAGCACGAGCACATCGTAGTCGCCCTCAAAGATGCCGGACATATCCTCGCGGTGGAACACACTCACCGGATACTCCAGCTCCTGCTCGAAGTAGTACCAGACCTGGCCGAATTCGTTGTTGTACACCCCCTCGCCGCTTACGGTAGCCACCTTTGGGGCCGTGACCAGCTCGAAGTTGCTGCCGCCCAGGTCACCGCCGACGTTAGTGCTAAAGCCAGTCTCTAGCACCGATACGTTAGCCTCGTGATTCCGTGTGATGCGCCGCAGCTTGTCCGCAAAGCCCTCCGTAACCCGATTATCCCCCCGGTTTACTACCAGCGTACCGGCCGGAAACTTTCGCTCGCCGAAGGTGAATGCATCCGTAGACGTACGCACCTGGATGCCCGCCCGCAGCAGCTCGGCCAGGTAGCGGGCCGTATTCATTCCTTCCCAGGGTAGGGCGAAGGCGTAGGCGGTGGAGATGTCCACCTCGGCCAGTGGATCGGCGTAGGCGGGCAGCTCGTAGGGTTCGGTTTCCAGGTCGAGCCGGTCGGTGCTGGCGTAGGTCTGCAGTCCGTAAGCGGCCGGTAGCGACCAGGCCGTAATGTCGTAGGTCACCGAATCCTCCACCACCGCCGAGGGGTCGAAGAGCACCTGGGTGAGCACCGCGCGGGGCTGGTAGGCGGAGATGATGAGATCGCCGGCCTGCACACCCCCCTGAGTTTCCTCCCCACTCCCGTAGTCGTACAGCCTTAACCCCTTCTCCCCTTTACCTCCTAACCCCCTGGAATACTGAATGCCGTTGCGATCCAGCAGCTCCGTCAGCGCCCGCAGTTTACCCGGCGAGTTGCTACCGCTGATCACGTAGGTCTTGTACTGCCCCTGTGGGTTACGGGTGGTATTAGCGAAGTAGGTGGCGAATTCCGTGGTGAGCCGGTCAGCCTCCCGCGCGGCGATCTCCACCGTGCTCAGCGAGGTGGCGCGGTGGTGGGCCACCCGGTCGTAGAGCGTGAGGGTATCGCCGGTGGGCAGCGCGATGGCCCGTCCGCCGCGGCTGCCCCCGCCCTGCTCGTAGGTCATACCGATGGCCCCGTTGAAGGTCGGGTAGGTATCGCCGTAGCTCGGGTAGAGTAGGTCGAAGCGCTCCCGCGTGAAGTATAGCCAGCCATTCTGGTCAAAGTACCGGGCGTGGTTCTGCCCGATCTCGGTCTGGAAGCCAGCCTGCCAATTGGTGATATACTCGTGAAAGGGCGCGGCTGCCGGCGCGAAGTAGTACGGCGAGGTATACCCCTGTTCGTGCACGTCGGCGTGGATGTGCGGCATCCACTGGTGGTACTTCACGAGGCGTTGCCGGCTCTCGACCTGGGTCTGCCAGGCCCAGTCGCGGTTCAGGTCGAACATATAGTGGTTCACGCGGCCGCCGGGCCAGGGCTCCTGGTGCTCGCGGGTGGCCATATCGGCATTCACGATGCGGCTCTGCTGCTGCCGGAACCAGTTCGTATAGCGGTTGTAGCCGTCAGGGTTCTCGCTGGGGTCCATCAGTACGACCACGTTTTGCAGCCACTCACCGGTCTGGGCGTTATCGGGGTCGGCCAGGTCGTAGAGCACCCCCATACTTGCCTCGGAGCCGGCCGCCTCGTTACCGTGTACGCTGTAGCTGAGCCAGACGATGGCGATATCGTCGAGGGCGGGGTCGGTGGCGCCTTCCAGCAGGCCGGCGCGGCGTAGGTTATTCTCGCGGATCTGCTCCAGGCGGGCCAGGTTTTCCGGCGTAGAGACGTAGGCCAGCAGCAGGGGGCGGTCCTCATTGGTGGTGCCGTACTGCTCTAGTAATACGCGGGGGCTCTCCTCGGCTACTAGTTGGTAGTAGTCCACCAGCATATAGTGGGGCGTAAAGGTCTCGCCTAGCGCGTGTGGCAAGAAGGCAGAGGGGCGCGTCACATTCTGGGCGCGTACGCCGGTGCAAAGTAATAGGAGGGCGGTGAGTAAAGCTAGGTGGCGCGAAGCGGTCATTTGGGGGGGTAGTGTCAGTGCGGCGGTGAAGATACGTTCGTGCTCCAGTCGTCGACCTGCCGAGTGGCGGTGCTGAAGTTCACGCCGACGGCTACCTGCTCCCGCGGGTCATCGGCGTAGGGTAGTAGGTAACCTCGCTCCGCGATCTGGGCCAGGGCTGCTGCCGCTGTGCTGTCTATTTTGAACTCGAAGACGTAGACATAGTCGTCGGTCTCTACCAGCGCGTCGCAGCGGCCGCGCGCGGTATGGACTTCCGATTTGAGGTACACACCAAGTAGACTGAAGGTAAGGTGAACCAGGGCCTGGTAAGTACGCTCGTCGTTGCGCTGCCAGAGATCGTAGGCCACTCCAGCTAAGGTGGCATTAATGATGGTGACGACCGTAGGAATATCCCGTTGTCCGAACGCCTTAAATAACTTGAGCATGCGCGTACGCGGACTCTCCGCATCGGCTTCCCCATAAGCGAGGAGCAGCTTTTCCTGGAGGGATTGCCTGACTTCCAGATTAGGGTAGTCGAGCGTGTAGAGGCCAAACGCTGAGCTAAGGGTACTTACGGTGAGGTAACCGGTTTGAAACAGCAGCGGTACTAACCGAATGTTGCTAATATCGAAGCTGATCAACTCGGTATCGACAGCCTGGGAGCCATTCACTTCGTAAAGGCCGCTATCTCGCAGGCGTTTGATCAAGAAAGTCGGCGTACCCGTCTCAAACCAGTAGTTCCGGTAGGTTTTGTCCGCCAGGAAATTGAGTAGAGAGAAGGGGTTATATACCGCTTCTCCCCCCGTCCAGCTATAGCCATTGTACCACTTTCGCAGCTCTGATCGATCAACCCCCGCCAGCGATTCGGCAAAGTGACGATCAAGCTCTTTCTCCGTGATCCCCACCAGTGTATTGGCTACGGGATTGAGTGAGATATTCCGAATGTTATTCAAATCCGAAAAGATGCTCACCTTGCTAAAGGCCGAAACGCCGGTGATAAACACCAGCTCCAGGTAAGGATCGCTATCCTTGATGACGGAGTAAAAACTCTTCAGCAATTCGCGATTAGCTTCCGCCCGCGGAAGGTCGTCGAGATAATCGATGATGGGTTTATCGTACTCATCGATCAACAGTACGACCCGCCCGTTGACCGATGCCCGCTCCAGCAGTAAATAAAACTTTTGGTCAAAGCTCGTCTGGGGCAGTTCAACGCCGAGCTGACGCGCCGCCCGGTCGATGAGTGTGTGCAGTGCCACCTCCAGACCCTGCGTACGGAATCCACTAGCGGCAAACTTCAGCCACACCACCGGTCGCCGCATCGCCGCGAAGTCCCAGTGGTCCTGCACCCACAGCCCCCCGAACAGCTCCTCGCTGCCCGAGTACAACTCGTTCATCGTAGCCACCGTCAGCGACTTACCGAAGCGGCGCGGCCGACTGAAGAAGTAATACTTGCCCGTGGTGAGCAGCCGGTGGATGTGCTCGGTCTTATCGACGTAGGCGTAGCCCCCCTCACGGAGGGTACGAAAGTCCTGGATGCCGATGGGATACTTCACGGGGGGGAAGATACGGAGGGAGGTAGGCTCGCCCAGTCGTCGACCTGCCGCGTGGCGGTGCTGAAGTTCACGCCGACGGCTACTTGCTCCCGCGGGTCATCGGCGTAGGGTAGTAGGTAACCTCGCTCCGTGATCTGGGCTAAGGCAGCGGCCGCTGTGCTGGCTATTTTGAATTCGAAGATGTAGACGTAATCATCAGTCTCCACCAGGGCATCACAGCGGCCGCGGGCGGTGTGGACTTCTGATTTAATTTGAGCGCCCAGTAGGCTAAAAGTAAGGTGAATGAGGGCGTGAAAGATGTGCTCGTCGCTGCGCTGCCAGAGATCGTACGGTACACTGGCTAGCGTAGCATTGATAATATCGATGGCGGCGGAGAGATCGCGCTGCTCGAGCGCATGGTGCAGGGCGAAGATGCGTACGCTAGGATCTTCGAAGGTCACCGTCTGATAGCTACGCAATATGTGGCGCTGCAACGACTGCCGCACTTCGAGATTCGGGTAGTCAAGCGTGTAGGCCATACCCCCCTGTAGCACCTTAGTCACCGTAAGATAGCCCGCCTGAAATAGCACGGTGATCGGGTCCAAATGCTCGATGTCGAAACTAACTAAACTGGTTGGGATACCGATCGCCTTACGGATATCGTAACGACCTTGCTCGCGTAGCGCCTTGATTAGGAAGGTAGGCGTTCCCGTTTCAAACCAATAGTTGGCGTAGCGTTTGGTGGAAAGGAAAGTTAGGAGAGAGAAGGGATTGTACACCGTTTCTTCTCCCGACCAGGAGTATCCGTTGTACCACTTACGCAATACCCCACGGTTGACCTCCTGTAACGGCTCGGCAAAGTGGGTATCGAGTTCGGTTTCGGTAATGCCGACCAATGAATTGACGGCTGCGTCTAGTGAGATATTCCGAATGTTATTCAGGTCCGAAAAAATACTCACCTTGCTAAAGGCTGAAACGCCGGTGATGAACACCAGCTCCAGGTAAGGATCGCTGTCCTTGATGACGGAGTAAAAGCTCTTCAGTAATTCGCGATTAGCTTCTGCCCGGGGCAGGTCGTCGAGGTAGTCGATGATGGGTTTGTCGTACTCATCGATGAGTAGCACCACCCGGCCCTTCACGGACAGCGTCTTCAGTAGAATCTGAAACTTGCGATCAAAACTTGTCTCCGGCAGCTCGATCCCGTGAAATTCGGCCGCGTCATTCAGTAAGTTGTGAAGGGCAGCTTCCAGTCCCTGCGTCCTAAACCCACTACTGGAGAACTTCAGCCACACCACCGGCCGCCGCATTGCCGCGAAGTCCCAGTGGTCCTGCACCCACAGCCCCCCAAACAGCTCCTCGCTGCCCGAGTACAACTCATTCATCGTAGCCACCGTCAGCGACTTACCGAAGCGGCGCGGCCGGCTGAAGAAGTAGTACTTGCCCGTAGTGAGCAGCCGGTGGATGTGCTCCGTCTTATCGACGTAGGCGTAGCCCCCCTCGCGGAGGGTACGGAAATCCTGAATGCCGATGGGATACTTCACGGGGGGGAAGATACGGAGGGAGCGGGGTAGATAGAACTTGCCAGCGCAGTCGTAGACTGCCTGCCACAGCGCTGCCGGAGGCAGCTTTGTACTGCCGCTGCCGGAGGCAGCATTGTACTAGAACTCCCGCCCGCCAAACTCACTATCCAGCAGCTTCCCCTCCCGCCGCCCGCGGGTGAAGCGGTAGCTGACCGCTAGCCGGAGCACATCCGTCTCGTACACGTAGTTGGTCGTGGTGAAGAACTCGGCCGTCCGCGTCGTGATGCGCTGGGCGTTGGCGTTCCATAGCCCCAGACCGATATTTTGCCACTGAAACAGCACCGACACCCGCCGCTTCGGGAACTCCTTCTTCAGCGATAAGTAGGGACTGAAGAACTCACTGTCCTCCCCCTGCGCCGTGACCCGCTCCGAGAGGTAGTCGATGCCGAGCTGTCCGCTGAAGGTGCGGGTGAAGGACACGTCCGTACGGGCGCTGATGGCGTACACTGTGGTGGAGCGGTCCACGGGCGCGTCGAAGAGCCGGCCCTTTATGCGGTAGTTATATACGTTGCCGCCCAGGGTCAGCTGCCAGGTGGCCGTAGGATACAGCGTCGTACCTAGCTCCAGCCCCACCGCCCGTGCGTCCCCGGCGTTGGTGTAGATGCGGTTGAGAATGGTGTCGTTATACACCGTATTGACCCGGTTGATCACGTTGTTCACCTGCCGGTAGTAGATAGTGGCGAAGGCGGAGTTATCCCCCCAGTTGCCGGCTATGCCCAGCTCCACCGCGTCGATCAGCTCCGGTAGCAGTTCAGCATCGCCCTGCTCCAGGGTTTCGTTGTGCTCCCGCTCGGGGAAGGGCGTCATTTTGAAGGTGGTGGTGCGCTCGATGCGCCGGCTGTAGCCCGCTTTGAGGGCCAGACCCTCACTCAGGGTATACCGCAGGTTGACGGACGGGAACAGATTGAAGCGATCGAGCCGGTAAGTGGTATCCGGTTGGTTCAGCGTCACGCCGCGGTCGAAGTACTCCAGGCGCAGGCCGCCGCTGTACTCCAGCTTATCCCGCGTACCGCTCACCTGACTGTACACCGAGTGAATGTCGCGCCGTAGCAGGATACCGTTGGTGAACTCCGGATTGACCACGAAGCGCCCGGTCGCCATGTCCTTATCCAGGTAGGAAAAGTCCCCCGGGTGCTTCAGGTAGCGGTATTGGTAGCCACTTTCCCAGGTTAGGGAGCCGAGCTGGCGGGCGTAGTCAGCTTGTAGACGTAGGCCGTCGAGCGGATTATCGTTGTCATTGCGCTGTAGCTGTAGGGTATCGCGCAGGCCGGGCCAGGAGAGGATGCGGTTGTCGGTCGGCCCACCCAGTACGGTACGTTCGTACAACCCGCTCAGGGTCAGGGTACTGGCATCGGGGAAGGAGAGAGTGTAGTCCAGGGAGGCAATGTAGAAATCGCCCCGCCGCACCCGTAAATTCTCGTTGAAGAAGGTGGCGTTGCTGACCACCTCGCCCCCTCCGGAAAGCACATTACCGGTAGCCAGGTAACGGTCGTAGTAAGCCTGGGTCCCCAGGAAGTCGGACGGGGCGATACGCGTCCGCCGCTGGTTAGTGTACAGGATGTCGGCGGTGCGAAACTGGGTGCGCTTACCGGCGTAGACCCCCGCACTGAGCTGCTGCCGGTCCGATAGCCTACGGGTCACCGCCAGCCGTGCCAAATAGTTCTCGCGGTCGAAGCTGCGCTCGCCGTCGGAGGGAAGCTCGGTCAGGATTCCGTCGCGGTAGGTATTCACGTAGCCCTCCCGGCGGCCGGCTAGGTCGTCGCGTAGGTAGCTGAGGCTCAGGGTATAGTCCCAGTCAGCGTCGCGGTAGCCCACCGTCACGTCGGCCCCGTCGCGGCGGGGGTGGTCGGCGTTGTTGTAGTTGCGCACGCTGGGTAGGCCCAGGCTGCCGTTGGCGGTGAGTGTCCAGCCATTCAGGCTGCCGCGGCGGGTACGGATGTTGAGGATACCGCCCTTGCCGTCGGGGTCGTACTTAGCCGAGGGCGAAGTGATGAATTCCACCGATTCGATCGCGTTGGCCGGCAGCTGGGCCAGCAGGCTCAGAGGGTCGCCCTGGGTGGGTTTACCGTCGATCACCAGCTGGAAGCCGTTGCTGCCCCGCACCGATATGTTGCCGTCGGCGGCGACGGATACGGCCGGCAGGTTGCGCAGCACATCGGTAGCCGTCCCACCCCGCGCGTTTTCAAACTGCTGAGCGTCAAAAACTTGTCTATCCACCCGGTGCAGATCGGTCAGTTTTTTGCCCCTCACTTTCACTTCTTCCAGCACCTGGGCGGCGGTGCGCAGGTGCAGAGTTAGTGGTGAAGGGCGACGGTCCACCGTGAAGGCCGGCAGGTAAACGGTAGCGTAGCCCACAAAACTGGCCGAAAGAAGGACACGCCGGCCCACCCGCACCCCGGCCACCTCCCACCTGCCCTCCGCACCTGCGACCCCGCCCGAAAGAAGGGTGGAATCTGTTGCATCCAGGACGCTGAGGGTGGCGTATTCCACGCCCGTGCCGGACTCATCCAGGACCTGGCCGGTGAGGGTAACGGTCGACTGGGCATGGCTGAAGAGCGATGCTAGTAGGAGGAATAGGGTAAGGCACATAGGGGTTTAAAGGTAGCTTATCTTGCCGCCCCAAAAATCACTACGCCATGTCACGCACCTTCCCCCCCAACTTCACCTGGGGCACCGCCACCTCCGCCTATCAGATCGAGGGGGCCTGGCAAGAAGGCGGTAAGGGGCTGCACATCTGGGACGTCTTCGCCCATACGCCCGGCAAGACGGCCCGCGGCGAGAACGGAGACGTAGCCTGCGATCACTATCACCGCTTCCGGAACGATATTAAGTTGATGGCGGAGCTGGGGCTGAAGGCCTACCGCTTCAGCATTCTGTGGACGCGCATCCAGCCCGACGGGATGGGGGAGGTGAACCAGGCGGGGATCGACTTCTACAGTGAGCTGATCGACGAGCTACTCGCCCACGGTATCACGCCCTGGGTGACACTGCACCACTGGGATATGCCGGCGGCCCTGCAACTGGAGCACGACGGCTGGCTGGGGCGGAAGACGATCGACTACTTTGCCGCTTACGCGCGTATTTGTTTCGAGCACTTCGGCGACCGGGTGAAGCACTGGATCACGCTCAACGAGAGCTGGGTGATCGCCATGCTGGGCTTTCACGACGGGGTGTTCGCGCCGGGGCGGACCTCGGATAGCGAGCCCTACCAAGTAGCACACCACCTGATTTTAGCTCACGCGAAGGCGGCAAAAGTGTACCGGGAGGAGTTCAAGACCGAGCAGGGTGGCCTGGTCGGCATGACCAATAACTGCGACTGGCGCCACCCCAAAACCGACACCCCGGAGGACCGCGCCGCCGCTCAGCGATCGCTGGAGTTCTTTCTCGCTTGGTTTACCGATCCGATCTACAAGGGAGATTATCCGGCCGTAATGCGCGAGTGGGTGGGGGACCGGCTGCCCGAGTTTACGGCGGAGGAGCGAGAGCTGATCACCGGCAGCTCCGACTTCTTTGGGCTAAACCACTACAACACGATGTACGCCGCCAACGTGCCAGAGGGGCAGAAGGTGGAGAACTACGTGTACGCCAACGCCGGCGTGTTTGCCGATCAGCGGGTGGCGCTCACGGCCGATCCCGACTGGGAGCTCACCGACATGCAATGGCCGGTGGTGCCCTGGGGGCTGCGCGAGCTACTGCTGTGGATCAGCGAGCGGTACGGCAACCCACCGATCTACGTCACCGAAAACGGCTGCGCTACCCCCGACGTGGTGGTGGACGGCAGGTGTGCCGATCCACGCCGTACCGCCTTCCTGGAGGGTTACCTCGGTGCCGTGCACGAGGCCATCGAGCGGGGGGCGGACGTGCGGGGCTACTTCGTCTGGTCGCTCATGGACAACTTCGAGTGGGCCAGCGGCTACGACAAGCGTTTCGGGATGGTTCACGTGGATTTTGACAGCCTGGAGCGGACGGTGAAGGACTCGGCGCGGTGGTATGCGGGGGTGGTGGGTCGGAATGGGTTAGTCCCACAACCGCAGCCCCACCCCCACCCGCAGCGACCGGTACGGAAAGTCCCGTAACCCCCACTCTACCCGGCCCAGGTACTCCACCCGCGCGCCCCGTCGCGTTTCCACCCCCAGGCGGTACACCACCGGCCGGTCGCCCTGCCCGATGTAGCCGCTGTAGCCGCCTAGGGCGGTAGCCACGGTCATCTTACCGAGTTCCAGATCCACCCCTACTCCGTAAAGCAGCGCGTCGTTCTGAAAGTAATCGTTGCGGTAGGTCTGCCAGGCGTAGAAGCCCAGCATAAGGTGGGGGCGTAGGCTCACTTTTTTTGTCACAGCATACGACTTACCTACCGACAGGTCAAAGTAGTAGCCCGGCGTATCCGTAAAGCGCGCCGCCGAGAGGCGGTTGCCGGAGGCGGTGCGCAGGGTGAAGGTCAGCAGCACGTCGGGCCAGCGGGCGTGGTCGCGCAGCAGTTGGATGTGGGTGCCCAGGTAGACATCGCCCAAGGCCGTACCCTTGCCATCGAAGTCGCGGGCGGCGCGCAGGTCGCGGGTCGCTACGTCCATGCGGTAGTACTCCAGCGGCACGTACTGTAGGGAGACACTCGCGCGGTCGGAAAACAGCGGCAGATTGAGATCCAGCCAGGCATTTTGAGTATCGTCTCCCCGGCTAAAGTGTACTTCGCCCGCCAGTTGCAGCGTAGGGATTGAGTGGAGCAGTCCGTTGCGCACCTCCGGCACCGGTAGGGCATTCGGCCCCAGGAAGGCCGGCGTGAGGGTGATGTAGTTAGGCCAGGGCGTGGTGCCGTCCCAGTCGTGCACGGCGTTCCACCAGGCGAAGTCCTGGCCCGCCAGCGGGAGCAGGGCTAGCAGTAGCAGGAGGGTCGTACCTAGTCTTTTCGCTTGATTTCTCCGCTGCACCGCGCACTTCACCCCCCGGGGGTGTTTGATGAGCACGAAAGTTACGGCATGCTGCACACCACCCTTTCCCCCGGCGTCACCCGCCTCGAGCTTCCCACCCCTAAGCACCGCTACCTACTTATCGGCGGCCTGCTCTGGCTCGTGGCCTGGTATTTCGGCCTGCGGGGGGCCATGAGCGCGCTGGGCAACATCGGCTTCGGTAGCGATGGCTACGCGGTACTCGATGGCTTCCTGCTGTTCTGGTTCTTGCTCTGGATGGCCGGGGGCCTCTTCGTACTCGGGGTGCTGCTCTGGGGCTACTTTGGCCGCGAGATTGTTACCCTTTCCGCTACGGAGCTGTCGTTGCAGCGCACCATTTTCGGCATCGGCCCTACCCAGACTTACCCCTGGGAGGAGGTCAAAAACATCCGCTTTCGCCCGGTCAAGACAGATTTTTTTAGTGCTAACAGCAAGTGGTCGGTTTGGGGTCTGGGGCCGGGTAAGGTGCAGTTCAGCTACCGCGGTAAGTCGCGCTCCTTCGGCCTGGGCCTGGAGGATGAGGCGGCGGTGGAGGTGGTGGAGGTGTTGCAGGGGGGCGGGGCCGCGGGTGCAGGGGAGGTGGACGGGCGGCGGTGATGGCGGCGGCGCAGCAGCGAGGCCCCTTACAGGGACAGGGGGTGGCCGGTGCTTCCCTGGAAGGGGAGCCCTAACCTAGGTAGGTCTGCAGTGCGGCGGCAGCCGGACGTAGGGCCTTCCGCAATTGGATGCAACGCCTTCCGCAACCCCCCCGCCAAAATCAACCCCCACGTCCACGACCCAGCCCGTACCTTAAGCGTTAGGAACAAAGGGTAAGTCGGCAGACAAGCTTTTGCCAGCGCCGCAGGCGCAGCCAAAAGAACTCGGCTGACGACCCCCGCAACCCGCCACCCCCATGCGCCACGTATTCATCGCCCTTCTCCTGCTAGCCTGCACCTGCGTCCGCGCCCAAGTGCTGACCGTGAGTGACGAGCTCACTATGCGAAATGATACCGAGTATAGCCTGATCGGGAAGCTCGGCGGACAGGTCCTACTCCTACAGGACCGCGAGAACAAGCACCTGCTGACCGCTTACGGCCGCAGCATGAACCAAACCTGGGAAAAGGACCTGGAACTGCGCGGCCGCAACATCCGTATGCTCGACGCCGTGGCCCAGCAGGACGGCACCGGCTTCCACCTCCTGTACCTCTACCGCGACGGGGGGCGCAACCACCTCCAGCTCGATCATTATAACCCGGCCGGCAACCTGCAGGATAGTGTGACGCTGGTCGATTTCGGGCTCTTTGCTACCACTCCCGAAGACGAGGTGTACCGCTCCGAAGACGAGACCAAGCTGCTGCTGCTGATGGTCGAGCAGCAGAGCAAGGCTCGTTACCTGGCCGTGGACCTCGACAGCATGCAGTTGCTCTACGACAGCGAACTCTCACCGGATAAATTCTTCTACGGAGAAGATTTCCTGCAGGCTGAGATCAGCAATGCCGGCGATATGTACTTCGTGGTCGAGCGCGATAATTTCAAGAGTCGGCGCAAGGAGCACCGCTACGAGGTGTACACCCATGCGGCCAACGGCGGACAGACCGGCATGATCGACGTCAACCTGGGGGACAGTCTCACCTATGATGTATTCTTTAAGTATGACAACCTAAACCGGCACCTCACGGCCGGCGGCCTTTACTCCACTAAGGACTTTGTGCGGGCCGAGGGCTACTTCTTCGTCACCATCGACCCGGGGGCCAGCACGCAGCGGCCGAGCTTCCAACGCTTTCCCGTCAACCTGGTGAAGAACGTGGAGGGTAAGAAGTACAGTAAGCGCAATCCCGGCATCAACGACCTTACCGTGCGCGATGCCATGCTGCGGCGCGACGGCGGTATGATCATGATCACCGAGCGTGACCGGCAGCTACAGCGCCGCGGCGGAGCCATCCAAAACCAACTGCTTAATACCTATAGCGGCCGGCCCCTGGTCGACTACCACTACGACGAGATCGTGGTCTTCGCGGTCAACCCAGACGGCAGCCCCCACTGGAGCAACATCATGCACAAGAAGCAGTACAGCCAGGATGACGGCGGCGTCTACTCCAGCTTCTTTCTGCTCGAAAGCCCCTCCAAGCTCCGTTTCCTCTTCAACGACGAGATCCGCTTTGAGAACACCGTGAGTGAGTACGTCCTCAACGGCCGCGGCGAGTTCGACCGCAACAGCCTCTTCAATACCCGCGACCTAGAGCTCCGCTTGCGCTTTCGCGATGGCATCCAAGTCGCCAGCAACGAGCTGGTACTGCCCAGTGAGTACCGCAACCGCCTGCGCCTGGTCAAAATGACCTACGACGCCGCCAAGTAGTCTAGGAACCTTCCGCCGAGTGCGAGGTTAAAGGAGCATGTTTTTTCCCACCGGCGACGATCAGGTCCGCGGCGGTCACCGCCCCCACTTCTCCTACGGCCTCATCGCCCTCAACGTGCTCGTATTCGTGTACCAGGCCAGCCTGGGGCCGGAGGCGGGCGAACAGTTCGTGTACAACTGGGGGACGATCCCGGCGCGCATCGAGGCCGGCGAGGGCTACGTGACGCTACTGACCAGCATGTTCCTCCATGGCGGCTGGCTGCACCTACTGGGTAACATGCTCTACCTTTGGATATTCGCCGACAACATCGAGGCCACCATTGGCAACGTCAAATTCGTTGTTTTCTATCTCCTGGGGGGTATTGTGGCGGGGCTGGTGCACATCTACTTCAATGCCGGCAGTCCGATCCCGGCGGTCGGGGCCAGCGGGGCGCTCTCGGCGGTGATGGGGGCCTACCTGGTGCTCTTTCCCAAGTCGCGGGTGCGGGGCTACTTCTTCTTTTTTAGGGTCAACATTCCGGCGATTTTGTTTCTCGGCTTCTGGTTCTATCAGCAGTCTACGGCCGGTTTTGCCAGTCTACAGGATTCGGCGGGCACGGGCATTGCCTGGTGGGCGCACATCGGCGGCTTCGTTTTCGGGGTCGTGGCGGGCTTTTACTTTCGGGCTACGCACCACATTCCGCGGCATTCGGAGGGGTACGTCTCGCGGGACGATATCACGTTTTAGCTAAGTAGAATGCTACCTCCGGCAGCGGCAGTACAATGCAGTCTCTGACTGCGCTAAGCCTAACGGGGCGGGGCCGCGGGTGCGGGGAACTTTAGGAAAGCGGCCGGCGTTGGTTTGGCAAATAAAGCAGTTGTCATGACTAAGCCACTCGTTAGTAGGGAAGAGATTAAAGATGCAATCCGTGAAATGCTCACCGAAGATCCGGGCATCTTTAAGGGCGTGGTGAAGGAAGTACTGGAAGATGCTCCGGAAGCCCGTCGCGAACGCATCCGGAAGATCGTGATGGAAGACTTTAAAGAATTAGATAAAGTATTTCGAGCCTTAGCGTGATGTTAGACTATCTACAGCGTGAAGACATTATCTTCATCAACCAATCTACCCTGAAAGTCCACGGGGGCAATTACGTGCCGCCCGAAAACTTATTACACGGTGAGGCCCTCGAGTACCTCGTTGAAACCGTACAGGCAGAGATGTTTGGGGAACCCCTCTATCCAACGTTAGCGGACAAAGCTGCACTCTATCTATTTAATGTAGTCAGCAATCACATCTTCCAGGACGGCAACAAACGTACTGGTCTGGAAGCTGCCAAGTTGTTTCTGCGGTTAAATGGGTCGAACTTTAAGGCTGACCTACAACCGATCAAAGTTGAGGAAAAACTAATTCCGGCTAGTGGTGAATCTAGGGACGATCACTTAATAAACTTCACCCTAGAAGTAGCCTCTGGTACCGTCCCCTTAGCCGCCTGCCAGCAGTGGTTCGCCCAAAACATCACCCCCCAAGTATGACCCCCCGCCCCGTCACCCGCGCCGAACTTAAATCCACCATCCGTACCCTACTGGAGGAAGACCCCCAGGCCTTCTTCGCTGTACTGCGCGAGGTGCGCGATGAGATGCAGGCCGCCGGTACCCTGGAGCGGGAGCCGACCGAGGGGGATAAGCTACGTGCCGAGGTGGAATCCGACCTGGCGATCCTAGCCGACTTTTTTCGAGGCTTTGCTTGATCTAACCGTTGGACGCTTCAGAAGCGTCCAACGGTTTTCCAATAGCGACTAGTTCCCCCACCATCATTGCCGTTGCGCCCCAGATGGCCTCGCCACTTACTAGCCAGTGGGGGACGTCCCTGAGCAGCAGTCCGTTGTAAAGCTTTTTATCCCGCCGTGCCACCACGCCCTCGCCGAAGAAACCGGCCAGGGGCAGCTCCAGTACCCGTGCCACCTCACTGACCTGCAGGGTGAAGGCGGGCCGCTCCGGTAGGTAACCCACGAAGGGATTGACCAGGAAGTTGCTGACCGGAATGTACAACGGTGTGAGCTCACCGAGCAAGTCTACCCGACCGGGGTCAATGCCAATTTCCTCCTCCGCCTCCCGTAGCGCCGTGGCCGCCGCACTCTCGTCGCCCGGATCGGCCGAGCCTCCCGGAAAGGAAATCTGCCCCCCGTGCCGGTCGCCGGGCGGGCTGGTACGCTGAATGAAGAGCAGATGATAAACGTCTCGGATGGGGTAGATGAGTGCAAGGACCGAGGCGGCCCGGGCAGTGGGGGGCGCGGCGGAGTATTCCTGCCGTAGCTCGTGCCCCATTATCTCCTGAGCGGCGTAGCCAGGCAGTTCCCCCGCCCGGAGGCGCGCACGGATGCGTTCTAAGTAGGCCTGCCCTCCGTCATCGGCGGGGGTCATCTACTTCGGGTTACTCTTTTTGAGGTAGTGCTCTAGGGCCATGCCCATACTGGGTACTTGGGGGGGATTGGGCGCAATGTGTACGGTGAGGCCGTGTTTTTCGACGGCAGCCGTGGTTTTGCGACCGGCAACGGCCAGGCGGGTGTCCTTTTGTTTGAACTCGGGGAAGTTCTCGTAGAGGGAATCAATTCCCAGGGGGCTGTAGAAGATGATAACGTCGTAGAAAACGTCCTCCAGATCACTTAGGTCGGCCGAGACGGTGCGGTACATCAGGGCGGGCGTCCAGTCGAAGTTGTTTTCCTCCAGGTACTGGGAGACGAACTCGGAGCCGAGGTTGCCGGTAGGCAGTAGAAACTTCTCCTTACTACGGTGCTTTTTCAGCGTGGGCCCGAGGTCCTGAATGGTGCGCTGGCCGAAAAAGACCTTGCGCTTGCGGTATACGATGAACTTCTGCAGGTAGTGGGCGATGGCCTCCGTCATGCAGTAGTACTTCGTCTCCTGGCTCATCTCGATGCGCAGAGCCTTACAGAGACGAAAGAAGTGCTCAATGGCCAACTTAGAAGTGAAGATGATGGCCGAATACTCATCCGGCCGCACCCGTTCCTTACGAAATTCCTTTTCGGTCAGTCCCTTGACCTCGATAAAGGGGCGCCAGTCGATCTGTAGGCCGTACTTTTCTTCGAGCTTGGCGAAGGGGCTGCGCTCGGGTTCGGGCTGGGAGACCAAGATGGTACGGACGGGCTTGTACGTATCCTGGAGGGGTTGACTTTCGGCCGCCATGGGCAAGAATGTTTGTGTACTGGTGAGTTCAAAAAGGGCGTGCACTCAGGCCAGGGTGCTACTCAAATAGCGGTAGACTAACAGAAGCGGGGCAATCTCAATGGTGCAAATATATAACAAAAAATGCAGGGGTCGCCGCCCCACGTAGCGGTTGGCAATGAATAGCCCCCGCAGTAAATGCAGTAGATAAACCAGCACGAGGAGCCCTAACCCCCCGTACAGAAAGTAGGGCCGCAGGGGTTGCGGCGCGTAGCTCACCAGCAGGTTGACCGGTACCAGCAGTAGCCCCGTGAGGATAGAGAACACCATCAGCGCGAAGGCATACTGACTCAGTTCCTTACGCAGGGGATAGACGCGACCCAGCACCCCCAGCACGAAGAACTTGATACCGACGGCCGAGGCCACGACCAGCGTAAAGGTCAGCCAACTCCCCCACAGTCCCAGTCCGAGATCAAGCTCGAAAAAGGCAGTCAGAAGGTACAGAAAAAACCCCGCCGAAAGTAGGAAGAAGAGGTAGCAGAGCCACAGTGCCCCTAGCTGCCCCCCCGACCGCCGCCGGTAGAGCTGCGTCATGACATTGTCGTTAAAGGTGGCCGATAGACACTGTAACAGCAGGTTACGGAAGAGCACCCATAAACTAGCCAGGGTAAGCAGCAGCAGGAGGTGAATGAAGATGACCTCCGCTGAGCCGCCCGCCGATCCACCGGCCGCGGGCTCGATCACGACCGGACCCCGCACGGCCTGCGGCGCGCCGGGGTAGATATCGAAGGGATTGCCCGTCCCCTCGGTAAGTGCCCGGGCAGCCCGCACCTCAGCCGGTAGCCGCTCAGTAAGCTCGAAGGGGTTCTGCGCGGCAGCGTCCTCCTGCCCCAGGAGCCGCACCGACAGTATAAGTATCCAGCAGAGGGGGAGCAAGTACCGCAAACGGGGGGTAGATCAGTCCGGCAAAGGTACGTGCCTCGAAGTACATCATTAGCTCAGCAGTTGATACACCAGCACAGCGCCGCCGTAGGCGATCGCCGTCATGAATACGAACTGCACCAGGGGCCATTTCCAGCTATTCGTCTCCCGCTTGGTTACTGCAAGGGTCGACATACACATCATCGCAAATACGTAAAAGATGAGTAGACTCCAGGCCGTAGCTCGGTTGTAGACCGGCTCGCCGGTCGTGGGATTACGCTCCTCGGCCAGCCGCTCGCGGATACGAAACTCATCGTCCGTACTCCCCACGCTATAGATCGTGGCCATCGTGCCTACGAAGACCTCCCGGGCGGCGAAGCTGGTGAGTAGGGCAATACCAATCTTCCAGTCATAGCCCAGGGGTGCGATCACCGGCTCGATGAATTTGCCGAGGTGACCGGCATAACTTGCCTCAAGCCGCTCCGAGGCGAGTACGTCGGCAGTCTCTTCGTCGGATAGCTGCCGGGCTATGGCCTGCTCCTGCGCCTGTACTTCCGCCGCGGCCATACTCTCACGGGGGCCGTAGGTTGAGGCAGCCCACAGAATGATGCTGATGATGAGGATGATCTTACCCGCCTCCACGACGAAGGTCTTCGACTTCTGGTACACGGTGGTTCCTACGTTGCGCCATACGGGGGTGCGGTAGGCGGGCAGCTCCAGCATGAGAAAGCTGCGGTCGGGCGATCTCAGTACCCACTTGAAGACCAGCGCCGAGAGCATGGCTCCCAGAATACCCAGAAAGTACAGCCCCGCAAAGGCCAGTCCCTGTAGCCCGATCAGGCCGTTGAAGTACGCTACCTGTGGCACGGCAAAGGAGATCAGAATCACGTACACGGGGATGCGCGCCGAGCAGGAGGTCAATGGCGTCACCAAAATTGTCAATAAACGTTCCTTCCAGTTGGCAATGGTACGGGTGCTCATGATGGCCGGGATGGCGCAGGCGTGTCCGCTGATCAGGGCTACCACCGAGCGCCCGTTGAGCCCGAACCGTTGCATCAGGCTATCGAACATATAGGCCGCCCGCGCCAGGTAGCCTACTTCTTCGAGAATAGCAATAAAGAAGAAGAGAATGGCAATCTGCGGCACGAATACCAGTACACCCCCGAGCCCGGCCACGATGCCGTCGACCAGCAGGTCCGTAAACCAGCCTGCGGTCAGATTATCCCGGATGGCCTCCCCCAGGGTGCCGAAGGTCAGCTCGATCAGGTCCATCGGAACGCTCGCCCAGGCGAACAGCGCCTGAAAAAGCAGCAACATCAGGGTGATGAACAGAATGGGGCCGAAGACCGGATGCGTCACCACCGTATCGATACGGTCGCTGAGGGAGTCGCTATCCCCGGCGTGGCGTACCGTCTGCTTTACGATGGGCTCGAAGGTGTTGTAGCGGTCCATGGTCTCCTCCACCTGGGCCCGCAGGCTGTGGAAGCCGTGGCTAACCCGGGCGTTCTGCACCTTGTGTCGCAGCTGATCGGGGATGTGCTTGAGCCAGGGGGCGTGGTGGGTCAGCAATAGGGCGTGGTAGTCGTTGCGGGCGGGTAGCTCGCGGCGCAGTTCGGAGAGTACGTCACGGGCACTGGCCCCGGGCTCGTAAAAGGGGTGCTCGGGACGAAAGTCCTCCGGTGAGCGCAGCAGTTCGGCGATGGTGTCCTTTAGCTCTCCGATACCCCGGTTTTCCCGGCTGCTTACTGCCAGCACCGGTACGCCCAGCTCATGACTCAGCTTGGCTAGGTCGACTGTGAGCCCATCGTCATCCATCAGGTCGGCCATATTGAGCACCAGGATCATCGGTAGGTCCAGGTCACGCAGTTGGGTGAACAGCAGCAGGTGCTTGTCTAGCTTCGTGATGTCGGCAACGTAGATGATCGCATCCGGGAAAAGATCGCCTTCGGGGTTCGTTAGTTCCTGCACCACCAGCCGCTCGTCGAGGCTCGTCGGATAGCAGCTGTAGGCCCCGGGAAAGTCGATCAACTCCACGGTGGGCAGTCCGGGCAGGGTGAGCATGCCGGCTTTTTTCTCCACCGTGACGCCGGGGAAGTTGCCGATGCGCTGCCGCAGACCGGTCAGTAGATTAAACAGGGAGGATTTCCCGCTATTGGGGTTTCCAACCAGGCCAACGACGGGCGTGGCCGTTACTTGACCATGATGCATGCCAGCTCTTTCTTGCGCAACGCCAGGCACTGTCGATCGATTTTTACGTACCAGCTTCCCCCAAAAGGCGACCGCCGTACCACCCGCAGCCGCGAGCCCGGCCGTACCCCAATATCTAGTAGCTTCCCCTCCAACCCCTCATTCGTGAAGCGCTCGATGGTCCCGGACTGACCGGCCTTGAACAGGGAAGCAGCAGCAGCGCGGGGAAAGGGCATGGCGGAAGTAGTTGGTTGAGGAGATAACGGGACAAAGATACGTTGGGTTTCACTATCTGTACGTAGTCTAAATAAAGAAGGGGTTAAGGAGTGAAGGAGTTAAGGAGTTAAGGGGTTAAGGGGGTGTGGCGTGTATTTTGTATTTCTCGTTTAACTTCGCACCCGGCTTACATCTAGCTTAAATTAGGGGCCCCTCCCCCTAATTACGCGTACCCCAAATGACGCAGCCCCTGTCATACCTCCGATGACGGCCTTAACCCCTTAACCCCCTTACTCCTTAACCTCTTGTCTCTCATGCGCTTCCTCCCCCTCCTCCTACTCCTCACCGCCTGCTCCCCCAAAGTAGCCCCCGTGGTGGGTGAAGATGGCACCGACTACAGCGCCCGCGCCGCCGAGTACCGTGAAAACCCCGCCGCACTGCGTGACTTCGTGGAGGACTGCGAGCGCAGCCAGAACGAGATGACCACCCTGCGCCAGCAACTCAGCAGCTATGAGAGCCAGCAGGGCGAGGTGCAAAACCAACTGGCGACGGCCGAGGAAAGCGCCCAGCAGGCCTACCAGGAAATCCAGAGCCTACGCGACCAGGTGGCTAGTCTGGAAGCCAACCAGCAGCCCGCTCAGGAGATGATTACCGACGAGCCGGCCGCTCAGGTGCAGGGCGTGATCTTTCAGGTGCAGCTCGGGGCATATGCCCAGGAGCAGAATAAGGTGCAGGGCGATATGGCCACCGGCGATGCTCTGGACCTGACCGACCAGAACGGTATGCAGAAGGTGGTCGTGAGTCGCTTTCGCACCTACCAGAACGCCGCGAACTTGCGCGACCGGCTACAGAAAATGGGCGTGACCGGCGCCTTCGTGGTAGCCATGAACGATGGGCAGCGCATCGACGTGCAGGAGGCCCTGCGGCTCAGCGGACAGAATTAGTGCGGGAGACCGACTTCATCGAACGCAATAAGGACAAGTGGGCTCGCTACGAGCAGAGCCTGGAGCGCAGCGATCAGGACCCCGATCTGCTGAACCGCCTCTACGTCGATACGACCGACGACCTGTCGATCTCACGCACCTTCTACCCCAACCGCTCGGTGCGGGTGTACCTCAACGGGCTGGCGCAGCGCACCTTTCTACAGGTGTACCGGGGGCGGCGTGGCGAGCTGGGTAAGTTCTTCACCTTCTGGACCGACGAGCTGCCGCGGGTGGTGCACGCCAGCCGACGGCCGCTCTTTATCGCCCTGGTGATCTTCGTGCTTTCCATGCTGATCGGAGTACTGAGCTACCGCATCGATCCGGTATTCGCCGAGACGATCCTGGGGGCCGACTACGTGCGCCTGACCGAGGCCAACATCGCGGGCGACGACCCCATGGCGGTGTACAAGTCGATGGACGAGCTCGGCATGTCGGTGCACATCACCCTCAATAACCTACAGGTTGCCTTTCTCACCTTCATTGCCGGGGCCTTCTTCTGCGTGGGTACGGTGGTGTTTTTGGTGCGTACCGGGGTGATGCTGGGGGTGTTTCAGTACTTCTTCCTTGCCCAGGGGGACTACAACGCCCTGGAGGTGAGCCCCGCCACCGGCTGGCTGCTGCGGGGTCTGAGCTGGGTACTGACCGCCGGGGGCGACGGGCTGGAGCGGGTCTTTGCCAGTCTGATCTACCTAGGCTCCGGCGAGGGGCTGTTTCGGGAGAGCCTGCTGACGATCTGGATTCACGGAGCGCTAGAGATCAGCAGCATCGTCATTGCCGGCGGGGCGGGGCTGACGATGGGGGCGGGCCTGCTCTTTCCCGGTACACTTACGCGGGTGCAGTCCTTCGGCCGCTCGGCGCGGGCGGGGCTCAAGATCATGCTCGGTACGGTACCCCTTTTTGTGGTAGCGGGCTTTCTAGAGGGGTACGTGACGCGGCATACGGAGCTGCCGGATGGGGTGCGCTTTGCGCTCATTCTGCTCTGCTTCGTGTTCATTGTGTGGTACTACGTGATCTACCCCCGGGCCGTGGTGAGCCGCAAGGAAAGCTCAGTTAGCGATGACCGGGAGCCAGTAGCTAGCCAGACCGGCCCCTACCGCTTCGGCGACATCCGCTCGGTCGGCGAGCAGCTCACCCACACCTTCGGGGTGCTACGCAGCGGGCTGGGGCGGTTGCTGGGGGGTACGGCCCTGATCGCGCTGGCCTACTGTGTTCTCTCCTTCGCCTTCGGGGGGCCGGCCGAGTACCGCTACCAGTTCGTGGCCTATTTCCTGGGCGACTTCGAGAACATCTTCGAGCTTACGAGCTCCTTTGGGCGGGGGCGGGCGCTTTCGTTTAGTGTGCTGGTGGCGCTGGGCTTTTATGCCTTGTTCCGGCTGGCACTGAGCCTGGTTTACGCACGTACGGATCTGGTGCGGTCTGCTTTTTCCTGGCGGCGGGAGTTGCGGCTACTGGCGGTGAGTGGGCTACTGGCGCTGTGTCTGGCCTTTGGGGGTACGGCGGTGGCGCTACTCGTGTTTCTGTTCTTTCCCTTTCTGATGACGCTAGCGGTGGGAGGCTATGTCAGTGGGGTATCGGCGAAGCAGACCTTCCGGCTGGTATCCACCAATGTGCCGGGTACTTATGCGCTGTTCGGCGTCATCATTCTAGTGGCCTTTCCCCTGATGTACCTGCTGGATACGGTGGTCGGCAGCTACCTATTTACTTTCCTCGACTGGGTGGTGTACACCGACGAGCGCACCATCGATGCCCGCAACGTGATGCTGCAGACCTTCAGTTACTACTTCCTCTTCGGGCTGGTGTTTTGCACCTGGGCGGTAGCCTTTTGCCTCAATTTGGGTAGCCTGCTGGAGGTGGAGTCGGCGGCGGGGCTGCGGGAGACGATCGCTGGATTGGGGAGTAAGCGGCGGTTGAGGGGCATGGAGCGGGAGTGAGGTCCCAACCGGGGCGGGGCCGCGGGTGCAGGTTGTTTGGTAAGGTGCAGGCATATGTGGGAGAATTTTTCACAACTCGATAGGGGTTGCTGTACTTTAAACACCGATATTCGCGCACTTTTTGGGCCCCGTAGTCCAAACGATAGTTCGATCAACCCAGCAAGCACCTATGAACGTAAGTCTTACCCCCCTGCGTAGTGCACTCACTATACTAGCCAGCGCGGCCTGTCTTTTCCTTACCGCCCAAACTACGGTTACCGGCCGGGGTACAGATCACTAATGGCAGCGGCAATCCCGGAGAGGCCCCTACCGTACGTATCCGCGGGGGTTGCTAACCTGAAGCGGACCTACTCCCAGGATCACGAGTGCGATGTGCGATGCCTACGGGCGGGGCTCTAGCTACGAGAATGCCAGCTTCTTCGACTTCAACAACGGCAACCGGGCCCTGGCGGCCTTTGACTTCCTGGCCTGCGGTAGCACGATGGTGGTGGACGACTAAATAGTAGCCTTACCCCGCGCGAACTCGACCACCTCAATGTCCCGCATATGCTGCTCGAACCAGAGTAGGGGGGTGGGATTTTTATCCCCCGTGCAGGTATCGCACTTGAAGAAAAGGTAGTACAGCTGCCAGTACGACCCGACGCGCTTGCGCAGCCGCTCGATACGTCGCTCGCACTCGCCGAGTTTGCCGTAGAGGTGGGCCAGTCGCCAGCAGTAGTAGGCCTCATCGTGTAGCTCGACCACATTGAGTAGCAGGGGGTCGTCGACGAAGCGGGCCAGGAACTGCCGGGCGTAGATCGAGTGATGCTTGGACCAATCACGGGGGCTGCCGCGGTGCTCCAGGTGCTTGAAGGTATCGTGGACCCAGCAGACGGTGCGCAGCTTGCGGCGGGTGGTAGCGTCGACGGGCAGAGCGTCAATGTTGCGACCGACCTCCAGGATGTGGCGCCAGATGGTGCCCTCGGGGTGACCGTAGCGGGGAAGTCCCCAGACCAGCCCACGGCGAAACTCTGCATCCTCGAGGAAGCGGGCTTCCAGGGGCGTCTCGGGTTGGAGCAGGTCGGTGAGTTGCTGGGCGGTCAAAATACGGGTGTGGTAAAGGGTCAAGGCGTAGGTGCTAACGCTGGTGAAAATAGCGAATTGCCCGAAAGTCCGGGAAGCATTAACCATTTTGTGCGTATCTCCTGTTCACTCTGGGGCGGTAATCGCTCCGCATCAGTCCGCTACCCGCTTGCTAACAATGAAGTTTCGCTCCCATTTGCTCTCCGCTGTACTGGGTGGCCTCGTGGCCGCGGCGGTGGTGCTGTGGGTGGACAGCCGGTCGGAAGTAGCACCCTACACGCTGACCGGAGCGGGGGCCAACGAAGCGTTGTACTGGGTGAATGATCCGCTACCTGCTACGGCCCCCCTGCCGCCGCTGCCTGCCGCTACCCTTGACCTGCGCCCCGCCGCCCGCCGCGCCACCCCCGCTGTGGTGCACGTAGATGCCCGGGTATTGGGCCGCGACCGGGCTACGGTGAAGGCACTGTTCGGCCGTGAGGAGAATAGTGGTACGACGGGTGGGGAGGGTTCCGGAGTCATCTATTCCGCCGACGGCTACATCATCACCAACTACCACGTAGTGCAGGCGGCCGATCGGGTGGTGGTCACTACCGCCGACCGGCAGCGCTTCACCGCCAAGATCGTCGGCACGGAGCCGAAGAGCGACCTGGCTGTGCTGAAGGTCGAAGCGGAAGGGCTGCCTTACTTAGAGGTTGCTAACTCCGACGAGGCCGAACCCGGGCAGTGGGTGCTCGCGGTGGGCAGTCCCCTGGGGCTGACCAGTACCGTGACCGCCGGTATCGTGAGTGCAAAGGGGCGCAGCCTGAGCATCCTGCGCGACCCGGACGCGATCGAGAGTTTCCTCCAAACGGACGCGGCCGTTAACCCCGGCAACAGCGGTGGCCCGTTGGTCGACGCCGAGGGGCGGTTGCTCGGCATCAACACGGCCATTGCTTCCAAAACGGGTCGCTTCCAGGGCTATAGCTTCGCCATCCCAATCAACCTAGTGCAGCGCATCGTCGATGACATCATCGAGTATGGTAGCTTCCGCCGGGCGCTGCTGGGGGTGGAGATCTCCACCCTTACCGAAAGCGATATCGAGCGGCTGGGCCTACGGGACCGTAGCGAGGGTGTACTGGTGGATGCCGTCTTCCCGGGCGCCGCTGCTGATCTAGGTGGATTGGAAGTCAACGACCTCATCATCACCGTAGACGGCCGCCCCATCCGCGACCTACCCGAACTGACCGAGATCATCGGTCGCGCCCGCCCCGGCGATCGATTGCAGCTCGGTGTCGTGCGGGACAACAAAAGTCGCGACCTACAGATTGATCTACAGTAGTACCCAACTTCCCGCATGCGCCTAAAGAGTGAAAACCTGGTCAAGAAGTACGGCAGCCGCACGGTGGTCAAGGGCGTGAGCATCCACGTAGACCGCGGCGACATCGTGGGTCTACTCGGTCCGAACGGTGCCGGCAAGACCACAACCTTCTACATGACCGTCGGCTTCATCAAGCCCAACGCAGGCCGTGTCTTCCTCAACGACGACGACATTACCGACCTGCCCATGTACAAGCGGGCGCAACGGGGTATCGGCTACCTACCGCAGGAGCCCTCCGTCTTCCGCAAGCTTAGCGTCGAGGACAACATCTACGCCGTCCTGGAAATGACCGACCTCAATAAGCGGGAGCGCGCCGATAAGCTCGAAAGCCTACTCGATGAGTTCAGTCTCCATAAGGTGCGCAAGAGCCACGGTGACACCCTCAGCGGAGGTGAGCGGCGGCGCACCGAGATCGCCCGCGCCCTGGCCACCGATCCGAGCTTTATCCTCCTCGACGAGCCCTTTGCCGGTATCGACCCCATCGCCGTGGAGGATATTCAGTACATCGTGGCCAAGCTCAAGACCAAGAACATCGGCATCCTCATCACGGACCACAACGTGCAGGAAACCCTCAGCATCACAGACCGGGCCTACCTCATGTTCGAGGGTGATATCCTCAAGGCCGGCACGGCCGAGGAGCTGGCGGCGGATGAGATGGTGCGTAAGGTGTATCTGGGGAAGAATTTTGTGCTGCGGCGGAAGGTGATGGATGTGTAGACCCAGCTTTGCTGGGGTAGACCTCTCGCTGGCGCGTTCGAGGGTAGACCGCTAAAGCGGGTAGAGCTGCCGCATGTTGTGCCTGCGAGACGAGTCTAACCCGAAGGGTCTATCCGCAACGCGGTCTATACCCGAACGCGCCAGCGAGGGTTCTACCCGGCCAAAGGCCGGTCTACCCCACCATCCCCCCATCCACCACCACCGTACTCCCCGTCACGTAGCTCGCCGCCGGGCTCGCCAGCCAGACGGCTACGCCGGCTACCTCGTCGGGCGTGGCCATGCGGCGCAGTGGGATCAGTTTTTTCATGTGTTGCTCCGTGGACTCGTCTTCCCAGAGGGCTCGGCTAAGCTTAGTTTTGACCAGGCCGGGGCAGATGACGTTGACGCGCACGTTGTCGCGGGCCCACTCCACGGCCTGGCTCTTGCCGAGCATGATGAGGCCGGCCTTGGAGACGTTGTAGGCCGCAAAGTTGGCACTTGCGTGCAGACCCTCCACGGAGCTGATGTGCAGGACGCAGCCGGCACCAGAAGTGCGCAAGTGTGGTAGGGCTAGGTTGGAGAGCTCCAGGGCGGCGGTGAGGTTGACGTCCAGGGTCTTCTGGTAGGCGGCGGCGGTGAGGCCCTCGACGGGACCGAAGTAGGGATTGGTAGCCGCGTTGTTGATCAGTATATCGAGGCGGCCGTAGTGAGCGACGGTCTGCTCGATGAGGTGCTTGCGGTCCGCGGCATCACCGACGTGGCAGGCAATAGCGGTGGCTTTGAGACCGTCGGCGCGGTACTGCTCGGCTACCTGGTCCACAGACGCTTGATCGCGGGAGCTGATCACTACGCTTGCCCCGAACTCCGCCAGGCCACGCGCCATTGCCTCCCCAATCCCCTTAGAGGAGCCGGTGACGATGGCAACCTTGCCGGTTAGGTCGAAGCGGGAGCGGATGCGGTCGGCCACGGCCTAGTGCTCGTGGTCTTCCGTGCCGTCGTGCACGTGGCTATCGCCCTGGATGATCTCGTTGGCGTTGGCCAGGCTGGAGTTTATATCGGCCTCCACGTCGGCGATCGACCGGGTCTGCTCTTTGATGTAGTCCATCACCTCGTCGGCCTCGTTCTCCTCGCGCAGCTCATCGAGGGGGCGGACGCGGTTCATCCAGTTCATCATGCCGTCGTTGGCGTCCTCGAGTTGCTCGTTGGCGGCCAGTAGCAGCTCGCGGTAGTCGTCACTCACCCCACCGGCACTGAGCTGCTCGGTGATGGTGCGCTGGGCCTGGGTGATGCGGCCTATCATGGGCATGACGCGGTCGTGGCCGTCCATCATGGCTTTGTAGGCAGCTTCCTGGGCGGCTACGGTGGCCTGTTCCTGGGCGGTCTCGGCGGCGTCCTGGTCGGCGTTGCCGCAGGCGGCGAGCAGGAGTAGGAAGAAAAGATAGGGAAGGGCTTTCATGGCTAGCAGTTCAGACCGCAAAGGTAGTGCATTCGACCGTCCCGATAGCTATCGGGAGCAGGTGCGGGGTAAGTCGCAAGAATCCGTAAAAGTTCGTGACTCGCTTGCACGGTTGTGGGGACCGGCCGTATATTTGCGGTCCCTTACCGAAAAGGGCGGTTAGCTCAGTTGGTTCAGAGCACCTCGTTTACACCGAGGGGGTCGGGGGTTCGAGCCCCTCACTGCCCACTTTCAACGCCTCTTCGCTCTTGCAGCGAAGGGGCGTTTTGGTAGACTCCGCTTTGCGGAGGTAGAACCCTCGCTTACGCGTTCGGGTATAGACCGCTAAAGCGGGTAGAGCTGCCGCATGTCATGCCTGCGAGACGAGTCTAACCCGAAGGGTCTACCCCCGAACGCGCCAGCGAGGGGTCTACCCTGCGCAAAGCGCAGGTCTACTCCTCTACCCAGAGATCGACCAAACGGAACGCCTCGCCATCGAAAACGCCTAGGTCACTGAGCTTGAGCTTCGGAATCACTAAGAGGGCCAAAAACGATAGCGTCATGAACGGCGCCTCCAGCCCACAACGCAGCTTGCGTCGTACGAAACCGCTCAGCTCGGCATAGCGCGCCGCCACCCGCGGCCCCGTATCCAGACTCATGATACCGGCCACCGGCAGCGGCAGTACTTCCAGGTACTCGTGGCGACCGGCGGCAATACCGCCGCGCTCTGCGATGACGGCGTTGACCATGCGGCAGATGTCCTCGTCGCTCACCCCTAGGGCGACGATGTTGTGGCTGTCGTGGGCCACGCTGCTGGCGATGGCCCCACGCTGCAACTTCATGCCGGTGACGAAGCCCACGGCCGGCGGGGCATTCATGTAGCGGTTTACCACTACGATCTTGAGGAGGTCACGCTCGGGGGCGGGGACGGGGCGGCCCTCGGCGTCGAGTACGGGGGTGAGGGTCAGGGCACCGGTGGTGAGCTCGCCGTCCGTGACCTCGATGACGCGGATCTTGCCGCCCGCGGGGCCGGGGGCGGCGCGGAAGTCTTCCGGGGTCTTCGGGCTACAGTGGAAGTGATTGATGGGCTCGGGGCGGTAGTCGGGGAGGAGGTTGGCGCCCGCCTCGGCAATTTTTTGCCCATTAACGTAGGTGGCCATGATGCCGAAGTGGCGCAGGTCGTCGACCTGGATGAAGTCGGCCCGGTCACCCACCCGCAACCGACCGATATCGAGGCCGTAGTGGTCGACGGGGTTGCGGCAGGCGATGCGTAGCACATTGTATAGGTCGTGCCCGCCCCGTACGGCCCGGATCACTAGGCGGTTGATGTGGCCGGCCAGCAGATCGTCGGGGTGGCAGTCGTCGGTGCAGAACATGAGGCGGTCGGGGAACTCGTCGATGAGCTCCTCCAGGGCGGCGTAGTTGCGAGCGGCGCTGCCCTCGCGGATCAGGATCTTCATGCCGGCGGCTAGCTTATCGCGGGCCTCGGCGGCGGTGGTGCACTCGTGGTCGGTGGTGATGCCGGCAGCGGCGTAAGCTTGAGCTTCTTCTCCGCGCAGACCGGGTGCGTGACCGTCTACGACCTTACCGGCGGCGTGGGCGGCGGCAATCTTGGCCATGACCTCGGGGTCCCGCTGGAGTACGCCGGGGTAGTTCATGACCTCGCTGAGGTAGTGGATGTCCGGGCGGGCGAGGAGGGTGGCTACGCTTTTGCTATCTAGCGTGGCACCTGCGGTCTCCGCCCCGGTGGCCGGTACGCAGGAGGGGGCGCCGAAATTGATGGAAAGTGGGGTGTGGCGGGCGTTGTCGAGCATGTACGCTACCCCCTCCAGGCCCATGACGTTGGCGATCTCATGGGGGTCGCTGACGGTGGCTACGGTGCCGTGTACGGCGGCCAGCTTGGCGAATTCTACGGGTAGTAGCATGCTGGACTCGATGTGCACGTGGGCGTCGACGAAGCCGGGAAGGATGTACCAGCCGCGGTGGTCGCGCTCGGGGTCGCGCTGGATACGCTCGATGCGGCCGGCGGCGTTGATGCTCAGTACCGCGCCGTAAATTTGGCGGGCGTCGATATCGACGTAGCGGCCCTTGATCTCCTGCATGCGTGAGGCGTTTGCTGGGGCCAACGGCTGCGGTGCCGCGGGGTTGTACGCCCGTGCGGAAAAGAGGGCTTACTTTAACCAGACCATGGATAGACTACGGGACATCCTCTTGCTCAACGTGAATGGCTTTACGGTCACGGCCTATCAGCTCCTGCTGATCGGACTGGCCAGTTTTCTACTGCTGGGGGCAAATTTCCTGTTGCTGCGCAAGGTGCTGCCCTGGTACTACGGCCGCGAGTCGGTGTCAGAGAAGAACCGCAACCGGGTACGGGCCGTCATCCGCTTCTCGCTGGTGAGCCTGCTGGTTATTGCTATCCTGCGCATTCTCCACATCGACATTACATTCATCGACGAGCCCATTCAGCAGGCCTCGACCGAAGATGGCCCCCCGGTGTACCTGACCATCCGCATCAGTACGCTCGTCAAGGCGCTGCTGGCCTTCATCGTAGCCAACGTGCTCGACATCTTGATTGAGGAGCTACTGGTGCAGCGCTACCACCGTACGCACCTGCAGAACACGGTCACGCAGCAGGCCCGGGACGCGGAGCGGGACACCACCGAGCGCTTTCGGGCCGTGCGCCCGCTGATGTATACCCTGGCCATCCTGATCATCCTGGAAGACACGGGCCTGAGCAGTTACGTGCTCTATCCCTTCAGCGAGCCAATCAATGAGGACGCCATCCTGATTACGCTGGGTAATCTGGCCCAGGCCACGGCCATCTTCCTCTTCCTGCGACTGTTGCTTATGACCATCACCAACCTGGTCCTGGGCACCTACTACCGCCGCTCGAAGGTAGACCCGGGCAGCCAGTACGCCATCAATCGACTCATTACCTACTTCGTCTACGTGGTGGGCGTGCTGCTGGTGCTGCAGGCGGCGGGCTTTGACCTGCTGGTGCTCTGGACCGGTGCGGCGGCACTGTTGGTGGGTATCGGCATTGGGCTACAGCAGACCTTCAACGACCTGATCTGCGGCGTCATCATCCTCTTCGAGCGCAGCGTCATGGTGGGCGACGTGGTGGAGGTGGCCGATCATGAGGTGGGTACGGTACGCAAGATCGGCGCGCGCACGGCTACGGTCGAGACCCGCGACGACATCATCATCTTCGTGCCCAACTCCAAGCTCATCGGCGAGAATGTCGTCAACTGGAGCCACGTGGAGCGTAAGGCCCGCTTCCACGTCAAGGTGGGCGTGGCTTACGGCTCCGATACCGAGCTGGTGCGCGAGATTCTCTTCAAGGTAGTGGACGAGCACGCCCGCATCCTCAAGACCCCGAAACCCATTGTGCGCTTCCTCGATTTCGGTAATTCCTCGCTCGACTTTGACGTCCTCTTCTGGTCGCGCGACCTCATTCGCATCGAGGACATCAAGAGTGACGTACGCTTTGCCATTGATAAGATGTTCCGCGAGCGCGGCGTCGAGATTCCCTTCCCCCAGCGCGACCTCTGGATCCGTGGAGGCAAGGGCCTGGACCGCCTCATCACTACCCAGTCCGCCAATGGCCACTCGGTCAAGCCCGCGGAAGAGGCTACGGAGGGCGGCGAGTAAGTACAATGCGGTCTCTGACCGCGCCAGCAAAATGCAGCCTCCGGCTGCGCTAGGAAGCAATACATGCAGCTTAACTACAAAACCTACGGAACCACCGGCCCCCACCTAGTCATCCTCCACGGCCTATTCGGCAACCTCGACAACTGGCAGACCCTAGCCCGCCGCTGGGCCACCGACTACACCGTCGTGCTCGTTGACCTCCGCAACCACGGCCGCTCCCCCCACGCCGAGGAGATGACCTACCCCCTCATGGCGCAGGACATCGCGGAGCTCCTTGAAACCCTCGCTATCGACCGCTGCCACCTACTGGGGCACAGCATGGGCGGCAAGGTGGCGATGCAGGCGGCGCTGTCCTATCCCACACTGGTCAGTAAGCTCATTGTGGTCGATATGGCCCCCCGGCAGTATGGGCGCGGCCACGACGATGTCTTTGCCGCCCTGCACGCCCTCGATCCTGCTACCCTCGGCGACCGTAGCGAGGCTGATGCTGCTATGCAGCCCCATATGGCCGACGCTGGCGTACGGCAGTTCCTCCTCAAAAACCTGACCCGCCGCGACGACGCCGGCTTCCGCTGGCGCATGAACCTGGAAGTATTAGACCGCGACTACGAGCAGTTGATCGCACCGATCGGGACCATGGGGCAGATCTACCCTGGCCCGGTGCTATTTGTGCGGGGTGGCAAGAGCGACTACGTCCGGGACAACGACTGGCCGGGGGTACTCATCCTTTTTCCCCAGGCACGACTGACTACGGTGGCCAGGGCGGGGCACTGGGTGCATGCAGAGCGGCCGGGGGAACTGGAGGGGCTGGTGCGGGCCTTCCTGAGCGAGGACCTCACCGGCACACCCGACCCCAGCGGGGTCCCCCTCACTTGACCCAGCGCGCAGCGTTGGGCATCCCCCATCCCCACCGTACCTTCGCAGTACCCATGCGCCAGCCCATCTTCACTGCCCTCTTTCTCCTACTCTGCACCTGCGGCCCCGCCCTCCTGCACGCCCAGGAAGCACACCGGGCCCTGCGCCGCGGGGACCAGGCCTACCGCGACAAGAACTACGCCCAGGCCGAACAGGAATACGCCGATGCCGTGACCGCCGACAACAGCGCCAAGGGCAACTACAACCTCGGCAACGCCTTGTACGAAAACGGGGAGTACGCCGAGGCCGCCAAACGCTACGAGGAGGCTGCCGGACTGGCCGAAAACCCCGACGTACGCGCGCGCGCCTACCGCAACCTGGGAGACAGCTACTACCGCCAGGAAAACTACGAGCAGGCCGTGGAAGCCTATAAGAATAGTCTGCGTATCACCCCCGACGATAAGGACACGAAGTATAACCTGACCAAGGCGATCCGCGACCTCCAAGAACAGCAGCAGCAACAACAGCAGCAGCAGGACCAGCAAAATCAGCAGGACCAGGAGCAGCAGGACGGTCAGCAGCAACAACAGCAACAGGGGCAGGGCCAGAACGGAGAGAGCGGCGAGCAGCAGCAGCAAGACGCCCAGCAACAGCCCCAGGATGGAGACGGCAATCCTGAGGACCAGCAGTCCGCCAAGAACCAGCAGGAGACGCCCGGAGAATCGACCGCCAACGCCGGCGCCAACCCCCAGATGAGCCAGGAAGAAGCTGAACGCCAATTGGGCATCGCCGCCGAGGAAGAAAAACGGACGCTGAGCCGCCTACGGCAGGCCGACCGTGAGGGCTGTACCGGAACGAAGGGGTGGTGATGCGCGCGGGGCTACTCGTCATACTCTTACTACGGGTGAGCGGGCTGCTACTGGCCCAGCAGCACCAGGACATCACCTTTACCGCCGAGCTCAGCAAGGAGCGGATGCTGAAGAACAGCACCGTCGAGTACAACCTGACGCTGCGCAACGCCCAGGGGGAGCAGCTCACGCCACCGGAATTCAAGGACTTCGAGGTGCTACAGGGGCCGAACCGCTCCATCGGTACCACCATTGTCAACGGGGTGGCGACCAGTCAGATGACCCTGTCCTGGATGTTGCAGCCGAAGCGCACCGGCACCCTGACCGTAGGGGCCGCCACGGTACGGGCCGCCGGCCGTACCTACCGCGCCAACTCCAAAAGCGTGGAGGTGCTGGAGGTAGATGATAACGCCCTGACCGCCGCGCCGGAAAATTTCCTGCGGGTAGAAGTCTCGACCGACCGGGCCTACGTGGGCCAGCAGATCATCCTGAACCTGAACCTGTACGCCTCGGTCAATCCCATCTCCCGCAACATGGTGCGGGAGCCGGACCTCGACGGCTTCTTCGCCCGCCCGCGCCGCCGCTTCGATGCCTCGCCGGTGGGCGTAATGGAGGGCGGGCGGGAATACCAGCGGCGTACCCTGGCCAGCCTGGCGCTGTTTCCCATCAAGAGCGGACGGCTGCTGATCGACCCCTACCGGATGGTCATCGGGGCGGTGCGGCTGCGGACCAACAGCAGCTTCACCCGCCGGTATACGGAGCAGATCCCCGTCAACTCCGATACCGTCTACATTGACGTGCAGGAGCTACCGCAGCCCCGGCCGGCGGGCTTTAGCGGTGGGGTGGGTACCTACACCGCGAACGTGCAGATCGACCGCGACCGCATGACCACCGACGATGCCCTCAAGGTGGTGCTCCAGGTGGTGGGACAGGGCGACGTACAGCGACTGGAGGCTCCCACGCCGGTGGATGAGGCCGACTGGAATATCTACGATCCGCAGGTGACGCAGGAGGAGTTTTTGGATAGCCCCTCGGGCATGTTCGGGCGCAAGACCTTCGAGTATCAACTGGTGCCGAAGCGGGAGGGTAATTACACCGTGGCACCTACGGTGACCTACTTCAATACGGACAGCCAGCAGTACGTGTCGCTCGTGCCCGAATCCTTTGAGGTCGTGGTGACGGGCGGTAGCGGGCAGAAGACCTATACGATCGACACGGCTACCACGGCCGAAGAGGCGCTCACCCTACTACCGGCCCCGCCGGTGACCGGCCGGCCCCGCATCGAGCGCAACCTGGCCGCCCGGCCGCTGTACTGGGCTCTGGTGCTACTTCCTCTGCTACTCGGGGGCGGCCTCATTAGCTGGACCCGCTACCGCCAGCAGCGGGATGCCCGCGATCCGGCCCTGGTGTTGCGCGAGCGTGCCGGTAAGGTAGCCGCCGCCCGGTTGAAGGACGCCAGGGTGCACTTACAGCAGGTGGAGCCCCGGCAGTTTTACGACGCCGTGGAGGGGGCGCTACTTACTTACCTACGCGACCGGTTTTCGCTACGGGTAGCGGACCTGAGCCGCAGCAACATCCAGCAGGTGCTTACCGGGGCCGGGGCCCATAGTGGCCTTACTGACCGCTACGACCGCTTGCTGGGCCGCTGCGAGATGGCCCTTTACGCCGGGCAGGACTCGGCCGCTGATCTGGGCGAGACCTACGCGACGGCCGTCGATCTGATCACCGAGACCGAGCGGCAGCTCCGTCCCTGAGATGTTGTCGCTGTTTCGCACCAATCAGTCGTACGCGAGCCTGTTCCTGTTCGGCTACGCGCTGCTGCTGCAACTGCCGGTGTTTTTCTTCGACGTACCGGTGGTCACGGAAGACTACACCTACTATGGCGGCTGGTTGGTGACTGGGGTAAGTCGGAGCTACTGGCTCGCCACGCTGGCCCCTCCGGTGCTGGTGGCCCTAGCCGGTATTGCGGCCAATGCCGTCTGCAGCCGCTACCGCTTTGCGCGTACCGTGACGCAGTTCCCAGGCCTGGGGGTGGTGCTGGTGTGGGGGCTCTGCCCGGCCTTTCACTTCTTCGATCCGCAGTTACTCACCCACCTGTTCTTACTGCTGGCAATTGGGGCGCTTAGTAGCACTTACAAGGGCCGTTCGATGGAGGTGGCCCGCTTCAACGCCGGCTGGTGGCTGGGGCTGGCCTCCCTACTAGTGCCCGCTTACCTGCTGTTTATTCCCTGCTTCATCGTGGGCATCAGCATCTTCCGTACGGCCGATCTGCGGGCGATCGGGCAGTTGCTGGGCGGGGTGGTGATCGCTTACTTTTTGGCGGGTACGTACGCCTACTGGCGGGGTGATTTTCTGGATTGGTACGCGCTGCAGCTGGGTGGCTTCGGCCTGCTACAACTTGGCGCGGCGGCCCCCTACGTGCTGGGTGGTCTGGCCCTACTGGTGCTCCCCCTACTGATCGTGCTGCTGACTAGCGAGCGCGGTAGGCTGCTACTCAACATCGAGGGTAGTAAGAACGTATCGTTCGCGTACTGGGTGCTGCTGTTTACCCTACCCGTAGTGGCCTGCATGGCTACGGTGCGGGCGGCGGGTGCGCAGGTGCTGATGGTACCGCTGGGCTTACTCTTCGGGCTCTGGCTGGGGCGGCAGGAGGAGGCGCAGGCGGAGTTTTACCACCTGATCCTTTTTGCGGCGGCGTTGGCTTTATTAGTCGCCGCGCTTATACACTAATCGCTATTTGAGTCTATGGCTGGATTTCTGACCGAATTCAAAAAATTTGCCGTCAAGGGCAACATGATCGACCTGGCGGTGGGCGTCGTGATCGGTGCGGCCTTCAACAAAATTGTCGACGTACTGGTCAAGCAGGTTATCTCCCCCCCGCTGGGCTTCCTTACTGCCGGTATTGAGATGCACGACCTGGCCTGGGTGCTTAAGGCACCGGAGACCAATGCCGCCGGAGAAGTCGTCGACCCCGGCGTGGTAATCGGATACGGCCTGTTCCTAGAGGCGATGATCGATTTTCTCATCATCGCCCTCACGCTGTTCATCGTGATCCGCTTCATCAACTCCCTGCGCGACAAGGCCGAGGATGCGGGCGATAAGACCGTGCCTACCCCGAAGGACATTCAGCTGCTCACCGATATTCGGGAAGAGATGCGAAAGATGAACGGCTCCGCCCCAGTGGGCCCGCCCGCTGACCCAGCGCCAGGGCAAGTCCCAGCCTAACCCCCGCTAGGCTCGTATTGCCGGTAGAAAGCAGGGTAATAAATTTGTCGGAGCTCGCAAAAATCTGCACCCTACCCGGTGTGGCGTAGAGGTGGAGGCCTACGTTGGTGCGGATGTCCGCGCGATAATTCACATTCACGCCCATACGGAGCCACTCGGTAATGGCATAGCGACCCATAAATACAACTGCGGGTTGAAGCTTACCCAGGCGGTCTTCCAGTACCAGCATGGCTCCCGTCGTGAATGCGTCGGTGATATCGTACTCGCCACCTACGTAAAAGCTGGGTCCGATTTCAGTGGTATACCCTTCACTACTGCGTTCTGGCTCGTAAGTCAGCAGCAGACTATCCACGGCCGTTTCCAGTGACACGGTATCACGCAGTAGATTTTCCAGTAAGTCGAGCCCGGTAAATACATCGGTGCCCGTGAAGCGTAGGCTAGTGATATCGTCTCGCCAATCGATACTGGCCCCCAGGTCCACCACCGAGGCGGTGAGACGCAGCCGGTCCAAATTCACGGCCACGCCTAGGTCGAAGGCAAGTCCCGTATTGCCGGTAGCCAGATCGCCGAGCGCCAACCGGCTGGGGTTGTAATCAAAGGAGACGGAGTCCAGGCTCTCGTACACCAGCGCGTTGCTCGTATTGACCGTCAGCTCCTGCTCCAGGGTAAGAGCGTAGTTCTCCGCTCCGGTGCGCAGCCGCAAACTCCCCCCATTCACTACTTGAATGTTGCTAGTCCCCGCCAGGTACTTCAGCCGGCCACCGATGGCAATTTTATCACTCAGCGCGTAGCTTACACCCAGCCCCACCTCCTGAAAACTGATTACCTGCCCGCGTGGGGCCAACTCCACCGTTTGTCCGATAAAGGGGGCGTTCCCCCGGGCGACCAGCTCGACCAAATCCCTGCCGTATTCCGCTTCCCCCTGCGCCCGTAGCCGGTGGTAGATGCTCAGGCCCAGGCGACCGGCCTGCACCGCCAGCCCCAGCGTCTCGATACCGTACACGTCCTGCACCGTGTTCTGTTCGTTCGCTACTCGGGCCAGCTCCATGAAGTCCAGCACGCGCCGCCCATTCTCCTCCACGAAAAGATCGCCGTACTGTAGGTTCTGTAGCCGTAGGTCGTTGGCTACACCCGGAAGGCCAAGTGTCACCCGCTGGGGTAAAAAGTGCACCATGGCTGGATTATGGTAGGTGCTCTGCCAGCTACCGGCCAGTAGGGGAGCGGTGAGATTTTGTGCTGTAAGGCCGGTACATAGCGGGCTTAGCCCGAGTACGATAGAAAGTAGCGCCCGCATCATTGATCGTTTACGGTAAGCCGGGCACCGATGCGCACGCGGAGGTTTTGCCGGTCGGTCACCCGCACCGGCCGGGCACCCTGCTCGGTGGTAGCGAAGGTGATGTCGAGCACGAGCGTACTGGCCTCCCGCAGTTGCACCAGCCGCTCTCCCACCACGGGGATGTCGGTGGTAGACTGTACCGCCCCCGCGGTGTTGCCGGCCGTATCGACCGGACTGGCCCGAATGACCAGCAGTTCCCCGTCCGTCAGGTCGCCGAGCACGTTACCCAGCGAGTCGATGAAGGTACCGGTGAGCGAGAGATCGAAGGGCAGCTCGTTGTCCGTAGTGATCCGAAACTCAGCCGCCGTCACCTCCCGGTATTGCGTCCCAATATTTACCGCAAAACTATCCCTCACCTGAAAGTCAGCCGTAGCACCGTACAGGGGCAGCTCCACCGTGATGGTGGCCGCGTAGGTGCTGGTGTCGAGTAGGTAGCCGGTGATGGATTCGTCCGCCTCGGGATTGATCAGTGCGCTGATGCGGTAGTTGAGCGCCGTGGGCCGGGCGGCTAGTAATTCCTTGAGGTTGCTATTGGTCTCGTCGATGATGTAGGTGGTAAAGGCCACCGTCCCCGGCTCGCGGGGATAATCAAAATCGAAGCCCTCCTCAACCACCTGCCCGGTCACCCGCACCGTATCGCCGGAGAGCGTCTCCACGTACAATTCATCCACTACCGCCCGGGCCGGTACCCCAAAGCCATTGCGAATACGCACCCGAATCTGCGGTTCTACGAAGTCGATCTCCCCCCCCTCGTAGTTCTCAAAAAAGTCAATCGCCAGCCGGTCACTCACCCCCGGATAGGGCGCCCTACCGAAGTAACCGTCGATGCGGTCAAACTGCAGCTCCGAAAAGGCCGCTACCGTACCCCGCCCGGGAGCCAGTTCTTCCCCATCCAGCCCGTTGATCGCATACTCGACTACCAGTGCACCCCCACTTAGATCGAAGGTGTAACCCGCAAAATCCAGGGGGGCGTCCACGTTGGTTATTTTAGGCTGGTCACCATTACCCCCGTAGGCAGGTAGCTCTCCGCGTACTTGCAGAGGTACCCCGTCGCGGGTTACACCCGGTAGCGTCAGTTCGATGCGCACCGCTCGCGGGTAGGGATTCGGTAGGCTGTAGGAGAAGATTCCGGCTTTCGCCCGCAGACTATCCAGACGTGTATCCTCCGGTGCCGGAAAGGGGTAGGCTTGCCGTCGCTGAGTGATGGGCAGGGGAAGTCCGCGTGCCAGGGCCCGCAATTCGTCAAAGACCTCGTCGCTGGTTACCGCCGGCACCGTATCGGTGTAGTTGAAGCGCAGCAGTCCGTCAGCATCCACCGTCAGGCGCAGCCGCTCGTCGACCTCCCCCACCAGCTCCGTGAGGTTGACACGGCTATCCACCAGCGGCACGGCATACTCGGCGCGGATGCGCACCTCGTCCACTTCAATGGTATTCAGACACCCTACTAGCAGCAGGCAAGCCCCCGAGAGTAATATGGCGTGACGCATAGGCATAGTGGTCAATAGGGTCCCGGCTAAGTCGGGACAGGTGCAAAGCTAACGGCGAGAAGTATCGTACCCCTTACCTTCGAGCACGATGAACACCGCCCGCTTCACTGCCCTCCACCTCAGCCACCTGGCCGAACAGGCAGAGCGGTTCATGCTCATGTCTTACGAACGCTTACCCCGCGCTCTGGTATTGCACAACGATAGCTGGGCGCTAAGTTTAGCCGGTCACTCCCTCGAAATCGCGCTGCGTCGTCCGGGCGTCTCCCCCGACCTGCCCCACCTGGCCCGCACCATGGCCCTACTCGAAGCCTGCCGCTACTGGGGTGCGGGCAGCGAGCTGCGCCACTGGGATGAGGTCGCCCAGGAGTTTCGCGACTGGACCGGCCCCGACTACCTCAACCTTCAGCTCACGCTGGGCACCGTTCTTCCCAACGGCAGTTCCACTATGCGGACTGAGGTAGCGGATGTGCTCTACGACGCCCAGTTAGCGCAGCGTCTCCTCAGTGGGGCAGAAGGTGCTGAGCTCACCTGGCTCGAAAACCGCTACGCCCTCGCCGTCGGGCAGGGACCCCGCCGAAGCATGAACCGCACGGATGCCCTGGCACACTACCTTACGGAGCTCCGTCAGGCCCGCTTCCGCGACGGCGAGCTGCGGCGCCGCTACCAGCATACCCACAGCGCCGTCCTACTGGACCTCCAGAAGCTCGTAGACCGCCTCGAAAAGAAACTCGCCCGTACCACACCGCTCGTAGCGATCGACCCCACCGCCCCCCACAGCCTCGAAAAGATTGAGCAGGGCCCCACCCGTCAGGCGACCCAGACTTACTTCCGTACCATTTTTCGCAATAACATCCAGCTCAAGCGCATGGCCGACCAGAAGGCCGCCATCATGGTCAGCGTCAACGCCCTACTGATCGGTGCCCTCATTACCTTCGTCAGTTACCGCAACTGGGCCCAGACTCGCCCCGAGATCCTGCTGCCCGTCGTCGTGTTCATCACCTGCGCCCTGGTAAGTCTGGTCTACGCCCTTATCTCCTCCCGCCCCCACACCCGCCCCGACGAAGACGATAACCTGGCTTTCTACGGCACCGTCAGTAAGCTCGACCGCGCCGAGTTCACCCGCCGCATGGAGGCCACCCTCCTCGACCCCGATGCGCTGTACGGCAACCTCATCCAGGACCTCCACGGCTTCGGCCGCGCCATTGACCGCAAGTACCACCTCCTCCGGGTAGCCTACAATATTTTTTTATTAGGGCTTGGCATCAGCCTCCTACTTCTCCTAACCGTCCTCTATCTCCTTTAGAGCTGACCGTCTACCCGCCGAAGGCGGTCTACCCGCGCAGCGGTCTAACCAGCCCCGATAACTATCGGGGCGTCTACCTGCCGAAGGCAGTCTATTCCTCTTTCGCCGCCCGTTCCTTCTCCTCCTCCTTCCGCTTGCTCACCTTATTGAGCAGGATCGCTGCCTTGATCAGGAAGTCGTCGTGGAACATCGTATACTCATTGAACACCATCAGCAACCGCGCCGCGTCGAAGGCCGCCGTGCCGGGGATGATCTGCCGCGCCGCGATGGGGTGCAGCCAGTACTCCTGGTTATTGGAGCGCAGGTAGGAGCGGTCGGTATTGAAATTGACCACCTTGGCTAGCTTGTTGAGGCTGAAGAGGTAGTCGGTTTCCCGGTTCAGGTCCTTCTGGATGTCGATGATATTGACCCAGTCGAAGCGCACTCCGCTGCGCTCGCAGAGGAAGATGTCGCGCCGGCCGTCGAACACGATCAGGTCCTGGAAGCGGTACTTGTTGAGGTTTTTATTGAGGAAGTTGCGGATGGCATTCTTCGTCGAGCGCAGGTTGCGGAAGGCATACTGCAGATCGTTCTCGCTCAGGCGAAAGTCCTCGTGGTAGGGAAAGCGGCGGTTGGTACGCATGTTGAGCACCTCGCGTACGCGGCGGGTGGTGTGGCCCAGATCATCGGTCTCGGCGTAGACGTCCACGATATCGACGTTGGCCTGGTTAATCCAGCTTTCCAGAAAGATCTTGTTCGACCCCCGTTCGAAGACCAGGAGGGCGATTTCTGAGATTGCGTAGAAGTTAGGGTAACCACCGTATATGTTTCCGTATTTCAGCTCTAAAAAGGCGACGTTTTCGTTCACGGTGCAAAGGTTTCAGTCAAAAGAAGGGGTCCCACTGTACTAATAGGGTAAAAACAAGGCAATCCCAAAGATAAGCTTTTTACGGCGAGTGGCCGGGATAAAAGTCGGCCCGCCGTCAAACGACCATTGTCCTACCGATCGTATGCCCGATTTCTATACGGTCGGCCAGAGATGGTCTACGAATCGCCCATCCCGGTAGATCACCTCCCCGTCCGCGTATACCTTGCCCCCCTCCCGCATATTGGCGATCATGTCCCAGTGCACGGCGCTCTCGTTCTTGCCCCCCGCCTGGGCGTAGCTCTGTCCTACAGCCATGTGCACCGTACCCCCGATCTTCTCATCGAACAGGATCTGCTTCGAGAAGCGGTCGATGTCGTAGTTGGTCCCGATGGCCGCCTCCCCGAACCGTCGTGTTCCCTCGATGGCAAAGGTCTCGTTTAGTATGGCCTGCCCCGATTCCGCCCGCCAGCGCTGTATCTCACCTCCTTCTACCTCCAGGGTGACCCCGCGCACCTCCTGCCCGTTGCGGATGGCCGGGTAGTCGAAGTAGATCGTCCCGTTCACCGAGTCCTCTTCCGGACTCGTATACACCTCCCCGCTCGGCATATTGGTCTGCCCGTCGCTGTTGATCCAGGTCCGCCCCTGCGTGGTGAAGCTGATATCGCTGCGGTCGTTGGTGTACCGAAAGGTCGTACAACTATTGAGATGATCGACCACCGCCTGCTGCCGCTTCCGTACCCCTAGCCACGCCGCCCGTGGGTCATCCTGGTCTAGCTTGCAGGCCCGGAATACAAAGTCGGTATACTCCTCCAGGCTCATGCTCGCTTCCCGCGCCAGGGCTTCGGTGGGGAAAATGCACATGGTGCGCTTCAGCCGCCGGTCGGCCGTACGCGCGAAATAGGTATTGTGCAGCGGCTGCATGGCCTTTCTTCTGGCCGCCTTCAGTTCCGGTGCCGCCTCCGGCTCCCGCAGGTCGAAGGGTGCCGAGATGTACACATAGGCCTCGAATTCATTCATGGCCCGGGCGTAGAGCGTAGGCACGAAGGCGAACTGCTCGGCGCTGCCGTATTCCCGCAGGGCCGCCGCCTGCCCCCTGGTCGACAGCGTAAATTCACAGTGTCCCCCCGCCTTCACGGCCTCCCGGTACACCTCATCCACCAGCTCCTCGGCCAGCGTCGTCGAGCTAATAAAGAGTCGCTCACCCGGTTGCAGGCTCACGCAGTAGTTGACGAGGAGATGGGCGTAGCTGGGGTAGTCGGGGTGGGGCATTAAAATGTTTTATTAAAGTGAATGAGGGCTTGTTCAATGCGCTTTTGTACCCGGCCGAAGGGTAATGACTTGACCATCTGTACCGGCTCACGTTCGGGATCAATATCTCCAAAGTAACCTACTGCTCGGGCAGCAAGCATCCCATTGGCCGGGACATATTTAGTTTCGTATGCCTCTATCATCTGGCCCATAGTAAAATGTTCCAGTAGAAAATAGATGTCGTAGAAGTCCTTGATGCGCTGACCACTGTTGACAATGGCATTGAGTTTCATAGCTGCAATGTCATAGTCAGTTGCTAGTACTATTGCATCCCCTCGAATAGGTTCCGTAAGCCAGGGGTAAGGATGTCGAATGAAGTCAACCTTGATGTCACCAATGACCCCAATTAAAGTGTTCTGAGTAAGCGTCAGTGCTACCATACCGTAGCGATTCCGTAAGTCCGCATTCAACTCGGCAGCATCAAACTCTTGTAGGGTGAAAAAGTCGAGGTCAATCGACAAACGGTGACCGTACTGCATTGCCAGGGAAGTACCCCCCACTAAGCGATAAGCATCTGTGACCGGATCTTCACTCAGCCGAAAGAGTAATTCCTTAGTTTTTGGCAGGAGTACCCGTTTGTCTAGATGGAGCATTATAATCAGATTGCGTAAAGAGGCTAGTAAAGTCCCGTTCCCGTTGACTTAGCTGGCGACTATTTTTTGCAACCTCAAGAAAGCGATCTTTACCATAATACAGTTGGGCGGCTCTCCACTGCGGTAAGGTGCCGAGCTGAATGACTCGCTCAATCACCAATTGATAAGAATAATCAAGGTCCAACTTGCTGACATCTAAGTCCCAAAAGAGATAGTCCGGCAAAGTCAGTTTGCTATTTCCTACAGCCATACCCAAAAAACACCCTCCCCCAACAAAGGTTCCCCCCCACCTACCGCCGAAGACGTCTACCCGCGAAGCGGTCTACCCCGCAGGGTCTAACCAGCCCCCCCGATAGCTATCGGGGCTATCGGAGCGTCTACCTTCGCAACGCGAAGTCTACTTACCAGCCCTGAGCCACATAAGGATAAGTCTGCCGGTACTCCACCCGCACCAGCTCCGTCACCCGCTCTCGCAGCGTATCAATATTTTCCTTCGTCTCGGCACTCACCAGCAGCGCCTCCTGTCCGAACTCCCCCTGTAGGCCTTTCACCAGATCACTCTCCACTTCCTCCCGGCCCTCCTCATCCAGGTACAGGTCGTAGTTGCGCTCCCGGAAGAGGTCGATCTTATTAAAAACCAGTAGCGTAGGCTTATCCTCGCAGTGCATCTCCTTGAGTAGCGTCTGCACCGTACGGATCTGGTCGTCGTACTGGGGGTGCGCCACGTCCACTACGTGCAGCAGCACGTCACTCTCCCGCACCTCATCGAGCGTAGAGCGGAACGACTCGATCAGGTGGTGCGGCAGTTTGCGGATGAAGCCGACCGTATCCGTCAGCAGGAAGGGTACCCCCTCATAGGCCACCTTGCGCACCGTCGTATCCAGCGTCGCGAAGAGCTTATCCTCGGCGAACACGTCGCTCTTCGTCAGCAGATTCATCAGCGTCGACTTGCCTACGTTGGTGTAGCCCACCAGGGCCACGCGCACCATCGTATCCCGCCCCTTACGCCGCGTCTCCGCCTGCTTATCGATCTTCTCGAGGTCTTTTTTGAGCTTGCTGATCTTGTCGCGTACGATCCGCCGGTCGGTCTCGATCTCCGTCTCACCGGGGCCCCGCATGCCGATACCACCGCGTTGCCGCTCCAAGTGCGTCCACAGTCCGCGTAGCCGGGGAAGCAGGTACTGCATCTGCGCCAGCTCGACCTGCGTTTTGGCCTGTGCCGTCTGCGCCCGCCGGGCAAAAATGTCCAGGATCAGTGTGGAGCGGTCGATGATCTTGACCTTCATCTCCTCCTCCAAAATGTTGACCTGCTTCCCGCTCAGATCGTCGTCGAAGATCACCATGGATACCTCCTCGTGCTGGTCCACGTAGTCGGCGATCTCCTTCGCCTTACCACTGCCCACGAAGGTGCGATTGTCCGGGTGGTCAAGCTTCTGGATGAACCGCTTCACGGTCGTTGCACCTGCGGTCTCCGCCAAAAACTCTAGCTCGTCCAGGTATTCAGTGACCTGCTCCTCCGTTTGGTTACGTAGCACTACGCCTACCACAACGGCATATTCCGTTTTCACCTCTAGTCCGGAATCCTTCTGTCCGACGGTCCATTCATTCGCCATAGTCCAGTACAACGATCAGCCCGGCGGCAAAGTTGGGCGGGTGCGCAGGTGCTGTATGGATGGAGAGAGGGCAAGCCCGCTTGAACCCAGTACGAGCGATCTAGTTAGTAAGGCGCACACATAAGCCACAAATGATGAAATACTTCACACTTTTAGCCCTCACCCTACTGCTGGCCGCCTGCGCTGGCAATAATGATGCAACCACCACCGATCCCGATGCGGTAGATAGCAGCGCGATGGCCGACCAAGACGGTACCGCTACCGTACAGTCTACCGTTGACGCCGTACAGGCGAACGGAGGTGACATTACCGCCCTGCCCGCCGATGCCGCAGTGGCCAACATCGACTCCTGGATCGATCAGCTCGACGACAACGAGGATGCCAGCAAGGTCACCGGCAACCTAGAAGAGCTACAGGATGCGTTGGGTGAGCAACCCATTAACGGTCCTCTCGTCGGTATGCTGTTGATCACCCTGGCCGAAGATACCCGCCAGGTAGCCGGCACGGCCCCCGGAGTGTCGACCCTCGTGTCGGCTCTACAGAGCGGCGGTGAAAAGCTGACCGACGGGGCCTTCGCTACCAGAAGCCTACTGGATCAAACCCTGGCCGCCGTACGCGCGAAGGCCGCCGACATCACAACACTCGGGGTACCCACCGCCATTAAGAACATCGACTCCTGGATCACCGAGCTCCGCGGCATGGACGGTACCAATGATATGATCGAAAACCTGGAAATGCTGAAGACCGAATTGGGGGCGAGCGACATCGACGGCGAACGCGTATCCGAGATCATGTTTTCCCTTGCCGAAGAGACTCGCGAACTGGCCGGCGACAACCAGGGGCTAGCCATTCTGGCTTATGCACTGGAGGCCGGCGGCTGGCGCCTAGAGGGCTCGGATGACGACGAAGACTAATTACCAACGCTATAGCGTCAATGAGAAAAGCGGTTGCTCAGGAATGAGCGACCGCTTTTTTATTGAGGCACAGTGTGCAATTAAGGTAGGGGTCTAAACCCACATTTATGTTTTGGAGTTGGAAACTCACACCAAACTACCTATTGATGAAATATTTCACACTGCTTCTTTGGTCACTCCTCTTCGTCGCCTGCGCCGGCAACAACGACGCCACCACAGTCGACGAAAACCGCGTAGAGAGCGAGGACCGGGATATGACCGACCCCGACCCCACCGCCACCGTAGCCTCCACCCTGGAGTCCGCGGAAATGCACGGCGGCGACCTCACGGCCCTGCCCCTCGACATGGCCATCGAGAACATCGGCATCTGGATCAACCGCCTTCGTGGCAAGGAGGGCACCGAGCCGGTGATACGCGATCTGGAGTCGCTACAGTCTGCCCTCAGCACCGGCACCATCGACGGAGCGGCCGTCTCCGCGCTCCTGCGCTCCCTTGCCGAAGAAACTCGCAAGGTCGCCGGAAATAAGGAGGATGCCGGTCGCCTGGTAGAAGCCCTCGAGGCCGGTGCCCGCCGGCTGGAGGGGACTGATCAATAAAAAAGCGGTGACCCATCCTTGAGTCACCGCTTCCGTACTTTCAACTCTATAGGCTACTTCCGCAGATCAAAGCGATCCGCATCCATCACCTTCGTCCAGGCAGCTACGAAGTCGCGGTAGAACTTGTCCCGCGCATCGTCGGCGGCATACACCTCCGCCAGCGCCCGCAGCTCCGAGTTGGAGCCGAAGATCAGGTCGGCGCGGGTGCCGGTGTATCTGGTCTCACCCGTACGGCGGTCCCTACCAGTGAAGGTGGTCTCCGTATCGTCCGCAGCCGACCACTTCGTGCCGAGGTCCAGGACGTGCTCGAAAAAGTCCTGCGTAAGTACGCCGGGCCGGTCGGTGAAGACCCCGTGCTTGGAGCCGTCGTAATTCAGCCCCAGGGTCCGCATACCGCCGAGCAGTACCGTCATTTCGGGGGCGGTGAGCGTGAGCAGTTGGGCGCGGTCTACCAGCAACTCCTCGCCGGTGGCGTTGATGGGGTTGCTGCTGCTGATGAAGTTGCGGAAGCCGTCGGCGTAGGGCTCCAGGGCCTCGAAGCTCTCGGTGTCGGTCTCCTCCTCCAGGGCATCGACGCGACCGGGGGAGAAGGGCACGGTAAGGTCCTTGCCGGCCTCCTTAGCTGCCCGTTCGATGGCTACGTTGCCACCCAGCACGATCAGATCGGCCAGCGCGACTTGCTTACCACCCGACTGCCCGTCGTTGAAGGCACGCTGTACTCCCGTAAGCGCATCGAGCACTTTACCGAGCTGCTTGGGCTTGTTGACCTCCCAGTAGGCCTGGGGGGCAAAACGAATACGGGCACCATTGGCGCCGCCCCGCTTATCGGAACCACGGAAGGTAGCGGCTGAGGACCAGGCGGTGTAGGCCAGTTCCTGTACGGACAGACCGGTATCGGCAATCTTTTGCTTTAGGGTAGCTACGTCACTATCGTCGATGAGTTCGTAGTCACGCTCGGGGAGGGGATCCTGCCAGAGCAGTTGCTCCTGCGGCACGTCGGGACCCAGATGACGACTGATCGGGCCCATGTCACGGTGCATCAGCTTGTACCAGGCCCGGGCGAAGGCGTCCTTGAAGGCCTCATTATCGTCGCGGAACCGCTTCGAGATCGCCTCGTAGGCGGGGTCCACGCGCAGCGCCAGGTCGGTGGTGAACATCGTAGGGTGGTGCTTCTTACTGGGGTCGTGGGCATCGGGGATCAGATCCTGACCCTGGCCGTTCTCCGGCCGCCACTGCCAGGCACCGGCGGGACTTTTGTACAGTTCCCAGTCGTACTTGAATAAGAACTCGAAGTAGTCGTTGCTCCACTGGGTGGGCGTACGGGTCCAGGTCACCTCCAGTCCGCTGGTGATGGTATGGGCACCGTGGCCGGTCTCGTAGCTGCTATTCCAGCCCGTGCTCATGGCCTCCATGGGGGCTCCTTCGGGCTCGGCGGCGACGTACTTTTCGGGGTCGGCGGCACCGTGGGCCTTACCGAAGGTGTGTCCGCCGGCGATCAGGGCGACGGTCTCCTCGTCGTTCATGGCCATGCGGCCGAAGGTCTCGCGGATGTCGCGGGCGGCGGCCAGTGGATCGGGATTGCTATTCGGTCCCTCGGGGTTGACGTAGATCAGTCCCATCTGTACCGCGGCCAGGGGGCTCTCGAGCTGGCGGTCGCCGGTGTAGCGCTCATCCCCCAGCCACTCAGATTCCTTGCCCCAGTAGATGTCGCTTTCGGGCTCCCAAACGTCCTCGCGGCCGCCGGCAAATCCGAAGGGCTTTACGCCCATGGTCTCCAGGGCCATGTTACCGGTCAGCACCATCAGGTCGGCCCAGCTGATCTTGCGGCCGTACTTTTTCTTGATGGGCCAGAGCAGCAGGCGGGCCTTATCGAGGTTGGCGTTGTCGGGCCAGCTGTTGAGGGGGGCGAAGCGTTGGCCCCCCGAGCCGGCACCACCCCGCCCGTCGGCGATGCGGTAGGTACCCGCGCTGTGCCAGGCCATGCGGATGAAGAAGGGTCCGTAGTGCCCGAAGTCGGCCGGCCACCAGTCCTGGGAGTTGGTCATCAGGTCGCGCAGGTCCTGCTTTACGGCCTCCAGATCGAGGCTCTCGAATTCCTTGGCGTAATCGAAGTCCTCCCCCATGGGGTCGGCCAGTTCGGAGTTCTGGCGCAGGATGCCGAGGTTCAGGGCGTTGGGCCACCAGTCGCGGTTGGAGTTGCCGGCACTGGCCAGGGAATGGGCCCCGCTCAGGAAGGGGCAACTGCGGCTTGATTCATTGACCTCCCAGACCTTCCCGTTGTCGGCCTGGTTCTTTTCGTTTTCGGACTGGCCGTGGCTGCGGCCTTCCTGAATGATATCGGAGTTATCGGACTGGCCGTTGTTGGGGTGTGCGGGATCCATAAGTGGTAAATTTTAGATTTAGGGGGGAATAGTGGAAAGGAGTTGGGGGCGGGTGTGGTTCAAAGAAAGGGAGTAGGGACGGGGGGATTTAGGGATGGAAGGATTTAGGGACGGGGGATGGAGGAGGGGGCGGCGGGGCCGCAGGTGCGGACTTGGTCGAAGGGCGGATGTGTCTCTGCCCATCTAACTTGCCGTACAGCACAGTAACTCACGGCACGGCAGAACAACGAGGATTATGCATATGCTAGGAACAGCGAGATCATCACTATGCGGGAGATGATCCGGAGTCTGCCCGAGAATTCCACAGAACGCAGACTACTGCGCAGGTGAGCCTATCGCACATTCCCAATTGACCGTGCACCTGCGCGCCGCCGCCCACTCGAACACGCCTGCATTGAGGATGTTATCAGTCGTATACCGCCTGACGGGCCATCCGGCAGATCTCACCTTACGCCCGGTCTAAATACTACTAATGAGTGCTCACAACGGAACCAGCTCCCCGGACCAGAAGGACCGGGACCTGGATCAATACAGAACTGATGCTGCCGGCCAACCCCTGACCACGAACGCGGGCATCAAAGTCAACGACACCAACAACTCCCTTAAGGCGGGCATCCGGGGGGGTACCCTGCTCGAAGATTTTCTGCTGCGGGAAAAAATCAACCATTTCGACCACGAGCGGATACCCGAGCGGATCGTACACGCCCGGGGTAGCGCGGCGCACGGTATATTCGAGTTGTACGAGGCCATCCCGCAGTACACCAAGGCGGGCATCTTCAACGACACCTCGCGGAAGACGCCGGTCTTCACCCGGTTTTCCACCGTGGCGGGCTCAAAGGGTTCGACTGATTTGGCGCGCGACGTACACGGTTTTGCCGTCAAGTTCTACACCGAGGAGGGAATCTGGGATTTGGTGGGTAATAATATGCCCATCTTTTTCATCCAGGACGCGATGAAGTTTCCCGACCTGATTCACTCGGTCAAGCCGGAACCGGATCGGGAGATTCCCCAGGCGGCCTCCGCCCACGATACCTTTTACGACTTCCTTTCCCTGACGCCGGAGGCTCTGCACAACCACATCTGGCTCATGAGCGACCGGGGCATTCCCCGTAGCCTGCGGATGATGGAAGGGTTCGGTATCCACACCTTCCGCATGATCAACGAGGAGGGCGTGGCCCACTTCGTGCGCTACCACTGGAAGCCGCTACTGGGCGTGCGCTCCGTGGTTTGGGATGAGGCGGTCAAGATCAGCGGAGCCGACTCCGACTTCCACCGCCGCGATTTGTGGGACGCCATCGATGCCGACCAGTACCCCGAGTGGGAGCTGGGCCTGCAAATCATTCCCGAGGAGGACGAACACAAGTTTCCCTTCGATCTGCTCGACGCCACTAAGCTGATCCCGGAGGATATGGTGCCCGTCAAGATCGTGGGTAAAATGACCCTAAATCGCAACCCCGATAACTTCTTTGCGGAAACGGAGCAGGTCGCCTTCCTGCCCGACCACCTGGTACCCGGGCTTGACTTCTCCAACGACCCTCTGCTACAGGGCCGGTTGTTTTCCTACCGCGATACTCAGCTGAGTCGGTTGGGGAGCGTGAACTTCGAGCAAATCCCGATTAACAAGTCGATCGCGCCCATGCACAACAACGAGCGGGACGGTCACATGCAGATGGCGATTCCGAAGGGAAAGACGGCTTACTTCCCCAATACGCTGGGTGGCGGCTGTCCGTACCTGACCAAACTCTCCGAAGGTGCTTTCGAGTCCTTCACCGAGCGCATCGACGGCCACAAGATCCGGGCGCGCAGCGAAAGCTTCGTTGACTATTACTCCCAGCCGGCCCTCTTCTACCGTAGCCTGACCGACTGGGAGAAGGCCCATACCGTAGACGCCTACACCTTCGAACTGGGAAAGGTGAACTATCCGCACATTCAAAAACGGATGCTCTACCAGATCAGCCAGATCGACGAGGACCTGGCCCGGCAGGTAGCCGAGGGACTGGGCCTGGAGGTACCCACTAGCGTGGACGGTCCGGTCAATCAAGCCATGGGCGCGGATGCCGAGGTGGAGAAGATGCAGCCCGGGAAGAAGAAGATTTATTTAGATAAGTCGGCTGCCCTCAGCGAGACCTACATCAAGACCGATACCATCGCTACGCGGCAGATTGCCGTGCTGGCCGCTAATGGCTTCGATATGGAGTCCTTTAAGCTTATGCGAGACGCGCTTAAGGCCGAGCACGCAATCGTCAAAATTGTTGCTCCCCATGGTGGCACGATCACCTGCAGCGAGGGTATGGAGCATAAGGTAGATGCCGCTATTTTGACCACGGAGAGCGTGCTCTTCGATGCCGTTTATATTCCCGGAGGACAATCCTCCCTCGACGCCCTGATGAAGAAGGCCAAGTTCAAGAAATTCGTCGACGAGGCCTTCATGCACTGCAAAGCTATTGCCGCGGATGGGGAGGGCGTACAGCTGCTGGACGCCACCCACGTCGGCGAGTACAAAGACGATGATAAGGCCGTGTTCGTGAATGGTACGCCGCAGGACTTTATCGACGCCGTAGCCCAGCACCGCAACTATGCGCGGATGGAAGCAGCTAAGATGGTGCCGGTATAGGGTTTCCCCCACAGGCAAGTACTGCTGTCACGAACGCCGCGACATCAATCAGGGGAGTAGTTCGAAGCTGACCATGTTTCGTTCATCTTCGGCGTTTTCCCCGATAAAGACCTCGAAGGTGCCCGGCTCGGCGACAAAGTCCAGGTCGGCGTTGTAGAACTTGAGATCGTCGGGCGAGAGGGTGATGGTTACCCGGCGGCTCTCACCCGGTGCGAGCATAACTTTGGTGAAGCCCTTGAGGGTCTTATCGGGCGGGGTGACGCTGCGGACCACGTCGCGCAGGTAAAGCTGTATGACCTCCTCGCCGGCTAGCTCGCCCGTGTTGGTGACCTCGATGCTCACGCGTACTGAATCTCCCATCCGTACGGTCTCGCTATTCAGTTGCGGGTCGGTGTAGGCGAAGGTGGTGTAGCTCAGGCCGTAGCCGAAGGGTAGCAGGGGGGCGTTGGGGACGTCGAGGTAGTTGGAGACGAACTTCTGGAAGGGGGCTCCCTTATTGGGGGCCGGGCGGCCACTGCGTTTCATGGAGTGGTAGACTGGGATCTGCCCCACGCTACGGGGCCAGCTGGCCGTCAGGTGGCCGGCCGGATTGTAGTTGCCGTATAGGACATCGACCACGCCGTTGCCTGCTTCCACGCCGGGATGCCACACCTGGAGGATGCTCAGGGGCAGGTCCATCTCCTCGGTGATGACGAGTGGCCGGCCACTCATGAGGACGAGGACGACGGGCTTGCCGGTATTGACGAGGCCCCGGATCAATTTCTTCTGGCTTTCCGGTATGGTGAGTTCCGTACGGCTGCCGGCCTCCCCGCTGAATTCACTGGCCTCACCGACTACGGCTACGACCACATCGGCTTGGTTAGCTGCAGCGAGGGCTTCCTCCAGTAGCACATCAGGACTGCGCTCATCGATTTCTACCCGGGGGCCGAAGACATTAGCGTTCTTCGCTAGGGTAGTATCGTCGGTGATGTTGGCTCCCTTAGCGTAGGTGTAGGTAACGTCTGGCAGTAGTGTATCGAGTGCCGCTCGAATAGTAACGGCTTCACTTAGCTCACCGGTCGGCGCCCAGGTGCCAAGCATGTTGTTTTGGCTATCCGCCAGCGGGCCAACGAGGGCAATGCGGGTATCACGCGACAGGGGGAGGGTGCCGGCATCGTTCTTTAGTAGCACGCTTGCACTGGCAGCGGCCTGACGGGCAACGGCGCGGTTAGCGCCAGTAAGGATGTCACGAGCCGGTCGCAGCGTATCTAGGTAGCGGTAGGGATCTTCGAAGAGCCCCAGTTTGTGCTTAGCCTCCAGGATACGGCGGCAGGCGGTGGTGATCTGCTCCTCGGTCACCTTGCCTTCTTCGAGCGACTGGGGCAGGGTGGTGAGGAAGCCCTCGCCGACCATATCCATGTCCATACCGGCAGACAGGGAGAGGGCGGACACGGCTTGGAGATCGCCGAGGCCGTGGTTGGTCATTTCGTTGATGGAGGTATAATCGGAGACGACGAAGCCCTCGAAGCCCCACTGTTCGCGCAGCAGATCGGTCAGCAGCCACTCGTTGCCGGAGGCGGGTACGCCCTCGACGTCGTTGAAGGAGGTCATCGCGCTGGCTACTCCGGCCTCGACGGCGGCGTGGTAGGGCGGCAGGTACTGGTTGTACATCTTGAGGCGGCTCATGTCGACGCTGGCGTAGTCGCGTCCTCCCTCGGCGGCGCCGTAGAGGGCTAGGTGTTTGACGGTGGCTAGCATAGTCGAATCCGCTCCCAGATCATCCCCCTGGTAGCCCCGGACCATAGCGCGGGCTACGGCCGAGCCCAGGTAGGGATCTTCTCCCGCCCCCTCGGCGATGCGGCCCCAGCGTGGGTCGCGGGCGATGTCGACCATGGGCGAGAAATTCCAGTTGATGCCATCGGCGGTGGCCTCGGTAGCGGCGATCTGGGCCGTGCGCTCGATGAGGGCCATGTCCCAACTACTGGCTAGTCCGAGCGGGATGGGGAAGGTCGTCTTGTAGCCATGGATCACGTCCGAGCCGATGAAGAGGGGGATGCCCAGTCGGGTCTCGTTAATGGCATACTCCTGCGCGGTGCGGATACGGTCGGGGCCGGCCAGCCCGAAGAGGCCACCAACCTGCCCGGCCTTGATCTTCGCTTCCACGTCGGTGCTGACCACCGCGCCGGTCACTGCGCCGCCGCCGGGGGTAAGGAGGTTGAGCTGACCGATCTTTTCTTCGACAGTCATGCGGCTGAGGAGTTCCTCTACCTCGGGGATGGGCTGCTGCCCCCGTAGGAGACTAGCGGTAAGTACAAACAGAAATAGGGTAGCGTACTTCATGATCGATAGCTCTAATGTGTACTACTCAAGGTAGGTTAAAACTGCAACCGATCGGGGCGGCGAAAGCTCACCCCAGTACCCGGTTTAGTACCGCCGCCGCCCGGTAGCCCGCCGCGCCCAGGCGCTCCTCCACGATGGGCAGGAAATCGTGCTGGTAGTCGTAGCCAAGGTCGGGTAGCCCGGTCTCGCGGTCGGTATTATCGTACAGGGTATTGTAGACTACTTCGCGTAGGGCGATGGACTCTTCCATCCACGTTGCGGGGGCGGCTTCGGCCCAGTCGGCCCGGCGGGCGCGGGTGTGCATGGTCACGAAGTTGGCAAACTCGGTGTAGCTCAACCGCTCCTGCTCGATGATCTGGGTATCCCAGACCGAGTGCAAATTGTAGCGCTCGCCGAAGAAGAGTACGGTGATGCGGTTGCCACCCAGGTCGCGGTTCTTACCTACGTGGAGGGGCATGTGCACGTCGGCCACGAAGTGGATCAGGAAGGCTAGGGCGGTGGCGTCGAGGGAGCCGGCTAGGGGGTCTACGTCGTGTTGCTGGAGCAGGTCGGTCATGCGCTGCCGTGCTTCGTTGTCGCCGGCGAGCACGTCGGTCATGAAGGCGATGGTCTCGTTCACGTCGTCGATCTCGGGGTCGGTGGCGGTTTGGCGGGCTACGTCGGCGACCGTTTCACCGGGCTGTACGGTCATGTAGTGCCAGGGGTGGGTGAAGTCCCAGCCGGACTCGGCGCGGATGTAGTCGGGCCAGGTGCTGACCTGGGCGAGGTAGTTGTCGCCTAGTGCGGCGTCGACGCGCTCGCGGGCCTGCGCGTTGAGGTTATCGTAGCAGATCTGAGCGACGATGCGGTGGCCGTTGGCGCCCCAGGCGGGGAGGAGTTGGGGGAGGGTGAGGAGGAAAAGGAGGGGGAGATGGCGTAGCATGGGGTAAAGGTAGGGGCGGGGACGCGGGTGCGGTGGACTCAACCACAGCAGCCCATCGTGATTTCCTTGTAAAATAAGAACAGGTTGACAATCAATACTTTATGTGAAAGGTAGTCTGTTTTTTACTTTGGTTGTAAAACAGGATCTTACGCCTAATACACAGTACCGGACTTCTCCTAACTACCAGCTAGATGCTACGAACGGTCATTTTGCGTAGAGACCCAGCACCTCAAACAACCGCCACATCTCGCAAACCGCCCGATCCGGCTGCTCTATGTCAAAATCTTTCATTGCACGGCTACGCTCGATGGCTTTTGGTAGCCAGTCCTTGAGTGATTCGTACAGTGAACCATCCTTATGTTTGTAGTAGGTCTCTTCCTTTCGGTAGTCAGAAAGGTGACGGCTACGTAGCTGATCGATGAGCGGCTTCTGCTTGCGGTAAGCTTTTTGCGAAGCCTCAAAGTGCAGCAGAAACCACCGTTCCAAACAGGGGTGATTGACCACGAACGTAATGTTGCCGCGCTCCAACGCTCGCCGCTTCCGTGCAAACACTTGCAGAGTCTCCTTTTCAGTTCCGGCCCTCCGGGCGTCGTTCAGGTGCGCGTCCATGTCCAGGAGAAGAACTACCTGATCGGCATCCCGCGCTAGCTGCTCGGCGTACGCGTAGAACTGGGGCAGCGTCTTCTTCTTGGGTAGCTCCGGTTTGATCGTTACTCCCGTGGGCCGTTCTGCCTTGTATAAGCTCTCGAGGTACCACTTCTCGGTCTGTCCGTCTACCACGATCGCGATGACCTTCTTTGGAGCGCGTAGCTGTCGTCGACCCATTACTCCGTCGGGATATAGGCATCACCCGGTTCGGGGACGGCGCCTAGCTTCCCGATCTTGTACGCATTGTATAGCGAGCTGTCGGAACGGACAACGGAAGGATCAAAGTCCGTGAAGGAGTAGAGGTCCGTACTTCCATCCGGCCGTTTCTCGGTGAAATGGAATATATCGTTGCGCAGCATATCGGTCTCCCGCATCAGGTCGCGCTGGTGGGTGGTGAAGATGAGCTGGGAATCCTTGCTGTTGCGCAGGAAGAGGAGGAGAAAGTGCTTGAGCAGCTCGGGGTGGAGGGAGGATTCTATTTCGTCGATGGGGACAACCCGTTGCTCCTGCAAGAGGTAAGCGAGCAAGCCGGCGTACTCATAGTACCGACGGGTGCCCGCTGATTGAAAGGCATAGGGAAGACCATACGTTGCTTCGCGCCCGTCTTCCATTTTTACGGTATGAAAGAACGTAAGGTTAAATTCGTTGTCTGGTTCATCAACACGCAGTTTGCTAAACTCTAACTTTCTGATGTTAGTATCCGCTTTTTCTAGAAGAGAAACCACCGCCCGTTTTTCAATGGTATTTGACCTAATCAGCCGTGATACAAAGGTACTCATATCGGCTTTCGGCCATACCGGAGCAGTTAATCTTTCCTGGAACCAAGTAATTACCGGCTCTAATTCAGGGATTTTAATGTTTGTCTTTAGGAAGCTTCCTAACACGCTATTATTCGGCAGCGTAGTGAGTTGCCACAGACGAAGATCCTCCGCAGCGACCTGCAATTTACTCCCCACCTGTATCGAGGTGCTCCCATCGGCAGGGTCGGTCACCCGGGAATAGAGTACCGCCTTCTTGGGTTGGTAGAAGTATAGGTCTTCCGAAAGCACCTGGTGGTGTGAAACGCTGACTGTGTAGCTATACCGGACACCCCGCTCGACAAAATCAAGCCGGAAGGTGGATGGTCCCTTATCCCCCGCCTCGGTAAAGGCAAACTGATTGAAATTGATCGGTTGTAACTTATCGCTCGCCGGACTCAGGGTAAGTTGCCGCAAAAATTCCAGAGCCAACAACACATTCGACTTCCCCGAAGCATTCGCCCCATAGATCGCCGCCACTTTCAGAAGCCGCAGTTTAGGCGTGGGCCGCACCACGTAAAACTCCTCCAGCTCCCGCGACTTCGAGGCCTCGAAGGATAGCGTCACCTCCTCCCTGATGGACTTAAAGTTGCTGAAACTGAAGCTAACGATCATTTTTGCGCCGGTTCTTACGGAAAGAACGTGGGAAACGGCCTAAAAGTTACGCACTTGTCGGGGCTTTCTGCTTACTACCCACCCGTACCTCCCCACTCATCAGCAGGGGCAGGAGCCAGTCGCGAAGTCCAGCTAGCTCGCGGTTTTCCGCCGTAAGATTTGCTATTTGATCAAACATTGGATTCACACACTCCGAAAATTTCTCAATGATGTTCAGAGGTGGAATCGTTAGTATAGTCCATTTGATGTCATCAGACACGATCGAGTTAAAAACGGAACCGCTTGACTTGACTTTGAGGTGTTTAATAAGCTCCTTAGTCTTGAAATACAGGTACGCCGAACTTACCCCCACTTTCGGACTTAATGCGTAACAAGACTGATTCATCCCCATCGGTCGACCCGCGATAGCTAATCGCCCTACGGAGCCGCGGGCAGTTATAAAAATAGTGCCTGGATCAAAGAGCCGAGAACTACAATTGTTGATTCCTTCAGGAGTTGTATACGCTTCCGTATCGAAACTGAAAACTGCGCCCTTTGCATCCGACGGCGTAAAAAATGGAATGTTACCTCCCCAATAATTGCTTTTTCGTTTGCTCGGCGTACCACCCCCCAGCAAATCAGCTACCTCAAGAATATTCTTCTTTACCCAACCAAAAGGTACGTCGTAAACCATCCGCCCCCCAGCACTCCGATAAGGCCGCCCCGCCGCGTCCGGAAAGTCAAACTGTAAAAACCAGTAGTCGTAAATAGTACGGGCCAGGGCTTCTAGCTCGGCGTTGATGCGGTTGTTTAGGTCTATTTTTTCTGATATTGAGTATAATAGATCACCGGCCTTCTTTTGTTCTGTATAGCTAGGAAGTATCAACTGTAGATACGAAAATATCTGCTCGTTCAAACTTGCTCGTAAAGTCATGACTGCGTTATTCGTCATTGTCTTCCGGAATAATTTACTTCGTAAGTAATATGTCATATACTTATCATAGCAAATCTCATTTTTAACCGGTCGCAGTCGCTTAACAAAGCCACTATATGACGCTTCGGGATAATCTTTGAGAGCCACACAGCTCATGCCAAGTTCGTCGATGGTTTCACTGGTCCTGGTTAGAAATACGTCGCCTTTTTTAATAGAAAATGTATATTTCTCTTTATCGGACGTAGCCATACTATCGACTAGGACTTCTGGCAAATAATAATTATTGAACACAGTACTGAAAGAGAGAAAAGGAGAACCATGACCGGCCTGTACTGGTTTTGTTGAAATTCCTGAACTCATTTCATAAATTTCGTTGAATTTGTAAGTCTTAAGGCCTTTCATAAATGAGCATTTTCAGTTTACCTCCTATCATTCTTTCAAGAGAATCTGCCTGATTAAAAAGATGATTTAGTTTTTCCATTTTCGCTTCAATTCCCTCAGCAAACTCCTCCGCCGTAAGCTCACTATACTCAATCCGAACCTCAAAATACTGCCCCGCACTAAAACTATAGTTCTTCTTCTTCAACTCCCCGTAATCCACCGTCACCGTGAAGTCCTCCACCGCCTCACGGGCGTTAAACACCTCGATGATCCGGTCCTCCTCCGCCGTAGCCAACACCGTCTTCTGGTTCTTGCCCTCCTTTACCTTTTTCCCCAGCCCCGAGGCATCCATCAGCACCACCTTGCCGGTCGTATTGGTCTTATCGAGGAACAGGATGGACACATTAGTACCCGTAGTAGCAAAGATGTTAGACGGCATCGACACCACCCCGCTCAGCATCCGCTTTTCTACCAGCCGCTTGCGGATTTTCTTATCCGGCCCGCCCTGGGCCGTCAGGAAACCGGTGGGTACCACGATGGCCGCCCGCCCGTCGTCCTGCAGCACATGCATGATGTGCTGGATGAAGAGGGGATAAATCGCCATCCCGTCCTTCTTTTTCTTCGGGATATTGGGTAGGCCAGCAAAGAAGCGGTCGTTGTTTTCCTTCGTATTCAGGTCGTTGACGAAGTCGCTAAAGTCTAGCTTGAATGGCGGATTAGACACTACGTAGTCGAACCTGCGAAACTGTCCCTGCCGCGTACGGTGGGCCGGATTGAGGATGGTGTTGCCCTGGATCACGTTCGGGATGGACGCCACCAGGTTATTGAGGATAAGGTTCAGCCGCAGCAGGCTGCTCGACTTCTGGCTGATGTCCTGACTGTAGATCGTGCACCGCTCCTCCCCCACGGCGTGGGCCAGGTTCATTAGTAGCGTACCGGAGCCCGCACTGGGGTCGTAGCAGGCGATGTTGTCGCGCTGCTCGGTGACCAGGATGGCGGCCATGATCTTGGCTACGGCGTGGGGCGTGTAGTACTCGGCGTACTTGCCGCCGCCGTCCTTGTTATAGTCCCCGATCAGGTACTCGAAGATGGTGGCAAAGAAGTCGTACTTCTCGGCGAAGATCGGCTCGAAGCTGAAGGTCGCCAATTGGTTGATCAGCGCCCGGCAGAAGGCATCCCGCTTACTAGTATCGGCAATGAACTCGCTGAGTCGGTCGAAGAGCTTAATTTTGGTGCCGCCCTCGGTCTGCACGCTGAATATCTCCGCATTCTGGATCGCCAGATCGGTAAGCGTATCGTCGAACCGTTTGGCGAAGTCCTCGTCGTTCTGGTGGGTGAAGAGCGTGCTGATCAGGTGCCGCGGCTGTAGCCGTGCCGTGTTGGCGGGCAGTTGCAGTAGGAGTAGTTCGTAGCGGTCTTCGTGTAGCTCCCTGAGGGTATTCTCCCAGTTATCCGTCTCGGCCAGTTCTGGATCGATCCGCTTCAGCTCGTAGGCGAACTTATCGTTCATGAACTTATACAGGAACACCTGGGTGATGATCTTGAACTCATTGCCGTCGTTGCCCAGGCCGTAGTTGGTGCAGATGCCCTTGAGGCCGTCGATGAGGGCTTTGGTACTTTTCTCGAACTGAGCGGTAGTCATAGGTGGTGCTTAGGCGTGGCCCCGAAACTCGTTCAGGTACTCCGTCACGATGAGCTGGTTCACGTACTTGACGCTATCGGGGCCCAAAGGTATATTTTGTTGGTTGAAGAAGCCGTTTATAACAATCTTTGTCATCTCGCTCTGGAAGTACGCCTCGTTGTTCAGCAGCTGTTGGTTCTTCAGCACCCGCTCGTCGGCGGCCTGCTTCACGGTACTCAGCGCCGCGAAGAGCTTCCGGTCGCTGGCGCTGATACTCCCCTGTTCCCGCACCCGCTTGTGTACCCGTACGGCTTTTTCGTCGCCCGCATACTTTGCCCGGAGCTGCCGGTTCTTGCGCAGTAGCTCCCGGGCCTTGTCGCGCAGCGCCTCCAGTGCCCGGTTGTTCGCGATCATTTCCTCCTGGCTCGTCCCGTCGAGTCCTTTTTTGCGAAACAGCCGCTCCAGCTCCTCGTACAGATTGACGTACTCCGGGTCCTTCTTGTCGAAGTTGTCCGCCAGGGCTTCCCGTGCCTGCCGTAGGTTATCCTTAAGCTCATCGGCCAGCCGCAGCTCCTCCTCTCCGATCTTACTGAATAGGAAGACAATGTCTTCCAGGGCGAGATTGAGCAGACTGGTATTATCCGCGTCGTTATCCAGCGCGTCGCGTTCCCGTAGTAGCGCCAGGCGGTTGTTCGCTTCCCGTGACAGCGTAGGTAACAGCTCAAAGTCTAGCTTGTCGAGCAGCTCGAACTTGCCCTGTAGCCGGATTAGGTTATACAGTTCCCGCGCATTAGTCAGCACCCTGGTCAGCTGCCTCATGGTGTCCAGATCGGTGATCTCGCTCACCTGACGGCTGAAGGCCTCGGGGTTCGTGGTATCGTATTCCCACAGCACGTCCTTAATCTCCTCGATCTCGGCTACGATCTCCGCCTCCGTCTTGAACAGCCGGGAGTAGTGCTCCATCTCATCACCCAGCTCCGCCTGCAGCTCGTTGAAGTAGTCACGGTTCGTCGCCTCGAACTCACGGCTGATGTCGGCAAAGTCCACCACGTAGCCGTAGCGGGCATCTTTGTAGGTGCGGTTCACCCGCGTCAGCGCCTGTAGTAGGTTGTGGCGCCTGATCACCCGCGTCAGGTACAGTTTCTTCAGGCGTTTGGCATCGAAGCCGGTCAGCAGCATGTTGTATACGAAGAGGTAGTCGATCTTCCCGTCCTTGAAGGCATCGACCCAGTCCTTACGGTCCTGTTTATCCCCCACGTCATGCAGGATCAGGGCCGCCTTACTCGCCGGAGCGGTCAGTATATCCATATACGGCACCTCCCCCAGGTTCTCCGCCAGGTCAGGTACGATGGGGGGCGGGGCCGCGGGTGCGGAGGTTGTGGTAGCAGCGGTAGTCCGGCCACGCTCCGCCGCAGTGAATTGCCGGTACAGTTCCCGTGCCTGCTCCGAGCTATCGCAAACCACCATTGCCCCGACGCTTGCATCCAGCGGCCCCGCCGGCCCCCTGCTACGCTCAAAATCCTCGGTTACGTACCGCAACAGCGGAGCCACGAACTTGGGGTGGGCGTAGATCGCCCGCTGGTCGAAACTTCCCTTCAGTACCGCAAGCTCCTTGAGGACCGCCTCTAACTCTACCCGGTACTGGGTAGAAATCTCCTCCCGGATCAACCGCAGCGTGTAGCCATCGGCAATCGAGGCGTTGTAGTAGTACTTATGGATGTAGTCACCAAACAGGTCCTTGCTGTTGTACTCCGAGCTGAGTAGCGGGGTGCCCGTCAACCCGATCTTGATGGCGCTGGGGTCCGACTGCTCCAGGTTAGCCAGGAAGCTACCCCTAGGATTATAACTGCGGTGCACCTCATCGAGAAAGTACACCCGCTGGATGTCGATGGCGTAGTCCGACGTAGTAGTCGCCGTAGCGTCGTCACTAAACTTCTGGATGTTGACCACCGTAATCTCAGGCTTACCACTTGCATTGTGGATGGCCGTTTGCTTCTTGATGTCCTTCAGAAAATCCTCCCGCGAGTCGACGTGGTGTACCGCTAATCCCCGTGCCGAAAACTCCTTGGAGGCCTGGGTCAGCAGGTCCAGTCGGTCCACGATGAAGTAAAACTTCGGGATGGTACCCCGGCCGCGGAAGTACTCGGTGAGGTACTTCACGTTGTAGAACGCCAGCGCCGTTTTGCCGCTTCCCTGGGTGTGCCAGATGATCCCCTTACGCCCCCCTTCGTCGAGCCTGCGCCCGATAGCCCGGGTGGCGAAGAGTTGGGGGTAGCGCATCACGTGCTTCTCGATGTGCTGCGCGTTTCGGACGTAGGCGAAGGCGTACCGAAACAGAAATTCTAGCCGCTCCTTACTCAGTAGCGAAGTTAGGATACGGTTGGTCGGCGTGTCCGGCTGTTTGTTGAGCTGAAATTCGCCGTTGTGTTTGATGACCTGATAGTTGGTGTCCTTCAGCACCAAGTCTTCCAACGCATCCATGTCCGCTACCTCCCCGACGAGGTGGGTCGTGTCCTCTTCTTCCCGAAAGTAATTGAACACCGGCTTTCCGTAGGCCGGCGCCGCATAGAAAGCGCCCTGCAGTATGGAGTGGGTAGCATCATCGTACTCCATGTTATTGCTGAAAATCATCAACTGCGTCAGGTTGATAAACTTACGAAAGGCCGGCAGGGTAGCCCGCGTTTTCATCCGGTCCTGCTCGGCGTGTAATCCGTTTTGGTTGTTAGGCTTCTTCACCTCGATGAACACCAGCGGCATGCCGTTGATCAGGCAGATGATGTCCGGCCGGAACTCCTCCTCCCCGTGCTTATAGGTAAGCTCCGTAACTACGTGGAAGCTGTTATTGCTGAAGTTCTTCAGGTCCAGGAGCTTAAATCCCGACTGCTCGGTTAGCTGCTCAAAGAAGGCCTGCCCCAGATCGGCGTTATCGAGGTTCAGCACGATGTCTTGGTAGGCGCGGTTGACCTCATCTTCGTCTGCTCCTGGGTTGATGCGGAGCAGGCTTTCCTGAAAAATGTCTGGAAAGATGTTGGTTTCTGTGTACCGTCGGGCCTCCTTCAGAGAGAGGTAGGTGTAGCCTAAGCGACAGAGGTGGAGGATGGCCGGGATTTTTACCCGGCTGTCTTCGTTGAATTTCATGAGGGAGCGTATGCGCTGGGTAAGTTAGTAGAATTATGCATGCGCTCACGTCCGTTCAGGTATATATCCCTAAAGGAACGGGTCTAAGCTCACCACATTCCCAGTGAACCAACCGCCGCAGTTTGTTCCGACCAGTTTCGAGCACGGCCCTTCTTCGCTTCTTGATCGAGCTCGTGCTACCCTCTCTATAAGTCTTCACATCTATTCCCTTGCCGTCATACCAACGCACGGAAACGTGCCAGAAATTAGCCATTGTTGGGGTGTGAAGCGTACTGGCAGTGCAGGCATCAACCGTGCCATCCGTGGAAGTGACCTTGAACTTTAGGTCATTAAGGTCCTGACCGCTAAGAAAATAGTTCAGCACCTGGTCATTGCGTTTAAAATCCTGCGCGGTGATGGTAGGTGAGGTAACTCCCGGCTTCCAGGCGTAGGTAAGCTCCCCTTTACGGCCACCCACGATCTTTAGCCGGTTGTCCTTTGGTAGGAAAGTTCCAAGCAGGGATGTGGAAAGATCCTTTACATTGTCAGTGGGCGAATCAATTTTAGCGGCAAGAGGCAGGCCATTCTTGTCTAGAAATTCCTCTTTTGTACCGGAAAAGGAGCGGGTAAACGTACTGGAACGGAGGAACGCTTCATTACGAATAAAGCGGAAGTGAGCTTCGGGAAGCAGGCGGTGGGGATAGTCCGTCATCCAACGAATGTAACCAAGGTGACTTGCTTATGCCTCGATTTGTTGGAGCACCTCAGTCAAGGTGCCATACAGATTTAGTAAGTCCTTAGTGCCTTCGAACTGATTGTAAATAAGTTCCTGTGTCTGTTCTTCTTCGTCTATGTACAGCGTAAAATCTTCTGAGCATCCAGGGGAGGTGATCAGGGTGATGACTACGGATCCTTCTTGGGTTAGACTCACTACAGTACTCATACCCGTGCGGTGCCGATCTAGCCACTTGGCAATTCGCATCACTCCATCTACCAGACGGAATAAATCAGATCGGGGTTCACCGTCATTCTTTGCTTGGGTCAGTAGCTCATAAACCAACTTATCGACAGCGCTAACTGCGACGGAAGGGTTGATCGTTGTACCTGAGTATATTGATCCACTTTGCGTTAGAAACGCCGAATTTAACACTTGATCCGCACCGGTCAGTGCACCGAACCGGGGGGATCGATTTGGCACGTAGGCTGACCGAGAGGTTGGTGTAAGGGTTGGCATAAGTGTCGATGTTAGTAAGATGGACCGAACCGTCCGACGAAATCTTCGGGCAACAATTGACCGAACAGAATAGCCTTGTTTAGGTCATGAAGGCGATCTGCTAGGTCGATCACTTCTTTAATTTCTACGGTTGGTTCACAGTGTTCCTGTAAGTCTATATCAATAACAGAACCTAGTTCGTCCTGGTTATCCCTTGACGGGAGAGCGTTACCGATGGTCACGCCAATTAGGGTCTCCTCCTGGACAAAATTCCATCGTACTACTCGATTGGCTTCACTAAAGCCTTCCAAACCAGTCTCCGTAAAGCGTTGGATGACACCGTAGATATCAATCCCGGCGAAGTCGTTAATATACCTAAGCCCAACCCCCGTGAAGTGCAGGATCGTTTCGTCACCGAGGTGTTCCAAAGTTTCCGTAAGCACTGGACGATAGTTGTCAGCATAACCTGGATATTGAACCCTTACGTTGAAACTGAGTGCGTTGGGTGGAAGTGCAAGCCTGAAATCTCCTCTATGCAGTTCAATTATCCGATTGGCCTGTACAACCAGTTCCTGCCCCAGGCGGATCGGAAGTTGAAGTCGATTTTCTGGCAACTTCCAGCTACACTGTCTGAGTTTTTCAAACAGCAGACCTTTGATCAGCTCCGGTTCTATCTGCGGCTCGTAGCGAAACTCAATGATCGCGTCGCGCAGAAACGGCCGGTCGAGTGAGATCGGAATGCGGTTCGCCATAGCAGTCATTCAACGTGGGGAAGATAGGAACATTATGCGATTGCTACTCCTAGTTGCCGTTATTGACTTTGCACCCGCGGCCCCGCCCCCTAAAACCCCAACTCCCCCGCCCAAGCCACCAGATCACGCCGCTTCACACTAAGCCGGTAGCCCGGGCGGGGTAGTCGCGGTTCCTGCGACCGTACCGTCGCGGCCCATCCCGTTGTAGGCATTCCACGAAGGCACAACTGGTGAATCCTTCTTCATTCGCTACAATGCCGACGCCGTGGCGCAGGATGGTAAGGTCCAAAACACGTTGATTTAGGTGAGTGTAGGTCGCATGAAACGACTGATAGGCACGAACCTAAGTCTTGTAGCAAGCACATAAGAAATGAAAGCGTAGGGAAAAGCGCTACGTAGTAATATTTCCTACGCCCAGTTAGCCCCGCACCCGCGGCCCCGCCCCCTATCCCATTAACCCCACCCCCTCCTCCTCACTCACCCGTATCACCCGCTCCGCCACCGTCCGGTACCCCGCATCCACACTGGAGTTCTCCAACCGCAGCACGCCCCGCGGACACACCGCCGCACACACCCCACACCCTACGCAACTGGCTCGTACAATGTCCTGCCCCTTTTGCGCATACGCCCGCACGTCGATGCCCATCTCGCAGTAGGTCGAGCAGTTGCCGCAGCTGATGCACTGCCCGCCGTTGGTAGTGATACGAAAGCGACTCTGAAAGCGCTGCACCAAACCGAGATAAGCGGCCAGCGGACAGCCGAAGCGGCACCATACCCGATTACCCATGAGCGGATAAAAGCCCGTGCCCACCACGCCAGCAAAGCCCGCCCCGATGAGGAAGCCGTACCACTTCTGTACCTTCCAGGTCTCGAAACCGAGCAGCTGGGAGGTGCCGGTGAAGTAGGAGTAGAGCGTCAGGGCCGTCATGAGGATGGCCGCCAGCAGCACCCCGTGGATGATCCAGCGCTCGAACTTCCAGGCGCGCAAGGACTTGTCGCTGAGCTGCCGCCAGGGATCGCCCATGGTTTCGGCCAGTCCGCCGCAGCCACAGACCCAGCTACAGTACCAGCGCTTACCCACCAGGTGCACCATGAGCGGCACTCCGACGATGACCAAAAAGATGCCCCACACCAGCATGAAGGTGCCCAGCGCCCCGGCGCTCTGAAACTGATCGAGCTGCCAGCCGAAGAAGAAGTCGTAGTCGAGCGGCCAGATGTTTTTGAGGTCCTGTTGCGGTTGGTTGAGGGCACCCAGAATCTCGGGGATCAGGAAAGCGAAGGCCGTCTGGAAAAACATGATCGACAGCGTACGCGCGATCTGGTACTTATTGTGGCGGTACTTGGCGATCATGCGCACGCCCATCACCAGGATGATGACCGTATAAAGCGTCCCGTACAAAAACCACTGACTGGCCATGGTACCGAACAGCCCCCGCTTAATGGGGTCGACCATCGTCACCCAGGCCGTCACGTGGTGGGGCATCCAGTACAGTAGCACGTAGAAACCGATCAGGTAGGTGCCGGCCAGGATACCGAGGTAGGCCGATAACCCCTCCGGCCCCGCATCGCGGGCGTCGCGGCCGAAGGAGTGTTGCACGAACAGCACCAGCCCGATGATCAGTAGCGCGATACCCGCCGTCACCGCCGGCCAGAAGTAGTCGCCGGCCATGTAGCGGATGCCGTAGAGCAGGATGCCCACCGCCGTAGCCGCCAGCAGCGCGCCGCGCCAGCCTACGTTGAGCCCCCGGGTGAGCTGGGAGTGGTAGACGTGGTCGTTCTTGATGCCCGGGTGGGAGCTGAATTTGGGTAGGATGTAGAGCAGCCCCCCCAGCAGTCCCAGCCCGATGGTCAGGCCCAGGAAGAGCCAGGGATTGTCTTTCACCGGCCCCCGCTCGGCCAGCATGGCTAGGGTAGCCAGCTTTTCCTTGAAGTAGACCGGATCGCCGAGGCGTACGTCCCACTCCGATATACCCTCGGGTAGGGCGTCGTCGGCCTTGAGGTGGTCGACCCGCTCATCTACCGTGATCTTAGCCATGGCGTAGACCTCCTCCACCCGGTCGGTAAAGCTGAAGCTGCTGCCGAAGGTCTGGTCGGTAAGGCCCAGCTGCCGGGCCGCCTCGCTAAAGGCCGTCCCCTGTACCTGGTACAGCAGGCGGGCCTTGGGGTCGTCCATTTCCTGGGCCGGACCGTCCTCCGTGCTGGTCTCCCCCCCCGAGGAGCCGGCCGATATGGTGCCTCCCTCCGGACCCGACTGTGGCTCCGGCGCGGAGACGTTGGGATTGGGCGCCACGGTGGCGATCAGGTCGGCCTCCGTAAGCCGGTACGACTCCACGGCCAGCATGCCGGCGAAGATCAACAGGGCAATGCAGAACAGCCCCAGGCCAACGTACTGCAGGGTGTTCTTTTGGGTGCTCTTACTGGGCATCTTGGGGGGAAATTGCGCGGGGCGTCCGCGATTTGAAGCCGAGGAATCTGAGGGCGGCGGACAGGCTACGCTGCTGGCGCAGTTGTAGGTTGCTGCCGGTCTGGCGGTTGTACTGGGCCACGACCTCGGCCTCGTACTGCTTATAAAACTCGGGGTCGAAGTTGGCCAGCCCCAGCTTCTGTAGCACCTCCTCGACGTGGGTACCGTCGGCAATCCACTTTTCGCAGACCTCGTGGCGGTAGCGGATGCCCATTAGGTTGAAGCCCAGCACGCGACCCCCGGCGGCGTCGTAGTTAATGCGCACGGATTTCTCGCCCCCGGGGTGCTCCCAGTAAATGGTACTCATTCCCTCGCGGCCGTCCGCCGGCACCTCGCCGTAGACCTGATACTCGATGTCGATAAACTTGGCGGAGTTGAACCAGATGCCCGGGTCGTAGGCCACCGGTCGGCCGAGGATATTGTAAGCTACCGTCTCCCCCATTATACGGCCGGTGTACCAGACCGCCTCGATGGGGGTACGACCGGGCCGCGGCTCCCGTACCTGGGCGCAGTCACCGATGGCGTATACGTCCGGCACCGAGGTTTCCAGGTAGTGGTTGACCAGGATGCCCTTCTTTGTTTCCAGCCCATCGGCGTTATTCAAAAAGTCAATGTTAGGATGCACGCCCGCGGTGAGGCCTACGTACTGGCATTCGATACGCTCTCCGCTTTTGGTGATCACCGCACCCGCGGCCCCGGTACCGTCGTCCACGATCTCCCGCAGCTCCGTATCGTGGCGCAGGTCGATGCCCTGGCTGAGGATGTGGCGGCTGACCATTTCGCTCTCTTCCCGGGGCAGGGTGCCACTCCAGTAACTGCGGTCGCGCACCAGCAGGGTAACGTGGATGTGGCGGCTGTGCAGCATCTCCGCCAGCTCGACCCCGATCAGTCCACCACCGACGATGACAGCCGACCTCACCTCCGGCGTGATCTCCTCCAGCAGGTTCAGGTCCTGGGCACTGACCATGCCGCCCACGCGCCGCAGGTCCTGCCCCGGCCAGCCAAATTTATTCCAGCTGCTGCCGGTAGCCAGGATGAGCTTATCGTACTGCAGCGTGCTGCCGTCGCCACAGTGCAACACCTTACCCCCGGTATCGACCCGCTCGACGTACTGCCGCAGCAGGTCGATCCGGTTCTTTTTCCAGAAAAAGGGCTCGTAGGGCATCAGGTCCTCCCAGCGCTGGTGGCCCATGTAGACGTACATCAGCGCCGTGCGCGAAAAAAAGTAGTCGCTCTCGGCCGAGATCACAGTGATGCGGACGGTATTACTGAGCTTGCGTAGCCAGCGGGCGGCGGTCACTCCGGCGATGCCATTACCGATGATGGCTACGTGCATAGAAATTTACCGTTTACAATTTACCAAGGACAATGTACAATTTGGCCGTAACAACGTACACACGAGCGCAGCGGGCAGAGCTAAAAGATTGTAAACGGTACGTTGTAAATAGTAAATTGTAAACCTCCATGCGCTACTTCGTCCACCTAGCCTACCGCGGTACCCACTACCGGGGCTGGCAGCGGCAGAGCGGCGACGTTCCTACCGTACAACAAACGATAGAGCGGGCGGGGTCGCAGGTGCAACGTCAATCGGTAAAAGTCGTTGGCTGCGGTCGCACCGATGCCGGCGTCCACGCCTCCGAGTACTACCTCCACTTCGATACGCCGGAGCCCATCCGCGACAACTGGCTGTTCGTGATGAATAAGCTACTGCCGGATGACATCGTCCTCTACCGCGTCTGGGAAGTCGCTCCCACTGCCCACGTCCGCTACGATGCCCGGGCGCGCACCTACGACTACCATCTCCACACCCACCCCGACCCCTTCCTGGCGGTGGTCAGCAGCTACTACGAGCTCCCCAGCCTAGCTACCAACCGGATCGACGCTGCCCTGGCAGTCCTCACCGGCCCCCACGATTTTCGCGCCTTCTGCCTCACGCCCGACCGCCACAATACCACTACCTGCGATTTACGTGAAGCCAGTCTACACGTGGAAGGGCCGGGGCGCTACCGCTTTCGCTTCGTGGCCGACCGCTTCCTGCGGGGCATGATTCGCATCCTGGTGCACCAGCTCCTGCGGGTAGCGGCGGGGCAGGTGACGGCTACAGAAATCGAGAGTGCCCTAGTCACGGGTGAGCGGCTTGGTATCGGGCAGGCGCGGCCGGAGGGGCTTTTTTTAAGCGGGGTGGCGTATTAACTACTCCCGCGCCCGCGAGTCCATCCAGATCGTCACCGGCCCGTCGTTCACCAGTGCCACCTGCATATCGGCCCCGAACTCACCGGTTGCGACATCCCGCCCGGCTACCTCACCAAGCCGCGCCACGAACCGCTCGTACAGCGGCACGGCCACCGCCGGCGGCGCACTACGCGTAAACCCCGGCCGGTTGCCCTTCTTGGTGCTGGCGTAGAGGGTAAACTGGGAGACGACCAGCAGCCCGCCGTCGATGTCCACCACGCTCCGGTTCATCTTCCCCTCCTCATCACTGAAAATGCGCAGTCGGGTGAGCTTGCCGCAGAGGTAGTCGATGTCCTCTGGCCCATCCTCGCTTTCAATGCCCAATAGGATAAGTAGGCCGGAGCCGATCTGGCCGATCATATCGCCCTCTACGGCTACGGAGGCTTTTGTCACTCGCTGGATGAGTATGCGCATACCAGCAAAATTAAAAAAGCCCCCAACACCACACGGCGCAGGGGGCTCCAAATTTTGCAACCTTCCGGGAGTTTACGCCGGCGGTATCAGTTTCTTACTTCTTGTAGGTCTCGTCGCTCACGGTGAGCTTGTAGCGGCCCTTGGCGCGGCGGCGGGCCAGCAGCTTGCGGCCGTTCTTAGTCGACATACGGGAGCGGAAGCCGTGCTTGTTGACGCGCTTACGCTTGGAGGGTTGGAAGGTCCTTTTCATCGCGGGATAATTTATCGGGCCGACTCAACCGGGCCCAGGCTGCAAAAGTCGGGCAAAGATACGCCTTTGCCGCCAAACCTACAAAGCGGCTAAACATTTTATTCGCCCCGTAAATGTCCCGTACCTTTCCGGAGCCCCCAAGGCCTCCCGATGCTGCGTTCGCTTATTGTACCGGTACTGCTTCTCTGCTGCGTATGGTCCCCGCTACATGCCCAATACGGCATGTCGCGCGCTACCCTAGCCGCCGTGCCTACCGCCGAGCTGCCCCTGCAGGACAACGCCGCCCTACGCAGCGCCAACGCCGCGAGCCGTAAGCCGAATCGCCCCGAGGAGTTCGCCGTAAGTCTGCCGGTCGACCTCGATCCCGCCACCGCCGGCCGCTGGAGCGAGCATGGTGGCCGTGCCGTGTGGCAACTCCGAGTGCATAGCGCCGGGGCCAGGTCGCTCAACCTGGGCTTCACCGACTACCGCCTGCCCGAGGGCGCCGAGCTCTACCTGGCCACCGCGACCACCCGCTACGGCCCCTTCACCGCCGCCGATAATGCCGACCACGCCCAGTTCTGGTCACCCCTCCTGCCGGGCGACGAGCTCCTGCTCGAACTAGTCATGCCGGGCAATAGTACCGAGGGGGCCGCGCTCCACCTCAGCACCGTCAACCACGATTACCTCGGTATTATCAGTCAACTCAGCGGCAACTGCAACATCGACGTAGCCTGCGGGGCGGCCGACGGCTTTCCCTTCATCGAGGACTACCGCGACGCCATCCGCAGTGTAGCCGCCTACACCCTCGATGGTCGCGCCAAGTGTACCGGCTTTCTGGTCAATAACACCAACCAGGACGGCCGGCCCCTCTTCCTCACCGCCGAGCACTGCCGCATCACGGCCAACAACGCCCCCACACTGGTTACCTACTGGAATTTTGAGAATAGTAGCTGCCGTGAGCCCGGCTCCCCAGCTAGTGGTGAGCAGGGTGACGGGAGCCTGAAGACCTTCAACTCCGGCGCCCGCCTCCTGGCCACCTACCCGGGTACCGACATGACGCTGCTTGAGCTCAGTCAGCCCGTCAACCCCGCCGCCGGGGCCTACTTCGCCGGCTGGTCGGCCGAGGATGCCCCACCCACCGATGGGGTAGCCATCGTCCACCACCCCGAACTCGACGAAAAGCGCATCTCGTTTTCCGGCCAGCCCACCGTAGCCGCTAACTCCGCCGGAGTCACCCTCACCACGCCGGACTTCAGCTACATCAAGGTCGTCTCCTGGGACGAGGGCACCACCCAGGGCGGTTCCTCCGGTGCACCCCTTTTCGACCGCGACGGGCGGGTGCGGGGTCAGCTATTCGGCGGACTGGCCGGCTGCGGCAACGAGCAGTTCGACGTTTTCGGCTACCTCAACCGCAGCTGGACCGGCGGCGGTACCCCCCAGACACGCCTTCAGGACTGGCTCGACCCCTGCGGTACCGGTACCCGTAGCAGTGACGGCTTGGATCAGTCCGTACTCTCCGGCCAAGTATTCGCCGACCGTAGCTGCCTGACCCGCTGTGTAGTGGAAGCCGCCACCTTCACCCTGCGCGCCGGAGCGGATTTTCCCACCGGTAGCGAGATCATCATCATAGCCCCCACAGTACTCGGCATCACCGCACCGCCTACGGCTATCCGGGGCCGTCCCTTCACGGTACGCTATCCGGGGGGCGGTGCGGCTACTCCGGGTAGCTATCCGGTACAGGTGGTGCTTACCGCTGGCGCGGTCACCGATACCGTGGTACTAAGCCTGACTCTGCTCGACGCGGTACCATCCGAAGTACCCCGCCCCCTCCTTCCCGCCACGAACCAACGAGACGTCGACCCCTTCGCCGCCTTTAGCTGGCAGTCCCTGCCCGAGCCGTTCACCTACGATCTGCAGGTAGCGACGCGGGCGGACTTCAGCACCCGTACCCTCGACCTCAGCGCCCTGACCGCCCCCAAATACGGAGTGACGGATGCCCTGGCCGGAGCCACTACCTACTACTGGCGTACCCGTGCCCGTAACTCCTGTGGGCCGGGGGAGTGGTCCGAGCCCCTGTCCTTCACCACCGCCCCGCGGCAGTGCCTATCCGCTACCGCCGCCCTCCCCCTCACGATCCCCGAACGGGACTCGGTGCAGGTCGTAGCCGAGGTGACGATCAACGAACCGCTGGAGCTCACCGCCATCGAGATTCACCTCGGTGTCCAGCACTCCTTTACCGGCGACCTGTACGCCGACCTGGTCAGTCCAGCCGGGGAGATCATCCGACTCTTCCGCCCCCTGATGAATGGCCTCTGCACCGGTACCGACCTCTACATCGATTTATCCGACGATGGAGCGATCAGCGCCGAAACCTTTGCCGGTAGCTGTCCGAATCAAACCCCCGGCACCTACCTCAGCGTGCAACCTCTGGACACGCTGGCTAATTTGCTCGGCACTTCTGCGCAGGGCGTCTGGCAACTTGTCCTCACCGACCGGGCACCGCAGGACGGGGGGGAGCTCACCGACTTCGACCTGCGCGTATGCGGCAAGACGAAAGAGCAGCGTGACCTAAGCGTAGGCCTAGCCACCCCCAGCATCGTAGCCTGCTCCACGCAGGGCGGCCGTAGTCAGCTTCAACTGGGCGGTGACTTTACCGACGAGCTCACTCTTGCAGTGACCGCCGGCGCCACCCCCCTCGACAACTACACCTTTACCTTCGATGCCAGTACCGGCCTACTCGACGTGACCTTCAGTGCCTGGACCTTCGCCGAGCAGGGTCCCCAACCCCTGGTATTCACCGTCTTTACGGAGGACGGCACCGAGCGGCGGGCCACCCAAACCCTGACGGTCCTCCCCGAGCCGGTCGCGGTCGAGCCCCTTTCCACCGAGCTCGAGGCCAGTCAGGCTACCTTCCGCTGGGAAGCCGCCGTTGTAGATGCTACCTATACCCTTCAGCTATCCGACAAGGACGATTTTACCACCCCCTTCTACTCCCAAGCTACCCGGGAGACTATTCTATCCGCCCCCCGCGAGGCACTGCCGGCTACCTTTTATTACCGCTTGATCACCACTACCGACTGCGGTACGCTGGAGGGCCCCGCCCGCCAGGTGGAACTCGATAAGATCAATGCAGTACACGACTTGGGCGGTGATCGTAGCGTCGTGCTCTTTCCCAATCCTACCCCCGGCCAGCTTACCCTCAGTCGCCAGGGCAGTTGGTCGGGCGAGGCACTCCACGGCGTACTGTACAGCACCTCCGGTCAGTCCCTCCGCACCTGGAATAACCTACGCAGCGAGCAAGAAACCCTTCAATTAGGGGACCTGCCGGCCGGCGTGTACTACCTGCGGCTCAGCAGTCAGACCGGCGCCCAGACGAGCCGCGTGGTGCTGCACTAACTACCTTGCACCGGCGCACCCGCCCCATTGGTTATGTACTTACGTCTCTTACTGCCGCTACTACTACTGCTCTGGACTTACTCGATTACGGGGCAGACGGGCCTACAGGACGTGGTCGATAAGTTTGCGGGGACGCAGGTGCTAGCCAGTGCGTGGCGGGCCGTCGACGTACGCGACGCGATCACGGGGGAGCGGGTGGCCAGCTATCAGCCCGAGCTCGCCTGTATCCCGGCCTCCACTCAGAAGCTCCTCACCACGGCGGTGGCCATGGACGTACTCGGCCCCGATCACCGCTTCGAAACTAAACTGGTGGCCAGTGGGACAGTAGAAAAGGGGGTGTTACGCGGCAACCTTTACGTGGTGGGCGGGGGAGATCCCAGCCTGGGCAGTGACCGGATGGACGGCGTGCCGGGCGTGGAGGCCGTACTGGACCGGTGGGTTGCCGCGGTACGGCAGCGGGGCATCACACGCATCACCGGGGCGGTGGTCGGCGATGGGAGCTACCTCGGGACTGACGGAGCGGGGCGGGGCTGGCCCTGGGCGGACCTGGGCAACTACTACGGGGCCGGAGCCTATGGACTGAACTTCAACGAGAATAGCTATACACTGTCCTTCGCGCAGCGGCCCCAGGAGGGAAGTACGCCGCCCGTGCTGGGTACCGATCCCGTGGTGCCGGGGCTGACCTTTACCAATGAACTGCGGAGTGGACCCCGCGGTAGTGGGGATCAGGCTTACATTTTCGGTTCACCCTTTACCTATGACTACTTCATTCGGGGGAGTATACCGGTGGGGACGGGCCGCTTTCGGATACGGGGCAGCGTGCCCGATCCGCCGCTATGGGTAGCCCAGCTACTGACCACGGCGCTGCGGGCGGCGGGCATCGAGGTGGTACAGCCACCGGCCACGCACCTGGTGGTAGGCCCCCTGGTGGCGGATACCGGAGAGCTGCTCATGACTCACCAATCGCCCCCCCTGGCCGAGCTCGTAGACCGGACCAACCTGACGAGCAACAACCTCTTTGCCGAGGCGCTGCTGCGCGAGGTGTACCGGGGACGGGGGGACAGGGAGCAGGAGCTGACGGAGGTGATTGTAGACTGGCTGGAGGCGAAAGGCATCGCTACCGACGGACTGCAACTACAGGACGGTAGTGGCCTCTCCCCCCGTAACTATTTCCCCGCCTCACTGATGACGGCCCTGCTCGTGAACCGGGCGGGGGAGGCCCGCTGGCGCCGGAGCATCCCACTGGCCGGCCGCACGGGCAGTATGCAAAACGTGCTGAAGGGTACGGTAGCCGAGGGCCGGGTGTGGGGTAAGAGCGGTACGGTAGATGGGGTGCGGGCTTATGCGGGCTACGTCGAGCGGCCGGACGGGCGGCGGCTGGTGTACCACATCGCGGTCAATAACCACACGCTGCGGGGGGCGGAGTTGAACCCCCTGATCTACGGCCTGATGCGCGACCTGTGCACGGCGGGGCTGTAGGAGGCCGGCCGGGGCTTATCTTACCGCGCCCTAGCCCTCCTAGTATGCGCCTACTTTCTCTGTTGCTCCTGCTCTGGCTCGGCTGTCGGGATACGGATGGCCCTACGCCACCCCCCGAGGACGTGTACGCCCCGGAATACCAGCAGGACGATACCCGCGAGCGCCACGTATGGCAGAAGCCGGGTACCGTGATCGACGCCCTGGGTGATATCGAGGAGAAGGTCATCGCCGACATCGGGGCCGGGGAGGGCTTCTTCGCCCGCCGGCTGGCCCCCCTGGCTGACCGCGTCATCGCCATCGAGATCGACCAGCGCTGGATCGACTACCTGGATACCCTACGGGTGACGGAGTTTCCTAAAAATATGCAGTCCCGCCTGGAGCCCCGCCTGGCCCTACCCGACGACCCCATGCTGGAGGACGATGAGGTCGACATCGTACTCTTCGTCAACACCCTTTACCTCATCAGCAACCAGGAGCAGTATTTGCACCGCCTACTACCGGCCATCCGCCCCGGCGGCCGCGTCGTGATTGTAGACTGGAAAAAAGAGGAAACTCCCCTGGGCCCCGATGTGGCCGACCGCATTGGGCTCGCCGATCTGGGCCGCATGCTGGAGCGGGCCGGCTTCGCGGTGGTGAGTACGGATAACACGGCGCTGGACTACCAGTACATTATGGTGGCGGAGAAGAAGGGGTGAGAGGATTAGGGGACGAGGGATGTCCCTCCGTCCCTCTATCCTACCGATCCAACCACCGGAGCAGCAACGGAATCAACAACAAATCACTCACCAGGGCACTCGCCAGCGTCAGGCTGATCAGTAGCCCAATGGTGACACTCGGCGGACTGATGCTAAAGAGCATGACCAGAAAGCCGAAGAAGAGTACCACGGAGGTGAGTACGATGGCCTTCCCCGTCTCCCGGAAAGTGAGGTGGATAGCCTCCGTAACATCGAGGCCCCGGCGGCGGGCCAGTTTGTATTTCGATAGGAAGTGGATGGTATCGTCGACCGCGATGCCGAAGATGACGGCGAAAACGATGCTTACACCGGCCTCGAGCTCGATGCCGAGGTAGCCCAGCATGGCCCCTGCGATAAGTAGCGGCAGCAGGTTCGGGATGAGGCTCACGACCAGCATGCGCCAGTTGCGGAACAGCAGCGCCATAAGACCGCAGACGATGACGATGGCGATGCCGAGGCCCTGGAGCAGGTTACGGCGGATGTACTCGGCGTTCTTGTCGATGATGAGACCGGTACCGGTGGAGCGGATGTCGACCAGGCCGGTGTCGACGTGGGTGTTGATCCAGGCGGTGGTGTTGTCGAGGAAGACCTTGATGCTGTCGGCGCCAATATCGTCCATGCGGCTGGTGATGCGGGCCTTGCGGCGGTCCTTACTGACGAGCAGGTTGAGATTTACGTCGGGGACCCGGTCGGCCAGGGTACGGTACTGGCGGTAGCGACCCGCATCGGCCGGCAGGGTGTAGGCGTCCGGGCGGTTGTTGTTGAAGGCCTGGTTGATGCTGCGGTAGACGGCCGTGATACTGGCCGTACTCTGGACGAAGGGGAAGACCTTGACGTAGTCCTCGATCTTACCGATCTCCTGAAGTACGTCGTAGTCCGTGACTTGGTCGGTGCTATCCTTGGTCGTGATGGCTAGCTCAAAGGGACGAAAGCCGGCCAGCTCACGCTCGAAGAAGAGGAAGTCTTCGGTCACCTTGCGGTTCTTCGGCAGCGTAGACTCGATGCGGTAGTTGGTAGTAATCATGGAGATCCCGATCACGCAGAGCAGCACGGTGGCTACAGCCCCTGACTTGATCCACCCCGGCCGCCGCTGGGTAAATTGGTAGGTGCCCTCCAGCAGTCGGTCCCAGAAGGCCTGCTGGCGGCCGATCTTCACGATCTGATCCACACTCAGGTAGCTCAGTAGCGCGGTGGTAAAGAGAATGACCGTCGCGTAGGCGATCATCACCCCCAGGGCAGCATTGATACCGAAGTCGCGGATGGGATTGATGCGGCTGGTGAGCAGGCTCGCAAAGCCCACCGCCGTAGTCAGCGAGGTAAGTAGGGTAGCCAGGCCGATCTCCTTCATCGACACCCGAATGGCCGCCTCCTTACTCAGCCCCTTACGTAGCTCATCGATGTACTTCGACATGATGTGGATCACGTCGGAGGTACCTACGATGATCATTAGCACGGGATAGAGGGCGGCAATAGCATTGAGCTCCCGACCGAGTAGGCCCAGCGTACCCATAAAGAGGAGTAGGCCCAGCGCGATACTCACCAGGGCCACCGCAATACCCAGCGGCCGGCGGAAAAGGAAGAACATCACCAGCGTGACGAGCAAACCCGACACCACCGCCGAAACTACCACCTCACGAATCTGTAGATCCACCAGCTCGGTCTGAAAGTAGGCCGGGCCCAAGTAGTGGTAGGCCGGAAAGTCGTAGGTCGCCACCAGACTATCCAGACCCTGGATGAGTGCCCTGCTTTGATCAAGACCGATCAAACTGGGGGTCTTCAGCACCGTGACCAGGGCCGTACCCCGCTTGTTGATCAGGTTGCCCACGAAGCGCTCGTCGGCCATGATGCGAGCACTATCGGCGGGGTAGCGACTGGGATCGTCCAGGTGAATGGCCGGGATCGTCGTGATCGCAAAGGGCGTCTTGATGGGATAGCCGAAGGAGGTCAGCGACTGCGCCCCCTCCACCCCCGGCACGTCGCGCACCCTGATGGCAAAGTCATTGGCCTGGGCCAGGAAGCTGCTGTCGAAAACCGAGGGCTCCCGCTCCAGGGCCACGAGCAGGAAGTTGTCATCGCCCTCGAACTCCTCAATGAACTCGACGAAGAAGTCTAGGTCCTCATCGCCCCGCGGAAAGAACTGCTGAAAGTCGAAGCTAAAGGTGAGCCGGAAGCAACCGTAGATGGCCAGGGCGGCGTAAAGACCAAAACCAATGAGGACCGGAAGGCGGTAACGACGCATGGAGGCAGCGGGACTATTCTGGGATGAAAGCCCGGCGGAAGGGGATTGTTGGACAGGCCGGTGTAATCTTTAGCGCTTCGGCCGCCCGCCGCCCTTCCGGGACTTTCCCCTGCGGTCGCCGTCGCTGTCGGAGCGGCGCTTGTAGACGAGGTGCATACGGCTCTCCAGCGGGTTAGCGGTATCTTCCTGGTGCTGGTGGCGATTGCGGTAGGTGTCGCGGGCAACAAAAAGGGCGGCTAAAAAGGAGTCGGGGCTAGCCTCGTCCTGACCCACTAGATCATAGGCCGTACCGTGGTCGGGCGAAGTACGGATGGCCGGTAGCCCCGCCGTAAAATTGACCCCCTTACCGAAGCTCAGTGCCTTGAAGGGGATGAGCCCTTGGTCGTGGTACATGGCTAGTATCGCATCGAACTTTTGAAAATTGCCGCTACCGAAGAAGCCATCGGCGGGGTAGGGACCCATGGCCAAAATACCTTCCTTTTTGGCCTGCTCGATGGCGGGTCGTACCACAGTGGCGTCTTCGTTACCGATGCGCCCCTCGTCGCCGGCGTGGGGATTGAGGGCCAGTACGCCGATGAGGGGTTTTACGATGCCAAAGTCGGAGCGTAGACTCCGGTCCATAATCTTGAGCTTGGCGACGATCTTCTCCTGAGTGACGGCGGCGGCCACCTCGGAAACGGGGATATGGTTGGTAACCACGCCCACGCGTAGCTCATCCGTGACCAGGAACATGAGGCTTTCCTCGGCCTCCAGGCGAGTGGTAAGCATCTCGGTGTGGCCAGGAAAGGGGAAGGCATCGGTGGGCATCACCGATTTGTTGATGGGGGCGGTGACCAGGGCCTGGATGCTGCCCGCCTTTAGATCGGCTACGGCACGCTCAAGTGACTGGGCGGCGGCACGGCCTCCCGCGGCGGTGGCCTGACCGGGCGTATACTCCACGGGTTCGTCCCAGGGAGCCACAAGGTTGATCTGGCCCGCACGAGCCTCCGTTGCACCTGCGACCGCGGCAAATTCGAAGGCGTCATCTCCTGTGGTGAAGGCGGAAAAGGCCTCGGGGGTGGCGTAAATGATGGGGGTGAAGAAGTCCAGCATAGCGTCGTTAGCGAGGGCTTTTACGATCACCTCCGGGCCGATGCCGTTGACGTCTCCGATCGAAATACCTAGGCGTAGGGGGTCCATGGGGGCTTGCTTGGGGACTGCGAAGGTAGCGAGCCGGCGGGCGGGAACGGTAAGGGGGCCGTAAGTTTGTGGCGTGAAGCGCTCGGTAGCCTTGCTCCTACTGGTATTTCTCGGTCTGGCCTGTGGGCCGGAAGAAGAGGTGCGTATCCAACTCACTCCGGCGCAGCGTGATGCTTACCAGGCCATTGCCGGAGCGGAGATCGACTCGATACGACCACTACTAGATAGTATCTGCACGGCTACCTTCGAGGAGCGGGTAGCGGTGGCTACGGACAGTATCGTGCAGGAGCGACTGGAAGAGGAACTGCGGCTGCGGGCGCGGCTGGGACAAAGCGTACCGCAGTGAGAACCCTCTGCATAGTAATCTGCTTACTCTGTCTGGCCTGCGGACGTAAAGAGGTCGACCCCCAGGTGCTGATCCAGGAACACGCCGTGGCGCAAGTAGCGGCGATCCGAGCCAATATCCTACGCAACTGCGAGTCCGATGTACAGGAGGCTGCCGTAGCCCGAGCAGATTCTCTGCTGCTCGACCGGGCGCGCCGCATGCGCCGTATCGCCGGCCGGCCCCCGAAGCCCGGCCGCCCCGGGGCACCGCCCGTGATGGAGCTTTCGGAGCCCCTGCCGCTGCGGCCGCTGTTCCCCTTTGAGATCCGCTTCGATACGCTGCTGCGCGATAGCCTGCTACAGGATAGTCTGCGGCTGGATAGTATTTATCAGGATAGTTTGCTACAAGACAGCCTACTGCGATTGGAATAGCCCTACGCCATGGCGGCGGTGGCGGCATAGCCATAGTGGCGTACACCCTCGGACTCATCGGCCCGCTCGTGCACGTCGGCCAGGAAAAAGCCGCCCTCGCTCTGGGTGGCAACGTTCTTATTTAGGCCACAGCGGTGGAGCTTTTCGTAGGTCGCGTAGTCGAGCTCCTGCCGGTTGTCAAGGCGCATACGCAGGTCGAACTGCCGGGCTACGTCCTGCCAGCCCTCCTGCACGGTAGCAGCGAAAACCTTGGATTTGGAGCCGCTGCCGTAGGCGAAGGTGAGTACCTCCTTGCCGGCTAGCTCCCGGTTCCGGTCAAGGGCATCCTCTAAAATGGCCATGAGGCAAAGAAAAACGCTACCGGAGTAAAGGTTACCCACCCGGGCGCTGGCCCATTCGCCGGGGGCGATGTACTGCTGCACGAACTGCTGGTAGTCTTCGGTTTTCGTGACCGCCCGCAGGAACTCACTGCACTTGGTGATGTACTGCTCGCGGTTTTCGTAGTCATCGGCGCAGGGTACATCGAGGTCGTTGCGCTCGATGAAGTCCATCCACTCGTGACGCACCTTCAGCTCCTCCATGTAGAGCTCGGAGAACATGCGGCGGGCCTGGTAGGCGTACGGCAGGTGGAAGGCCAGGGCAGCGTACTGATCCAGGGTGCCGGCCTGGGTACCCGTACGGTTACGGAAGTCCATCAGGGCTTCGCGGATACGGGCCTGGTAGGCCTCGGTGGTGTAGGGGCCGTCGAAGATGGGGGTATCCTTGTGTAGGGTGAGATAGCTCTCGTTGCAGTCGAGCACGCCCTTGACGGCGAGGCCGGAGGATAGCCGCTGCTCCAGCTCATCGAGTTGGTAGTCTTCGGCCGAAAGATCGGGTAGCAGCTGAATCACCTCCCGGATCAGGTCCTGTTTCCGCACCTTGCGGCGGGGCTTGAAGAAGTCGTAGGCCGGCCGGGTGGCTACGCCGAAGTCGGGGTCGATAGCGAGCAGGCGGGGGGACTGCTTCACGAGCATGGCCACGGCGCCCGCGCCCTGGGTGTACTCCCCGCTACTACCGAGCTCGTACTTGGCGCTGTCGCTGGCCACCACGATACCGATGCGATCCTGCTTTGCCGCGGCCCACTCTAGCGAATTATGGAGGGCGTCGACGCCACCAATGCAGGCAAAGGTGAGATCTACGACATCACAGTGCAGGAAGCAGTTCGGTCCGTAGGCATCGGCGAAGTGGTCCTGGAGCATATCCAGGATGTAGGTCGCGGTAGGCTTGGCGCCATCGAGGGCGCTCTCGGTACCGAGGTAGAGCCGGCCGATGGTGCAGGGGTCGAGGTCGTTTTTGTGCATCAGGTCCAGCACGGCGTTGGCGGCCATGGTGGCGGCGTCCTCGCGGGCATCGGCGACGGCCATCTGCTGGAGGCCCAGCCCCTGGTGGAGCTTCGCGTAGGGGATGGACCGCTTCTCGGCGAGCACGTCAATCGGCAGATACAGGGGGGGCACATAGACGGAAAAATCATCGATACCTACGACGGAAGCAGCAGCCATGGGGGAAATTGGTTTGGGACTGCCAGGTCAACACGGCACCCCGGCCATGGTTTAGCCCACCCGCCGCCGGGCCACGCGGCAGTGCCGCAGGTACTCCAGTACCATAGCGGGGACGAGCTCCCCGGAGAGGCTGTGGCCGCAGTCGCGGGTGGTGATCAGGCTGGAGCCGGCCCAGTTGGCGTGCATCCGGTAGGCGCCGTCGATGGGGGCCAGGTCGTCGCACTCGTCGTGCACGATGAGGCCCGGCACCCGCAACTTCTTGACGTAGTTGATGAAGGAGATGTCGGAATAGCTCAGGTCCAGCTTGCGGCGAAACTGATCGTCGATGCCCCGCTTCACCCGGTCGTGCACCCCGATCACGTCGCAAAACTTGTCAATGAAATTCTCCAGTTCTCCCGGTACGGCCAGGCTGACGAGCTGATCGGGCTCGTACTGCGGCTGCATCTCCGTTAGGTAGAGAATGGCCGCCATGCCGCCGGCGGAGTGGCCGATCCAGTAGTCCGGTGCAAACCCCAGGTGGTCCAGGTAAGCCTCCAGCGCCTCGGCGTACATCAGCGCCGTAAAGCGACTGCCCCCGCTGCGACCGTGGGCCGGCGCGTCGAAGGCATAGATCGAATAGCCCGCCTGCCGCAGCGGCTCGAAAAAGGCGAACCAGCGCCCGCTATTACTTTCCCAGCCATGGAGCAGGAGCACACTGGGCCCCCGACCCGGCCAGTGAAAGCACTGCAGCTTAGTGCCGTCCATGTCTACGCCGTAGTGCTCGGCGGTTTGCATGAAGGCGTCGCTCAGCGGCTCATTGGCCGCCCGCCGCGGCTTGCTCAGTAGGTAGTAGCCCAGGGCGCCAGCCTGCCGCTTCGACATCCGGGCCGTACCGTTCAGCAGGCGGCGGATGCCACCCAGTAACCATTTTTCCTTTCTTCCTGCCATCCGGCTCACTACGCGTTGGTCCGGCAAACTTAAGTCCGGGGCCCGGAACTTCCCGTTCAATCCGCCCGTTATCTCCACTCGCAGACCCCGCCCCATGGCCGCCTTCCTTCCCCGCCTGACCCAGCTCTACGCGCGGGCCTTCGCCGGCCTGCCCCGTAAGGTGTGGCTGCTCAGCCTGGTCATGGTCGTCAACCGCAGCGGGGCCATGGTAGTGGCCTTTCTTTCGGTCTACCTCGTCAACTCCATGGGCTACTCAGCCACCGACGCCGGCTGGGTCATGGGAGCCTTCGGGGCCGGCGGCATCGTGGGCAACTACGTCGGCGGACTCCTCAACGACCGCTACGGCTCCTGGCACATCATGGTCTTTAGTCTGATCACGGCGGGCATCCTGCACATCCTCATCGGACAGGTCACCGCCTTCTGGCCCCTCTGCATCCTGGTCTTCTTCACCTCGGTCACCGCCGATGCCTTTCGCCCCGCCAACCGCGCAGCTATCGCCATCTACGCCGACCCCGAGCACCTAACCCAGGCCTACGGACTCCAGCGCCTGGCCGCCAACCTGGGCTTCTCCATCGGCCCGGCCCTGGGCGGACTGCTCATCGGACTGTACGGCTACGAGAGCCTCTTCTGGGCCGACGGACTCACCTTCCTCCTGGCCGCCGCGCTCTTCCTGGTCACCCTACCCGCCGATGAGACTGCTCGCCCGTTGGTAGAGGACCCCGTACCCCCCCCGATTGCTATCGGGGCTATCGGGGCCCCCGCCCAAAACCAACCCCTACGTGAGACCCGCCCCGCCCTGCGCCAACCCTGGCTGGTCTACCTCATCCTGGCCAATACCTGCGTAATCACCTGCTTTTTTCAGTTCTTCAGCACCATCCCGGTCTACCTGACCGATAATGGCTACACGGAAGGTGAATTTGGCCTATTGCTAACCATCAGCGGCGTGCTCATCGTGGCCGTGGAGATGCCGCTGGTGTACCTGGCCGACCGCCGCTACCGCCCGCTCTACGTGATGCTGGGGGGTACTACGCTGATCCTGGCCGGCTACCTCCTGCTTCCCTTCGCCGTGCCGATTGGCTACGTGCTGGTAATTCTCTGGATCGTACTCATCACGCTCGGCGAGATCCTCTTCATGCCCTTCACCAGCACCTACGTAGCCAAACACGCGCCACCGGTACGGCGCGGCGAGTACCTAGGCGCACTTTCGGCGAGCTACTCCCTGGCCTTCATCCTGAGTCCCGTGCTGGGTTTCCAGTTGGCGGAGCACTTCGGCTACGTCGTCTCGATTTTTACGGTGAGCAGTTTCGGTATTCTGGGGATACTACTGCTATTCGGCGTGGACAAGGCACGGGAAGCGCGCACACGTATGCTCCACGGCGATCTTGTCTAGGTCAGCACGTCGATCACCGTTTTCAGGGTCACGAAGAAGGGCTCACGGGCCTCGGTACTTATCTCCTCTTCTCCCTCGGCCAGCGTCAGATCCTCCACGAAGGCCAGTAGATCTTCCTGCTCGGTCTGCTCGAAGAGGGGCGTCAGGCGGTCGCGGAAGGTGGGCGCTTTCACCTGGCTCAGTTCTTGATAGTTGCGTTCCTCGGCCGCGGCGATGGCATCTCCCTCCACTTCCTCCAGCTCAGGTCGCTCGCTTGCTACGGCCTGCCAGATCACCAGGGCAGCAAACAGCAGCAGGTCGCGCTCCAGTTCCGTGAAGGCCTCTACGTCCTCGTTAGTTAGGTAGTCGATCAGCTCCGGTTGCCGGTCGGCGAAGTCGTTCACTTCCTGTTCGTAGGCGTCCGGACTGGCTTCCAGGCGTTCCAGTATGCGGTCGATGGTGGCTTCTGTAATCATAGGGGCGGGGCCGCAGGTGCAGCGTAAGTCGTGTGTACCCTCAACGCTTGACGAAGGCAAAGCGTCCGCCCGCCTCATCAAAGATCAGGAAGCAAAAGCTATCGTCATTGCCCTTATACAGCTTACGGAAGGGGTCGATTTTCTCCTGGGTCACCACCTGCTTGGCCACGAGCTCCTCCAGGGTAGTGATGTTGATCGTCCACACCAGCTCCCGCGGTGTCGGAATCTCTAGCACGAAGATGCCCGGAATACTATCGGTATCCTCCCCGGCGTAGGCGACCAGGATGGGGTAGTTGCTGACCTTTTCGTCCACCACGGTCTCGGCCGCCTGCCGCAGAGGCTGGTGGTAGGCTTTGATGTCGGTCTGGAGCTGAAGAAAATTAGCGGGTTGCAAGGGGTAGGTACTAAAGGGGTTAAGGTGCAAGGGGCAAGGACCTCGAAGCGTCCGGTCGAGTCGCAAGCGTCCCTAAGGAGCCAGCCGCTCCCGCCCCCACTCCCCGCTTCCCTCCTCCCGGCGATATGCCAGCCGATCATGCAGCCGACTACTCCTCCCCTGCCAAAACTCGATCAAGGTAGGAATAACGACAAAGCCACCCCAGTGCTCGGGCTTTGGTAGCTTCTCCTCATCCGCAAAGCGGGCCTCCATCTCCTCCTTCTTCCGGTCCAGAAACTCCCGATTTGGGATGACGTCGCTCTGGGGGCTAGTCCAGGCACCGATCTGACTCTTCTTGGGCCGGCTCTGAAAGTACTCCGTAGAGACCTCGGCGCTGATCTTCTCCACCCGCCCCTCCACGCGCACGGAGCGCTGGAGTTGCAGCCAGTTGAAGACCGTAGCTACGTGGGGGTGGGCGGCAATTTCATGGCCCTTACGGCTGTCGTAGTTGGTATAGAATACGAAGCCTTGGTCGGTGACCTCCTTCAGCAGCACGGTACGGGCCGCGGGGTGCCCCTGGGCGTTGACGGTAGCTACGACCATGGCGTTGGGCTCGGGGTCGTCGCTCTCCTTCGCCTCCTTAAACCAGCGGTCGAAGAGGACGAAGGGGTCGGTGGCCGGCGCGTCTTCTTCGAGGAGGACGTCGGCCTGGTAGTCTACGCGTAGGTCCTGGGCGTTGATGGGCATGGTGATCTGAGTTGGGTAACCGTTGGACGCTTTAAAGCGCTAACCGTTGGACGCTTTAAAGCGTCCAACGGTTTAAGCCGCAGCCCGTAGCACCTCCAGCATCCCCCCCTCTAGCTTCGACTTGCAGTACAGGGCGTCGATAGTATAGTGTTTCACCTCCTTCCGGCCCGGTAGGTCAAACATAGCGTCCGTCATGACCGCCTCGCAGATGGAGCGCAGGCCACGGGCCCCAAGCTCGTACTCCAGGGCGGTCTCGGCGATGTACTGGATGGCGTCGTCCGTGAAGGTCAGGTTGATGCCCTCCAGGCGGAACAGGTGCTGGTACTGCCGCAGCAGGCTGTTGCGGGGCTCGACCAGGATACGCTTCATGGCGTCCAGATCGAGGGGGCGCAGGTAGGTCACGATGGGCAGGCGGCCGATGAGCTCGGGGATCATGCCGAAGCGCTTGACATCGCGGTGAGTGACGTACTGTAGCATGTCCTCTTCCTTGATTTGTGCCTTGTTGGCGTTGCCGTAGCCGATGACCTTGGTATTAGTACGGCGGGCGATGATCTTTTCGATGCCATCGAAGGCACCGCCACAGATGAACAGGATATTCTGCGTATTCACCTTCACCAGCTTCTGCTCGGGGTGCTTACGGCCACCCTGGGGGGGCACGTTCACGTCGGTACCCTCAAGCATTTTCAGCATGGCCTGCTGTACGCCCTCGCCGCTGACGTCGCGGGTGATGCTGGGGTTGTCGCTCTTGCGGGCCACCTTGTCCATCTCGTCAATGTACACGATGCCGTGCTCGGCGGCGGCTACGTTGTAGTCACACACCTGGAGTAGGCGGCTCAGAATGCTTTCCACGTCCTCTCCGACGTAGCCGGCCTCGGTAAAGACCGTAGCGTCAACGATAGCGAAGGGCACCTGGAGAAACTTGGCGATGGTTTTGGCTAGTAGGGTCTTACCGGTACCGGTGCGGCCGACCAGTAAAATATTGCTTTTCTCAATCTGGACCTCATCGTCTTCGCAGGCGGGGTGGGCCAGGCGCTTGTAATGGTTATAGACGGCTACGGAGAGGATCTTCTTGGCCGCATCCTGTCCGATCACGTACTTATCGAGGTGCTCCTTGATTTGTCCGGGTATGATATTCTTAGGCAGCTTAAATTCAAAGGCGGGGGCCGATAGCTCGGGCGCGGGCTGGTCACCGCCGTCGCCCTCGGGGGCCAGGCCGCCGTAGAGCTCCTCGGCTACGATCTCCTGGGCCTGTTCTACGCAGACCTCACAGATGTGGGCGTCGAGGCCGGCCACGAGCACTAGGGCATCGCTCTTATCACGGCCGCAGAAAGAACAGCGAAAATCTTGTCGTTTACCTCTCATCATGGGTGGGGGGGCTAAAGCTTAGGGTGCGCAAGGTATTACCTAAGGTAACGAATAAAAAACGGCGGACCGGTGGCGGTCCGCCGTTAGACGCAAAATCTTACGCGCTTGTATTAGTTGGCAGTGACCTTTTCGCGGTTGAGTACCTCGTCGACCAGACCGTACTCGACGGCTTCGGTGGCCGTCATCCAGTTATCGCGGTCGCTGTCCTTGGCGACCTGGTCGAAGTCCTTACCGGTGTGCTTGACGTAGATGTTGTACAGCTCCTCACGCAGCTGGCTGATGAGGCGGTAGTTGATCTCCATATCGGAGAACTGACCCTGCATGCCACCACTAGGCTGGTGGATCATGACCCGGGCGTGGGGCAGGATGGAACGCTTACCCTTCTCACCGGCGGTCAGTAGCAGCGAGCCCATGGAGGCGGCCAGTCCGGTACAGATCGTGGCGACGTCGGGCGTCACGTACTGCATGGTATCGTACATGCCCATACCGGCGATGACGCTACCGCCGGGGCTGTTGATGAACAGCTGCACGTCGCGCTTCGGATCTACGGACTCGAGGAAGAGCAGCTGCGCCTGCACAACGTTGGCTACGTAATCCGTGACCTGTACGCCCATGAAGATGATGCGGTCCATCATTAGGCGGCTAAAAACATCAATGGCGGCTACGTTCATCTGCCGCTCTTCAATCACGTTGGGGGAAAAGCCCGTGACCTGGGGGGGCGTCATGCCACCGATGGTCTGGGCGTATTTTTCCAGGTGCATGGTACTCATGCCCATATGCCGGGTGGCATACTTCATGAACTCATCCTGGGGGACTTGGGGAGTCATATTCGTCTAATTTTCTGTTGATTGTCTCCCCGTAAACGTACCAGTTCCGGCAGGGTTGAAGTCCTAGTGAACCACAGAGTAGCACGAAGGGATGCACAGAGTGGCACAAAGTCTAAGACAACACTTCGTGTAACTCTGAGCCCTACTTTGTGAGACTCTGTGGTTCAACACTATTCCTCCTCCCCACCGGCCGGCGTATTCGCCTCATTAAAGGCTTTGATCGTCTCGTTGAACTCATCAACCGTCAGCTCCTGCTCCTCCAGGGTCACTGCATCGCGGACCGCGGCCATGATCTTTTTCTCCAGGGCATTGCCGCTAAGCTCCTCGCGCTGCTTTTCGTCCTTGAGCATGTTCTGGACGTAGTTATCCAGGAACTCGTCGGTGAGGAAGCCAGGGCGCTGGCCGCCGAGCATCTGGAGCAGTGAGTCTAGGGCCTCGGCACGTACATCTTCGTACTGTAGCTCGATCTTCTTTTGTTCGGCAACCTTATTGCGGATCAGCATCCAGCGTACGCCGCGCTCGAAGAGTTCGAAGTCGGATTCGCTGTCCTTTTTACTGAGCTTCTTCATTAGCTCGGTGGGTACTTCGAAGTCGTTGCCCTCGACCAGGGCCTTTTGAATTTCGAAGTTGGCCATCGACACCCCCTGCTTATTGAAGCCCTCGGAGGCGTTCTGGGCCAGGCGCTCGCGCAGCTGTTCTTCGTTGGTGATCTCGCCCGTGGGGTCGAACTGGATGAAGAACTCTTCATTAAGTTCGGCCGGCGTCAGGCGGGCTATTTTATTAACGGTGATGGTGAAGGACTTACCGCTGAGGTCTATATCGGCAGACGAGGTAGCCTCCTCCTGCTCCTCATCGAATTCTTCCTCCTCTTCTTCGGCCTCGTCAAAATCCTCTACGGTATCGATCTCGACGTCTTCCATTTCGACCTCGGACTCATCGATCTCGGCGTCCTCGAACTCCGACTGCGCATACTCATCCGATACGATATCTTCTAGCTCGTCGTCGAACTCATCATCGAACTCCTCATCCTCGTACTCGTCCTCATCGTCGACCGGGCCGTCGAGCTCCAGCAGGTACTTTTTGACGTTGGCCTCGGTGCCGTCCTTTTCTACGGTGGTGAGGTCATCGACGGTGATGCTGGTGCCAATGGGTTGACCCAGGAACTGCCCCTTGACGCTATCGCTAAGGCTATCGACGTACAGCGAGGTATCGTTGCTGATGGGTCCGTCAACCTCCTGAATGGTGACCTTGAGGATATCGTTTTCCCCAATGACACCCTCCGTTACATCTTCGGTCTCGCCCCGCTGCTTGCGTAGGCTCTCCAGTTGCTCGTCGATGAAGGCATCGTCCGTTTTGAGTACGTACTTTGTGAACGACTGCTCGGGTATGTGTAGCTCGAAGTCGGGCTCCAGTCCTAGGTCGTAGCTTAGTTTCAGGTCCTTGATGTTGGTGGCGCTGATGGTTTCCACCTTCTCGTCTTCATCGGGCAAGGGGCTGAAGATGAGCTTGATGTCGTTCTGCTCGATATAACCGAAGAGCTCCTCCTGGATGGTGCGGTCCAGCAGGGGGCCGAAAATCTGGTTACCCATCAACTTGCGCAGCGCCGACATGGGCACCTTACCCTTACGGAAGCCCTTGATACTCACGCGCTTGCTCTCCTTACGGAGTTCTTCGTTGAGTTGCTTACTGAGTTCTTCCTTCGAAAAAGCGAGCTGGATGCGACCGGTTACCGGCCCGGTCTTTTCGTACGTTACTTCGGCCATGTGTTGCTGCTACTGCGCGTGAAAAAAAGGCCTACCCGGTGGCAGGTAGGCCTGATAGTGCGGGTGAAAGGACTCGAACCTTCACGCCTTGCGGCACTAGATCCTAAATCTAGCGTGTATACCAATTTCACCACACCCGCGGCAAATGGCCCGCAAAGGTAATAGGGCTTTGGATAATGTGCAAGGGGTGGAGGAGATTGGGACGGGGGACAGAGAGATAGGGGAGGTTTAGCTCATGGGATAGATGAAGCGCTCAGAGACAATCTTTCCATCGCGTACTTCGTATACGCACATCTCGTGCTCCTGTACGCGCTGTCCATTCTGACGCGTCACGTCAATGCCCATACCAAGACTGATGTACTGCTGGTAGACCAGTGGATCGGTAACTTCCATGCTGTGTATGGTCATGCCCTCGTCGTATGCCGCGCTCTTGGCAATGAGAGCGTCGAGGCCAGTGATGTCGCCGTCGGGTACGCCGGGCATTTCGTGGGAGGAGGCGTCAGGCGCGAAAAGCTCCCGGTAGGCTTGGGTACTTTTTTGCTGGCGGCAAAGCTCAACGAGGCGGTCGGCAATTTGATGGGTGGTCATAGTACGGTGGTTTATGTTTGAACGAATATAGGAGACAGGGGTGAATAAAACAAGGTGTTGCAAAAAATTCATCATTAAAACTTTCTGCTTTATATTTGACCCCTGCACCTGCGGCCCCGCCACTTACCTTTGTTAGATGCCAAACGACGCCCGCACACAGTTTTGGGAGACCGCCCGCCGCGCCACCCTCTCCGGCCGACTGGTCAAGCTTACGCTGAGTAAGCCACGGCGAAAGGATGCGGAGCTACCACGTAACCTTTATGCCCGCCCTGTGGAGCTTAAGGATGAGCACGTGCTACAGGTTACCCACCGCTACGCCGACCGAGAGGAAGCCAAGAACTACCCGTACGCCGAGGGCCTGAGGTACCTGCAGGATGAGCTGGTTGAAAGCTTCTACAATGCCGATCTCTTTAGCCTCGACGAGCAGCTGTCGATCATGCAGTCCCGCAAGGGCAATGCTCGTCTGCGCGAGCAGGGCCCCCAGCACCGGGAGGCCGTGATGACCCATGATCGGGAGAAGTTTCGCGCCATCGCGGCTGACCGACCCTATCTCCACGCGCTGGGTATCACCACCGCTGCCGGAGAGGTTACCGCCGCCGGCCGCCGCAAGTACAAGCAGATCAATAAATTCGTGGAGATCGTCGACGGCCTGCTGCGCGATCACCCCTTACCGGCTGGGGCACAGGTGGTGGACATGGGCTCCGGCAGCGGCTACCTCACCTTCGCCCTCTACGATCACTTGGTCAATACGCTGGGCCTAGACGTACGGGTCACGGGGGTAGAGCTGCGCCCGCAGTTGGTAGAGAAGTGCCGCCAGATTGCCGCCGAAAGTCACTTCACGCAGCTACACTTCGCGGAGGGCTACATCGACACCTATCAGCCCGAGCGCATCGACCTACTCATCGCCCTGCACGCCTGCGATACGGCCACCGATGATGCACTCTACCAGGGCATTCGGGTCGGGGCCGAGATTATGATCGTGGCCCCCTGCTGCCAGAAACAGGTACGCCGTGACATGGTCGTCCCCGATGACCTCAAACCCCTCCTCGACAACGGCATCCTGCTGGAGCGGCAGGCGGCTATGGTCACCGATGGGCTCCGAGCGCTCTATCTTCAGGGTGCCGGTTATGCCACCAAGCTCTTCGAGTTCATCCCCCTGGAGCACACGGCCAAGAACGTCATGATCACGGCCGTCAAGCAGGCAGGGACAAGCAACCGGGCGGGGGCGCAGGTGCAGTGGGAAGGGGTGAAACGGCGATTTGGCGTGGAGCGGCACCGGCTGGAGGAGTTGCTGTATGCGGGCTAGTGGGTCGTGGCATCTTCGCCGCGGTGCGCCGATCCACCCCACCTCACCGCAGTTTACTGGTCGCTACCGTCTTTAGCTAAACCCCGGCAAGGATGCCGGGAGCCGATCGGAGGGGGAGTCTGCGGGTCGCTACTGTTTTTGGTTAACCCCGGCAGGGATGCCGGGAGCCAGCGTGTGAGGCAGGGATGCCAGAAACCACTGCCGGGAGCCTGAAGGGAGCAGAATGCAAATTCTTTCGGACCTTAGCCCCATGCCGCCGCGCCACCTCTTTTTGCTGGTTCTCCTGCTGCCGGTGGCGAACGCCGCGCAGGCCCAGCAGTCGACGAACCGCAACGTGAACGTACGGGCGGAGCTGGCGCGCAGCGAGATCACCATCGGCGATCAGATCTACCTGGACGTCAATATCTCCGCCCCACCGGGCACGAAGGTGGTGCCGCTGGACCCGGCGATCCTCAATGCCATGCCGGGCGTAGAGGTAATCAGGGATGAGGAGCTGCGCACCGTAGCCGAGAATCCAGAGCTACTGCTCGAGCAACGCCTACTCATCACGAGCTTCGATACGGGCTACGTGACCATCCAGCCCCTGCCCATCTATTACGAGGATGCGATGGGCCTGCGCGATACAGCTTATACCACCGACTTCCTGCTCACCGTACGGGGTGCGGTGGTCTCCGCCGAGGACGATATCCTGCCCATCAAGCCAATCATCGAGGAGCCGCGTAACTTGCTGGACTACTGGTGGGTCCTGGCGGTAGTGGGGCTTGTACTAGTCGGATTGGGCTACCGGGAGTATCGCCGTCGCGCGACCAAGCCCGCACCCGCGGCCCCGCCCCCCCCGCCCGCCCACGTGCGTGCCCTGACGGCGCTGGACGAGTTGGAAGCCAAGAGACTGTGGCAAACCGGGCGGACCGATGCCTACTACGTGGAGTTGACGCGCATTCTGCGGACCTATCTGGAGGCACGTTTCGACCTGCCGGCACTAGAGATGACTACGCGACAAATCACGCAGGCGCTAGGCAACCGCTCGGAGCTGAATCGGGAGCAACGCGAGGAACTCAGTGAGCTCCTGCAGCTGTCTGACCTCGTAAAATTCGCCAAAGCCACACCGGCGGAGGACCTACACCCCCGCGGGCTGCAACGGGTACGCGACTTTGTGCGGGAAACCACGCGGGCAGAGGTGGTGTCTACTGAAAAAGTCGACTGATGGGCTGGTTCAATCAATTCAGCTTCGTGTATCCCTGGTTGCTGCCGCTGGTGGTGTTGCCCGTGCTGCTGTACGTGTGGAACCAGCGGCGGGCGGGGGAGCGGCTGGTGAGTCTGCGGCTACCGAGTACGCGCTCGGTAGATGGATTGACGAGCTGGCGGAGTGCGCTGCGGCCCTTCCTGCCCCTGCTGCAGGTGGTGGCACTGGTACTGATGATCATTGCCCTGGCCCGGCCGCGGCTGGACCTGAGTGAAGAATCGGTGACGGCCGAGGGCATCGACATCGTGCTTACGATGGACCTGTCGACGAGCATGGGCGCGCAGGACTTCACGCCCAACCGGCTGGAGGTGGCTAAGGAGGTAGCGCGGGATTTCGTGAGCCGCCGGGAGTTCGACCGGATCGGGCTGGTAGCCTACGCGGGGGAAGCCTATACCAAGGCGCCACTGACGGTGGATAAGCAGATCATCGACCGCTTCATCAGCGAGTTGCAGATGGGGGAAATTACGGACGGGACGGCCATCGGCCTGGGGCTGGAGACGGCCATCAACCGGCTCAAGGATAGTGAGGCGGTGAGTAAGATCATCATTCTACTGACGGACGGGGAAAACAACGCCGGCGACCGGCATAAGCCAGAGGTGGCCGCCGAGATTGCGCGCAAATTCGGTATCCGGGTGTACACTATCGGGGTGGGCAGTGGGGAAGAAACGCTGATGCCCTCCGCACCGATCGGGGGTGGGCGGTACCGCTTCAAGCCGACACGGGGCACGGTGGACGATAAGCTGCTGGCCTACATCGCCGAGGAGACCAATGGGCGGTACTTCCGGGCGCGGGATACTGAAGAATTGGAGTCGATCTACGACTACATCGATGAGCTAGAGAAGACGGAGATCGAGACCACGGTCTTCAAGCGGTACGAGGAGCGGTTCGGGATCTTTCTGGGCCTGGGCCTGCTGCTGCTGGTGCTGGAAACCGTGCTACGGTATACGGTGTTGAAGACTATTCCTTAAACCTCCCCTAGCCCCTCCATAAGAGGGGGATCGCCTTATGCTTTCATCCCTACCCGCCGCCCGCGAGCAACTGGAACTCGTCTATAGTCTGATGTACATCGAGGGCCGGCCGGGCTCCCAACAGGTGGCCTTTGCCGATCTGATGTTCACCGCCCTGTCCGATCTGCTGGACTACCTGCCGGAGGAGGGGGTAACCGAGCTGCTGTTCCGCCTGAGCGAGGGCGTAGAGGCCATCAAGGTGGCCGAGCTGTACAACGTGCTGATCTGGTCGACCGACGCCCGGGGGCTGATCGATGCGGAGGAAATCCAGGAGTGGTTTTATACCAAGCAGCGGCGGCGCATCGAGATTGCGGCCCAGGTCGATCTGTTCCCGAGCAACAGCATGGACGAGAGCGAGCGGGTGATCGCGGGACTGCGTAAGCAATTTCCCGACCTGGAGCATGTGCTCAAGCCGCTAGCCAAGGAGGTGAAGGCGCAACTGAAGGAGGAGCGGGCGTGGTCGGATTACCGGAAGGATACCTTCGAGATGCCGAAGGAGATGACGCCGGGGATCATGAAGATCATTAAAGATATTAAATTGCGCTAACTCGACCTTGTATCTTGCTAACTATGTTCCGCATAGAACACCCCGAATACCTCTGGCTCCTCCTGCTCGTGCCGCTCATGGCTGGCCTGTTCCTATGGTACTGGCGCCGGCGCCGGGCCGCCCTGGACCGTTTTGCCGACCGCGAGCTGCTCGATTACCTGGCTCCGGGGGTGAACCGGCGGCTACCGTGGACGAAGTTCGGCCTACTACTGGCGAGTATGCCGTTATTAATCCTGGCCCTTGCTAACCCCCAGTGGTCGGCCCAACGGGAGGAGATGCAGCGGCGGGGCATCGACCTCATCGTAGCCCTCGACATCAGCAACTCGATGCTGGCCGAGGACGTGAAGCCGAGCCGGATGGACCGGGCGCGCTTTTTCACCACGACGCTCATTGATGAACTGGCCGGCAATAACATCGGGGTGGAGCTTTTCACCTGCACGGCGGTGATGTCGGCCCCGCTAACCACGGACTATAGCTTCGTCAAGAGCGTGGTGAGCACGGCGGCCCCCTACCAGATCAGTGCGCAGGGTACGAACCTGGCCGAGGCCATCGACGTGGCCGAGGCGGCCTTCGACGAGAAAAGCGCTAACCACCGGGCGCTAATCATCGTCTCCGACGGTGAAGACCACGATGGGTCGGCGGCAGCTGCGGCGGCGCGGGCTCATGATGCGGGGCTGCTGGTCTATACGGTGGGGGTGGGTAAGTCCGGTGCGAGCCTCATGCCCGTCCAGCTCAACAACGGTAGGAGCGACTTCATCCGCGAACCCGGTGGCGGGCCGGCCACGACCAGTGCGGATCAGGCTACGCTAGAGGATATCGCCAGCAGTGGTGGCGGGGCCTACTTTACGCTTAGCGGGGATAGCGAAAACCTGGCTCAGGCCCTACGCGCGCAGGTGGACCGGATCGAGAAGCAGGAGTTTGAGACGCAGTCGTTTTCGAGCTACGATAGTTACTTCTACTGGTTTTTAGCACCCGGGGTGGTGTTGTTGCTGCTGGAGTTTGGACTGGGGTGGCGGGCGCGGGGTGCAACTGTCCGTTAGGCTGCCTTGTCTTAACTAAGCCAACTTAATGTAAAATGGAAAAACAAATAGCTATACAACCGGCAGACGGAGTGGATTTCTTGACCGATAGCCAGGGTAACAAGAAGGCTGTAGTCATTGACTTATCACAGCACGGCGACCTACTCCAGGACTTTTTCGATGTTATTATTGCCCGGCAACGACTTACGGAGGATGACACTATCTCCTTAGAAGATTTCCGTCGCGAGTTGACTAATGAAGGTGTGCTGGATGAAGGAGTATGAGATACGATTAGCTAGACGAGCGACTAAGGATCTGCGCCCGTATTAGCAAACCCTACTTGACTCAATTACTGCAAGCAATTGAAAATTTGAGCGGCGACCCGTTACCTACTGGTTGTAAGAGACTAGTCGGAGCCACCGATCTCTATCGAATCCGAGTGAGCGACTATCGAATTGTTTACACAGTAAGTAGTCAGACAGATTTAGTTTAACTTTCTTACTTTGCGGCATGAATGTACGCCACATCACCCTAAGCGCGGAAGAGCACGCTGCCTTACTGCAGGGTTGGAAAACCGGTAAACGCCACCCCTTCCGCTCCCGCTGCAACATGATTCTGCTCAGCGGTCAGGGCTACAACGCCACCGAGATTGCCGCCCTGGAGGGGGTAAGCCGCCAGACGGTAGCCCACTGGCTTAACCGCTACGAGGCGGGCGGTATTGCAGCGCTACACACGGTCAAGGGACAGGGTAGGCCCCCCATCGTGCGCCACGATAACCAGCCCCTGGTCGATAAGATCGAGGAGTTGGTCGAGCGCTATCCCCAGAAGATTGATCAGGCCCTGGCTGAGATTGAGACCCTTACGGGTAAACCCATGTCCAAAAAGACGCTGCAGCGCATCCTAAAAAAAACGGCTGGCGGTGGAAACGCTTCCGCCGTAGTACGGCCAAGCGGCCGCCGGCGGCGGCCGAAGTAATTGCGCAGGCTAGGGACGCGCTCAAGGCTTTGTTTGCCCTGGCCGTGTTACAGCAGATCGACTTACGTTTTGCTGATGAAAGTGCGTTTTGCCTGGAGCCCAATGTCCCCTACGGCTGGATCCGGGTGGGCGAGCAGCATGGCATCAGCAGCAGTAAAGCCGGTAAGATCAATGTATTCGGCCTACTCAACTACCGGGGCGACCTGACCAGCTACACCACCCGGGGTCGCGTCGATAGCGCTCAGGTGATCGAATGGATGGAGGACTTTGCCGCTACGCTCCAGCAACCCACCGTAGTGGTCATCGACAATGCCCCCTGGCACACCTCGGCGGCCGTAAGCGCAAAGATCGGGGAGTGGAAAACGCGGGGGCTGGAGCTGTTTTTTCTGCCCCCCTACTGTCCTCATCTCAACATCATCGAAACCCTGTGGCGCAAGATGAAGCACGAGTGGCTACGACCACAGGACTTCAACAGTGAGGCTGAACTGCACCAGCGGATCGAGGCTATATTGGACGGTTACGGGGAAGGGCTGTTCGACATCAACTTCAGTATAGATCAAATGTTAGTATAAATTTGTCTGACTACTTAGAACACGACGTATTAGTTGTTCTTGTAGTACGGGTAGGTCATCAGAAGGATATATACGATGATATTTAAGCGAGGAACGCCACCAGAGGGCTTACACCAGGGGCCCCTTCCCCTGCTGACACGGTACTACAACCCCCGCACCACTCGCCAATAATTTCCATGCTCCAGTCGCAGCACCCGCTCGGCAATCTGCTCGGTAGTGTCCTCTGGATCTAACCGTACGGCCGCCTGATAGATAATGCTGCCCTCATCGTAGTGCTCATCGACGTAATGGATGGTGATACCACTCTCCACTTCCCCGGCCGCTTTGACCGCTTCATGCACGTGTCTTCCATACATGCCCTTACCACCGTACTTCGGAAGTAGCGCCGGGTGAATATTGATGATTTTATTCGGGTAGGCCTGCACCAGGTAGGCCGGGATCAGCCAGAGAAAGCCGGCCAGTACGATCAGGTTAACCCGCAAGGTGTCGAGCGCTTGGAGGAGCTCCTTTCCCTCCGCCCAGTCGGCTCGTTTAACTACCAGGGTGGGCAGCCCACGCTCCGCCGCCACCATAAGGGCTCCCGCGGTTGACTTATTGCTGACTAATAAGACCACCTCTACTCCGTCCTCCGGATGTTCGCGAAAGCGGTCGATCATAACGCGGGCGTTGCTGCCGGTGCCGGAGGCGAAGAGGGCGATGCGCTTCATAGGCATTTACACTTTACAAAGTACCATTTACCGTGTACCATGTGCGGGGATGCTCGCTTCGCTCGTCGAGTGTCACAGCGGTAGCACGAGCGAAGCGAGCTGGCACGCAAATTTGCAATGGTACTTGGTACATTGTAAATGGTAAATCCTTTAGGCCACCGCCTTAATCCGCCGAGCCGTAAAGATCGCCACCACGCTCATCACAATAGTAAAGTAGCCCAGCACCTCGTAGTGCTCCAGCTTCCCGTCCGGTCCCTCGGTGATGATGAAGCCGGCGATGACGGTGCTAAAGAATAAAGCTGCCTCATTGACCGACTGCCGGATGCTCATGAAGCCCCCCCGGTTCTCGGGCCGTACGACGCTGGTGATCATCGTGGTGGCCGGTACGTTGCGACCGCTGGCGACGACGAAGAAACAGCTGGTGACGAGTAGGGCCAGTGGGATGGACTCCGTATTCAGATTAGTCAGGGCGAAGATGCTGAAGAGTGCTAGCACCGAGGCCATCGTGAACACCCGCAGCCGCCCGTAGCGATCCGCCAACTTGCCGAACAGGGGCAGGAGCACCACCGTCAGCAGTCCTCCGATGAGGTACACTAGGCTCACCTGCTTATCGGCGAAGCCAATGTTGATCTGCATGTAGGGCGCGATGAAGGGAATGATCGTGAAGTGGCCCAGCATCAGCGTCATAGTGAAGAGCAGGGCGGCCCGCTGATTGCTATCGGCGAAGATGGCCCGGAAGGGACCAACCACCCGCGTCAGGGCCGAGGTAGGCTGCAGGAGCTGAGCCTCCGGGTCACGACCTACATCGTCCATGTCGCCGCTGGGCACGATGGTCTGTTCCACCAAGTGGCCGCGCATCGACGGCACGGTAAAGAAAGCCAGCGTCACGAAGGCCGCCGCGATAGCCGCCGTAACCAGGAAGGGCGCGTGCCAGCCGTACTCCGCCGCGATCCAGATGCCGGCCGGTACCCCCACGACGGAGGCCGCCGAAAAGGCCGTCATCACCCAACCCATCGCCGAGGCGCGCCGCTCCAAGGGGATCACGTCGCCCACGATCGCTAGCACTAATGCCCCGAGGGTACCCCCGAAGAGCCCCGTCACGAAGCGTAGCAGGAGCAGTATCCCGTAGCTCGGTGCAAAGGCACAGGCCAGGGTACCCAGTGTGAAGCCGGTAAATAGAAAGAGTAGGGCCGTACGCCGGTCGAAGCGGTCGATCACCACCGTGCTCACCAGATTGCCTGAGAAGGCCGCCAGGGCGTAGGCCGACACCACCCAGGCGAACTGCCCCGGCGTAATCGCGAACTCGGTCATGATCGTCTTGCCCAGCGGCATGATGATCATAAAGTCGATAATGTGGCAAAACTGTACCGTGGCCAGGATGAACAGTAGACGTTTTTCACTGATCATGCGCGGCGGCTTTGGCAAATCTCAATGAGCACACCGTTGGTCGACTTAGGGTGTAGAAAACAGACCAACTTATTGTCCGCACCCTCCGTAGGTGTTTCTTGGAGTAGCTCGAAGCCGTCCTTCCGTAGTCGTTGCATCTCCGCTACGATATTCTCCACCTCGAAGGCCAGGTGGTGGATGCCGGGGCCGCGCTTGTCCAGGTACTTCTGGATCGGCCCGGTCTGACCCTCCGCAGCCACCAATTCCAGCTTGGCCCCATCACCACCGGCCGTAAAGAAACTTGTAGTAACGTGCTGAGCAGCCACCGTCTCCCGTTTGTAGCTCCCACGTCCGAGCAAGCGCTCCAGCAATTTTTCACTCTGGTCTAGATCGGCCACGGCAATACCAATATGTTCAAGGGTCATAGCATAAGTACAATGCTGCCACTCCCGATAGCTATCGGGACGCAAGAAAAATGAAGCCTCCCCCGATAGTTATCGGGGCGCTGAAAGGGCAAACTGCTATGAGAATAGTATTTTGCCAGACCGTATCAGCTCCCCTACAACGCCCCGCCGCCATGACAGTTGCCGCACCCGCCGCCCTTCCCGATACACTTCTGCACCTGCGCGCCGCCGCCCACCTGCTCAACCGGCTGCCCACCGAGAAGCTAAACGCCTGCCTGCGCCGCCTGGCCGAGCTCACCGAGGAAAATATCCCCGCTCTACTGCGCGCCAACGCCCTCGACCTGGCCCGCATGGAACCCACCAACCCGAAGTACGACCGCCTCCTACTCAACGCTGACCGCCTCCTAGCCATCGCCGCCGACCTGCGCCGCGTGGCCGACCTGCCCTCCCCGCTCTGCGTGACGCTGGAAGACCGGGAGCTAGCCAACGGACTGGCCCTCAGCCGCGTGAGCGTACCCATCGGCGTAGTCGGCATCGTCTTCGAATCGCGGCCGAACGTAACCTTCGACGTCTTCGCCCTGAACCTGAAGGCCGGCAATGCTACCGTGCTGAAGGGAAGCCGCGATGCCGCCGACAGCAACCGGGCCATCAAGGAACTGATCGACCGGGCCCTACAGGATACTGGTCTGCCCGCCGCCTGCTACCTGGCCCCGGCCGAGCGCGAGGCGCTGCTACCCATCCTGACCGCCGACGGGCTGGTCGACGTGATCATCCCCCGCGGCAGCCAGGGCCTCATCGACTACGTGCGTAAGCACGCCACCGTGCCCGTGATCGAGACCGGCGCCGGCATCTGCCATACCTACGTGGACGAGCAGGCTAATCTGGACTGGGCGCGCGCCATCGTCACCAATGCCAAGGCCCGCCGCGTGAGTGTCTGCAACGCCCTGGACTGCCTGCTGCTGCACCGCTCTCACCTGGCCGACCTGCACGAGCTGCTAGCCGATCTAGCCACCACCTACCACTGTGAGGTTTACGCTGACAAGCTCGCCTACGCTCAACTCGACGGGCAGTACCCGGCCGAGCTGTTACACCGCGCTACGGCAGAGTCCTTCGGCACGGAGTTTTTACGCATGGCTCTTGCTATTAAGGTAGTCGACGATATCGACGCGGCCATTGCCCACGTGAGTCGCTACGGCAGCCGCCACAGCGAGAGTATCGTGAGCGACAACGAGATCAACCAGGCCCGTTACCTACGCGAAATTGACGCGGCCGTGGTGTACGTCAATGCCAGTACGGCCTTTACCGACGGGGGGCAGTTCGAGCTCGGGGCGGAGATTGGCATCAGCACCCAGAAGCTACACGCACGGGGGCCTATGGGGCTGGCGGCGCTGACGAGCTATAAGTGGCTGGTGCGGGGGGAGGGGCAGGTGAGGTAGACCGGCCTTTGGTCGGGTAGAACCCTCGCTGGCGCGTTCGGGTATAGACCGCGTTGCGGGTAGAGCTGCCGCACGTCATGCCTGCGAGACGAGTCTAACCCGAAGGGTCTAGCCGCAACGCGGTCTACCCCAGCAAAGCTGGGTCTGCATAAGGTGCGGAGAATTTAAGCGGTAGCTTTCGGCCTGCCTCGCCCAGACTACCCTACTCCCGAACTACCCTACTACTAAATGATTCGTTTTCGCTTTACTACCAATGCATTGGATCTGCGCCTGGCGCTGCTGCTGCTGGTCGTCACGATGGGCGTGGGAACGGTGGGCCTGATGCTCATCGAGGGGTATACGTTGATCGATGCCTTCTATATGTCGGTGATTACGATCTCGACGGTGGGCTTTGGGGAGGTGCAGCCGCTTTCCGATGCGGGACGGCTGTTCGTGTCGGCGCTGGTGGTATTTAATATCGGTATCGTAGCCTACGTGCTGGCGGCCTTTTCGTATTACGTTATTGACGGCAAACTCTTCGAGACTATGCAGTACAACCGGATCCAGTCGAAGATCGAGAAAATGAAGGGGCACACCATCGTTTGTGGCTACGGCAAGTACGGACGGGAGATCGTGAGCCACCTGCGGCTGCACGACCACCCCTACGTGATCGTCGAACTCAACAAGGAGAAGCTTTCCGATTTGATCGAGGAAGATGAGGATAGCCTCTACGTTATTGACGATGCTACCCACGACGATGCCCTCTTCGCGGCGGGGATCGAGCGGGCCAGCTCCCTGATCACGGCGCTCAACGACGATAGCGATAACCTCTTCATCGTGCTTTCTTCCAAAGATCTCAATCCGACACTACGCATCGTGAGCCGGGCCAAGGAGCTACGCGGGCGCCAGAAGATGATCAAGGCCGGGGCCAGCCACGTGATTATGCCCGAGCAAATTGGCGGCTTTTACATGGCTACCCTGATCTCAAAGCCGGGGGCCGTGGAGTTCTTTAGCTTTATCACCAATGAGCTCTCGGCCGACATTGGCTTTGAGGAGCTGACTTACGACCAGCTGCCTGCGAAGTACCGCGGCAAGCCCATTCTAGACCTTAACCTGCGCTCTACCACCGGCGTGAACATTATTGGGCACCGCCTACAGGGGGGCAAGTACCAGGTTAATCCCGGTCCGGACACCGTGCTGGCTCCCGAGGGCAGTTTCATCGTGGTGGGCAACCCGAAACAGCTCGACGATTTTCGCAGGCTCTTTGACTTACCAGCCTAAGCGTAAAGCCGGACACCCACGCCGCCCGGGGCAGACTCGCGCATTACCGATTCGGGAAATGAAGCGATCGGTATGGCGGGGTGGCCGGTACGCTAAGAAACCATCGGGAGCCTTCATTTTGCGGCTTCATAACCCGCTTTAGGTATTCTTTAACCCCCCGCCATGGCCCCCGCCAATCTTTTCGCCGCCCTCACCACGCCTCACCACCGCCGCGCCCTAGGCCGTGCCATCACCCTGGTAGAGAGCAGCCGCCCGGAAGACCTGGCCCCCGCCGCGGAGCTTATCGCCCTAGCCGAGCAGCACACGCCGCGCCGGCCCACCTTCCGCCTTGGCATCAGCGGCACCCCCGGGGTAGGCAAGTCCACCTTCATCGAGGCCTACGGGCAGGAGCTGGTGCGGCGAGGTCACCGGCTGGCCGTACTGGCAATCGACCCCACAAGCAGTCTAAGTGGAGGTAGTATTCTGGGGGATAAAACCCGTATGGAACTACTCACCCGCCTGCCGGAGGTATACATCCGTCCCAGCCCCAACGCCGGGGAGCTCGGGGGAGTGGGGCCGGCCAGCCGGGCGGCGGTGCTGCTGTGTGAGGCGGCGGGGTACGATTACATCATTGTAGAAACGGTAGGAGTAGGGCAGTCGGAGTGGCAGGTACACAGCATGACGGATGCCTTCCTGTTGCTGGCCCAGCCCGCCAGCGGCGATGAGCTGCAGGGCATCAAACGGGGCATTCTGGAGCTGGCCGATCACTTAGTGGTCAATAAAGCCGATCATTTTCCTAAAGAGGCGCGCCTGGCCGCCGCCGAGCTACGCCGCAGTCTACACTTGGCTCCGGCGCGCCCGGATGGCTGGACCGTAGAGGTAGCCACCGCTAGCGCGCTCACCGGCACCGGAGTGGGAGAGGTGGTCGATCGTATGCAACACTACCGCGAGCAGCAGCACGCTCACCTTCTGGCGCGGCGGGGTGAGCAGCGCATCCTCTGGTTACACGAGCAGCTCCGACGCGAACTGCTACGAAGACTGGCGGGTTACCTAGAGGCAGCCGGCCTGGATAACGACCAACTTAGGCTACGGCTCGACCAACACATCACCATTCCCGCCACGGCAGATGTTATACTGGCGGACTTTCAACAAAACAGCAATCCATGAGATCCTTTTCCACCCTAGCCGTAGTCGTAGGTATTCTGGCCATCCTGCTCATCGCGGGCTGCTCCAGTTACAACGGCTTCGTCAACGCCGAGGAGAATGTAGAAAAAGTATGGTCCGACGTAGAAACGCAGTACCAGCGCCGCGCTGACCTGATCCCCAACCTGGTCAATACCGTAAAGGGCGCCGCCGAGTTCGAGCGGGGTACGCTAACGGAAGTCACCGAGGCCCGTGCCCGCGCTACTTCGATCAACATCGATGCGGATGACCTCACCGAGGAGAACCTGGCGCAGTTCCAGGCCGCCCAGGCGCAGGTCAGTCAGGGACTCGGTCGCCTACTCGCTACCGCGGAGGCTTACCCCCAGCTACAGTCTAATCAGCAGTTTCAGGCCCTCCAGGACGAGCTGGCCGGCACTGAAAACCGCATTGCCACCGCCCGCAGCCGCTTCAACGAGGCCGCTACGGACTACAACATCAAGGTACGCCGCTTCCCCGGTGCGCTTTTCGCCGGCGTATTTGGCTTTGACCAGAAGCCGCAGTTCCAGGCCGAGGCCGGTGCGCAGAACGCCCCGACGGTCGAATTCTAGTGGTCCGCTTCTTCAACAGAGAGGAGGAGGCGACCATCGTTGCCGCCATTCAGGCCGCGGAGCTAGCGACCTCCGGGGAGGTACGGGTGCACGTCGAAGTCGGTGCTCGTAGACCCGCCCTGGAGGTTGCCACCCGCGTATTTCGTGAGCTCGGTATGGAAAAGACGCAGGACCGCAATGGTGTGCTCATCCTGCTGGCCGTCGACCGCCGCGAGTTTGCCATCGTCGGAGATGAGGGCATCAATAAGGTGGTACCGGAGGACTTCTGGGCTACGGAGCGCGATTTAATGCAGCAGCACTTTAAGCAGGGGGAGTTTGCTACCGGGATTGAGAAGGCGATTGAACAGATCGGTACCAAGCTCAAGCAGTACTTCCCCTACCAGACCGACGACGTCAACGAGCTGCCCGACGCGATCAGCTACAATAAATAAGCTTGACCTATCCCTCACATCCCCTGCTTTTTCGTCCCCAGCGCTGGCTGGCCGTTATGGTACTGTGCGTGGTGACCCTGCTGCTGGCCGCCCAGCCCGCCGTGCCTCCGAAGAGCAATCAGTTGGTCAATGACTACGCCGGACTGATGACACAGGCCGAGCGGAATCAGCTCACCCAGGCGCTCAACGCCTACGCTAAGGAAACCTCCACCCAAATCGCCGTAGTCACCGAGACCTCCCTCCAGGGGCAGGATGCCTTCGACCGCAGCCTGGCCATTGCCGTGGAGTGGGGCATCGGCGGATCGGAGCAGAAGGACAACGGGGTGCTAGTCTACGTCGCCAAAGACGACCGCAAGATATTCATCCAGACCGGCTACGGGGCCGAGGGGTTCCTTAACGATGCCCGCGCCGGCCGCATCATCCGCAACATCATGACGCCGGCCTTCCGGCAGGGTAACTACTACGCCGGCATTGCCGGGGCCGTGCAGGCCATCATGGACGCCGGTCGGGGGGAGTACACCGCTGACGATACGGAACCGGCGGCCACTCCAGGCATCCCGCCCATCTTCATTTTCCTATTCATCTTCCTCATCTTTATGCTGCTCAACCGCTTCGGTAATCGGCACGACGATGATGATGATGACGATGGGGGCTACTGGCGCGACGGCCGCTACGACGAGCGCAATCCACGGCGGCGGCGGCGGGGTGGTGGCTGGTTCATCCTACCCGGCGGCTTCGGTGGTGGTGGCGGAGGTGGTTTTAGTGGGGGCGGCGGCTTTGGCGGCGGCGGTGGATTTGGTGGCTTTGGCGGGGGAGGTTTTGGTGGTGGCGGGGCCGGTGGGGGCTGGTAGCCGACCGTAGTTGCTGTCCCTTTAACGACTCGTTCACAGCCTTTCCGGCTTCGGTGGCGTTATTTTTGCCTAGTCTCCTCAACCTCGCTGCTATGCGCTACCTCCTCTTCACCGGTCTGCTTTTACTCACTGCGGGCCTTTTTGCCCAGTCCGCCGCCGCCTCTACCTGGCAGGACTTAGCTAAGGTGACCTACGAAAAGAAATACGACGAGCTACTCGGCTTCAAGGTGGATGTGCCGGTCTTCGGGGAAGATATCCGGGCCATGGAGGGAAAGACTATTGAGATCAGCGGCTACATCGTGCCCGTCGAGGGCTATAAGAGCCATAACGAGTTCGTCTTCAGCGCCTACCCCTATAACATGTGCTTCTTCTGCGGGGGCGCGGGTCCGGAGACCGTGATGGAGGTGACGGCCACCGAGCCGGTCAAATACAGCACCAGCCGCATTACCCTACGTGGTACCCTCACCCTGAACGATAGCAATATCAACCAACTGATGTACCTGCTCTCGGATGCTGAGCTGGTGGCTAAGTAACTCTAGGCGTCCGACGCTTTAAAGCGTCGGACGCCTGTACGAAATTTTTTGCTTTGTACCGACTACTAGTTTTCCTGTTTGTACTCATTACAGCCGCGTGCCGCAACGACTCGGCTCCTCTTTCTGAGGACCCCGCACCCGCGGCCCCGCCCGCATCCCCCCGTGACGCCAAGCCCGTCCCCAAGTTCGACCGCGACAGCGCCTACGCCTACGTCGAGCAGCAGGTCAACTTCGGCCCCCGCGTGGTGAACACCGATGCCCACCGGCAGACGAAGCAGTGGCTGGTGGAAAAACTAGAAGCCTTCGGTGCCGAGGTGATCAAGCAGGACTTTGAGGCCCGGGCCTTTGACGGGACCAACCTGAGCTCCACCAATATCATTGGTCGCTACGCCCCCGAGCTGCCGGACCGCATCCTACTGGCCGCCCACTGGGACACCCGCCCCTTCGCCGATAGCGATCTGGAGGATGACCCGAACGCCATCGTCAACGGCGCGGACGATGGGGCCAGCGGGGTAGGCGTGCTCCTGGAAGTAGCCCGCCAGCTCGGCCTCCACACCCCCGACATCGGCGTGGACATCGTACTGCTCGACGCCGAGGACTACGGCAAACCTAGTAACACCAACAGCTACGCCCTGGGTGCGCAGTACTACGCCAAGAACGCACCCACCCCCAAACCTCGCTTCGGCATCCTACTAGATATGGTCGGTGCCCGCGATGCCACCTTCTTGGTGGAGGGTTATTCTGAGAAGTACGCCAAGGACGTGGTGCGCAAGGTCTGGCAGCTGGGCGAGCAGATGGGCTACGGTAATTACTATGTCAACGCGCGCGGTGGTACGGTTATAGATGATCATTTTTTTATTAATACCATCGCCGGCATCCCCACCATCGACATCATCAATCTGCAGGAGGACGGCGACCACCGCTTCCCCGCCCACTGGCACACGGGTGATGATAATATGGACGTGATTGATAAGCGGACGCTGCGGGCCGTGGGGCAGGTGGTACTGGCAGCGGTGTTCCGGGAGGCTGCTGGTACTTTGTAAGTAAACCACAGAGTAGCACAAAGGAAAGCACAGAGTTTCACAAAGTACTCCGTGTAACTCTGTGCCCCACTTTGTGTAACTCTGTGGTTAAACCCCCTACTGAGCGGAGCGAAGTAGCGCACCCATATCCACCCGAGGCCCAATCATCCCCACCAAGTCTTCCACCTTCACCCGCACCTGCTCCAGCGTATCCCGGTCGCGTACCGTCACGGTATTATCCTCCAGGCTATCGAAGTCGACCGTGATGCAGAAGGGGGTGCCTACGGCGTCCTGGCGGCGGTAGAGCTTGCCAATGGAACCGGTATCGTCGTACTGTACCTCGAAATGAAAGCGCAGGTCGTCGAAGATGTGTTTGGCGAGGCTGACCAGCTCGGCGTTGTTGCGCTTGAGGGGCATGATGGCGGCCTTAATGGGCGCGATCGCAGGATGCAGCGCTAGTATGGTGCGGGTATTATTCAGATCGTCCTGGCCGGGTACCTGCTCCTCGCGGAGGGCGTGGGTGAGGGTGGCGAGGAAGAGGCGGTCGGCGCCAATGGAAGTCTCCACGACGTAGGGAACGTAGCTCTCCTCCCGTTCCGGATCGAAGTACTGCAGTTTCTTGCCGCTCAGCTCCTGGTGGGCCGTGAGATCGAAGTCGGTGCGGCTATGGATGCCCTCCAGCTCCTTGAAGCCGAAGGGAAACTCGAACTGGATGTCCACGGCCGCATCGGCGTAGTGCGCCAGGTTATCGTGGTCCTGGAAGCGCAGTTTTTCCTGGGGGTGGAGGGCCAGGTGCCACTTCAGGCGGGTCTCCTTCCACCGTTCGTACCACTCCTGCTGGGTACCGGGGGCAATGAAGAACTGCATCTCCATCTGCTCGAACTCCCGCATGCGGAAAATGAACTGGCGGGCTACGATCTCGTTGCGGAAGGCTTTGCCGATCTGGGCGATGCCGAAGGGAAGCTTTTGGCGGGTGGTGTTGCGGACGTTGGTGAAGTTGACGAAGATACCCTGGGCGGTCTCGGGCCGCAGGTAGAGCTTACCTTCCTCGCCGGCGATATTGCCGAGCTGGGTGGAGAACATGAGGTTGAACTGCCGCACCTCGGTCCAGTTCTTGCTGCCAGTGTCGGGCTCGCTGATATCGAGGTCCACGAGCATCTGGTACAATTCCTCCATGTTGCCGTCGGTCATGGCGGTGGCCAGGCGGGCGGCGATCCCGTCGTACTGCTTCACGTAGCGCTGTACGTTAGGATTGGTGGCGCGGAACTGGGCCTCGTCGAAGGCATCGCCGAAACGCTTTTGCGCCTTGGCGATCTCCTTATTGATCTTGCCCTCGATCTTGTCGAGCTGCTCCTCGATCAGCACATCGGCGCGGAAGCGCTTCTGGCTATCCTTATTATCGACCAGCGGGTCGTTGAAGGCGTCTACGTGTCCGGAGGCCTTCCACGTTTTGGGGTGCATGAAGATGGCCGCGTCGATGCCGACGATGTTGTCGTGCAGCTGTACCATGCTGCGCCACCAGTATTCCTTTAGATTGTTCTTCAGCAGTACGCCGTTGGGGCCGTAGTCGTAGGCGGCGGCCAGGCCGTCGTATATCTCCGAGCTCTGGTAGATGAAGCCGTATTCCTTGGCGTGGGCGGTGAGGGCCTTGAAGTCCATGTATAGCTAGTTTCGGCGGGCGAAGATAGGGTCGGGGCGGGGCAACCCCGCTGGGGTCGTTCGGAAGCCGTCACGCACGACCCCAGCGGGGTCTCCCCGCCCTAGCCCAGAACGAAGTTCGGGGCTAGGGCGTACCTTTCGCGTACACTATACTACCATGGGAGAGGAAAGAGTAAACGTACCCACCACCGACAGCCGGTCGGCCTTTACGCACCACCTGCTGCAGGACGTGCAGGCGCTGGAGTACATGCTTAAGCACGACTGGTTCGAGACCGATACGATCCGCATCGGGGCGGAGCAGGAGCTATGCCTGGTCGATAAAAAGACGCTGAAGCCTACACCTAAAAATATGGCCGTGCTCAAGCGGCTGAAGGAGTACCCCTGGGTCACCACCGAGATCGCCCGCTTCAACCTAGAGTGCAACTTCACGCCCCAGGTATTCACCGGCGATGCGCTGCGCAAGATGGAGCAGGAGAATATGTACCAGCTCGGCATCGTCAAGGAGGCCGCCAAGGCCAGTAACGCCCAGATCGTGCTGACCGGCATCCTGCCCACGCTGCGCAAGTTCGACCTCAGCCTGGAGAACCTGACGCCCAAGCCGCGCTACCTGGCCCTGATCGAGGCCATCAAGGCACAGCAGAAGAACGAGCGCGGCTTCGAGCTCAATCTGCACGGCATCGACGAGCTGCACATTCACCACGACAGCCCCTTGCTGGAGGCCTGCAATACCAGCTATCAGGTGCACCTACAGGTGACGCCCAAGACCTTCGTGCCGATGTACAATATTGCCCAGGCCGTAGCTGCCCCCATCCTGGCCATGGCAGCTAACAGCCCCCTGGTGTTCGGTAAGCGGCTCTGGCACGAGTCGCGCATCGCGCTGTTTCAGCAATCGCTTGACGTACGCACCAGTAAGGAGCACATGCGCACCAGCGAGCCGCGGGTGAGCTTCGGCACCCAGTGGCTGGATAAGTCGATCATGGAAATCTACAAGGAGGACATCGCCCGCTTTCGCGTCCTGCTTGGCAGTGAGATCGACGAGGACAGTCTGGAGATGATCGGTCAGCGGAAGGTCCCGAAACTGCGTGCCCTCCAGGTCCACAACGGAACGGTCTACCGCTGGAACCGCCCCTGCTACGGCATCAGCGACAACGGCATGCCCCACCTGCGCATCGAGAACCGCGTGCTGCCCTCCGGCCCCACCGTACTGGACCAGATGGCCAACGCCGCCTTCTGGCTCGGATTGATGATCGGCATGGCCCACGAGTTTAAGGACATCCGCGAGCACCTCAGCTTTGCGGACGTCAAGGACAACTTCTCCAAGGCCGCCAAATTCGGCATTGACAGCCAGTTCACCTGGTTCGGTAACCGCAAGGTCACCTGCCGGGAGCTGGTCCTGCAGGAGCTCATCCCGCTAGCCTACAACGGGCTCGTACTACAGGGCATCGATAAGCCCGACATCGAGCGCTACCTCAGCGTCATCCAGGGCCGGGCCGAGGTGCACCAGAACGGGGCCCGCTGGCTGCTCAAGTCGTTCACCCAGCTCACCGAGCGGGTCAACCGCGACGAGGCCGTCACCATTCTTACCTCCGAGATGGTCAAGTGTCAGATGGAGCAGGACCCGGTACATAAGTGGTCTATTCCCTCCGAGGAGGACCTCAAGCAGTACCGTCCGGTAGGCCTGCGCGTGGAGGAGTTCATGGAGACCGACCTGTTCACCGTACGCGAGAGCGACCTGCTGGAGCTCGTCGGCGACCTGATGGACTGGCGCAAGCTCCGCTACCTCCCCGTCGAGGACGAGAACGGCCACCTCTGCGGCCTCATCACTACCCGCAAGCTGCTGCGCTACTACATCAAGCGCGGCCGCATCAACAACGAGATGAACGACTACAAGACCGTCGGCGACCTGATGATCTCGGCCCCCACCACCGTCAGTCCCCAAACCACCATCAAGGAAGCCATGCACACTATGCGCGGCTGCAAACTGGGCTGCCTGCCCGTGGTGAAGGACAACGAACTCGTGGGGATCATCACGGAGATGGATTTCCTGCGCGTGGCCGGTCGGCTCATCGAGCGGCTTAAATAAATTTGCCATTTACCGTTTAAAATGTACCATGTACCATTTGCGGACCAACTCACTCGCCCTCACCTGAGTAGTACATCGACAAGCGACAGCGAGCATCCACACAAATGGTAAATGGTACTTGGTAAATTAGAAATAGTAAATCTTCATGTCCCATTCCCCCAGACTCACCCCCATGAACGACAAGGTCACCCTGCTGTCCATGACCAAGAGCATGTACCTCTCCGAGCAGATCGCCGAGGCGTACGGCCACGCGCTGGGACAGTTCCGGGTGGCGCACTTTAGCGACGGGGAGATGCAGCCCATCATCGAGGAGAGTGTGCGGGGCGAGTATGTGTTCATCATCGGCAGCACCTTCCAGCCCAGCGACAACCTGATGGAGCTGTTGCTGACTATAGATGCTGCGCGTAGGGCCTCGGCCGGTTACGTCTGCGCCGTGATCCCCTACTTCGGTTACGCGCGCCAGGACCGCAAGGACCGCCCCCGCGTGCCCATCAGCGCTAAGCTCATTGCTAATTTGCTGGAGGCCGCCGGCGTGGACCGTATCATGACGCTCGACTTTCACGCCGACCAGATCCAGGGCTTCTTTGATATACCGGTGGACCACCTACAGAGCCAGGCTATTTTTATTCCCTACTTCCGGGAGCAGGATATGGGCAACGTGATCTTTGCCAGTCCGGATATGGGTGGGGTAAAGCGGGCGCGGGCCTACGCCAAGTACTTCGAGCGTGAATTGGCGATTTGTGACAAGTACCGCAAGCGCGCCAACGAGATCGCCGGCATGACGCTGATCGGCGACGTTGCGGGCGGTGATGTAATCTTGGTCGACGATCTGGTCGACACCGCCGGTACCCTCTGCCGGGCCGCCGACCTGATCATGGAACACGGAGCCCGCTCGGTGCGCGCCATAGCTACCCACCCCCTGCTGAGTGGTAATGCCTATGAGAATATCGAGAATAGCCAGCTGCAGGAGCTCATCGTATCCGACACCATCCCGCTAAAACGGAAGAGCTCCAAAATCAAGGTGCTGGGTGCGGCCGACCTTTTCGCCACCGCCATTCGGAACACCCACGACAACGCCAGCATCTCGGCCCTATTTGTCAACTAGCGGTGGTGCTAAGTTGTCTTCAACAGGACCGATGGCTCACCGCAAACTACACGATTACAACGCTGGTTTCCGCGCCGAACTCGCCCGCCTGAATAAAGGGCAGCGCACCGCCGTAGACACCATCGAGGGCCCCGTCATGGTCCTGGCCGGTCCGGGTACCGGCAAGACCCACCTGTTGGCCGCCCGCATCGGCAATATCCTGCTACAGACCGACGCCGGGGCCCACAACATCCTCTGCCTCACCTTCACGGATGCCGGAGTAAAGGCCATGCGGCAGCGACTGCTCAAATTTATCGGCCCGGAAGCGCACCGGGTGGGTATCTACACTTTCCACAGCTTCTGTAGCAACGTCATCCAGCAGAACCTGCACTACTTCGGCCGGCCCGGGCTGGAGCCGCTCTCGGAGTTGGAGCGCATCCGCATCATCCGCGGACTCATGGACCAGCTACCGCAGACCGACGCCCTCCGCCTGGGCTACCACGAGACCTACCACTACGAAGACCACCTACAGGACCTCTTCGCCCAGATGAAGGCCGAGAACTGGACGGAGGACGAGCTACAGCAGCGCATTAAGACCTACGTCGATGGCCTGGAGACCCACCCTGACTTTACCTACCAGCGCAGGTACAAGGACAAGCAGAAGGGCGACCCCCACACCGGCAAGATCGCCGAGGAGCGGCTGCGGATGGACAAGCTCGCCAGCGCAGTCTCGCTCTTTCCCAAGTACCAGGAGGCCCTGCGCGAGCAGCGGCGCTACGATTACGGCGACATGATTGGCTGGGTGCTGCGCGCTTTTCACGATCACCCTAGTCTGCTACTCAGCTACCAGGAGCGGTACCGCTACCTGCTCATTGACGAGTTTCAGGATACGAATGGTAGTCAGGACCGCATCATCCGCCACCTCACCGACTACTGGGATAACCCCAACGTCTTTATCGTCGGCGACGACGACCAGGCCATCTACGAGTTTCAGGGGGCCCGGCTTAACGCCATGGTCGACTTCCACCACCGCTACGCCCGCGATCTGACCATCGTGACCCTCAACGAGAACTACCGCAGTACGCAGTCGATCCTCGATGGTGCCGGTGCCCTCATCGACCGCAACACCCTGCGCATTGGCGATCGTCTCCCCCAACACCAAATCGATAAGCGCCTCAATAGCAACCAGGGGGCCGCGGACGCGGGTGCAACCTACCTGACCTTTACCGATCACCGCCAGGAGACCGGCTACCTGGTAGGCCAACTGAAGCGGTGGCATGATGACGGTATACCCTGGTCCGAGATGGCCGTGATTTACGCCAAGCACAGTCAGGCCGACCTACTGCGCCACCTGCTGGAGCGGGCCGGTATCCCCTACCGCAGCAAGCGCCGCCCCAACGTGCTCGACGGACGCCCCGTAAGACAATTGCGCGAGCTGCTTCGGTACCTGCAATCAGAGCAGGAGCGACCGGGGACGGGCGAGCACCTGCTGTTTCGGGTGCTGCACTTTCGCTGCTTCGGGCTTTTGCCCCACGATCTTTCCGTGCTCAACCTGGGCCGCCTCGACACCCTCGACCGCGAGGGTCGCCTGCCCAGTTGGCGCGAGTACCTGCGGGCCGACGCGCTCTACCCCTACGGGCTGGAGGCCCCCGCCGACCTCCGCCGCGTGGCCGATTGGTTGGAGGAGGCCATCGGCCTCATCGGTAGTCTGCCCCTGCCGGAGTACATCGAGTGGGTACTGAACGGCTCCGGATTGCTGGCCTCCGTGCTGCGTGATCCTAACCGCGCCGAGCTGCTACAACACGTAGCCACCTTTACCGACTTTGTACTGCGCGAAATCGCCCGCCGCCCCCGCCTTACCCTCACCGACCTACTCGATACGCTGGGGCAGATGGACGGTAACCGCATCGCCCTACCGCTGCGCTCCCACCTCGATCAGGCAGACGCCGTGCTACTGGTCACTGCCCACAGTGCCAAGGGGCTTGAATTTGAAAAGGTGTGGATGCTCGACTGCTCCGAGCGGGCCTGGGGTCCGGGCGGGGGTGGGCGCTCTCAGAATCGCTTCAAGCTGCCCGACACGCTGACCTACGCCGGTACCGAAGACGAGGAGGAGGCCCGCCGCCGACTGTTCTTCGTAGCCCTGACGCGTGCCCGCTCCGGCGTGATCCTATCCTGTGCCGAGCTCAGCGCCAAGGACAAGATGCAGCAGCAGGTGGCCTTCGTCGACGAGCTCATCGAGGCGGGTGGGGTGGAGGTACGCGAGGCCAACTTGGATGCCGGTACCCTAGCCGAGCTCGCCTTCCTACAGCTGCAACCCAAGGACAAGACCCGCTTCCCGGTACTGGAGCGCTCCGCTATCGCTGAATTGCTGGAAGACTTCCGCCTCAGCGTCAGTGCCCTCTACGCCTACCTCGACTGCCCGCTGCGTTTCTACTACGAAAAGCTTCTACGCGTGCCCGACCGGGAACGGGAACGGACGCTCTACGGCTCGGCCCTCCACGAGGCGCTGCAGAACTACTTCCTGCGCATGAAGCGCGACCCGGCACAGGTGTTTCCGAGTAAGGAAGAGTTGATCTATAATTTCGAGATTGCCCTGGCCCAGCGCCGCGGACAGCTCACCACCCGCGGCTACCACAACCGCCTGGAGCGCGGCCGCCGCGAGCTCGGCACCTACTACGACCGCTACCACACCTCCTGGGTCCACGACGTAGAGATCGAGTACCTCATCCGGAACGCCGAGGTAGACGGCATCCCCCTGACCGGCATCATCGACCGCGTTGACGTGATCAGTGACGCCTACGTACGGGTGATAGACTACAAGACCAGTACCAGTGGAGGCAACAAGCTTCGTCGCCCGACCGACCGTAATCCCCACGGCGGGGACTACTGGCGGCAGTTGACCTTCTACAAATTGCTGTACGATAACCGGCCCGGTACCATCCGCCGGGTGCGGGAGGGACGCATCAGCTACCTGCTCACCGATCCCAACGGCGAGCAGCCGGAGGAGCGGCTGGAGCTCAATCAGCAGGATAGGGACGCGCTGCGCAAAATCTTGCGGGATACCTGGGAGGCCATCCAGGAGCAGCAGTTCGATGGCTGCGGCAAGCCGGACTGCGCCTGGTGCCGCTTCGTGCAGGACCTGACGGATGAGGTGCCGTTGGACCTGACGGATGAGGTGTACGGGCTGGATGATGCTACGTAATTATGACTCTAGCCGTAGTACTTCAATACCCGTAAGCCATATACATTCATATTAGGTACTTCGTTAACTAGTCAGCGAAAACATAACGATGCTGAAACTTATAACCATTCTAGCAATAGCAGTAACATCCTTATCACTCGACGCGCAATCCACTATCCCAGATGGAGAAACGGCGGACCCCATCGAGCGGATGCCAACATTCATCAGTGATTGCCCCGAGGATAAAGATCATAAAGCATGCTCAGATAGAGCTATGCTAGAATTTGTCTATTCCAACATAGGGTATCCTGCTAAAGCGGTGAAGCGTGGCGTGGAAGGAATGGCAGTAGTGACTTTCGTCATAGAACGCGACGGAACAGTCTCCAACATTAAGATACTACGCGATCCAGGAGCTGGAACTGGTAAAGAATTGGAGCGTATTGTCAACGCTATGAACGATAACGGTCCAAGCTGGCGACCGGGCATACAGGGAGGTGAACTCGTCAGGGTACAATTCAACCTACCAGTAAAGTTCAGTTTGGGGGAAAAGGGGAATTAAAGAGAAGCTAAACGGCTTGCCGGCTAACCTCTGAAGGAAGCAGCGCAGCTAACCCGGCGCTACAAAAACGGATTCTCCCGCCGCTCCTCCCCAATCGTCGTACTCGGCCCGTGACCGGGATACACCACCGTCTCGTCCGGCAGTGGCATGAGTTTAGTCAGGATGCTACCGATGAGCGTATCGTGATCGCCGAGCGGTAGGTCCGTGCGGCCGATGGAGCGCCGGAAAAGCACATCGCCGGCGATGACGTAGCTCTCCGCGGCATTATAAAAACAAAGACTCCCCGGCGAGTGCCCCGGACAGAACAACACTGCGAAGGTGTTCTGGCCCAGCATCACGGTATCTCCTTCGTGAATGAAGTAACCGGGAGCCGGCGAGGGCGTCATCGGCGGCATCCCGTAGGTTTGCACGAACATCGGTGCTGCCTCCAGGATCTGCTGCTCCAGAGGGTGAATACCCAGTTCCAAACCATACCGCTCGACGACAAAGGCGTTACCGAATACGTGGTCGAAGTGGCAGTGGGTATTGATCAACTGCACCGGTTTCAGGTCTAGCCGCTCGATGGTGGCTACCAACTCCCGCTCTTCCTCCGGCGTGTAGCAGCCGGGATCGAAGACGATCGTCTCCCGCGTCTCCGTATCGTACACCAGGTAGGTGTTCTCCTGAACGGGGTTCTGAGTGAGGAAGGTGACGCTTGTTGCCAAGGGGTAAAATGTTACAAAGAGTAAAGGATTAAAGGAGTAGCCGTTAAAGGGAAGCCGGCGCGTACGTAGTGGACTGCCTACGAGCATAGCGAGCATCCCCATCCCTTAACCCCTTTACTCCCTTAGCCCTTTACCCCTTATCAGCTATTCATCGTAGCTAAGAACTCCTCGTTGCTCGTCGTATTCTTCATGTGGCGCATGAGGAACTGGAAGGCCTCCTCGGGCTTCATGTCGGCCAGGTGATTGCGGAGGATGAACATACGCTGGAGCACGTCACGCTCGAGCAGTAAGTCATCGCGGCGGGTGCTGGAGCGGGTAAAGTCGATGCTGGGGTACATACGCTTGTTGGCCAGTTGACGGTCGAGCTGCAGTTCCATGTTACCCGTACCCTTGAACTCCTCGAAGATGACCTCGTCCATCCGCGAGCCGGTGTCGATGAGGGCAGTGGCCAGGATGGTCAGTGAGCCACCGCCGTCGATGTTACGCGCCGCACCGAAGAACTTCTTGGGCTTCTGCAGGGCATTGGCCTCGACACCACCGGAGAGCACCTTGCCGGAGCTGGGCTGGACGGTGTTATAAGCACGCGCCAGACGGGTGATCGAGTCGAGCAGAATGCAGACGTCGTGGCCGGACTCGACCAGGCGCTTTGATTTTTCGAGGACGACGTTGGCCACGCGGACGTGGTTTTCGGCCGGCTCGTCGAAGGTGGAGCTGATGACCTCGGCCTTTACGCTGCGCTTCATGTCGGTGACCTCCTCGGGGCGCTCGTCGACCAGCAGGACGATGAGGTAGACCTCCGGGTGGTTGCGGGCGATGGCGTTGGCCACGTCCTTAAGTAGGAAGGTCTTACCCGACTTAGGCTGAGAGACGATGAGGCCCCGCTGTCCCTTGCCGAGGGGGGCAAAGAGATCGAAGAGCCGCATGCCATAGTCGCGACCGGTAGTGGAGCCCGACAGCGTAAACTTCTCGGTCGGGAACTGGGCGGTCAGGTAGTCGAAGGGCACCCGGTCGCGGATGTCCTTGGGATCGAAGCCGTTGATCTTTTCAACATCGAGCAGGGCAAAGTACTTCTCACCCTCCTTGGGGGGCTTGACGGGCCCCTTGACGGTATCGCCGGTACGCAGTCCGAACGACTTGACCTGCTGCTGGCTGACGTAGACGTCGTCCGGGCTGGTCGTATAGTTGTAATCGGGCGAGCGCAGGAAGCCGTAGCCGTCGGGCATCATCTCCAGGATACCGGTGGTACTGATCAGTCCGTCGAGCTTGTACTCGGGCTGGCTGCGGCGGCTATCGTTGCGGTTGTTGTTGCTCCGGTCGCGGTCGTTATTGTTCCGGTCGTTATTGCGGCTATTGTTGCTGCTCCGGTCGTTATTATTTCCGCGCTCGCTCCGCCGACCGTTGTTGTCATCGCCGCGCTCTTCGGTGCGGCCGCGGTTGCCGTAGCGGTCACCGCGCTGATTGCTGTTACTGCTCTCCTCGTCGCTCTTACTGTCCGAGGTGTTATTGCGACCCCGACCCCGGCTGCGGGAGTCCTGGTTGTCGTCGTCGGATTTGTCGTTGTTATTGCTACGACCCCGCCCGCGGCTATTGGAGTTATCGTCGGAATCGGAACGTTCTTCGCGTACGCTGCGGCGGCCGCGGCCCCGACTACGGCCGTTGGAGCGGTCCTCTTTGTCGGATTTATCGTCCTCCTTTTTCTTTTTGTCGTCGCTGCTGCTGCTATCGTCCTTTCCGTTGCTGTCCTTGTTATTGCTGCGGCCCCGGCTAGAATGCTTATTGCTATCGTCCGAGTCACCGTCGTTGGTGCGACTGCGGCCCCGACCCCGGCTGCGGCCGGACCTTTCTTTGTCCTCCTTCTCGGCAGTTTCGGTGGCGGCTTCTCCCCGGCGGGCGGCGGAGGCAGCGGCCTCGGCCTTGCGGTTGGGCACGCGGTCGGTGTCGGAGGCGGCGGGAGGTTCGCTGACGTTGGTGGTGCCCTTCACGGCCTGCTGTTCGAGCAGGGTGAGGATGAGGTCCTGCTTATTGAGCTTTTTGTAGGATTTCAGGCCGAGGGTTTCTGCGTAGTCCCGTAATTCGGGAACCAGCATGCTCTGTAGTTGCGCTATGCTAAACATCTAGGGGGGGATACGTAAGGGGGAAGATAGGAGGAAGCAAAGGTGACAGGCGGGCCTCCCGAATGGAAGCATGAAGTGACCTGTGGAGACGAATAGAGGTGAATTCGGGCCGGAGCGTAGGGGGCAGAAATGCCGGCTCAGAGCCTACACGCGGAGTCGCTTGCTCCGCAAAGCTACAACCAAAGTCCGAAACAGGTGCCGGACCGGGGTAGAAACTTGCAACTTAATACAGCGCAGACGACCTAAAGGTTTACGGCCCCTACCTTTGCTCGCCTAAACGCCCCGCCCCATGCTCTTAGTACACACCCTGCGCGACGACCGCCAGCGGGTCCTCGAAGGCCTCCGTAAACGCGGTATCGATGCCGCCACTACGGTTGATCGCATCGTCGCCCTCGACGATAAGCGCAAGGAACTACAAACCCACAACGATACCCTCCTGGCGGAGCGCAACACCCTATCCACGGAGATCGGCACCCTCTTCAAGTCCGGCCGCAAGGACGAAGCCAACGCCCTACGCGAGCGCGTCAACGAGATCAAGGGCGCGGTCGCAGGTGCGGAGGAGGAGCTGCGGGCCACCCTGGAAGAACTTGAAAATAGCCTACTCCAACTCCCCAACGTCCCCTACCACCTGGTGCCCGCCGGCAGCAGCGCCGAGGACAACGAGGTGTACCAGGACTACCCCGGCGAGCTTCCCACCCTGAGCCCGGACGCAAAACCGCACTGGGAGCTGGCCGAGACCTACAGGATCTTTAGCCTGGAACTGGGCGTGCGCACCACCGGCAGCGGCTTTCCCGTCTTCACCGGTCAGGGGGCCCGGCTACAGCGCGCGCTGGTCAACTACTTTTTGGACCGCAACACCGCCGCCGGCTACACCGAGTATGCCCCCCCGCTCCTGGTCAACGAGGATACCGCCCGCGGCACCGGCCAGCTCCCCGACAAGGAGGGGCAGATGTACTACGTCACCGAAGATGACCTCTACCTCATCCCCACCGCCGAGGTGCCCCTCACTAACCTCTACCGGGGTGAGCTGCTCGACGCCGATAGCCTACCCATCCGGCTCACCGGCTACACCCCCTGCTTCCGGCGCGAGGCGGGCAGCTATGGCGCCCACGTGCGTGGACTGAACCGGGTACACCAGTTCGATAAAGTCGAGATCGTACAGCTCGCCCGCCCCGAGGAGAGCTACACCAAACTAGACGAGATGGTCGCCCACGTCGGCGCACTACTCGACGCCCTGGAGCTGCCCTACCGCATCCTGCGCCTCTGCGGCGGCGATATGGGCTTCACGGCGGCCATGACCTACGACTTCGAGGTCTGGAGCGCCGCCCAGCAGCGCTGGCTGGAGGTGAGTAGCGTATCCAACTTCGAGACCTTCCAGAGCAACCGCCTCAAGCTCCGCTACCGCGCCGAGCAGGGCAACGAACTGGTACACACCCTCAACGGCAGCGCCCTGGCCCTACCGCGCATCATCGCTGCCCTCCTGGAGAACAAGCAGACCGAGCGGGGCATTTTACTACCGAAAGTGCTCCATAGCTACGTGGGTAAGGATCGATTGGTCCCTGTCTCCGCCTAGCGACAAAACTTTAAACTATGCTCAGCGGCGGCTACGGCGTCTATATCATCATCACGCTTGTCTTCGCCGGCATCGGTTGGCTGGCCAGTAGTAAGCTCAAAAGCGCCTTCGAAAAGTACAGCCGCGTACCTATGACCAGTGGCATGAGCGGAGCCGAGGTGGCTCAGCGTATGCTGAGCTACTACAACATCAACGACGTACGCATTGTGGCCGGCCAGGGTACCCTCACCGATCACTACAATCCGACCACCAAGACGGTCAACCTCAGTCCGGCCGTATTCGAGGGCCGCAACGTTTCGGCTGCCGCCGTAGCCAGCCATGAGTGCGGCCACGCCGTGCAACACGCCGAGGGCTACGCCTGGCTGCAGTTCCGTAGTAAGATGGTGCCCGTGGTGCAGATCGCCTCCCGCTTTCAGAGCATCCTGCTGATGCTGACCGTAGGCGGTATTGCCGGTGGCTTCTTCGGCCAGACTATGCTGCTCATCACCATCGCCGCCTTCGCCATCACTACGCTTTTCAGCCTGGCTACCCTACCGGTGGAGTTCGACGCCAGCCGCCGGGCCCTTAAGTGGCTGGAGCAAAGCGGCACAGCCACCGGACAACTCCACGACGGAGCAAAAGACGCCCTCTGGTGGGCCGCCATGACCTACGTAGTCGCCGCGCTTTCCGCGCTGACGATCCTATTCTGGCTCATTCTCCGCTATATGGGTAGCCGACGCTAAAAAGTTACTTTTGCCGTAGTATCGCCCGCCTGCACCAAGTGTTGCACCCGCGGCCCCGCCCCCTGCAACGCATATTCCGACGGCAAATCGTACTTCGTAAATCGCCTATCGTAAATCGTAAATCCCCATGGAAGACCTCCTTAGTGACCAGCTGGAAGAAAATAAAATGCTCATGGAAGAGGCCATCGAGCACCTCGAACGTGAACTCGTCAAGGTCCGCACCGGCAAGGCCAGCCCCGCCATGCTCCACGGCATCATGGTGAGCTACTACGGCGTGCCCACGCCCATCAACCAGACCTCGAGCATCAGCACGGCCGATAGCCGCACCATTACCATCCAGCCCTTCGATAAGTCGAACCTGCCCAACATCGAAAAGGCTATCTTTGAGGCTAACCTCGGCGTCACCCCCCAGAACGACGGCCAGCTCATCCGCATCAACGTACCGCCACTGACCACCGAGCGCCGCCAGCAACTCGCCAAGGTCGTCAAGGCCGAGGGCGAGGAGGCCAAAATCTCCATCCGCAACGCCCGCCGCGACGCCATGGAAAGCATCAAAAAGGAGGTCAAAAACGGCTACCCCGAAGACGCCGGCAAGCGCATGGAGGAAAAAGTCCAGGGCTGGACCGATAGCCTCAGCAAGAAAGTCGAGGAGATCATCGAGCACAAGGAAAAAGAAGTGATGACGATGTAGTGCTTAGGCGTTGGACGCTTTTGAAGCGTCCAACGCCTACTCCACCACCCGATAAGCCCCGTCCACCCCCGTCACGTGCACCCCGCCGTACCGCTCCCGCCACAGCCGGCCCACGTAGGGCGCATTTGACCCATCCACGACCACCGGCACCCCCGGAGGTAGCTCCGGCACCCGATCCGGGCGCACCCCGCTGCGCACCAGCACCAGATCTACCTCCGGTAACTGAGCTACCCCCCGCCAGTCCCGCGTCCCATCCAATACCAACACCCGCCGATCTAGTAGGCGCAGTAGGGGACTATGCACCGTCACGGCGGCCAGGCTGGTGTCCTGGTCCAGCGGTAGGGGTGTCCCGAAGGCCACTCCCAGCGCCTGCCGCGCCGGCAGTACATTGAAGTCGAGATCATCCTGCGCTACGCTATCGCCCACCGCTACCCCCCGCCGCCCGTCGTACACATCGATCAAAGTGGCCCGTGGCAGGTCATAGATCGTAAACTGGGGCGGAGCGGGTGACCACACAGGCCCTAACGTCCAGTACGCTACGAGCAGCCCCGCCACCCCCATGGCCGCCCACCGCCCCCGGTGACTCGGCCGGAAGGCGAGGTAGGCCAGGCAGCTGATGAGCAGGTAAAGCCCCACTGCAGATAGCCAGGTGAAGTCGGCCAGTTGCAGCGTCGCGCTGGGCAGCTGACGGCAGTAGAAGATGAAGGCATTTTGTACGCTGACTACCCCTTCCAGCAGGGTGCTGGTCGGCCAGAGCCCTGCCCCGCTTACCCCCACTAGAGCCAGCAACCCGTGCAGCAGCCCCAGCCCAAGCACAAGGTAGGCAAACACGATCACCAGCGTCCCACTCAGCATGAAGTATAGCGGAAACTGCCCGAAGTAATACAGCGAAAGCGGTAGGGTGCCGAGCTGCGCGGCCGTCGATACCGCGATGGCATCCCAGAGCACGCTCAGCTTTCCGGGCAGGTACACCAGCCGCTGCAGCCGCCGCGTAAAGAGCGCGATTCCCGCCACCGCCGCGAAACTCAGCTGGAAACCCACCTGAAATAGCTGTTTGGGCTCCACCAGCAGCATCACCAGCGCGGCAATTGCCAGTAGATTAAAGATGTTGTTGTTGCGGTTCAATTGTTTGCCGATCAGCACTACGGTCACCATCAGGGCCGCCCGCTGCACCGAGGCACTCAGGCCCGTCACGAGGGCGAAGTACCACACCAGCAGGATCGTCAGTCCCGTGCGCAGCGCCAGCCAGAAGGGTCGGGGCGGTACCAGCAGGCGCAGCAGTTGCATCACGATCAGGGCCAGGATGCCTACGTGAAGGCCCGACACCGCCAGTACGTGGATCGCCCCGGTATCCGCGTAGGCCGACTTCACCTCCGCGCCCAGCAGGTCCTTCTTGCCCATGATCAGCGCTGCGGCTACTGCTAGGTCATCCCCCGCCAGGTAGGGCTGCAGGCTCGCAAACCAGGCTTCCCGCGCCCGTTCCCCGAAGGCACGTAGGGAAAAGCCCGAGGCGGTGCCCACCCGCAGCCACTCCGTCGAGTCCACGAAGCTGCGGTGGAAGATGTTTTTATCCGCCAGGTAACCCGCGTAGTCGAAGGCGTGCGGATTGAGCGGACCCGGCACCGTATCCACCGCACTAGCCAGCAGCAGCCGGTCTCCAGTTCGCAAGGTATCACCGGCTACGTAAGCCACTAACTTACCGCTCGTAGGCAGCCGCTCCCCATCGCGCAACAGCGCCGTCACATCGGCTTCCACATTCTGCCGCCGCTCCCCCTCCCGCACGCTCTGCACCTCTACCAGCAGTTGGTCTCCTTTCGTGTAGTGGTGGCTAAAGTGCGCTCCATCATGCAGCGGATGCCGTACCCCCGCATACCAACTTCCCAGGGTGAACAGCGCCAGCCACAACAGCACGGCAGCAGGGCGGGGCCGCAGGTGCAAACTAGTGGCGAGCAGCCCCAGCCCCCCCGTCGCCCCGAGGAACATCCATGCGTACCTATACTCCAGGTGGGCCGCCAGGGCAATCCCCCCACCCAGGGCCAGCACGGGCAGCAGTAGCGGCACGGTGGCCCAGGGGATACGGGGTCGGGGGGAGGACACGAACATGAGGGCAAAATATAAGTCGGCTCGACCTTCGTTCCCGTACCTTGCGCAAGTTTTTCACGACCCCCTCTCCGGCATGTCCAAGCTCAGCCTCTTCCTCGCACTAGTTGCTTGCACCTGCGTCCGCGCCCAGGACACCCTGGATTTAAGCCTGAGCGATGCCATCCAGCGCGGGCTGGACAATAACTTTCAGATCCGGATTGCCGAAAGCCAACTGGCCGTGGCGCAGAACAACGACGACTACGCCCTGACGCAGAAGTACCCCACGATCACGGTGGGGCTGAGCCCCGGCGTCGGCTACCGTAACCAGAGCAACCCGGCCAGTATCGTGGTCCAGAGTACCACCACCAGTTACAGCGTAGCCCCCATCGTACAGCTCAACTGGGTGCTGTTTAACGGCGGCCGCATCGCCATAAATAAGGAGCGGCTGGAAACCCTGGCCGACCTCAGCAAGGGACAGCTCCAGCTGCAAATCGAGAACACCGTTCAGGACATCATCGACGCCTACTACACCGCCGTGGTGCAGCGTGAGCAGATCGAGGTGCGCCGCCGGGTGCTGGCCCTGAGCCGCGACCGCATCGAGTACCAGCAGGTGCGGCGGGAGTTCGGCCAGGGCGGCACCTTTGATGAGTTGCAGGCGCGTGATGCCTACCTCTCGGACTCTACCAACCTGGTCGTGCAGCAGGTCAACTACGCGAACGCCGTGCGTAACCTACTCCAGCTCCTCGGTGAGGAGACCCTCGACCGCCCCGTCGACCTCACCACCGAACTGACCTACGAGGAAACCGCCTACGATCCCGCCGACCTTGAGGCCCGCCTCCTGGCCAGCAACCGCAACCTGCAGAACCTGCTCATCAACCGCGATCTGGCCGCTCTACAGACCCGGCTCATTGAGACCGAGCGGGCACCCACCTTCGGCATCGGGGCCAGTACGAGCTACGACATCGGTGTGCAGACCGGCACCCAGACCTTTGAGTTCGGCGGCGACCAGCCGGGGCGGGAGCAGGAGCTGCCAGGAATAGCCGCGCGTACCCTGGCCGGCAACGTGGGCTTCACCGCCAGCTACCTCCTCTTCGACGGGGGCAACCGGCGGGTGCGCATTCAGTCGGCCCGCCTGGAAGAGATCACTGCCCAACTCGACTACCAGTCCGCCCAGCAGCAACTCCGTACCGCTCTCCAGAACACCACCGCACTCTACGCCAACCAGACCCGCATCATCGGCATCACCCAGGAGCTCATCGAAAACGCCGAACGTAACCTCGAGATCGCCGAAGAACGCTTTAGCGGCGGCACCATCAACAGCTTCGACTACCGGCAGATCCAGCTCAACTACGCGAATGCGGAATTTCAACTCCTCGACGCCCTGCTGAATTTGAAGCAGACGGAGACGGAGTTGCTGCGGGTGACTGGGCAGATTATTAGGTAATATGAATAACGTACTAGGTACCCCCTTACAACCCTGCTGCACCGACCCACTGACCGGCTTCTACCGCGATGGCATCTGCCGTACCGGCCCCCTCGATACCGGCCGCCACGTAGTGTGCGCGGTGATGACGGAAGAGTTTCTCACCTTCACCAAATCACGGGGCAATGACCTAAGCACGCCGGTACCGGCCTACGACTTTCCGGGACTGAAGCCGGGCGACGGCTGGTGCCTCTGCGCGCTGCGGTGGAAGGAGGCCTATGAGGCCGGGGTAGCGCCGCCGGTGCGGTTGGAGGCGACCCACGAGGCAGCCCTCCAGTACGTGAGCCTGGAGGCGCTGCGGGAAAATCAGGTGGCGGCGTAGACCCAAACGGGGGGTGGGGTGTTACACCACTTCATGGCCACGAAGGAAGAGAAGCAAAAGTTTGATTTGTACCTGCTGTGGCGTGTGTTGGCCCTGGCTAAACCGTATAAGAAGGTCGCGATTCTGGCCGTCACCCTGGCCGTGCTGCTGGCACCACTGTCGATCGCCCGGCCGCGGCTGATCCAGAAGATGGTGGACGACTACATCTTCGTGGGCGACACCAGCGGGCTCACCTTCTGGGCCCTGGTTATCGCCGGACTGCTGGTGCTAGAGGCGCTGTGCCGCTACTCCTTTGTGTACAGTTCCAACTGGCTGGGGCAGTCGGTGATCCGCGATCTGCGGGTGCGGGTGTTTAGCCACATCAACAGCCTGCGGTTGAGCTACTTTGACAAGACCCCCATTGGGACCTCGACGACGCGGACCATCAGCGACATCCAGTCGATTAATAGCATTTTCGCCGAGGGGGTGATCACGATTCTGGCCGACCTGATGTCCATCGTAGCCGTACTGGCCATCATGCTGACCACGAGCTGGCGGCTCACCCTGATCTGTCTGACGACGATGCCCTTCCTAATGCTGGCCAGCTACATCTTTAAGGAGGCGGTGAAGAAGTCGTACCAGCGGGTACGCACCGAGATTCAGCGCATGAACGCTTTCCTACAGGAGCGCATCACCGGAATGCGGATCGTGCAGATATTCAATGCGGAGAAGGGGGAGGCGCGCAAATTTGCCGGGATCAACAGGGAATACCGGAAAGCAAATATCGACGCGATCCTGTACTACGCGATCTTCTTTCCTACGGTGGATATCATCGCGGCGGCCAGCCTGGCGCTGATGGTCTGGTGGGGTGCTCAGGACGTGGCTCGCGCCGGCGGGGTGACCCTGGGGGCGTTGGTGGCCTTCCCGATCTACATCAATATGCTGTTCCGGCCGATCCGGGTCCTAGCCGACAAATTCAATACGCTGCAGATGGGCTTGGTGGCCTCGGAGCGGGTGTTTAAGGTGATCGACCGCGACGACCAGATCGAGAATACGGGGACGTTGAAGCCGGAAAGCCTGCGCGGGGAGGTGGAGTTCCGCAAAGTGTGGTTTGCCTATACGGGCGTGGACTGGATCCTCAGGGACCTCAGCTTCAAACTGAAAAGTGGAGATACGCTGGCCATCGTGGGTAGTACGGGCTCGGGCAAGACGACGATCACCAACGTGATCAACCGCTTCTACGAGTACCAGAGGGGGGAGATCCTGATCGACGGGAAGGACCTGCGCGACTACGAGCTCACGGCGCTGCGCAGCCACATGGCGATGGTGCTACAGGACGTCTTCCTCTTCACCGGCTCGGTACTGGAAAACATCACGTTGCGTGACCCCAACATCAGTCGTGAGCGGGTTATAGAGGCGGCCAAGCTGATCGGTGCCCACGACTTCATCGAGCGGCTGCCGGGGGGCTACGACTACGACGTAATGGAGCGGGGGGCCACCCTGAGTATGGGGCAGCGGCAGCTGATCTCCTTCGTGCGGGCGCTGGTGTTCGATCCCGACATTTTGATTCTGGACGAGGCGACCAGTAGCGTGGATCCGGAGACCGAGGGCGTCATTCAGCACGCGATCGAGAAACTGATCGACCGGCGCACGAGCATCGTGATTGCCCACCGCCTCAGTACCATCCGCAATGCCAACAACATCATGGTACTGGAGAAGGGCGAGATTAGGGAATTCGGCCCCCACGAGGAGCTGGTACAGTTGGAGGACGGCCGCTACCGGGAGCTTTACGAGATGCAATTTTTGGAGGCGGCGGAGTAAGGGGCGCGTACAACCTTGTGGGGCTGACCGTGTATAGCTACCTTTAGCGAAAATCACTCCCCCTTATCTTGAAAAGTCACGCTACGCCCCACGACGGCATCTTTACCAACCTTAAGGGCGACCTACCCGCTAGTATCGTCGTCTTTTTCGTTGCCTTACCCCTCTGTTTAGGTATTGCGCTGGCCAGTGGCGCGCCCCTCTTTTCCGGTCTGATCGCCGGTATCGTAGGGGGTATCGTGGTAGGCGCAGTGAGTGGCTCTAATGTAGGCGTGAGCGGGCCAGCGGCGGGCCTGACCGCGATCGTGCTCTCGGCCCTCACCGAACTGGGCAGTTTCGAGCTCTTTCTGACCTGTGTGGTCCTGGGGGGCATCATTCAAATTGTACTGGGCGTACTGCGGGCCGGCGTGATCGGCTACTTCTTCCCCTCGGCGGTGATCAAGGGGATGCTCACGGGCATCGGCCTGATCATCATTCTGAAGCAGATTCCCCACTTTTTCGGCTACGACGAGGTGCCGGAGGGCAATGATGCCTTCCTACAGGACGACGGGCAGAACACCTTTTCTGAGTTGTTCAACATAGTTGACTTCATCGCGATCGGACCTACGATCATTGCCGTTATTGCTCTAGCGATCCTGATTTTGTGGGAGTTAGTGCTATCCAAACGAGGTAAAATCTTTACGATCATTCCCGGGCCGGTCGTAGCCGTAGCCGCGGGAATCATTTGGCAGATCACGATGCAGGGCACTGACCTGGGCATTCGTCCGGAGCACCTGGTGCCACTGCCGGTGCCGGAGAATTTTGATTCTTTTTTGGGCCAGTTCAGTTTTCCTGACTTTAGCGGCCTGGGTAACGGAGCCGTGTGGGTTGCCGCCTTCACCATTGCCCTGGTGGCCAGTCTGGAGACGTTGCTCTGTGTAGAGGCAACGGATAAGCTGGACCCCTACCGCCGGGTCACGCCCACCAACCGGGAGCTCCTAGCGCAGGGTACGGGAAACGTCGTCTCGGGGCTCATCGGCGGTCTACCGGTGACGCAGGTGATCGTGCGTAGCTCGGCCAACATCCAGTCGGGTGGGCGGACGAAGCTCTCTGCAATCGTGCACGGTATCTTTTTGCTGGTATCGGTCATCGCGATTCCGACGGTACTCAATCGTATCCCCCTTTCGGTCCTTGCCGCCGTGCTACTCCTGGTGGGCTATAAACTAGCTAAGCCGGCTACCTTCATCAACATGTACTGGGTAGGCTGGCGGCAGTTCGTACCCTACATCGTTACGGTGGTGGCCATCGTACTGACCGACCTGCTGATCGGCATCAGCTTGGGGCTGGCGGTAGGCATCATCGTGATCCTCTACACCAGCTACCAGAACTCCCACTTCCTGCACATGAAGAACGAGGAGGGCAAGCGGCCCCGGGTGAAGATCACCCTGGCCGAGGAGGTGACCTTTTTCAACAAGGGGGCCATTCGGAAGCAGCTAGACAACATCGAGGATGGATCGCAGTTGGTGCTCGACGTGCGCAAGACGCAGTTCCTAGACTACGACGTAGTGGAGATCCTGAATGACTTCGTCACCTCCTTCAAGGATCGGGACGTCGAGGTAGTGGTCGTCAAGGAGGACGAGAAGGTCACCAACCCCGAGAATTACTTTGAGGTCTTCGACATGCGCTCGGTAACGGGAGCGCACTAAATGGTTTGTTTTGACTAACCCATTCTCCTTCGACTTCTCCAACCTTCGGGGCGACTTCTTTGGTGGCCTGACCGCCGGTATCGTAGCCCTACCCCTAGCCCTGGCCTTCGGGGCGCAGACTGCCCTGGGACCGATGGCGGGGCTGTACGGTGCCATCGCCATTGCCATCCTGGCCGCCTTGTTTGGGGGCACGCCCACACAGGTGAGTGGGCCTACGGCACCGATGACGGTGGTTTCTTCGGCCGTTATTGCTAGTTCGATCACCGAATCCGGAGCGGAAACCGTGGCCGAAGCGCTGCCGATCATCCTGGCCACCTTCTTCCTGGCGGGCCTCATCGAGATGATCTTCGGCATTATCAAGTTAGGCAAGTACATCAAGTACATACCCTATCCGGTAGTATCGGGCTTCATGAGCGGGATCGGGGTGATCATCATTATTACGCAGTTGTTTCCGGCGCTGGGTTACAGTGCGGCCAACGATACCGCCCTGGTCGAAAGCCGCCGCGCCCCGGCCGAGGAGCTACTGCTAAACCGCTACATTGAAGAGGAGGCCGCCGTACTGGACGACGGGGCCGTAAACGCGGAGGTCGTGGCCCGGGCTAGCGAACGGTTCGCTGCTATCGACGAAGCTGAAATCGACGCCGAGGCTACCCGCCTGGCCCGCCGCGCCGCCGGGGGTACACTGGGTACCCTCGGTAACCTGAGCCGGCCCTTTACCACGCCGGGGGGCGTCAACTGGCCCAACCTGCTACTGACCCTACTGACGATCGGCATCATCTATGGCTTCAAGCGGGTGACCACCAAGGTGCCCTCGAGTCTCGTCGGTCTGGTGATAGTGACCATTGTTGCCGCTTTTCTACTACCCGGTCAGGTGCCAGTGATCGGGGCGGTAGAGCAGGGGCTACCTCCTGTGTATCTCGATTTCTTCGGGGCGTTCTTCGGTAGCGGGATGCTGGTGCGCATCGTCGAGTTTGCCTTCACCCTGGCCGCGCTCGGGGCCATCGACTCGCTGCTCACTTCCGTAGTAGCCGACAACATCACCAAGACCCGCCACGATCCCAACCAGGAGCTGATCGGTCAGGGACTCGGCAATATGGGGGCGGCCTTCATCGGGGGCCTACCGGGGGCCGGGGCCACCATGCGTACGGTCATCAACGCGCAGTCGGGTGGTAAGACCAAGATCAGTGGTATGATCGCCGGCATATTCCTACTGCTTGTGCTCCTGGGCCTAAGTGGTATCGTAGCCTACATCCCCAACGGCGTACTGGCCGGTATCCTCATCACGGTGGGCGTCGGCATCATCGACTATAAGGGGCTGCGCCACCTGAGGGACGTGCCCCGGGGCGATGCGGCCGTGATGATCATCGTGCTCCTGCTGACCGTCTTCGTCGGACTACTCGAAGCCGTTGCCGCCGGTATGGTACTGGCCGCCGTGCTCTTCATGAAAAAGACAGCCGATACCGTGGAGGAAGGAGCCAGAAGCAACTCCCTAGAGGAGTTCAGCCGCGAGAAGCCCTGGGCCGACGACGGCGACCTGGTCGAACGGTTGGGAGACCGGGTGTTCATCAAGCACCTGGACGGTCCGCTGTTTTTCGGCTTCGTGTCCACCTTCCAGACGATGATGCAGCAGCTGCCTTCCGTAGAGGTGGTCATCATCCGGATGCGGGAGGTGCCATACATCGATCAATCGGGGCTCTACGCCATGGAGGATGCCGTGCTGGAGCTACAGGAGCGGGGCATTGCCGTAGCCTTCACCGGCATGAACGAGCAGGTGCGCGATATGATGGAGCGGATCAATTTAATCCCTGGGTTAGTACCACCGGAGTATAACTTCGCTACGTTTGGGGAGGCGCGTAGCTGGTTGAGTGAGCGGTTGGCCGAGGGAAGCCTAGAGCGGCAGTCTGAGGTGCAGCGGAATGCGCCGCCGGCGGTTGGGGATGGGGTTGATGAGGCGTAGGGTTAGAAATCTGCCCGGCGGTAAATTTCAGCCATGGGCAGGTTAATGTCAAGCGTATGTATGTACACCGAGCCATTGAGATCGAAACAAGTGGCCATCTGCCACAGTGTCTTATCCTGCTTGTAAAAGCTCTCCACCAAATGCTTCTGAGAATCAACGAGTACATACTCTCGAAAAGAACCTAACGATTTGTACTTGTGAAACTTACCACTGCGGTCGTAAAGCTCTGAGGATTCTGACATCACTTCTATAAGTAGTGCAGGGTTTAGCAGGCGACGACGCGCCTCGTCCTGAAACTGAGCGTCCCCACAAACGAATGTGAGGTCGGGAAAAACATAGGCATCATTATTGGGTATGTAAGTAGCCTGATCGCTATCGAAAAATTCACAGTTGGTATTTTGTCGAGCATGACTACCAAGTGAGACGGCGAGATCCGATTTGATCGTATTATGGTTCCCAGTGCCCCCGGCCATCATGGTAAGCTTCCCAGCCTCGTATTCATACTTATCCAGGCTGCCTTCAAGAAAAGTAAAAAACTCATCGGGGGTATAGTGCTCGGTCAGTTTAGGTGCTGCTGACATCGTCCTTTTTTTTGCTAAATTAGGATTTCCGCTACTTATCCGCTTGTCCTGGTCCTCCAACTTCCCCATCCAGAATTTGGTACGGTCCAACCGTAGCTCCGCATCAGGAGCAATATTATACGCCTGCCGCGTCAAAAAATCTGCCGCCCGCAGCCGCTCCTCCAGCGGCCGGGTTACCCAGTAGTGGATATTACTGTCTGCCTCCTCGAAGGTGTTGATACGAAAGGCCGTGCGATCGAGGCGGAACATCACTTGCTCAGAATTTCCGCATACCGCCCCCCATCGTTCAGCACCGCGATGGCCTCCTGTACCTCCTGGTCGTTGCGCAGGCCCATCTGCACCTGCCCCCGCTGGTAGTAATAGCGGCCGGCGATCTCCTTTTCGATGATCTTGATGATCTCGTCCTTCAGACTGGCGATGGCCGTAGCCTGCTCGCGGTCGACCTTCTCCTGAATCGAGGCCAGCTCCGCGGAGATGTCGTACCCCTCTTCCTTAGCCCGGGCGGCAGCATCTTCCAATAGCTCCTCGGCCTGGGAAGTGAAGTTGAAGTCGGCCCGGTTGAGGAAGGCCTCGAACTTGTCCCAGTCCTGGAAGTGAAAATCGGCCACCGAGTCGATTGTCGGGTGATCGCGCACCCACTCGTTCACAAAGTCGAAGACGATGTAATCCTCCAGCAATCCCTGAGCTACGTTATGCTGACCCAGCACGTTCACCTCGATGTCGGGAGCTACGCCACCGCCGTCCAGTACGGTACGGCCGCCGCGGGTCTTGAACTCGGCGCGCTGCGCATCGGGAATATCGTAGGGCTTGCCGTTGCGGTACTCGATGGCCTGGATGCAACGCTGGCTGGGGATGTAGTACTTCGCCGTAGTGATCTTGACCCGGCTACCGTAACCCGTTTCCATAATGTTTTGCACCAACCCCTTGCCGTAGCTGCGCTGGCCGATCAGGACGCCACGGTCCAGGTCCTGCAGCGCACCCGAGACAATCTCCGAGGCCGAGGCCGAGCGGTGGTTGATGAGCACGGCTACCGGAATGTCCGTATCCAGCGGGTTGCCCTTGGTTTCGTAGCTGCGGTTCCAGTCGCGCACCTTACCCTTCGTGGTCACGATGGTCTCGCCCTTGGGTACGAAGATGTTGACGATATCGACGGCCTCATTGAGCAGTCCACCGCCGTTACCGCGCAGGTCGAGTACGACGCCGGTCATGTCGGGGTGCTCGGCTCGTAGCTCGCTGACGGCATCACGTACGTTCTTGGCCGCCTCCTGGGTGAAGGTGGTCAGGGCCACATAGCCCACGTTCCGTTCCAGCATCCCGTAGTAGGGTACGTTGGGGATGTCTACGTCACCGCGCGTGAGCTCCAGTTGCTTGGTGCCCTCGCCGGGCCGGTCTACCGTTAGCTCCATGATGGTACCGGGGAAGCCGCGCATGATCTCCTCCAGCTGCTCACGGTTGTACTGGGCGGTCTCGCGGCCGTCTACCCGTAGCAGGCGGTCGCCCGTGCGCAATCCAGCTTGGTCGGCGGGCTGATCTTTATAAAGGGTGAGAATGGTCGGCAGGCTGTCGATATATTCGATCTCAGCGCCGATGCCCTGGTACTGTCCGCTCTGGCGCAGGCGTGCGGTTTCCACGTCGGTCTCGCTGATGTAGTTGGTGTAGGGGTCCAGGCTTTCGACCATGGCCTCGATGCCGGTGCGCATCAGTTTATTGGGCTCGATCTCGTCGACGTAGTAGGTATTCACCTCCTTGTACACGTTGGTGTACACCTCGATGGCCTTCATGATCTCGAAGAATTTGTCGTTGATGGGGGCGAGGGTCGTAGCGGTGAGCCCCACGAGGAGCATTGCACCTGCCCCGATAGCTATCGGGGCGCCCAGAGCCTTTTTACGGAATGACATGCGGTAGCGTTTTGGGATATAGTAAGGTAACGCGGCAGGGGCGCACAAGATTGGTTTAGTAGCCGGCGTAACGCTGTCGCTGTAGGGTATCTACGACCACGTGGACGTCGTTTTCGCTCTCAGCATCTTCCCGGCTACTCCCCGTCTGCACGATGTGTTGGAGGCGCTGCCGAAGCTCACGTACACGTTCCGGATATTCGGCAGCGAGATTTTGCACCTCGGCCTCGCTTTGTCCCAGGTGGTACAGTTCGGCTACAGCGGCCTGACCCCGGGAGTCGTCGAGCGTAGGCTCCGGTTTACGGAGGACCAGTTTCCAGTCTCCCTCTCGGTAGGCGAACTCGCCGTCGCGCGAGTGGGAGACGATACCGGCGGGCCGTGGCTCCGGCGTTTGCCCCCGTAGGGAGGGTAGGAAGCTGAAGCTGTCCTCCGCCGCGTCGACGGGTAGCGGCCTTTCAAGTAGAGAAGCCAGGGTGGCGTAGAGATCGTTGAGCGTGATGGGGTGATCGGTAGCCGTACCCGCCGGTACCCCGCCTACGGGCCAGCGCACGACGAAGGGAACGCGGTGGCCACCCTCCCAGATGTCCCCCTTGTGGCCGCGGTAGGGCCCGCTTGGCTGGTGGCCGGCAGCGATCAATCCTTCCCAGCCCGTGTAATGACTGTGGCCGTTGTCGGCGGTGAAGATGACCAGCGTATTCTCCCTTAATCCCAGGCGGTCCAGGGCGGTGATAACCTGGCCGGCGGACCAGTCCGTTTCCATGACGAAGTCGGCGATGGGGTTAATGCCGCTCCGCCCGACAAAACCGCTGGAAGGGACTACCGGCTCGTGGGGCGAGGTCATGGAGTACATGAGAAAGAAAGGGTCCGCTACCTCAGCCCGCTCTTCGAGATAAGCGATGGCCCGCGCGGTCAGTTCGGGTACAATGCTATCGAAGCGCCAACCCGGAGCTATGGGGGAGCCGTCGAAGGCGCGCGGCATCACGACGCCCTCGGTGGAGTCATAGCGGTAGGTAGCCGTCGGGGCCTCTACAAGCCGGTCGTTTTCCTGGTAGGTAAAGGGGGGCTGGTTGGGCAGATTGACGCCGAAGTAGTAGTCGAAGCCCCGCGCTACCGGCCCGTCGGTAACGGGCTGGCTAAAGTCCCAGGGATAGTCTTTTAACCGCCAGTGTTCTTCCAGCCGTTGGGCCGGTCGCCCGCCGCCGTAGTGCATACCCAGGTGCCACTTGCCGATCAGGGCGGTATGGTAGCCTGCCTGCTGCAGCAAGGCGGGCAGGGTCAGCCGGTCCGCTGCGATCAGCGGGGGCTCGTAGGCGGCCAGTACCCATTCCTGGAGGGGCGTGCGCCAGGCGTAGCGACCGGTCAGTAGCCCGTAGCGGGTGGGCGTACACACCGCCGAGGCACTGTGGGCGTCGGTAAAGCTGCGGCCCTCAGCAACCAGACGGTCCAGGTAGGGGGTGGCGATCTTGTTGTCCGGGTAGTGCGCCTGTATGTCCCCGACGCCGAAGTCATCGGCCAGGATGAGGACGATGTTAGGCGGAGGTACCGTAGCACGATCGGCCATCGGGGGAGGCTGGCGGCAGCTAACGAGGAGTAAGATGAGGAGTACGGGAAGTCTTAGCACCCCATCAAGATACGGAGTCTACCTGCTATTTGTGGCCCCCACAATAGGGTAACGTGGCAGAGGGACGAAGAGCTCGCGGATACGGCCAACGATGAAGTAGGTATCGTTGGCGCGGATGTGGTGCTCCTCCTCCAGGGTGAGGCCGAGCTGGTCTGGTGGCCCTGCTGTAGGATGTCGGGATAAGCGTCCGACGGTTACAACCGTCGGACGCTTAACGGTTACAACCGTCGGACGCTTAGTACCGCCGGTTCTCCGCCAGCCGCTTCAGGAAGAACTTATCCTGGAAGCGCTTAGGGGTTAGGCGAAGGAGTTTCACTAGCCAGCCGCGCTTCATGACTAGTACATTAGGTTTCGGCTTAGCGTCGGTGAGGGCTTTGTAGATAGCTTCCGCTACAACTTCCGGTTCCACACCATCCGCTTCGGCGGCTTCGGTATAGGGGCCGAGCTTTTCCAGTACGGCTTCGTAGCGGGTGCCGCGGTAGGCCTCAGTCTGCTCGCGGCCCTTGGCCCAGATGGGGGTTTTGACCGGTCCGGGGGCAATGCTGATCACGTCGATACCGAAGGGGTGAAGCTCGCGGCGCATCCCGTCGGTGAGGGCTTCTACGGCAAATTTGGAGGCGGAGTAGAGCGTGGTAAAGGGGGAGGTGAGGTAACCGGAGACGCTGCCGACGTTGACGATACGGGGACTGAGACCAGCTTCCCGGGCGTCGTGCAGCAGCGGCAGCATTTCCTGACAGACGGCGAGTAGCCCGAACACGTTCACGTCGAACTGCCTGCGGTACTGCGCCTCGCTGAGCGTTTCTACCGGTCCGCTGATGGCGATGCCGGCGTTATTGACTACCCCCGTGAGCTGGTGGCCGTCTTCTTGAATCCGCTGTACGGCGGCACGGATGGCCGGCCGATCAGTGACATCGAAGGTGAGCGGGGTGAAGGTGGGGTACTTGGCGAGTTCCTGTGCACCCCCGATAGTGGTCGGGCCCCCGCCCCGGTGGCTGCCATAAACGGTGTGACCGCGCTGGAGGAGGTAGTGGGCGGTGGTGAGGCCGATCCCGGAGCTTACGCCTGTGATTAGGGTGGCTTGTTGCATAATTTTACTGTTTTGCGACTACGTCGCTTTTTATTGAACCACAGAGTGCGTAGAGGGCCGCAGAGGTGTACCTATCACGTCTCTGCGGCCCTCTGCGTCCTCTGTGGTTCATTCCAGCGCGCGTTGCGCGCCAATACCCTTCTTGGTGGTGCAACCATTAATTAACAGAAATCTCCATCAAGTAAGAGCACAGTAGCGCCCCATAGGTACCCAGGGCATACCCAATCACCGCCATGATAGCCCCCACCGGAGCCAGCACCGGATTAAACGCACTAGCCACCACCGGCGCACTAGCGGCCCCGCCCACGTTAGCCTGACTCCCCACCGCCACGAAGAAGAACGGCGCCTTGATCAGGTAAGCCGTACCCAGCAGCACCGTGATGTGCACCAGCATCCAGATGAGTCCGATGGCGAAGAGGCCGAGGTTATCGAGTACGTCGCCGATGTTCATCTGCATACCGATGGTGGCCACGAGGATGTAGATCATCACGCCGCCCCACTTGCTGGCCCCCACGCCCTCCAGCCGCCGCGCCCGCGTGAAACTGAACAGGAAGCCGAAGGTGGTGGCCAGCACGACCATCCAAAAGAAGCCACTGGTGAGGGTGTTGAGGCGGAGGGCGTCGAGGGCCTCCTCGTACTGGCCGAAGAAGGGTGCGATGAGATCGGCTCCGAGGTGTGCCAGCGCCACGCCCCCGAAGGCCACGCCCAGTAGTTTGTACATATCTACGCTGGTGGGGATACGCCGGACCTGTTCCGCATAATCTTCCATTTTCTTAACCAGGGCATCGATGGCCGATCCGTCTGCCCCGATGAAACGGTCGATCCCTGCTGCTCGCCCCGCCCCGAAGAGCAGGAAGGCGAGCCAGATATTGGCTACCAGCACGTCCACTACGATCATCTGTCCAAAGATGCCCGGCGGCACCTCGTTGATGATCTGCATGGCCGCCTGGTTGGCCCCGCCGCCGATCCAAGAGCCGGCGATGGTACTCAGGCCCCGCCACAGCAGGTTGGGATCGAGGTCGATGAGCCCCGGAAAGAAGTTGGTGACGATAAGTAGCGCGATCGGCCCGCCCAGCACAATCCCGAAGGTTGCCGCCAGAAACATTACGATGGCCCGGTACCCCAGATTGATGATGCCGGGAATGTCGATGTTCAGGCACAGCAGGATCAGCGAAGCCGGCAGCAGGTAGCGGCTCGCCATGAAGTACAACTGACTATGTCCTGTGTACCCACTGAAGTCACCCGGCTCCAGCCCCTGCGCCTCGATGTAGCGGTTGATCTCCCCGAAGGAAAGCCCCTCCGGTAGCGTCACGCCCCGCTCGGCCAGCGCATCGATCACCCCGTACTCGTACCAGTCGTAGGCGATGATGCCCAGCGGCCAGTTCAGCAGCGCCGGCAGGAAGTAGCACAGCAGTAGGGCCGGTACGTAGGTGTAGAAGGTCTTCCAGAAGGGCCGCTCGCTACTAGCGGTAGTGAAGACCAGAGCGAGGATGGTGAGGAGGAGGCCGAAGACTACGGCATCATTGGTGATCCAGGGGGTCAAGGGTGGGTTGTTGGGTTGTTGGGTTGTTGGGTTGTTGCGTTGCAGTCGTTGGAGGTGAGGTAGGTGTTGGAAGCGTCTCAGGGGGGCGGGGCCGCAGGTGCAATGAACGTACAGCAGCAACACCAAAACGAGCGAAGCGAGCATCCCCGTAAACGCAACAACCCAACAACCCAACAACGCAACAACGATAACATCAAAAACGAGCGAAGCGAGCATCCGCGCCCCTAACTCCTTAACCCCTTAACTTAGGTACTTCGCCACAATAGGAAACCGCCGCCCCATCCCAAAAGCCTTCCGGCTCACCCGCAGCACGGGGGCCGTCTGGTGCCGCTTGAACTCATTGATGTTGACCAGCCGCAGGGCCTTCTGTACGAGCAGCGGGTCGGCACCGGCCTCGATGATATCCTGGGGGCTCTTGTGGAGCTCGATGTACTGGTACAGCACGGCGTCGAGCTCGGGGTAGGGGGGCAGGCTGTCGCTGTCGAGCTGATCGGGCCGGAGCTCGGCGCTGGGGGGCTTGGTGATGATATTACCGGGGATGACCTCGCCGTCGCGGTTAATGAACTTGGCCAGCTCGAAGCACTCCGTTTTGTACACGTCGCCGATCACGCTGAGGCCGCCGCACATGTCGCCGTAGAGCGTGCCGTAGCCCACGGCCATCTCGCTCTTATTGCTGGTATTGAGCACGATGTTGCCGAACTTATTGCTGAAGGCCATCAGGATCATGCCGCGGATACGTGCTTGCAGATTTTCTTCGGTGAGGCCCTCTTTTTGGCCGAAGAAGTGGGGTTGGAGCAAGTCCATATAGCTGTGGTACACGCTCTCGATGGGTACGATATCGTACTGGCAGCCCAGGTTCTGCGCCAGTTGGCGGGCGTCGTTCACGCTATGGTCGGAACTATGCTGGCTCGGTAGCAGGATGCAACGCAGGTTGTGGGGGCCGAGGGCACGGGCGGCGAGTACGGCCACTAGCGCGGAGTCGATCCCCCCACTAAGCCCCAGGATGGCCCGCTTGAAGCCCAGCTTACCGAAGTACTGCCGGATACCCATCACGAGCGCGTCGTGGATCAGCGTCATCTTATCGCGCTCCCGCTCACCGCTCACCTCACTTCCTTCCTGCACCTCCTCGGTGTTGTAGATGCGCAGGCTCTCCTCGAAGTAGGGCATTTCGTCGACCACCTCGCCGCGGGAGTTGACCACCAGGGAGCCGCCGTCGAAGAGCACCTCGGTCTGGGCCCCTACGTGATTGACCAGGTACAGGGGCAGGTCGTAGCGTTCCACGTTAGCGCGCATCGCCGCGACCCGCTCGGCGGCGTGGTCGTAGCTGAAGGGACTGGCCGAGATGTTAATGATCAGGTCGGGCTGCTGCTCCAGCATCCGGTCCATGGGGTTGATCTTGTACAGCGGGTTCTCGTTGCCGACGTTCCAGCTGTCCTCACAGACGACCAGGGCGATGGTCTTATCCTGGTAGCGCACCACGTTCCACTCCGCGGCGGGCTCGAAGTAGCGGTACTCGTCGAAAATGTCATAGGTCGGCAGCAGCGTCTTGTGCTGCACCTGCTGGATGCGGCCGTTAGCTAGGAAGTAGGCGCTGTTGTACAGGTCCTTACCCTCCACCACGGGGTTTTTGGTGGGTGCGCCTACGATGATGGCGATACCGTCGGCGGCCCGGGCGAGTTGCTGCACGACCGTATCCGATTTCTCGATGAAGTCATCAAACTCCAGGAAGTCCCGCGGCGGGTAGCCGACGGTAGCGAGTTCGGGGAAGACGACGATGTCCGCCCCCTGCTCCTTGGCCCGCCTGGTGTAGTCGAGCATCTTTTGCAGGTTGGCGTCGAAGTTTCCGACGTGGACGTTGATCTGGGCGAGGGCGATGTTCATGGGGGGGAAGGTAGTGTGGGGCAAAGATACGGTGCCTTAGTTTAATTTGCAAACTAAGTGGGCGGGGTGTAGAGTGGGTGCATTCTTGATTGGTGATTCTTGATTCTTGATTGTGCTACCGCATGGCTCTGCTCACTGCGTTCGTTTAGAGCTGAAACACGTCGAGACCTATTTAATTCCAATTTGATACGTTTGTCTTGGATAGGGCGGGGCCGCTGGTGCGGGGGACCTTACCTTCCTAGTTCACACTACACTACACCCACATGCGCAATTACCTTCTTCTCATTTTACTGGCGCTAGTCTACGCTTGCCGCACTCCATCCATCACTCCGGACGTAGTAGAGATTAGGGCCCTCGGAATCACTTACCGGCCGGACACGCTCCAGCTTTCCTCCACCGCGCGGGACTACATCGACACGGTCGTTAGCCACATGCGGGAAGTAGCGCTGCACCGCGACCGGGTCGATTTTGACGCCCTACGCAATGCCGCCCGCTACTACAGCCAGGGGGCTACCACCGCTGCGGACACCTACGCCGGCATCGAACGTGCCATGGTCCTGCTGGACGATCACCATTCCTCGCTACTGACGCCCGAAGTACTCACCGACTACCTCGGTCTTGGGAAAGCCCAAATTGATGACATTCGGGCCGGGCAAGTCCCCCACCTCCCCAGCAATCAACTTGCCGGACTGGACGAGCGGCTCACCTTCGCTACCGCCACCTACCGCGATGGCATCGGCTACCTCAGAATTCCTTCCTTCGAGCGTATTTACTACGAGGAGATGCAGCGCTTTGCGGATAGTCTGCAGTCTTCCATTCGCGTACTGGAGGCGCAGGGCGTCCGCACGTGGGTGGTGGACCTGAGCGGGAACGACGGGGGCGCCGAACTACCCATGATTCTGGGGCTGGGGCCCCTGCTGGACGAACAGAACGGCTATTATGGTATCGACGCCCGCGGCCGGATCCGCAGCCATACTTTTTACCGTGACGGTGGCTATTACAACTTGGACGAAGGTCAGCGCCCGGCTACTGCTAAACCTCTTGTCACGCTACCGGACCCCTACGTACTGAAGACTCCGAACTTGCCAATCCTCTTACTGACCAGTGGTAAGACGGCTAGCTCCGCCGAGGCCGTGGTAGCCATCTTTAAGGAGCAGTCCAATGTCCTGCAACTCGGGGAGGCTACCAATGGGCTTACCTCCGTGAATAGTTTCGAGGTACTGCCCGATAACGCGGTGCTGAATATTACGGTGGCTTATATGGCGGACCGGACGAAGCAGGTTCACGAGCAGGGGATCGGTGTAGATGGTGGTCTGGAGGAGCTGGAGGGGGATTTGGGGCGGGTGGTGCGTGGGTTGATGGGGAAGTAGGGGGCAATTCAAGCCTGCATCCTTGATAGCTATCGAGGCCCCGCCCCCGGACGCTTACAGGGCCGCCAGCCGGGTCAGCACCGCCCCCCGGTACTTCGCGCTGATGGGTACGCCCTTTTCGCCGAGGTAGACGCACTTGTCGTCGAAGCGCGTCACGTGAGCGAGGTTGATGGCGTGGCTGCGGTGTACGCGGATGATGCTGGGCTCGTCAAGTTCCGCGAGGAGGGCCTGGAAAGGTTTGCGCAGGATGAGGGGTTTTTGGTTTGTGAGCTCTACCTCTACATAGACGTGATCGGCCCCCAAGTGGCGGATGGCCACCACGGGCAGGAGGTAGGTGGCGTGGCCGGTCCTGATCGTGACGGTTCGTTCCGTCTGCTGCGACTGGTGATTGTGCAACGCTACGCTGATGGTGGCTAGCAGACTGGGAACCTGTACCGGCTTACTCAGGTAGCCCCCGGGGAAGGTTTCGTTAGCCAGGGTGAGGTGGCGCCGGTCGACCTGTGAGGTAAGGTAGACGAAGGGGATGGGAGCCGGCTGAGCGCGGAGAAAGCCCGCAAAATCGATACCGGTGCGCACGCCGCTGAGCTGAATGTCGAGCAGCGCCAGGTCGGGGGGATCGTCGTGGTAGAGCTCCACGGCCTCGTCGTAGGAGATGGCCTCGCCGGTGATGGTGTACCCCGCCGCTGCGAGCTCGTCGGCCAGGGTCGTGGAAATGATGAACTCGTCTTCCACGATGAGAATCTTGCCGGACGGGGGGGGAAATTGGGTCATAGAGTGAGCAGGGTTAGGCGGTGGCAGGGATGGGTGCACTGGCGGGGGAATAACGCTTTTTTCGGCCCCGTGATTTGTGCTGATTTTTCCGCCGGAAGTAGATGCGGGTTACCGCCCCCCCGTCATTTTCTAACACCACGCGGCCGCGAAGCTGACGGCTCATCCCCTTCAGCAGGTAGGTACCTAGACCGCCGCCCTTGCCAGCCAAAATGTCTTCGGGAAATCCGGCACCGTTGTCCCGGTAGGTCAGGCAGAAAGTTTTGCCGTCCTCCTCCTCCGTCAGACTCACGTACAGGTGCAGGGCCCCCTGGTGATTGGTAGCGTACTTGTAGCTGTTAGTGACCAGCTCGTTAAACATGGTGCCCAGCGGGATGGCCGTATCCAGGTTGAACCAGTAGTCGCCGGTACTGAGCTCGATGACGCTGGCCCGGGGGAGTTTGGACAGCAGCTCGAAGTGGTTACAGATCTGGCGGGCGTACTGGCTAAAGTTGATCTCCCCGGCGCGCCCCTCCCGGTACAAAATCTCGTGCACGGAGGCCATGCTGTAGATACGGCCCGACATGGCCTCCAGGCTGGCACGCGCCCGGGGGTCGTCGACCTCCTTGAGTTGTAGGGTCAGCAGTCCGATGATGATCTGTAGGTTGTTCTTGACCCGGTGGTGGACCTCCCCCTGCAGCATTTTTTGCTCGCGCAATGACTGGGCGAGTTGCTGGTTCTGGGCCTCGATTAGTTCCTGTTTGCCGAGCGCCGCCTTGGCGGCCTGTAGACGGGAGTGCTTATAGAGCGCGAATCCCACGACGGCCATCCCGAAAATGAAAAACAGATAGCGCCGCTGCTGCTGGTTGCGATTTTGGGCAAACTGTTCCCGCTGCCGTGCGATCAGGTCGCGTTGTTTTTCGGCGAGGTAATGCGCCTCGATCTCGGTGGCGCGGTCCTCAATCGCGGTTTCCAACTGCCGCAGTTCGGCGGCGCGGGCCAGTTGCAGGTAGTGCCAGGCGGAGTCCGTGCGGCCGAGGGTCTTCAGGATGGTGGCCCGGTCGTCGTACACCCGACTGAGAAAGAAACTATCGGGACTGACCACCAGACCGGCGTAGACTAGCGCCGAGTCATTTACTGCCAGGGCATCTTCCAGGCGGCCGTCCTCGATGCGCAGTCCGGTCAGCACCATGGTCATTATCAGGTAATCGGTGGCGCTGCCCGTGTGGCGGTAGTACTCGGCGGCTTCCTGTAGGTGGTATTCCCCCCGCCGCGGATTGCTCTCCTCGTAGTACAGGCTCAGATTGAAGTGGGACAGGGCCAGTTGGTGGGTATCGTCTAGCTCCCGGGCCGTAGCCAGGGCGCGCTGGGCGTACTGTAGCGACAGGGCGGGGTCACCGAAGTGTCGGTGGTAGGCGGCGCTACGATTGTACAACTGCGGTGCCAGGGATTTCAGGCCGTAGGTGTCGATCAGCTCCCCGGCCAGGTCTAGGTATTTCCAGCAGTCACTGGGGCGTTGCTGACGCTGGTGGATGTGCGCCATCCGCAGGTAAGCCTGTACGGTAATCTCGTGGGTGCCGGCGGCCGTAGCATCGTCGATCAGCTCCAGTAGTGCCACGGTGGCCGCCGCGTTGTCGCGTTTTTTGAGCAGGGCCTCAGTGCGCTCCAGCCGGATGAGCAGGCGGAAGGTGCGCATCCAGTCCGGTACTGGGGTGGCCGTGGCACCGGCCAGGTCGGTCAGGTCCTGATCCAGGGCGCGGAGCACGCCGAGCGCGCTGTCGTTCTGCGCGATGGTAATGAGGTGCTGCGCCTGGTGGTACTGCTGCCACATCGAGTCGGTCTGCCCCGGCAGGGAAAGCGTGGCTAGGCACCAGGCGATTACGTACACAAACCGGTGACGGATAGCTACAGGAGAGTAAGGTCTTTTCATGAGAATTCATCCGTAAGGTACGGCGACAGAACCATAAACAAAGGTGCCAGATACTGGGTGTACCTGGCCACCCAAGACTACGTCCGAACAATAAGTACTGAGAAACTAGTGGACCGTAGCTAAGACGGTAACGCATCCGTAGTGCGGAGCGTATGATTCAGTTGTGTTCAAACACTTTCTGCCCGGCCACGCTAGGTGGACCGGGCAGTGGTGATAATGTTGTATAGTGGTTGTCTGCGTAAATTCTCTCAAAAAATAACCTAATAAGTCGGTACGTCTCTCACAACAGTAGTAATGACTTGCCACAAACATAGGGGGGTACCTAGTCCCAGAGCAACTATTCGGGTAGCCGTGTGCCGAATTGCTCCGAATTTGTGCTGGTTTAGGCAGCGCAGGTCTTATCCCCCCCCTTTTAGCTGCGGGCTTGGCCATGATTTCGCGGTCCTTATGAGCTGGTACGAGCAGAGGCCTGTTGGCCCGCAAACGACAGGATGGCACAAGTAATTTAGGATGCACGCGTTGCTTCCAATACTCAGCCTTCCCAGCCAGCCCTTACCAACTGACCCCAATGTATCTCCGCCTCCTACTCACCCTCCTCGCCATTCTCCCCACCTTACTCTCAGCCACCCACAACCGCGGTGGGGAAATCATCGTCCGCACCGCCGGCTGCGAAAGCCCTTCCGATCAGCTTACGGCCTGCGCCACCATCATTACCTACACCGAGACCGCGCAGACGGAGGTAGACCGCGACAGCCTGCTGCTCCACTGGGGCGACGGCACCAGCGAGATGATCGGACGAACCCGTATCACCCCAGTAACGCCCGGAGTCCAGCGTAACGAGTATGCCCTCTGCCACCGGTACGCAGACTTTGGACGCTACGTACTACACTTTCAGGATTTCAACCGGCAGCGTGGCGTGCGTAACATGCCTTTCTCGGTGAACATCCCCTTTAGCGTCTTTACCTCCTTTGCCCTGCTCGACCCGAGCGTAAACGGTTGTAACAGTTCTCCCGAGCTGACGCAGCATCCGGTCGACAATGCCTGCATCAATTCAGTGTGGACCCATAACCCCGGTGCCTTTGACCGGGACGGTGATAGTTTGGCCTTTGCATTTACTACTCCCACCTATGACGGCCGCACCGAGATTCCCAACTACGTGTTACCTAACCTGGTAGCCGGTGTTGGTGGCAGCCTGTCCATCGACCCCCGTACCGGACAGATCACCTGGGACAGCCCCCAACTACCGGGCGAGTATAACCTGACCTACATGGTCAAATCGTTCCGCAACGGTATGCCGCTGGATACCGTCGTGCGGGACCTCCAACTATTCATCGACAACTGCGCGAACGAGCCTCCGGTCGTCGAACTGGCCCAGGAAGAACTCTCGGTGGTCGCCGGTGAGGTAGTAGAATTTGACGTCGTCGCCACGGGCTCCCCGTCCGAGGATCAGCAGGTAAAGCTAACGGCCGGCGGCCGCCCCTTCGATCTAGCCGACAACCCCGCTACTTTCCTGCCTACGGAGGGTAATATACAGTCCGATCCCCTGCGGAAAACCTTCCGTTGGACCCCCACCTCTGACGACATCAGTAAGCAGACATACTTTGTCGTGCTTCGCGCGGAAGATGACGGCCCCCCGGCCCCTACGGGACTAGCCACCGTGCGTACCATATCCATCAGGGTCGTTGCACCGCCGCCGCCCACAATACCGGCTGCTTACCAGCTCTTCCGCCCCAGCGTACAGTATCTATACGAAAACCCAAACTTCAGTTCGCGTACGTTTGGATTTGACACCGAGTTTTACGGCGTACGGCTGGATAGTCTCGGGTGTGGTGACCTTTACGGCTCCCTCGAAGAAGTTTACCACGATGATGGAAGCTGTGTAATCAAGGTGCCCTCGCCCTTCGGCTACCGCATCTGCCAGACAGCGGACAGCACGGTCATGCACTTTGGTGCGGATCAACAACTCGTACTCTACCAATCTGCCGCGATAGGCACGCGCTGGGTGGCCCGTGACAGCTCTGGGGTCAGGCTCTACGCGGAAGTACTATCAATAACGCCCGCTACGGTACTAGGCATGCCCGACACCCTGAAAGCTATCGGCTTCTTTACGGAGGGAGGGGAGGTAGCCGGCCCTACAGTGACCGTCGCCAAATACGCCGGGCTAGTGGATGGTAGCCGCTTCTACCGGATCGGACAGGAAGAGTTGCCCCTTACCCTGGCGGGTCTGAGCGAGCCGGCGCGGGGTGTACAACTCCCGGCGGCAGCCAGCTACGGACTGGCGCAGGTCGGGGACACCTTTCAGATCGAGGCCTCTAATCCTGACTACTTAGGCGAGCCCTTCGTCGGCCGGGAAGGATTTGCCGGAAGTTTTTTTACGGTGGTGGTGCTAGCAGTGGATTCGTCCCAAGAAGGAGTGTATACCTACGACGTGGTCGCCGATCTCTACCGGCCCGAGCGGGGCGTAATGGTCCCATTCGCGCTGGATACGGTCTTCACCTTCTCTCAGCCACGGCTACCCGCGGAAATGGTCCGCCAACCGGGTGCTCGCCAGGACAGTACGCGCTCCGGAGCGGAGTACTCGAATGTACTGAAGGTTTTCCGCGACAGTTGTGGGCTGTTTCATCAGCGGCTATCTACCCCCGCAAACTTCGCGGACAGTGACAGCTGTGGCTTCGACCAGGCCGGGTTGGATGCGAATCCGGGACCTGTTTATGTGGAGGGCGTACCGTTCGACCTCGATGCTATCAGCACCATGGGTGGGCCCCGGTCGGTGAGATTGCAGTACTTGGGCACTGACACGCGTCGGTGTGGCACCTATTTGGAGCAGGACGATATTCTGCTATCAGATGAGACCTTACCGGTTTCTGACGGGCTACCTATCGAAGTGTATCCCAATCCGACCAACGATCAACTGATCGTGGAAGTACCGGCAGAGACTGGCCCTTGTGATCTGGCCGTTTATAGCCTTTCCGGTCGACGGTTGCGGGCGGTCAGGGATGTACGTAACCAGCATATCCTCTCGCTGGGTGAGCTACCCGCCGGTGCCTATCTTCTCGTCGTCAGTGGTGAGGGCCGCTCCTTGGTCCGCCAGCGGGTGATTGTGCGTTGAGTCGCAATGTAGGCCTGTCCACAACGCCTTACCTTGTGCCCTTCTCTACCGCAACCCACCCACCCCCAGTGTCCCAAAACCACAAAGCCCAGCTAGAAACCCAGCTCTGGAATATCGCCAACACCCTGCGCGGCAAGATGAACGCTGTTTGTTGTATGAGCAGCTGGAGAACTACGTGAACGATAAGCTGCTGCAGGAGACGGACGGGTTTTTGTACGATCAGCTTGCACCCGCGACCCCGCAATATGATGACTACCTGATGGCTATCCGCATGGCGTGCCTGGATGAACTGGGGTACTTCCTGCGGCCCGACGAGCTGTTTTACCATATTGCGCGGCGGGAGGACTTTATCCTGGAGGACCTGACGGCCATCCTGCGCAATATCGAGGCCTCGACCATGGGCACGGCCAGCGAGGACGACTTCGATAAGCTCTTCGAGGACCTGGACCTGACGAGCTCCAAACTGGGCCGCTCGGAGTAGGACAAGAAGGCCGGCGAGTTCTATACGCCCCAGGAGGTGAGTACCGTGCTGGCCCGCCTGGTCACGACCGGCAAGCAGCGGCTGCGGAGTGTGTACGACCCCACCTGCGGCTCCGGCTCCCTGTTGCTACGGGTGCGGCGGGAGGTGGACGACGTGGCCTACTTCTACGGCCAGGAGCTCAACCGCACCACCTACAACCTGGCGCGCATGAACATGATCATGCACGGGGTGAAGTATGACCGCTTCGACATCCGCCACGAGGATACCCTGGAGCGGCCGCAGCACCCCGAGGAGCGCTTCGAGGCCATCGTCGCCAACCCGCCCTTCTCGGCCAAGTGGAGCGCCAGCGACCTATTTAACGGCGACGATCGCTTCAGTCCGTACGGCAGACTCGCGCCCCGGAGCAAAGCCGACTTCGCCTTCGTGCAGCACATGGTGCACCAACTGGCCGAGAACGGGCAAATGGCCGTCGTACTCCCCCACGGCGCGCTCTTCCGGGGCGGGGCCGAGGCCCACATCCGCAAGTTCCTGATCGCCGAGCGCAACTACCTCGACGCGGTGATCGGTCTGCCCGCCAACATCTTCTACGGCACCAGCATCCCCACCTGCATCCTGGTGTTCAAGAAGTGCCGCGAGCAGCCCGACGACCTGCTGTTCATCGACGCCAGCGCCCACTTCGAGAAGGCTAAGAACCAGAACGTGCTGCTACCGGCGCACATCGACAAGATCGTCACCACCTACCGCGACCGCGTCACCACCGAAAAGTATAGCTACGTAGCTCCCCTTGCCGAGGTCGCCGAAAACGACTACAACCTCAACATCCCCCGCTACGTCGACACCTTCGAGGAGGAGGAGCCGGTGGATCTGGCGGCGGTGAGCGCTGAGCTACGGGCCTTGGACCGGGAGTTGGCGGAGACCGAACGGGTGATCGCCGGGTTCTGTACGGAATTGGGCATCGAACCCCCGTTTTAGGAATAAGCGGTCATCGGATTCGGATGTGTCCCTTCAGGGCTCATCCGATGTCTCGCGTCAATAGCTATCGGGGGGGCAGGTGCAAAGTAAATCGAACGAGAAATGAAGAGCGAGTTGGTGCCTAGGATACGGTTTGGGGAGTTTGGGGAAACCTGGAAGCAGCGCACGTTAGGAGAGTACTTCGAGTTCAAGAACGGCATCAACGCTGACAAAGAGCAGTATGGGTCTGGTATCAAATTTATCAACGTATCAGATATTCTTAATAATAGTTACCTCACGCATGATGTGATTGAGGGATCAGTAGATGTTACTGAAGAACAGGTTGTCAAGTACGAAGTCAAGTACGGTGACATACTCTTTCAGCGTAGTTCCGAAACCAGGCTAGAAGTAGGATCTGCTAACGTATATCTTGACAAACTGAATCGCGCTGTCTTTGGGGGTTTGTAATTCGCGGTCAAGCCAAACAACCCTACGATCCAGAGTTCATGAACTACCTATTGAAGACATCTTCAGCTAGAAAGGATATTACTTCGAGAAGTGGGGGCAGCACCAGATACAATATAGGACAAGAAGGTATAGCTGCTTCCTCGGTCCATCTCCCCACCCTCCCCGAGCAACAAAAGATCGCCGCCTTTCTCACCGCGGTGGATGGCCGGCAGGCGGGGCTGCGGCGGCAGGTGGCGGCCCTGGAGCGGTATAAGCGGGGGGTGATGCAGGGGGTGTGCGGTGAGGGGGCAGATGGTCGGTGGGTAAAGGTGAAAGTGAGTGAAGTCTATAGCTTTTTCTCGACGAACTCTTTGTCCTGGGCTCAGCTAAACTATGATTCAGGAAAGTACAGGAACATTCACTACGGCGATATTCATACACAGTTTTCCCAGTATTTGGACGTGAGACATGCATCGGTGCCTTACATAAATATGGACGTGACAATGAAAGATGCTGCCTATAAGCATCCTGTCCAGGCGGGAGACATACTGCTTGCTGACGCTTCCGAAGACGTCAACGACATAGGAAAAGCGACGGAGGTCGTCGATGCTGGCAATATTCCCCTTTATGCGGGCCTTCACACAATTCACGCAAGACCCAAACAAGGGACTATTGCTCCTGAATTCGGGACCTTACTTTTCCAATCGCCGACGTTCAGAAGGCAGGTGTACACTGCTATACATGAGGGCTAGCTGAGCGGTCCGGCGGGAGTAGGAAAAGTGAGTGGATGTTGGTACCTTTTGGATTACCACATCTTGAAAGAACCAATGACTCATCCACTCTTGGACCAAGTTAAGGCAAGCTGCCCGGACTTACCCGATCACCTGCTCAACAACCTGTTCATCACCGCCCAGAGCATCTACCTAAGCCGTTCGTGCAACCTGGCCAGGGCCAAGGATTTCGTACCCCAGGTGATCGGTTCGGCGGCCGCGGCTAAGTCCCGTCCGCAGGCTAACTACACCCGCCTGATTCGCACGGTGAAAAGCGCGGTAAGTGAGGAGTTTTACGATCAGGTCCAGCGGGCCCTGCATCACTTCCGCCTGGCGATGATCAACTGTTTCTCCAAACGAGCGATTCGCCGGGCCAAACAACTGGTGCTGGACGGTACGTCCTGGGGTTGCCGTGATGGGCAGGTGCACCTGATGACCCTGGCCCTGGTCGTAGACGGGGTAGCCGTACCCATCGCCAGCATCGATCTGGCCAAGAAGGGTCACTCCTCTCAGCAAGAACGGGCCGCCTTACTGGCGCGAGCCGCCGAGCAGTATGATCTGGCGGGCATGACCTTACTGGCCGACCGGGAATACATTGGCCAGGAGTGGTTCGCTACCCTTGCCGAGTATGAAATCAACTTTGTCATCCGCCTTAAGGCCGGTATCTACCATCAGGCGATCAACGAAAGCCGGGGCAAGAACTGCCAAGGGATGTGCGCTAAACTGCGGCGGTGTAAGAAGAAGGCACGTATCAGTAAACCGATTCAGTTGGGCGGAAAATCCTTTTACTACGTCGTGGTACGTAACCCCAAGGCCGACCATCCCGACGAGGACGAGTTTGTCTTTTTGCTCACCAGTCTACGACGTGCTGACCAAGCGCATAAACAGTACAGTGTGCGCTGGAGTATCGAGGTCACCTTCGGTCACCTCAAGACCAACGGTTTTGATCTGGAGGCCATGCGCGTAGAAGGCACCGCCAAGCGGGAGCTACTGCTCCAACTGGTCAGCCTGGCCTATATCTGGATGTGTGCCCAGGGGCTGAAGTTTTATCGCAAGTATCCCACGAGCCGACAGACCAAGTGGGATGGCAAACGGCAAGTCAGGACGCTGGTCCACTCCATTTTCCGCCAAGGAATGAGTTGGGTGATCATCCAACTAGCCAAACCGGCGGCGCTATTGCGAAAGGTCGCTAACAAAATCGACCGGATTCATAATATCCCCTGGGCTCATGTATAGCAGTGTAAGGCAGGTGAGTAAGATCGCACAGGGGGCTAAAGTGTTGGGTATCTCTCCGACTTCCATCAAAGGAATCCAACTGCGTATTCCCCCCCTCCCCGAGCAACGCCGCATCGCCACCTTCCTGCGCGCCCTCGACGCCCGCATCGGGCTGGTGGAGCGGCAGCTGGCGGGGGCGGAGGCGTTTAAGCGGGGGTTGTTGCAGGGGATGTTTGTGTGAGGGGTGTACCTTAAGGGAGTGAAGAAAGGCATGTGCTATGGATGAGATTACGATCAGGGGGTATAAGTCGATCAGGGACCAAACGGTGGAGATTCGGCCGATCAATGTGTTGATTGGGGGGAATGGAGCTGGGAAGAGTAATTTTATCAGCTTTTTTGAGTTTTTGAGGGCACTCCACGCGGAGCGTCTGGAATCTTCGGTGAATCTAGCCGGTGGGACGCGAAGGCTGCTTTATCATGGCCCGGCGGCTACCTCCGAGCTTGGTGCTACGCTGCGTCTTGAAGGAGGCACTACCTATAGCTTCAAATTAACGGAACGAGACAGCGTGTTCCACTTTGAAGAAGAGGAATTTTGCTATAATGAAGAATGCCAGCACCTTGCTGCATTTGGGAAAGAATCAAGCTTACATCGTCTTGGATTGAGCGCTAAGACGCACTCACTCGTAGAATTTCTAAAGTACCTTAGAGTATACCATTTCGAGGATACGGGGAGCAACTCACCCTTTACGCAACTGAGTCATCAGGCTAACGATGCCTACTATCTGTACTTTGACGGAAGTAATCTCGCGGCGATACTGAATAGAATACGCGCCTTTGAAAACCTAGCCTACCGGCGTATCGTGAAAGTTATTCGATCCGTTGCGGATTATTTTGAAGACTTTTTCTTTCAGCCTAACGAGAAACACTTTCTTAGACTACAGTGGCGGGATCGGTATAGTGACTACGTTTACGGTCCGGAAGATCTATCGGACGGGACCCTTAGATACATCGCGCTAACTACCTTGTTTCTACAACCTGAATTGCCCAAGCTTATCATTATCGAAGAACCCGAGTTAGGCTTGCATCCACGCGCAATAGCGAAGTTGAGCGGAATGATTAAGCAGGCCAGCCGGCGGGGGAGCAAAGTGATCGTAGCTACGCAATCTACCGCCCTAATCAGCTACTTTGAGCCGGAGGACATTATCACCGTCGATAACGTGGATGGGGCCAGCCAATTTAATCGGCTACGAATGCAAGACCTGGAGCAGTGGCTAGAAGAGTATACTCTCGGTGATCTCTGGAGTAGGAACATTATCGTTGGGGGCCAGCCATGATTCAATTAATCGTTATCTGTGAGGGAGAGTCAGAGCGGGGATTCTGCCAGCTCGTACTAGCCCCCTATTTGCTTCCGCTTGGTATCTACCTACGACCTCCTCTGATCAAAAAGAGTGGAGGGGGTATGGTACACTGGCTTGTACTACAGCGGCAGCTGGAGATGCACCTGAAGCAAGAAAAGCAGGCTTACATCACCACCTTCATCGATCTCTATGGGATCAAAGCGAGACACAAGGTTCCGGGGTTTACTAAAATAGGGTCGACCAACTCACTTAACCGGGTACTTGCGATGGAGCGGGGGATGAAAGAAGCTATCCCTCAGGAGATGAGATACCGGTTTCTGCCGTACATTCAGCTACATGACTTTGAGGCGTTGCTTTTCAGTGACGTAACCGTGTTCCACGATACCTTTTCCGAGGCGGACTTCGCTGATGCTACCGAGCTGGATCGAATCGCCACCGCTTACCAAAATCCTGAGGACATTAATGACAGCAAAGTCACTGCCCCCTCGAAGCGGCTGGAGCGGATACTACCAGGCTACGATAAAGCTTTAGACGGGCCTATACTGGCACAGGAGATCGGAATGGAGCGGTTACTGGAGCGGTGTCCGCATTTTCGGGGATGGGTGGAGGGGCTTCGTAACATTCTAGAGGAGGAATAATCCCTATATAAGCCATTGCCGGCAGACGAGCCAAGCTGCGCAAACGAAAGCGGGGTAAGGGGCCCCGCTTGAAGTCGGTGGACGGCAGTAGAGTTGACCCTAAGAGTGTGCTTCAACGGGGGGTAGGGGCTATGGAGTGACGCGTCTTACCTTCGGACACGTTCGCTATGTTCATTGCCCCCCATCTACAGAGCCTCGAGGTGCTCCAACGCGATCGCGTCTTCGCCGGTACGCAGCGGCTACCGGTGCTGGTCAGGGCGGAAGATCGTAAGTACTACGTCACCAAAGTGCAACGCACGCCGCAGGACTATACCGTCGTCCGGGAATGGCTTGGCGCGCACCTGCTTAAAGTTTGGGGATTACCGGTCCCTGACTTCGCGGCCGTTCAGGTGCAGGCACATCACGTTCCTGTGGGGTTTCATCCCCGGCTGACTGCCTACGAATTTAGCCGACCGGCGTTCGGGAGTCTATACCTTACGGACGTAGATCATGTCAACGCGACGTTTTCCGGGGCCGGACCCTACCAGGTAGGTTTAGCTCATGCCGACGATGCCCTGATCCGGCTGTCACTTTTTGACCGGTGGTTAAGTAACGATGACCGAAATTTCAACAACTATAACTTATTGTACCGGGGTAATGGAACTCAGGCGGGCTTCATTCCGATCGATCATGAGGCGCTATTCGGACACGGAGTACCGGGCCAGCCACTCAGTCTACAGACCGCGAACGAAAACCTGTCACAAACCCCGCTTTTCGCCACCTTCGTCAAGCGTAAGCGAGTGAGAGCCTACGTAACCAATACTGCCGAGTTGAGATTGTTTCACGATCTAGTCGAGGCGTGCGAGTCAGCTTTACCTGGTGTGATAGAGCGTATGCCCCCAGCATGGAACGTACTTTGCAATGGTCTACTGGAAGGCTGTCGGCAAACTATCTTCGCACCATCCTGGTTAGATAAAGTTTGGAAGGACCACTTGGAGCAACTTTCCCTAAGCTGCAGATCATGACTACCTCGACCTACACCACGGTGTACTTACAGACGAACGCTGCCTCCCGCGAGCGGCTTGCCGTGGGTCTGCTTCTGGTGGAAGAAGGTGCGCAGCGCATCCGTTTTGCCTATTCCAGCAGAAAACTGGGGCTGGGGCGGGAGCTGATCGGGCGCGGCCAGTTACGGCAAGTTCGCTGGGCCCTAGACAACATTCACCAGAGGGTTGCTACCTGGAACGAGCCTACGGCCGCGGGACAACTTGCCTTTCCTGCAGCACTTGCGCAGGCCCCCTTTACCGATCGGTATCTGGACTACCTGCACCGCTATCAGCAGAACCTGCTTCAGTACGGAGCGCCGGTCGGGATCGATCTGCCCTGCACCGACGCTAACTTTGCGTTTCTGTACCAGGAGCAGGTAGACGATGCCCCCGAGCCCAGTAAGATCAGCGAAGAACGGCGGCGGTTGCTTAGTGTCCCGGAACGCGAAATTATCCGTACCCGGTTTAACCACAACGTACGCGTAGACCAGCACGTAGACGCACGGATCGACATACCTGTACGGGTAAGTTTACTCGGTAAAAATGGTGAAGATTATTACGGTAAGATTATTGATTCTTACCGACCCATTCAATTTATCGACAATGATACCAGCAGCTTTTATGCACTGACGGTGCAGACCCAGGGTAGCAAGCATTATGTCATTAGTCAGGAACCCGATAAGTTGCTGTACCCGAAGCAACACAGGGCCTGGGATACGCTACGCAGGGTAGATAAGTTTTCGTATCTAGATGTATCGGAAATAGATGTACTGGAGGAGGTGGCCGAAAGCAATGGCGTCCATAAGTTGTTTGCTGACGAAGAAGAGTAGATCGGGACAGCCGAGTCTAGTTTTTCAGAATCAAAACAAACCGTACCTTGACTTGCCATTGCGGCGCTGTTTTTCCTGACCAAACGTTTACACGAGCTTGTACCTAGCTACAGAAAGGTAGTCTACGGTGCGATACTCGCCGAGGAAAGTGAAATGGAGCGGCTGAGCGCGTTGGGTGAAGGAGAATAGAAGCGATCAGAACACCGGTAGGTCACTCAGTGCTTACCTTAGGTCTACCGAATTGCTCAACTTATGATCACACGCATCGAAATATCGGGCTTCAAGACCTTTACCGACTTTGCGGTGGACCTAGCGCCGTTTACGGTGATTGCGGGGGCGAATGCTTCGGGGAAGAGTAATTTGTTGGATGCGTTGCGATTTCTCAGAGAGCTGGCCACCAAAAATCATACTTCTTCCATCAAGGCGAGAGGAGGTATTTTACAGGCTTTCACTAAGTACGGTACCGACGTTACGAGCGACACTATTAAAATAAAAGCCGATTTACTGTCACCTCCAACCGTAAATGGTGTTGAATCTCTAAAGTATAACAGATTTAGTTATGAGGTAGCTCTTAAATTGTACGTTGGTCATGAGGATATTAATGCCTTTGAGATTATTAGCGAAAAGCTGTCTACAATACCTGCAAAAAGCGATAAGTGGTCCGATAAATACTTAACTCTTAACCAACGCCGTGAGTACCTGATACCCAACGATGGTGAGCCTGCCGTACTTATTCATAACTTCTCGACTAATAACATAAATGAGGATGGAACTTACCAGTTTGGTAACTTCTCGGGTAGTCTATATTGGACTGCGCTGAGTGAGACAACGCAAAGTGATGACAAACATTTACGGGCTACTTACGAGGCGATTAATTCTATCGATCTACTCAGCTTAAACGATTCCAGGCATTTTTCTAATTACTACAACGGAAGTAGAGAACCATTCAACGGTAGCCCAATACTCCGACAGATTCAACACATAAAACGCACTTCTGGAGAGATGCGCTACCTGTCTCATCGCGTTAGCCAAGTGATTAGAGATATATCAAGTGTGGACCTCTATACAGACGATTTTCAAAGATCCACCGTCACAGCCACTGACGTCCTTGGCGGAAGATATGTCGCTGACTTATTATCCGAGGGAACGTTGCGGGTAATTGCTCTTGCCGCTCTTGTAATGCAGACCAACAGTGGCCAATCTTTTCTAATCGAAGAACCAGAAAATGGAGTGGACCCGCGCGTTCTGAGTAAGTTACTCGAACTTTTGATAGAAATAACATCACGCACACCTAATTCTAAGCGCGGTGTTGATCAAGTTATCTGCACCACCCACTCTCCAACCCTCCTTCAGTCCGCACTAAACCAACAAAAAGACCGTATCGGAATTCTTGTATTACTTGCTACGAAGGTTACTTATCTAACGACCATCAACGGCCAGCGCAGAAAGCTACCCACCACCCGCATGAACGAAGTTGTTATTTCCGCCAGTGAAGACAACACAGCTGAGCCGCTCACACGCTACACGCTGCGCCAGGCGATGGATTACCTCAATCGGTTACAGTTACCCGATAGTTTGCTAAAGACTGCGCCGGATGCCTAATGTGCTACTTACAGGATTTACGGGAGAAGGGGATACGGACCGTAGATTTCTCCTCTCCATCATCCGACGCACTTTAGAAGAAATAGTTGTAGACAGCGTACAACAGATTGCGGTCTATGACCCTGAGTGGTTAGGTATAGGAAAAGGATTAACTATTGCTGACCGGGGCCAAGAGGCTAGTCTTTATGGGTCAATGCTCTTCATCGTCCACGCGGATGCTGATGCATCAGACCCCGGCCGCGCCCAGCGCGAACGGCTTGACCCTGCTATTGCTGCCATTCAAGCTACCGGTATTGTGGACCTACCGATCATCCCCCTCATCCCAGTGCAGGAAACGGAAGCCTGGCTACTGGCCGATCGAGACAGACTGAGAGAAGCACTAAACACGGAACTGACCAATCAGCAACTCGACTTGCACGGCGATCCGGAACGCTATGCCGACCCGAAAGCCAAACTTCAGGAGGTCGTTAGGAGAGCTAACGAAGGACGAGGCACGCATATGGAAATAGAGCTCAGCGCGCTGTACGACACCCTGGGGGAATCTTGCCGGTTTGATACACTAGGTCGACTACCTTCGTACCAAAGGTTTAGAGATTCGTTGGTAGGAGGACTACGGCGGATCGGCTATTTATAATCGCTGCGTATTTTTCGCTATTCCAGTTTTCTCCGCACCTGCGTCCCCGCCCCACGCGTACGTACAGGTGACGTTCCCCGGTACCGCCTCACCCGGCTTATCTATATTTGTCGACATGCAAGTGTCTACGCTCACTACCTCTACACTCCTAGAACGCCTGCTTTCCGCTCCATCAGAAAGCGAAGTATTAGAGTTCAAACATGCCCGTACCACTTACGACTTCGACAAGCTGGGACGCTACTTCAGTGCACTCAGCAACGAAGCCAATTTGTGTGGAATGGATCGGGCTTGGCTGGTCTTCGGTGTTCGCGACGCCGATCACGCGGTGCTGGGTAGCCAGTTTAGGATTGGCGGTGAAAGCCTACGGAAACTCAAGGATGAGGTAGGTAATCACCTTGCACCACGCATCACCTTCCGTGAGATCCACGAAGTAGACTTCGAGGGTAAGCGTGTCGTAATGTTCGAGATTCCCGCCGCGCCCCGGGGCATACCCATTGCGTGGAAAGGACATTACTACGGGCGCGATCACGAGGCGACCCACGCGCTAACCCTCGATAAGCTCGAGCGGATACGGGCCCAGGCCGGTATAGCCGACTGGAGCCGGGGAATATGTGAAGGAGCAAGCCTGAACGATCTCGACCCAACAGCACTTGCCCTCGCATGGCAGTCATACACCACCCACAATTCCCGCTTGGCCCGGGATGCGGAGTTGTGGGACGATGTAACAATAAGGCTAAGCTGTGTATCATTGGGAAGGTTACGCGTACCGCCATCCTATTACTTGGCAAACCGGAAGCGGACCACTATATCGCGCCCGGTCAGGCAACGATAACCTGGATACTTAAGGACCGGGATGGTAGAGAAAAAGACTACGCCCACTTCGGTACGCCCCTGCTGCTGGCGGTCGATGAGGTACTGAAGAAGATCCGCAACCTTAAGTTTCGTTACATCGTTCGGGAGACCCTCTTCCCGGAGGAAGTCGATCGCTACGATCCCTTCATCATCCGTGAGGCACTGCATAACTGTATCGCTCACCAGGACTATACGCTCGGGGGGAGAATTCACGTAGTGGAGTTCGAGGACGACCGGCTGATCTTTCAGAACGCTGGGTCCTTTATTCCAGAAAGTGTGGAAAACGTCGTACTCAAGAACGCCCCCGAAACGCGCTACCGCAACCCCTTCCTCTCTGCCGCCATGGTCAACCTTGACATGATCGATACCATAGGTAGCGGCATCCGCAGGATGTTTGAGATACAGAAGGAAAAATACTTCCCTCTACCGGATTACGATCTGGGCAGGCAGCGCGTACAGGTAACGGTAACCGGAAAAATTATGGACATCGACTACGCACGCAAGCTCGCGCGTATGGACGGGTTAGCTATGGAAGACATCATCATGTTGGATAAGCTTCAGAAAGGATACGAACTCTCACATGCAGAGGCGAAACAGTTGAAGCGAAAGCAACTCATTGAGGGGAGGCGGCCTAACTACTATATCTCATCCGGAGTGGCGGCACAAACAAAGCAAAAAGAAAGCTACATCCGAACGCGTACGATTGCGAGTGACCATTATAAGAAGCTTGTACTCGATCTACTTGACAAGTTTGGCTCGGCCTCACGTAAGGAGATAGAAAATTTGATCATTCCTATGCTGCCAGATATGTTGAGTATGAAGTAGAAGCAGGATAAAGTCAAGAACTTACTGCACGCTATGTCGAAGCGGGATAACACCATTGTCAGCAAGGGTAGATCTAGATCAGCTATGTGGGAGAAGTTAGACGCAAACTAGACCTAAGTTAGACACAAACTAATCGTAAAGCACTGACAATCAGTCATCTATTTACAAATGTTAAGGACTGTTAAGACTCCATGTTAGCCTACTTACTCCGCACCAACTCAGATCGGGGCCCCTCGACTCCCCGATGCTGAATACCCGCCCCATGCCCCCATCCAGCACCCACACCACCCAGTCCGAAGCCGTACTCGAAGAGCAACTGCTCCAACAACTTACTACCCTGGGCTATGAGCGCGTCACCCTGCCCGATGAAACCGCACTCTTCGCTAACCTGAAACAGCAACTCGAAAAACACAACGGTCTAAACCTCTCCGAGCGGGAGTTCCAACGAGTACTCAATCACCTCGATAAGGGCAACGTCTTCGACCGGGCCCGGACCCTACGCGACCGCATGCAGCTGACCCGTGACGACGGTACCTCCGCCTACGTCCAGTTCCTCAATACCCAGCACTGGTGCCGCAATGAATACCAGGTGACCAATCAGGTGACCTTGGAAGGCACATACACCAACCGCTACGACGTCACTCTACTAATCAATGGCCTGCCGCTGGTACAGATCGAGCTCAAGCGGCGCGGTATCGAGATGAAGGAGGCCTTCAATCAGATCAATCGCTACCACAAGTACAGTTTCCGGGCGGCGCGGGGGCTGTACCAGTACGTGCAGCTGTTCGTGATCAGTAATGGCGTCCATACCAAGTATTACGCCAACAACCGGCGGCAGGAGTACAAGCAGACCTTCTACTGGACGGACGCCGATAACCGGCTCATTACGCGGCTGGAAGACTTTGCCGAGGTCTTCCTGGAAAAGTGCCACGTGTCGAAGATGATCTGCAAATACATCGTGCAGCACCATACGCACCGGATCCTGATGGTGCTGCGGCCCTACCAGTACTACGCGGTGGAGGCGATCATCGACCGGGTGAAGAATAGCCGGAAGAACGGCTACATCTGGCATACGACCGGCTCGGGCAAGACACTGACCAGCTTCAAGGCGGCGCAGGTGCTCAAGGCCCTGCCGGAGGTGGATAAGGTGGTGTTCGTAGTGGACCGTAAGGACCTGGATTACCAGACCACCCGGGAGTTCAACGAGTTCAGCAAGGGAAGCGTGGACGGGACGGAGGATACGGGGACGCTGGTGCAACAACTCGGTGACGGTACCGATCTCATCGTCACGACCATCCAGAAGCTAAATACGGCCATCACCGGCACGCGCTACGAACGGCGCATGGCCCACCTACGAGATAAGCGGGTGGTGTTCATCTTCGACGAGTGCCACCGCAGTCAGTTTGGGGAAACCCACGGGCGGATCGTGGACTACTTTCGGAGCGCGCAGCTGTTCGGCTTCACCGGTACGCCGATCTTTGCGGAGAACGCTTATTCCGGTCCGGGCGGGAAGCAGACTACGGTGACGCTCTTCGAGCGCTGCCTGCATAAATACGTGATCACCAATGCGGTCAAGGACGAGAACGTCCTGAAGTTTAGCATCGAGTACGTGGGCCGCTACCGCAACCGGGAGGACGGCAACGACGTGAACCTGGACATCGACGTAGAGGCCATCGACACCCGCGAACTGCTCGACGATGTGGGGCGGAAGTGGGCCGTGGTGGCCTTAGCACAGGCAAAGCACCTGAGTGAGGCAGGCCTATAGCGGGTCATCAACCAACATTTGTATTCTGGCCGGGAGCCCTCGCAGGCGGAGTTGCAGGAAATTATAGTGGTGCAGTTGAGTGTTCTTCACTCTCTCGACGTGTCGCGCTGCACACTCGCCGCCGGGAAGAACGTGGAAAATAGGTCATCGACGCTCACCCCCAGAGCCGTACCAAGGCACCACCTCAGTCTCCCCCACCCGCATTTCCTCCTCCCCACCATAGACCACCCGGTAAGTCACCGGTACGTCGCTGAGTGCGCCGATCTTACGGATATTGGTGTCCCACTGACTGCTGTAGGTTTTACCGGATTTTATCTCCGTCAGGGAAAGGCGAGTGGCGCTGCCCTCCAGTAGATCGGCCTCTACCCCGTGCTGGTCGCGAAAGAAGTACAGTTGCGGTTTTTCGCCAGAGTGGTAGAGTGACTTCATCCGGTCGGCGAGGATAAGGTTTTCGAACGTTGCGCCATACTCCTTGCTCTGTTTGAGCTCGTCGACCGATCGAATACCCAAGAGGTGACAGAGCAGACCGGTATCGTAGAAATACAGTTTGGGTGCTTTGGTAAGTCGCTTTCCGAAATTTTTGAAGTAAGGTCCGACCCGAAAAACGATATAGCTCATTTCCAGGATCGACAGCCACGCATTCACGGTCTTGACACTTACACCGGTCATCGTCGCCATGAGGCTGAGATTGGTGAGCTGCCCCGCGTAATGGGCACAGACTCGTAAAAACTGCAGAAAAGTAGCCAGGTTGCTTGGGTTGATGAAGTCCGGCACGTCCCGTTCCAGATAGCTGGAAATGTAGTCGGGATAGAAGTAGCGGGGGGGCACACCGGTGGTACAAGAATTAGGATAGAACCCCTTTAGTATGGCCTCGCCCGGTGAAGTAGGTAGCAGGCCGGCATTCTTCAGCTCGCTGCAATCGAGTGGAAATAGACGCGCGATACCCACCCGGCCGGCCAGCGACTGCGTGATGCTTTTGTGGAGCAAAAAATTTTGTGAGCCCGACAAAATGAAGCGCCCCGGCTCGCGGTCGGCGTCAACTACCCCCTGCAGGTAATTAAACAGGACCGGAACCCGTTGTGCCTCGTCGAAAATGACACGCCGGTCGTACTTCTCTAAAAACGAGCGCGGGTCACGCAGCGCCTCCTCCCGAACATCCAGCTCCTCAAGGGATACATAGCGATAGCCAGGATAGAGCTCGCTGAGCAAGGTTGTCTTTCCTGCCTGTCGCGGCCCGGTGAGACTGATGACCGGATAGTACTTCCCCAGTTCCGCTAAATGAGTGGTGAGTAATCTTGGAATGATCATACACCAATGTACGAAACTCCCCTATTTACTCAGTTTAAACTTCCTGATCTACTCAACAAAAGGAAATTTCCCTCACCCACGCCCCTTAAAAAACCGCAACAACTCCCGCACATAATCCTCCGTAGTCTCCACACTCAGGGTATCCGCCCCACTCTGCCGAAAGGCACTGGCGAAGTACACCATATTCTCCTCGTACCAGCCCGCATACCGCTCCCGTACCCGCGCACTATCCGTATCGATCCACTGGGTTTTGCCGGTCTCGGCGTCCTTGGCGCGCAGTAGGCCCACGGCGGGCAGCTCGCGCTCGCGGGGGTCGTAGAGGTGCAGCCCCACCAGGTCGTGGCGGCGGGCGGCCAGGCGCAGGGGGCGCTCGTAGTCGGTGGCCAGGTAGTCGCTAAGGAGGAAGCAGATGCTGCGCTTTTTGACCATGTTGGTGAAGTAGGTCAGCGCCATGCCGATGTCGGTGCCGCTGCCCTCCGGACGGGTATCCAGCAGCTCGCGAATGATGCGCAGGATGTGCCCCCGCCCCTTCTTCGGCGGCAGGAACTTCTCCACCCGGTCGCTGAATAGCAATAGGCCCACCTTGTCGTTGTTTTGGGCGGCGGAGAAGGCCAGCACGGCGCAGATCTCGGTGATGAGCTCGTTCTTGGGTTGCTTTACGGTACCAAAAAAGCTTGACTTGGAGATGTCCACCAGCAGCATCACGGTCAGCTCGCGCTCCTCCTCGAAGACCTTCACGTAGGGCTCCCCCGAGCGGGCCGTCACGTTCCAGTCGATGTTGCGCACGTCGTCGCCGTACTGGTAGCCCCGTACTTCCGAGAACGACATGCCCCGCCCCTTAAAGGCCGAGTGGTACTCGCCGGAAAAGATCTGCCGGCTCAGGCCCTTGGTCTTGATCTCGATGCGGCGGACGCGTTTGAGGAGTTCGGTGGTTTCCAGGGGGAAGGGGTTAAGGAGTTAGGGAGGTAAGGGGTAAAGGTAGGGCGGGGAGGCGGGCGGGGCCGCAGGTGCAAGCTAAGGTCGAACCGGCCGACGATCATAAAAATTATTCTCTCCACCGTATTGTACGGATCCAAACAGTGACCCTACTTTTGCGCAGTATTTCGCAGTACGCGGCCCATGCTAGTATATCTGATCCTTGCCCTTCTATCGGGCTTCGCGGTGCGCGGGGAGCAGGCTAGTTGTGGAGCTACGGCCACGACCATCTCCGCCGACCACCAGGTGGTGATGCAACCCTACGAACAACCCGTGGGACGGCCCATGCCGATCGTCGAAGCAAAGACCGGACCGGAGCGTGAAGTAGAGGCCGAATCCGGTAGCTTACCCACGTCCCTGCCGGGTGGGGTGCATGCTACTGGCTTTCTGGCGGGTAACGCTACGCTCTTCGCGCGACCGCCTACCAGTACGGTACGCCCGCTGGAGTTCTGCGCTACTACTCTTTCTAAGGTTATTCTGCACCAGGCGTTCCTGATCTAGGAGCCCTGGTCTTGTTGTGTCCGGGAGTGAGCTCGCGTAGCCCCCCGCACCTGCGGCCCCGCCCGCATCCCGGTACCCCGTACCCCCTACCCCCTCCACCTTTCCCCCCCATCTACCAAATGTTACTACTTATGCGCAAGCTTGCCTGGCTCTGCCTGCCCGTGCTGTCCCTACTCATCGGCTGCCACGGCGCGGAAGAGGAGCACCACGAGGAACTCCCCAAACTAGAAGTTAGTACCCCCCTGATCCAGGATATGACCGTGACCCGCGAGTACGTGGGCCAAATTCACGCCAGCCGACACATCGAGCTGCGGGCCCTGGAGCGGGGCTACCTACAGCATATTTTCGTGGACGAGGGACAGACCGTGACCCAGGGTCAGCGGATGTTCCAGATTCTGCCCAATGTGTATGAGGCCGAACTGCAGGTCACCGAGGCCGAGGCCGAAGTGGCCAACATCGAGTACAATAACACGAAGCTGCTGGCCGACGAGAACGTCGTCTCCCAGAACGAGCTCGCCATGGCCAAGGCCAACCTGGATAAGGCCCAGGCGCAGGTGAGCCTGGCCAGTACCCACCTCGACTTTACCAATATCCGCGCTCCCTTTGCCGGTATTATGGACCACCTGGAGGCCCGGGAGGGTAGCCTGCTCGACGAGGGCGAACTGCTCACGACGCTCTCCGACAACAGCAAGATGTGGGTGTACTTCAACGTACCGGAGGCCGAGTACCTCAACTACATGTCGGACACTGACCGCAAGGACAAGCAGCACGTACAGCTGCGCCTGGCCAACGGACAGGTGTTCGACCAGGAGGGCGTGGTGGAGACCATCGAGGGCGAGTTCGACCACGAGACGGGTAACATCGAGTTCCGCGCCACCTTCCCGAATCCCCAGCGGCTGCTACGGCACGGGGAGACGGGTAGCATCCTGATGCCGGCCGACTACGCCCAGGCCCTGGTGATCCCCCAGAAGGCCACCTTCGAGATCCTGGACAAGAAGTACGTCTACGTAGTCAACGAGGAGAACCAACTGGAGCAGCGGGCCATCGTGGTGGCCGAGGAGCTGCCCCATCTCTACCTGGTCAGCTCGGGCCTGGAACCCACCGACCGCATCCTGCTAGAAGGCCTGCGGCGCGTACACGACGGGGAGGAGATCGCCGTCAACTTCCACGAGCCGCAGGAGGTCATCGCCGCCCTGGACCTGCACGCCGAATAGGTACCCACCCCCCCCAAAAGACATCACCCATGTTCCAAAGCTTCATCAAGCGACCGGTCCTGGCGATCGTGTTCTCGCTCTTCATCGTACTGATCGGTTTTCTGGCCATCAAGGCCCTGCCGATCTCCCAGTTTCCGGAGATTGCCCCCCCGCGGGTGCTCATCACCATGGCCTACCCGGGGGCCAGTGCGGACGTGCTGGTGCAGTCCACCCTCATCCCCCTGGAGCGCAGCATCAACGGTGTGCCGGGCATGAAGTACATCGTCAGCGATGCCACGAGTGCCGGTGAGGCTACCATCCAGATCATCTTCGAGCTGGGCACCGACGTCAGCGACGCGGTGGTCAACGTGAAAAACCGCGTCGACCAGGTCATGAACCGCCTACCGGCCCTGGTACAACTCGAGGGCGTCGTGGTCTCGCGCGTACAGCCCAGTATGCTGATGTACGTGAACCTCTTCAGTACCGACGAGAACGCGGACGAGAAGTTCCTGTACAACTATGCCAACATCAACATCATCCCGGAAATCCAGCGCATCAACGGCATCGCCACGGCCCAGATCCTGGGTAGCCGGCAGTACGCCATGCGCATCTGGCTCAAGCCGGACCGGATGCGGGCCTACGCGGTCTCCACCGAGGAGATCATGGAGGCCATCGACGAGCAGAGCGTGATCGGCCGCCCCGGTCGCCTGGGCCGCAGCTCGGGCATCGAGGCCCAGTCGCTGGAGTACGTGCTGGTCTACAAGGGCCGCTACAATAAGGAGGAGGAGTACGGCGACATCATCATCCGCGCCAACGCCGACGGACAGGCCCTGCGCCTCAAGGACGTAGCCGACATCAACCTCGGCAGCGAGTTCCTGGACATCTACTCCAACAAGGACGGTCACCCCTCGGCCGCCATCGTGCTCAAGCAGACCTACGGCAGCAACGCCACGGACGTGATCGACGAGGTGAAGGAAAAAATGGCCGAGCTGCAGCCCAGCTTCCCCCCCGGCACCGAGTACGAGATCAACTACGACGTGTCGACCTTCCTGGACGCCTCCATCGAAAAGGTCGTGCACACCCTGGGCGAGGCCTTCGTGCTGGTGGCCCTGGTGGTGTTCGTCTTCCTGGGCGACTGGCGCTCGACGCTCATTCCTACCCTGGCCGTGCCGATCTCGCTGATCGGCGCCTTCTTCGTCATGCAGCTGTTCGGCCTGAGCATCAACCTGATCACCCTCTTCGCCCTGGTACTGGCCATCGGTATCGTGGTGGACAACGCCATCGTGGTCGTCGAGGCGGTACACGTGAAGATGCACGAGCAGCACCTCCCGCCCTTCGAGGCTTCCAAGGAGGTGCTAGGCGAAATTGGTGGGGCTATCGTGGCCATCACCCTGATGATGACCTCGGTATTCATCCCAGTGGCCTTCATGAGCGGTCCGGTGGGCGTGTTCTACCGGCAGTTCTCGATCACGATGGCCTCGTCGATCGTGATCTCGGGCGTAGTGGCCCTGACGCTGACACCGGTACTGTGCGCAATGATCCTGCGCAACGATCACGGCAAGGAAAAGCGCAAATCACCCCTGACCTACGTACTGGACGGCTTCAACAACTGGTTCGAACGGCTCACGGGGCGGTACACGCAGGTGCTGAGTGCGGTAGTAGCCCGCCGGCTGGTGACGATCCTACTACTAGCGGCCTTCTGCATTGGTACCTTCCTGGTCAGTGAGACGCTGCCGGCGGGCTTCATTCCCGGCGAGGACCAGGGCATGATCTACGCCATCATCCAGACCCCTCCGGGTAGCACCCTGGAGGCAACGAATAAGGTCGCCCAGGAGCTACAGGCCGTGGCCGAGGAGGTAGACGGTGTGGCCTCCGTATCCTCGCTGGCCGGCTACGAGATCCTGACCGAGGGCCGGGGCTCCAACGCCGGTACCTGTTTGATCAACCTGAAGGGGTGGGGCGAGCGTACGCAGTCGGTCCGCGAGATCATCGAGGAGTTGGAGGAGCACACCAAGGACTTCGGTGCCGTGATCGAATACTTCGAGCCCCCGGCCGTACCCGGTTACGGTGCCGCCGACGGTCTGGCCCTCCGCCTACTGGATAAGACCAACGGCACGGATTACCACGAATTCGACCGTATCAACCAGAACTTCATGGAGGAGCTGGGTAAGCGTAAGGAGCTGGACGGTCTATTCACCTTCTACGCCGCCAACTACCCCCAGTACGAGCTGGAGATCAACAACCAGCTGGCGATGCAGAAGGGCGTCTCGATCGGTAAGGCGATGGAGAACCTGAACATCCTCATCGGTAGTACTTACGAGCAGGGCTTCATCCGCTTCAACAACTTCTTCAAGGTCTATACCCAGGCCGGTCCGCAGTACCGCCGCTACCCCAGCGACATCCTGAACTACTACGTGAAGAACGAGGAGGGCGAAATGGTCCCCTACTCCGCCTTCATGACGATGAAGAAGCAGCAGGGCCCCAACGAGATCACCCGCTACAACCTGTACAACTCGGCTACCATCCGGGGACAAGCCGCTCCGGGCTACACCACCGACGACGCCATCAAGGCCGTCGCCGAGGTAGCCAAGGAGACCCTGCCCCAGGGCTACGACATTGCCTGGGAGGGTCTGAGCTTCGATGAGGCGCGGCGCGGCAACGAGGCCATCGTGATCTTCGGCATCGTCGTGATCTTCGTGTATATGGTGCTGGCCGCCCAGTACGAGAGCTTCCTGCTGCCCTTCGTGGTGCTGCTGTCGCTGCCGGTGGGCATCTTCGGCTCCTTCCTGCTGCTGAAGTTGCTGGGGCTGGCCAACGACATCTACGCCCAGGTCGGACTCGTCATGCTGGTGGGTCTGCTGGGTAAGAACGCGGTACTAATCGTGGAATTCGCGGTGCAGAAGACCCAGCAGGGGATGTCGGTACGCGATGCGGCCATTGAGGGCGCCCGGGCGCGCTTCCGGCCCATCCTGATGACCTCCTTTGCCTTCGTGGCCGGTCTGATTCCGCTGGTCTTTGCAACCGGTGCCGGTGCCATCGGTAACCGTACCATCGGTACCTCCGCCCTCGGGGGTATGCTATTCGGTACGCTGTTTGGCGTGCTCCTGATCCCCGGACTCTACTACCTCTTCGCCAAGCTCGGTGAGGGGAAAAAACTGATCCAGGACGAACGTTTTAGTCCCCTGACGGAAGAATACAAGTACAATGAAACTGATATCCTGTAAGTGTTTGCCGGGGTTACTGGCGGGTCTGGCGCTGCTACTGCTACAGACCGCCTGCTCCGTGCCCCAGATCGCTACGCGTACGCCGAGTACGGCCCTGCCCCAGACCTTTCCGGCCACTACTGGCCGGGACACGGTCGGGATAGATGCCGCGCAGCTGGTGACGCAGTTCTTCGACGACCCCTACTTGCTGCAGCTCGTCGATACCGCCCTGGTCAACAACAAGGAGCTCAACATCCTGGTGCAACGCATCAGTATAGCGCGCAACGAGATCCAGGCACGGCGGGGCGAGTACCTGCCCTTCGTCAGTACCGGCGTAGGCACCGAGGTAGAAAAGGTAGGCCGCTACACCCGCATGGGGGCCCTGGAGGAGAACATCTCGCTCAACGAGGAGCGAGCCTTTCCAGAGTTCCTGACCAACATCCAGCTCGGACTCTACGCCAGTTGGGAGCTCGACGTCTGGAACAAGCTGCGCAACGCCCGCAAGGCCGCCGTGATGGAGTACTTGGCCACCGTAGAGGGCCGCAACTTCATGACCACCCAGGTGGTCGCCGAGGTCGCCAACTCCTACTACGAGCTCCTCGCCCTCGATACCCGCCTCCAGAACCTGCAGAATATGCTGGCCATCCAGGAAGATGCGCTGCGGGTAGTCAACCTACTCCAGCAGGCGGGCCGCTCCAACTCCCTGGCCGTACGCCGCTTTGAGGCCGAGATCCAGGGCAACCGCAGCGAGACCTTTGCCATCCAGCAAGAGATCGCCGCCACCGAGAACCGCCTGAACTTCCTGCTCGGCCGGGCCCCCCAGCCCATTGCCCGCCGCTCGGAAAACTTCCTGGACCTCCAGCCCCCGCTGGTGCAGACCGGTATTCCCTCGCAGCTCCTCACCAACCGCCCCGACATCCGGCAGGCGGAATACGAACTGGCCGCGGCGGGGCTCGACATCCAGTCGGCCCGCGCCAACTTCCTGCCCTCCTTCGGCATCCGTGCCGGCCTGGGCTTCCAGTCCTTCAACCTGAAGTACTTACTGACCGCCCCGGAGTCTCTCCTGCTCTCCCTGGCCGGTGACGCCGCCGCCCCCCTAGTGAACCGTAACGCCATCATCGCCACCTACCAGAACGCCAGTGCCCGCCAGGTGGAGGTCGCCTTTGACTACGAACAGTCGGTGCTGCGCGCTTACCAGGAGGTCGCCACTCAGGTATCCAACATCGACAACCTGCAGCAGACCTACCAAGCCAAGCAGGAGCAGGTGGCTGACCTGAACGAGTCGATCGAGATCTCCAACAAGCTGTACCAGTCGGCCCGCGCCGATTACATGGAGGTGTTGCTGACACAGCGCGATGCGTTGGAGGCGCGTACGGAGCTGATCGAGACGAAGCGGGAGCAACTGGGTGCGGTGGTGGATTTGTACCAGGCTCTGGGGGGTGGCTGGCGGTAACCACTGTTTATGCGTGGTCGTCTGCCGAGTCCTTTTCGTAGCGCCCTAAGCGCTACGAAAAGCTCGTCCGCCGACTTCACCAGAAATTCTAAGTCGGCAGACGAACTTTTCCTTTCGCCCCAGCAGAAGGAAAAGGATTCGGCGGACGACGTTGCCGAGCGCGAACACCCAACCTCAGTGATTCGCAACCACCCGCAGCACATCCCGAGCAGCAGCAGCCCGCTCCCGCGCGATTTGCACCGTATCCCCCAGCGCAGTCACGTGCCCCATCTTCCGAAACGGCCGCGTCTCCGCCTTCCCGTATAGGTGGGGGTGTACCTCAGGAATGGCCAGTGCCTCGTGCAACCCCTCGTACTGCGTAGGGCCACTATTTTCCTCCGCGCCGAGTAAATTGACCATGGCGGCGGGGCGCAGGAGCGCAGGATCACCGAGGGGCAAGTCAAGAATAGCCCGCAGGTGCTGCTCGTACTGGCTCGTAGCGCAGGCCTCGATGGTGTGGTGACCGCTATTGTGTGGGCGGGGCGCTACCTCATTGACCAGCATCTCGCCCGACTTAGTGAGGAAGAGCTCGACGGCGAGTAGGCCCACGATTTCCATCTGCTGTACGACCTCGACGGCCAGTTTGGTGGCGCGGCCGTCGGTGTCGCCATCCAGAGCGGCGGGGCAGACCAGGAACTCGACCAGATTGGCGGTGGGATGAAACTCCATTTCTACGGTGTTAAACACCTTCACCTCGCCGGAGGGGGAGCGGGCCACGATGACGGCCAGCTCCTTGTCGATGTCGGCGAGCGTCTCGATGAGGCAGGCTCCTTCTAGGAGGTTATCCTCTACTTCCTCGCGGTAGCGGATGATGCTGACGCCCTGTCCGTCGTAGCCGCCGGTCCGTGATTTTTGCACGAAGGGGGGCTTCACCGCACCTGCGTTCACCGCCCGAATGACCTCCTTCTTGGTGTCGAAGAGCTGGAAGTCGGTGGTAGCGATGCCGTGATCGGCGTAGAACTGTTTCTGTAAACCCTTGTCCTTGATGAGATCCACCAGGTGGGGCTGGGGGTAGACCTTCACCCCCGACTGTTCCAGCTCGTGCAGGGCCCGGGTGTCGATGTGCTCGATCTCGATGGTGACTACGTCGAGGCCGCGGGCGAAGGCCATCACGTCGTCGTAGTCGCGGAAGCTGCCTTTTTGAAAGACCGTAGCATATGGGGCGGCCGGAGCCTCTTCGGAGCTATCCAGTACGTAGGTGGGCAGGTGCCAGGGCGCGGCTGCCTGGCAGAGCATCTTACCGAGCTGGCCGCCGCCGAGGATGCCTAGTTTGGGGAAAGGGGACATGGGGGTAAGGTAACCGTCGTCAGCCGAATCCTTTTACTTCCGCCATAGCGGAAGCAAAAGTTCGTCTGCCGACTTGATCATGGAAGTAGTTTGCCACCAAAGTCCTTATTTTTAACCCAAGCTACGTTCCCATGACACGCATCATCTCAGAGGCAGAAACTATGGCTAGGCTACCAGATTTCTACTGGTCGCTAGAAAGGTACCATGCAGCCATAAAGGCGGGCGTACTTACGGAGAACGATAAGGTAGAATTACTCTTTGGCAAACTTGTACCTAAAATGCCGATTGGCGTCTCTCACGGTAAGGCCGTGAAAAAAATTAATCGAGTATTTAATCGCCGACTTCCTGAAGATAGGTACACCATAGGGGTACAGGATCCTATTACCTTGATCGATGATTCGGAGCCCGAGCCAGACCTACACGTAGCAAAGGGACCGTTGGAGGCGTATACGCAACACCCCCGTCCGGCAGATATTTTACTTGTCGTGGAAGTAGCCGATAGTACCCTTGCTACTGACCGCAGCGTAAAGAAGCTTAATTACGCTGTTGCCGGGATCGAAGAGTACTGGATCATTAATATCTACGAACATCAAGTAGAACGCTATATAGGCCCGGATTCTGCCGGCGGCACCTACGCCACCCGCGAGGTGTTCAAAACTGGAGATACTGTTACCAGTCTGCACTTGGGTGCCTTCGCGGTGGAGG